>NZ_CP106738.1:0-643825 GCF_025639885.1 Roseovarius pelagicus | reverse complement strand
TCGATCGCCTTCAGGACGTCCTGCGCAAGCGCGTCGGCCAGATCCTCGGTCACGCCCATCGGTCAGCGTGTGCCTTCTGTCAGGCGACGCTTAACATAGGAGGTGACCGTGCTGATCATCGTGTCCATATGCGGCTCTTCAAAGAAGTGGCCGGAATCGGGCACTTCGTCATGCTGGACCGTGATCCCTTGTTGTTCATGCAGCTTTGCCACCAGCGCGGTGGTGTCCGCCGGTGGGGCCACGCGGTCATTGCTGCCATTGATGATCAGGCCCGAGGATGGGCAGGGCGCAAGGAATGAGAAATCATACATGTTGGCCGGTGGCGATACGCTGATAAACCCGGTGATCTCCGGGCGTCGCATCAAAAGCTGCATGCCGACCCAGGCACCAAAGGAGAATCCTGCCACCCAGCAATGCTTGGAATTGGCATTCATCGATTGCAGGTAGTCGAGCGCCGACGCTGCGTCGGACAACTCTCCGACGCCCTGATCATATTCACCTTGGCTGCGTCCGACGCCGCGGAAATTGAACCGCAGCACGGTAAACCCCATGTTGTAGAAGGCGTAATGCAGATTATAGACGACCTTATTGTTCATCGTTCCGCCAAACTGCGGATGCGGATGCAGGACGATCGCGATTGGTGCGTCTTTTTCCTTTTGTGGATGGTAGCGGCCTTCGAGACGGCCCTCTGGGCCGGGAAAGATTACCTCGGGCATTCAGGTCCCTTTTTCCTTGCGTTGTCGTGTCAACTCGCACATGCGGGTATTCTTGACGAAATCCCGCCTGCACTTTAGAATCATTCTAAACTTAACCCGGGACGATGCCGGGCACTCTGGCTGCATGCGAGATAAGCGTTGCGCGGCGCAAGGTCAATCTTTTCAAGGGGGACGGCAGATGAAGCTCAGCACGAAAGGGCGCTACGCGATGGTCGCGCTTGCCGATATCGCACTTCAACCCGAGGGCGCGCTGGTCACGCTCGGAGATGTGTCGCGTCGTCAGGACATTTCGCTACCCTATCTCGAGCAGTTATTCGTCAAGCTGCGCCGCGCCGATCTGGTGGCATCTGTGCGCGGCCCGGGCGGAGGATACCGCCTGTCGCGGCCTGCGTCCGAAATCCGTGTGGCCGAAGTTCTGGCAGCAGTGGATGAAACGGTTGATGCTTTGCACAAGGGCGCCGGAGCATCCGGCGGGGCGTCCGGCAGTCGGGCACAATCGGTGACCAATCGGCTCTGGGAAGGGCTGAGTGCGCATGTTTATGTCTTTTTGCATCAGGCCCGGCTGAGTGACGTGGTGGGCAATTCGCTGGCACCATGCCCGGCGGTTCCGATCCTGTTTGCCGTCGTGGACGAGGATTGAGCGTGATTTGCGTCAAAGGGATTGCGCCGCCTGCGGCGTCGCGCAGGGATAGGTGCGGCTGTGCCACCCCCGCAGGCCTGCGGTGCGCGTATTTTTGCAAAGAAGACTGGTGGGCAACGCTATGACCGCGCGGATCTATCTGGATCACAATGCGACGGCACCTCTGCGGCCCGGCGCGCGCGATGCGATGATCGCCGCGATGCAGCTTGTCGGCAATCCGTCAAGCGTGCATGCCGAAGGTCGTGCGGCCAAGGCCTTGGTCGAGCGGGCGCGGGCGCAGGTCGCGGCGGCGATCGGGGCAGAGGGGGCGGATGTGGTCTTTACCTCCGGCGCGACCGAAGCGGCGGCTCTGGCTTGCTCGGGGCGCGACCTTTCGGGGGCGGCCATTGAACATGACGCGGTGGGGGCTTGGGCCGATGACAGCCTGATGGTCGGAGCAGACGGGCGCGTATCGGTGAATTCTCCGGAGAGGTCGACGTTGCAGTTGGCGAATTCGGAAACGGGCGTGGTACAGAGCCTGCCGCAGGGTCTGGCCGTCAGCGACATGACGCAGGGTTTTGGCAAAGTACCAGTTGCCTTTAACTGGGCAGGCACGGAAATGGCACTGATATCCGCGCACAAGATCGGCGGACCAAAGGGTATAGGGGCGCTGGTGTTGCGGCGCGGCACTGAGATTGCTGCGCAAATCAGGGGCGGAGGTCAGGAAATGGGGCGCCGCTCGGGGACCGAGAATATCATCGGTATCGCGGGATTTGGCGCTGCGGCTGAGGCGTCGGCGCAGGATCTGGCGGATGGTGTTTGGGATCGGGTTGAGAAACTTAGAAACATTCTAGAAAAGACCATTGCAGCCCGCGCAAAAGAGACTATTTTTGTCGGGAAAGATGCGCAGCGCTTGCCGAATACGTCTTGCATACTTACGCCGGGCTGGAAGGGCGAGACTCAGGTGATGGCGATGGATCTGGCCGGATTTGCCATTTCCGCAGGCAGTGCGTGTTCCAGCGGCAAGGTTCGCGCTAGTCGCGTGTTGATGGCGATGGGGTATTCGGCGGATGACGCGGCCTCGGCCATTCGGGTTTCTTTGGGGCCTGAGAACACTGAAGAAGATGTATTGCGCTTTGCCGATAGCTGGCTGAAGCGCCTTGAGAAACACCGCGCCCGCACGGCGTGAAGGAAAGGAAGAGACGCATGGCGGCTTTGGATAACGATCAGGTCAAGGACGGCGTCGATCAGGAAACGGTTGATGCAGTCCGCGAAGTTGGCGGGGCATACAAGTATGGCTGGTCCACTGATATCGAAATGGAATACGCGCCCAAGGGCCTGACCCCGGACATCGTAAGGCTCATTTCCGAAAAGAACGAAGAACCTGAGTGGATGACCGAGTGGCGGCTGGAAGCCTACGCGCGTTGGTTGACCAAGAAAGAGCCTGACTGGGCGATGGTCGATTATCCCGAGATCGATTTTCAGGATCAGTATTACTATGCGCGTCCAAAATCGATGGAGGTCAAACCGAAATCGCTGGACGAGGTCGATCCCAAGCTGTTGGAAACTTACAAAAAACTCGGCATCCCATTGAAAGAGCAGATGATTCTTGCTGGTGTCGAGGGTGCAGAGGATGTTCCCGCCGAGGGGCGCAAGGTGGCCGTCGATGCGGTGTTCGACAGCGTATCGGTCGGCACGACCTTTCAGGCGGAATTGAAAAAGGCCGGTGTGATCTTTTGCTCGATTTCCGAGGCGATCCGCGAATACCCCGATTTGGTCCGCAAGTATCTGGGGACTGTCGTGCCGGTTTCGGACAACTTTTATGCCACGCTCAATTCGGCGGTGTTCTCTGACGGGTCGTTTGTCTACGTGCCGCCCGGCGTGCGCTGCCCGATGGAGCTAAGCACCTATTTCCGCATTAATGCCGAGAATACCGGCCAGTTCGAGCGGACGCTGATCATCGCGGACAAGGGCAGCTATGTCAGCTATCTGGAAGGCTGCACTGCACCTGCACGTGATATTGCACAGCTACATGCGGCCGTCGTCGAGATCATCATCGAGGAAGACGCCGAGGTGAAATACTCGACCGTGCAGAACTGGTACCCCGGTGATGAGGACGGCAAGGGCGGCATCTACAACTTTGTCACCAAACGCGCCGATTGCCGAGGTGACCGGGCCAAGGTGATGTGGACCCAAGTGGAAACCGGATCAGCCGTAACGTGGAAATACCCCAGCTGTATCCTGCGCGGCGACGACAGCCAGGGAGAGTTTTACTCCATCGCGATCGCCAACAACATGCAACAGGCCGATACCGGCACCAAGATGGTCCACCTAGGTAAACGTACGAAATCGCGGATCGTGTCCAAGGGGATCAGCGCGGGCAAGGCGCAGAACACCTATCGCGGATTGGTAAGTATGCACCCTAAGGCCAAGGAATCGCGCAATTATACCCAATGCGACAGTTTGCTGATCGGCGATAAATGCGGGGCACATACCGTGCCTTATATCGAAGTGCGCAACAATTCGTCCCGCGTCGAGCATGAGGCGACGACATCCAAGGTGGACGACGATCAGATGTTCTATTGCCGTCAGCGCGGCATGGACGAGGAAGAGGCGGTTGCGCTGGTGGTAAACGGCTTCTGCAAGGACGTATTGCAGGCGCTGCCGATGGAATTCGCGATGGAGGCGCAGCAATTGGTTGCGATCTCGCTTGAAGGCTCCGTTGGCTAATACAGTGGCTGGCCTAAACATCATAGAGCGATCCTGTGGGGCGCGCGATGAGTGACATTGCGCCCGTATCCCGACCGGAATTGACCATGCCCGATGCAGAGGCGGCGCATATCGCGCGCACCTATGCTGAGGCGTCAGTCATTCTGGAGTACGGCAGTGGGGGATCCACCGTTCTGGCGTCGGAGATGCCGGGCAAAACCGTGTTTTCAGTCGAGAGCGATGAAAACTGGGCGGATATGATGCGCGGCTGGTTTGCACAATCCCCGCCTGTGTCGGGGTCCAAGGTCGAGGTCGTCTGGGCAGATATCGGTCCGACCCGCGAATGGGGATATCCCGAGACGGACGCCGAATGGCAACGCTACGCGCGATATCCGTTGGCGATCTGGGACAAGCCGCATTTTCAACAACCCGACGTGGTGCTGGTCGATGGCCGCTTTCGCACTGGGTGCGCGATGGCCACTGCATTCAGAACCACGCGCCCGGTACGTTTGCTGGTAGATGATTACAAACGGCGCAAGGGCTATCACCGGATTGAGGAGTTCCTCGGCGCCCCGCAATTGATTGGGCGCATGGCAGAGTTCGAGGTTACGCCGATGGCGATACCTGCGGACCGACTGCTGACGATTATTCACATGATGACGCGGCCCTGAGGGGCGCAAAACCGTATAGAAGATAGGGGCAAAAAATGCTTGAGATCAAGAACCTGCATGTCGACCTTGAAGAAGAGGAAAAGACCATCCTGAAGGGTGTGAACCTGACGGTGGACGCTGGCAGCGTGCATGCAATCATGGGCCCCAACGGGTCAGGCAAATCGACGCTGAGCTATGTTCTGTCTGGCCGTGATGGCTATGAAGTGACCGAAGGCAGCGCCGCATTGGATGGCGAAGATATTTTGGAAATGGAGCCCGAAGAGCGCGCGTCGGCGGGCCTGTTTCTGGCATTTCAATACCCGGTCGAGATCCCCGGTGTGGGCAACATGACTTTCCTACGCACGGCTGTGAACGCGCAACGCAAGGCGCGCGGTGAAGACGAGATGAGTGCGACGGATTTCCTGAAGCTGATCCGCGCCAAGGCCAAAGACCTGAAGATTGACGCCGATATGCTGAAGCGTCCCGTCAACGTTGGTTTTTCGGGTGGCGAAAAGAAGCGTAATGAGATTCTGCAAATGGCGATGCTAGAGCCAAAGATGTGCATCCTTGACGAGACCGACTCGGGTCTGGACGTGGACGCGATGAAGCTGGTCAGTGACGGTGTGAACGCCTTGCGCGATGCTGGACGAGCGTTCCTTGTTATTACGCATTATCAACGGCTTCTGGACCACATCAAACCTGATGTCGTGCACATCATGGCCGATGGGCGCATTGTTAAATCGGGCGGCCCCGAGCTGGCGATGGAAGTTGAGAAGAACGGTTATTCGGACCTGCTGTCGGAGGTCGCGTGATGGCGATTGCAAAGACAAAACAGGATGCCACCGAGGCGCGGCTGGCCGCGCTCGATGTGCCAATTGGATCCGGCTGGGCAACCAGCGCACGTCAGGACGCGCTGGCGCGTGTCACAACGATGGGCTTGCCCGACCGCCGGGATGAATATTGGAAATTCACCCGCCCGGACACACTGGTGCAGCCTAACGCGCCAGAAGCGGCCCTGTTTGATCCCAAGGAAACGCCAGTCTTTGATGCGCTGGATCGGCTCAAGATCGTCTTTGTCGACGGTGTGTTTGATCCCGAGGCAAGTGATGACCTGACGCTGGAAGCCGTGCAGATCGAACGGCTGGCAGATGTCACTCAGGCCGATATACACTGGGCACGTGATATTTATGGTGTTCTGGAAACGCGCGGGCAAGACCCGGTTGCACGTCCGTTGGCCGCACTGAACACGGCGGCGGCGACGGATGGGATCGTGATGCATGTCACGGGAAAGGTCAGCAAACCAATTAACCTGATTTACCACCATAAATCAACTACATCCGACGCAATTCTGCACCATTTGGTCAAGCTGGAACCAGAGGCATCGATCACGTTGCTGGAAACTGGCCCGGCTGCGGCGCGCATCAACAAGTCCATGGAAGTCGACGTCGCCGATCGCGCGGCGTTCCATCACGTGCGCGTGCAAGGGCGCGATCACGAGCGGCGGGCAGTGACCCATATGTTTGCGCGGCTGGGCGAAGAAAGCTGCTTTAAATCCTTTACCATGACCGCCAACGGGATGCTTACACGCAATGAATGCGTGATCGAATTGACCGGCGATGATGCGATGGCCCATGTCGCCGGGGCGGCAATGGGGGATGGTGATTTCGTGCATGATGACACGGTGTTCGTCACGCACGACGCCGAACGCTGCGAAAGTCGGCAGGTGTTCAAGAAAGTGCTGCGCAACGGGGCCACGGGTGTGTTCCAAGGCAAGATTTTGGTCAAGGCTGGCGCACAGAAAACCGACGGTTACCAGATCAGTCAATCACTGCTGCTGGACGGGGACAGCCAGTTTCTGGCCAAGCCGGAACTGGAAATCTACGCCGATGATGTCGCATGTTCGCATGGTTCGACGTCTGGGGCGATTGACGAAGAGGCGCTGTTTTATCTGCGGGCGCGCGGTGTGCCACACGGTCTTGCGACCGACCTGCTGACACTCGCGTTTCTTGCCGAGGCGGTGGATGAGGTCGAGGACGAGGCGCTGCGCGAAGAGGTTGTCGGACATCTGACCGGCTGGTTGGAACGCAGGCGCGGCTGATGCCGGTCACACGTGACATCGTGGCCACCTATGGCGGACCCCGGCGGGTGCTCCGCCGTCAGTTGGCTATGGGCCCACGCGAGGATCGTGCGCTTGCTGTTCTGATGGCGGGCTGCGTGATCGTGTTCGTCGCCCAGATGCCGCGTCTGGCGCGGCAGGCGCATCTTACCGGCGAAGAGTTGAATCCGCTGCTGGGCGGCACCTTGTTGGCGTGGATATTCATCGCGCCGCTGATCCTTTATGCGCTCGCATTGTTAACGCATTGGGCTGCGCGGGCGTTCGGGGGCAAGGGCAGCCCCTATGGCGCGCGCATGGCGCTCTTTTGGGCATTGCTGGCATCATCGCCGCTGATCTTGCTTAACGGATTGGTTGCGGGCTTTATCGGTCCCGGTCCAGCTCTGACGCTGGTTGGGTTGGCGTGGTTGGCCGTCTTCGGATGGTTCTGGGGCGCTAACCTTTATGAGGCGGAGTGGGGTGTGCCATGATGAACCGGGATTACTTCGTCGACCTGACGAAAGAGACGTTATTCGCCCCACGCAATGCTGCGAGTCGAATTTTGGGGCTAAACCTGCCGTCACAAAGCCTGTGGATGATACTGGTTCTGATGACGGTTCTGAATGCGATTGCCTATTCCGCCTCTCTATATCTGTCACCTCCGGCTGATCCGGCGACTATGGCAATGGTGCCCCCGATATTCAGATCGCCCTTGCTGTTCTCCATGGCATTGGGCGGGGCGTTGGTGCTTACGGTGTTCGCACTTACTTGGATCGGGCAGTCGATGGGCGGCAGCGCAAGGTTGGTCGATATTCTGGCGCTGATGACGTGGCTACAGGTGCTGCGGTTCGCGTTGCAGTTGGTGGTCGCAGTGCTGATGCTGGTTGCGCCGTTCCTAGGGGGATCCTCGTGTTGGTCGCCTCGGTCTGGGGACTGGTCATTTTGGTCGTCTTCATCGACAGCGCGCATGGCTTTGCAAATCTGTTCAAGGCAACAGGTGTTCTCATCACTACCGTCTTTGCCATCGTGGTCGGGCTGTCGGTGATCCTAGGCGTCATAGGCGCTGCCGTTTTTGCAGGAGTGAGCTAATGCTCGATATTGCCAATGTCAGGGCGGACTTTCCTATTCTCGCACGAGAAGTGAATGGCAAGCCTCTGGTTTATCTTGATAATGGTGCTTCGGCGCAAAAGCCGCAGGTGGTGATTGATGCGATCACCACGGCCTATTCGCACGAGTATGCAAACGTGCATCGCGGCCTGCATTACCTTAGCAATGTCGCAACCGAGAAGTACGAAAACGTGCGTGGTACCATTGCGCGGTTCCTGAATGTTGCCGACGAAAATCAGATCGTGCTGAATACTGGCACGACCGAAGGCATTAATATGGTTGCCTATAGCTGGGCCATGCCACGGTTCGAGCCGGGCGACGAGATCGTGCTAAGCGTGATGGAGCATCACGCCAATATCGTGCCGTGGCATTTTCTGCGCGAGCGTCAGGGGGCGATCCTGAAGTGGGTCGATGTGGACAGCAACGGCGCGCTTGATGCCCAGACTGTGATCGACGCCATTGGACCGCGTACAAAGCTGATCGCAATATCCCACCTTTCCAACGTTCTGGGAACCAAAGTGGATGTGAAGGCGATTTGTGCGGCCGCTCATGCACGCGGCGTGGCAGTACTGGTGGATGGCAGTCAGGCGGCGGTGCATATGCCGGTCGATGTGGATGATCTGGGCTGCGATTTCTATGCCATCACCGGTCACAAGCTGTATGGACCGTCCGGTTCGGGTGCTATTTTTGTACGAAAGGACCGACTGGCGGAAATGCGCGCGTTCATGGGCGGTGGCGACATGATCCGCGAAGTATCCAAGGATGCGGTCAGCTACAACGATCCACCAATGAAATTCGAGGCAGGAACCCCCGGTATCGTGCAGACCATCGGGCTGGGCGCCGCGCTGGAATACATGATGTCACTGGGGATGGATAACATCGCCGCCTACGAGGCGGGCCTGTGCAGCTACGCGCAAACCCGATTGGGCGGGCTGAACTGGTTACAGGTGCAGGGTAACGCGCCGGACAAGGCCGCGATCTTTAGCTTTACTCTGGATGGGGCAGGTCATGCGCATGACATATCCACGATCCTAGACAAAAAGGGCGTGGCGGTGCGGGCGGGGCATCATTGCGCGCAGCCACTGATGGAGCATCTGGGCGTGACCGCGACCTGCCGGGCGTCCTTTGGACTTTATAATACCGAGGCTGAAGTGGATGCGCTGGTGGATGCATTGGAACTGTGCCACGATTTGTTCGCCTGAACGGCGGTTGCAAAAGGCCGGACTGCGGGTGCAGATTTGGCGTTGCGGGCCACGGCCTGCCGGGCTATATCGCCACGCAGGCACCTGTAGCTCAGCTGGATAGAGCGCTGCCCTCCGAAGGCAGAGGCCAGAGGTTCGAATCCTCTCAGGTGCGCCATTTCACAGTTCTATGGCACGCGAATTTTCGCAAGGCCGCACGTTGGCGTGTTCGTCAGCCGTGCAGGCCGAGTGTTTCGGAATCCGCGAGGTATGGGTTCTCGGCGCGGCCAGCTTCGTAGGCTTCTGGCGTGATTTCCGCGTAAAGGAGGGCATCACCAGTTTCGGGGGCTTGTGCCAATACCGCGCCGTCGGGGGCGGCTATGGAAGAACATCCCTGATAGGTGAACGCCTCGTCACTATCGGCATGGTTTGCATAGGCGATGAATATCTGATTTTCAAAGGCCCGTGTGCGGATCACATGTTGTGCGATGAATGCGCCGGATGCCCCTTGGGGCAGGGCGGTTGGCACAGCGATGAGTTGCGCACCGGCACGCGCAAGTCGACGGGCGTTTTCCGGAAACTCGATATCAAAGCAGATCAGTATGCCGACCCGCAGCCCGCCCAGATCCGCGATGATGGTCGAGGGGCCGGGGCTGACGAAGTGTTGTTTCTCGTAGTCGCCATATAGGCAGGTTTTGCGATAGATCACCGGGGCGGCGTCGCTGCGCGCATCAATCGCCAACGCACTGATATGATGTGTGCCGTCGCGCGTTTCAGGAAAACCCGCAATGAGGCTGATGCCGAGGCTGCGCGCGATTTCGGTCAGTTCCCTAGACCAGTTTCCGTCTGCCTCCTGCGTCAGATCGTCGAACGCCGCGCCGCGCCCATAGCCGGAAAGGGCGAGTTCAGGAGCGATCAGCAGGTCTGCGCCGTTGTCTGATGCAGTCTGCATCGCGTCTTTGATCCGGGCGGGGCGGGTGGCGTGATCGCCAATCGCTGACATCTGGAACATGGCGAGTTTCATGGTGCGATCTCCTGACCTGTCAGAGCGTAAAGTCGATGCACAACCGACCCGTCACTTCACCGCGCTTGAGCTGGTCGAGTGCCGCGTCAACGCCAGAAAGCGGCAGTGTCTGGACATCGATGGGCAGCGGGTGACGCGCGGCGAAATCGAGAAACTCGATCATGTCCTGCCGAGTCCCCACAGATGAGCCCAGAACGCGATGCCCGCCGTCGATCAACCACATCATAGACAGGTCCACAGGTTCGTGAACCATGGCGACAGCGACGACTGCACTCATCGGGTTGACCGCGTCGCGCACGGTGTTCCAGACGGCGGGGCTGGGGGCAAAGTTGATCGTTACATCCGCGCCACCGGCGGCCTTGACTGCGGTTCCGGCATCGCGACCTGCGGGAATGACGTGATCGGCACCAAGCGCCTGCGCGCTCTCCAGTTTGGCCGGGTCTTTGTCCACCACGAAAACCCGCGCGCCGCGGGCCTTGGCGATCATCACTGCATATTGTCCAAGGCCACCTGCGCCGATAATCAGGACATTGTCGCGCGGGCCTGTCTCGGCGCGAGCCAGAGCTGACCACGCGGTGAGGCCCGCGCAGAGCAGCGGTGCGCCTTTGATCGGGTCGATTGCTTCGGGGATCGGGATGGTAAACGCCGTGGGTGACAATGCGTATTCGGCAAAGGCACCATCGCGCTGGACGCCGCGTGCGGTCTGGCTGGTGCAGAATGTTTCCCACCCGCTGCGACACGGTTTGCACGCAAGGCAAGTATCATAAAGCCAAGGCAGGCCGACGCGCGTGCCGATTTCCGGCGCATCGGGCGTATTCTCTCCGATCTGAACGACGCGGCCGATCCCCTCGTGGCCAAAGATCACGGGGTAGTAGTCGTCCGGCAGGTTTTCCTGACCGTCGCGCAGATGCAGATCGGAATGACAAACACCGCAGCTTTCCAGTTTGACCAGCACTTCGCCGGGGCGGGGTTGCGGTGTCGCGACCTGACGCAGAACCAGAGGGGCACCGGGGCCGTCACTAATGGCGGCTGTCATCATGCGAGGAGGGGTATTTGTCATCTCTGTGTCCTTGATAGGCGGTCAGGTGTCGGCGCATGGATCACGCGCTTTTGTGCACCCTAGTCGGCGGATCGGCGCAGGCAAATAGGTCATTGCAATTTAATACATTTGCCGTTTTCAATGGATGGATGAAATTAACCGGCTCTGACATCCATCTGCTAAGCGTTTTTGACAGCGTCGTGCGCAATGACGGCTTTTCTGCTGCGCAGATCGAACTGGGCATCAGCCAGCCGACCATTTCCAATCACATCACGGCGCTCGAAGAGCGGCTGGGTGTCAAGCTGTGCCAACGGGGGCGGCGTGGTTTTATGCTGACCGAAAAAGGTCGGATGGTGCATGAGATCGGGCAGGCGCTGCTGGATGGGTTGAACACGCATTCGGCGCATCTGGCGGAACTGCGGGGCAATCTGGTTGGCCAACTCAAGATCGCGATGGTTGATGCCATAACGACCGATCCGGGGTGCAAGCTGCCCGAGGCGATCCGCAGCTTTACCCAAGCGGCCCCGGCGGTACGCATCGATCTGTCGATTTCGAACCCGCAGGACATTATGGCAGGGTTGCTGGACGGCAGTTACCATATCGGTTTTGGCAGCTTTGATAATCTGGTTTCAGGGCTGCATCTGACGGATTTGTATGTGGAGCCGCATGCGCTTTATTGTGCCGATACGCATCCGTTCTTTGCGCGCAAGGATGTGGATATCACTGACGCGGAGATCGAGGATACGCCTTGGGTGCATCGCGGATACTGGAGCCAGCAACGCATGAAATCCTATGCTGCATCGGATGAGGACAGGATCGTTCGGCAAATCGAATCGCAGTTGATGATGGTCCTCAGTGGCGGGTATCTGGGCCTGCTGCCTGAACATCTGGCGGCCTCTTTTGAGGTTGACGGGCGCTTGCGGCGGATGGCCTGCGAGACGTTCAACTTTGGCTGCCCGATGCAGTTGATCCGGCGGTCGGGGGCCGTGCCCAAGGTGATCGAGCGGTTCTGGCAGACATTGCAGGCGTGCTATCCTTGATTTCACATTTGGATATGCAAATGTAAAATTTCTATGATCGTTATTTTTCGAATGCGGCCGCCCTGCTTATGGTCGCTGATGTCGGTCTCGCTGCGAGGCCAAGGGAGAGAGCGCCGAATGCCAGAAGATATCACAGCCGCCCGGTTCAATCAGCCACTGGGTGGCAATGACATGCCGCGTTTCGGCGGCGAGACGACGATGATGCGGTTGCCCTCGCAGAAGACAGCCGAAGGTCTGGATGCGTGCTTTGTCGGGATTCCGATGGATATTGGTGCATCGAACCGCGCGGGCACGCGCCATGGCCCGCGCGCGATCCGAGCCGAGAGCTGCATGATGCGTCCTTTCAATATGGCTACGGGTGCCGCGCCTTTTGCAAAAATGCAGGTCGCCGATATTGGTGATGTCGCGATCAATACGTTCGACCTGAAGAAAACAGTCGACATCATCACCGCAGCCTACGATGAGATTTTGCGTCATGACACTGTGCCGCTGACGCTGGGGGGGATCATACGCTCACCTACCCGGTGCTGCGGAGTATTGCGAAAAAGCACGGACCCGTCGCACTGATCCACATTGACGCCCATTCAGATACCAATGACGAAATGTTCGGCGAACGGATCGCTCATGGCACGCCTTTCCGGCGGGCGGTCGAGGATGGGCTATTGCTGAATGACAAGGTGTTCCAGATCGGATTGCGCGGCACGGGTTATGCGCCTGACGATTTCGACTGGGGGCGTGAACAGGGCTTTACCGTCGTTCAGGCCGAAGAATGCTGGCACAAATCGATGACGCCGCTGATGGCAGACATCCGCGCGCAGATCGGGGATGCGCCGGTTTACCTGACTTACGATATCGACAGTCTCGACCCGGCCTTTGCCCCCGGTACCGGCACGGTCGAGATTGGTGGGCTGACCACCATGCAGGCGCTGGAGATCGTGCGCGGCTGCAAGGGGCTGAATGTGGTCGGTGCTGATTTGGTGGAGGTGTCTCCGCCTTATGATACGACAGGGGCGACGGCGATGATCGGCGCGAACCTGCTCTATGAAATGCTCTGTGTCCTGCCAAAGACTTGGGCCTGAGCCAAATCCAACAAGGAGAGACTACAGATGACACGTACCCTTTCACGTCGCCGCTTTATGGGCACTGCCGCCGCGACAGGCGCAGTAGCGCTGAGCGCACCGTCAATCCTGCGCGCAGCAAATGGTCCGATCAAGGTCGGCACCTATGGCGGTTTTTTCGAAGAGAGCTTTAAACAGTTCATCTTTCCCGAGTTCACAGCAGCGACCGGCATCGAGGTGAATTCGATGGCGGTGCCCACCGGCGAGACTTGGCTGGTGCAGATCAAGAACGCGGCCCGCGCCAAGACTGCCCCCGCCGATGTGTCGCTGATGGCGGGTACACCGCGCAACGAGGGCGCGCAGCAGAAACTGTTCCAGACACTGGACGAATCCAAGCTGCCGAACCTCAGCAACCTAAACGACCGTTTTCAGGATCGCTATGACGATGGCGGGCTATACGGCGTCGGGGCGCTGTCGTGGTATATAACGCTGTGCACCAACTCTGACGAGATCCCCGAGGCACCGACCAGCTGGGCGGCGCTGTGGGATGAGCAGTACAAAGACCAGATCGGTGTGCTGGGGCTGGCTTCCAACTCCTTCCTGCTGGAAGTCACCGCTGCGACGCATTTTGGCGGCACCGATATCCTGAGCACAAAGGACGGCATCCAGCAATGCTTTGACAAGATTGCGGAAATGGTTCCGAATGTACGTCTGTGGTACAAGGACGAGGGCGCGTTCCAGCAGGCATTGCAGGATGGCGAAATTCCGATGGGGCAATATTACCATGACGTGGCTGGCCTCGCCGCTGCCGAAGGTTTCCCGGTTGTGTCAACCTTCCCCAAAGAGGGCGGCGTGCTCGACAGTGGTTATTGGATCGTACCGCAATACGTAGAGCCGCTGGACGAAGTTCACGCATTCATTGATTTCATGTCCACGCCGGAAACGCAGGCACTGCTTGCGCGCAATGTCGGCACAGCGCCGGTCGTCAATGCCGAATTGACCGACCTGACCGAAGAAGAACTGGCCGCTGTCGGCAGCCCCAAGGATCCGATCATCCCGCGTTATGACATCTATCAGGAACATGCTGACTGGATTTCGGATACTTGGAACCGGGTCATCGCAGGTTAACAGCCACGACAGAAAATCCGGGCCTGCCTTGTGAGGCGGGCCCGACTAATCAACAACGGGGGGAGGGCGCATGTCGGGTCTCATCATCGAAGGCGTCACCAAGAAATTCGGCAGTGTTACCGCCGTTGAAGATGTGAACCTGCATTTCAAGACCGGCGAGATGGTTTGTTTTCTCGGCCCGTCGGGGTGCGGCAAGACCACGCTCTTGCGGATGATCGCGGGGCTCGAAGAGCCGACCACCGGCAGCATCAGTTTCGAGGGGCGCGACCTGACGCGCGTGCCCGTGCACCAGCGCGATATTGGCATGGTGTTTCAGTCCTTTGCCCTGTTTCCGCATCTGAGCGTCGGAGAGAACATTACCTACGCGATGCGCATTCGAGGCCATTCGCGGTCTGAACGCGAGGATCGCGCGCGCGAATTGTTGGATATGATGCATTTACCCGGTGTCGCCGACCGCCGCATCGGTCAGTTATCGGGCGGGCAGCGGCAGCGTGTGGCGATTGCACGGGCGCTGGCGCTGAATCCGCAGGTGTTTTTGCTGGACGAGCCGATGTCGGCGCTGGATGCCAACCTGCGCGAGGCGATGCAGATTGAGCTGCGGAAGCTGCAACAGGAACTGGGCATTACAACGGTCGTGGTGACTCATGATCAGACCGAGGCGATGACCATGGCCGACGAGATCGTGGTGATGGGCCGTGCAAAGGTGCTGCAAACCGGCACGCCCATGGATATCTACAAAAAACCGGTGGACAAGTTCGTGGCTGGGTTCATCGGAACCAGCAACCTATTGCCCGCCCGGATGAGTGCCGAGAACGCGGTGCGCGTCGGCGATGCCGAGCTTAGGGTCGAGAGTGGCGCCGCAGGCCAGCCCACAGGCACAGACGTATTGCTGATGACACGTCCCGAAGAGGTGTTCGTGCGTCCGGCTGCAAGCAACCCACCGGCAAATGCGGTTGCCGGCACGGTCAGCTTTGTTCGCGATATCGGTGCGACGATTGAAATCCTTGTGGATTGCAACGGGCACGAGGTGATCTCGGTCTTGACGCCAAAGGACTGGCCGGATGTGCGGATCGGTGACGCCGTGACGGTGGAAATGCCAGTCGGTGCCTGCACCGTTCTGGCAGCCTGAGGCGCGGGGGGATGCAACAGGGCAGCAGCTTTACCCGCAGTCTCGGTCTGATCCCGTCGTCGGTGATGATCGGGATCTTCTTTTTCGTACCGTTCGTTTTGATCCTGATGACGAGCGTTTCGGTGCCATCGGAAACCGGCGACTATCAGCTCGGCTTTAGCATGGAGCATTTCGAACGCTTCGCGACGTGGTTCTATATCGAGCGGGCGTTGTTTTCGGCGGGGCTGTGTGCGCTGATCGCACTGCTGAGCCTGCTGATCGCCTATCCATTTACCTATATGCTGACCCAGTTCGGGCCGCGTTCGCAAACCTTGTGGCTGATCTACATTCTCGCGCAATTGTCGCTGTCGGAAGTGTTGATTGCGTTTAGCTGGCAAATCCTACTGTCGCGCACGGGGGGGATCGCCAATATTCTGGTCATGGTCGGTCTGGCCGAGAAAAGTTTTGCCATGACACCATCGGCAGGGGCGGTTCTGGCAGCCTTGGTTTATCTGGCCGTGCCGTTTTCGGTGCTGTTGCTTTACCCGGCGCTCAGCCGGTTGGACAAAAGCCTGATCGAGGCATCGCGCACTCTGGGCGCGTCGCCGCTGCGCACATTCTTTACGGTAGTGATGCCGGTCACGCGCCCTGCAATCATTTCCAGTGGCGTGACCATATTCGTGTTGACGCTGGGCGCGATCATCGTGCCGCAGGTGCTGGGCAAGCCCGAGCATTGGACATTATCGGTGCTGATCACCGATCAGGCGATTTTTAACTTTAACATGCCCTTTGCGTCGGCTCTTGCGGTCGTGCTGCTGGCGCTCAGTGCCAGCGTGATCGCCGTGGTTACCAAATTCTCGGGGGGCAAATGATGACCTTTATGCGCCGCCTCTATCTGCTGATCTTTGCGCTTTACCTGATCGGCCCGATTGTCGTGATCACCGCCGTGTCGTTCAACGAAAAACGCTTTCTGGCCTTTCCGCCGCGCGGGTTCTCATTCCGCTGGTACGCCGAGATTTTCGTGGCGAGCGATTGGTTCAACGCATTGTTGAATTCGCTGATGATCGCGCTGGCCTCGGCCACGCTGGCGGTTTTGATTGCGATGCCGGTGGCCTATACGGCGTGGCGCTATGGTCTGCGCTATGCCAAGGCGCTGTTCGCGCTTGGGATCGCGCCGTTTATCCTTCCGCCCGTGATCATGGCATTGGGGTTCTTGTTACTGTTTACCAGTGCGGGGATGCATGGCCTGCTGATTAATGTGATCATCGCCCATGCGATTTTCTTGCTGGCGTTGCCCTTGGTCACGATTTCGCTGGGATTGGAGAGTGTCGATAAATCGTTGATAGAGGCCAGCCAAACCATGGGCGCCAGTAATGCCGTGGTGTTCCGCACCGTGATCCTGCCGATCGCGGCGCCGTTTGCCTTTGCCGGGTTTGCGTTCTGTTTCGTGCTTAGCCTGAATGAATATATCATCGCGTTGATGACGGTGGGCTTTACGGTCGAGACGCTGCCGATCAAGATTTTCAACGCCTTGCGCTATGGGTACACACCGGTGATCGCCTCTATCGCGGTGCTGTTTTTGCTGATCAACATCGCTGTGTTCAGCCTGATCGCTAAGTTTTCCAACCTCACGCGCATTCTGGGCGCGCAGGATTAAGGCGCGTTCGCTATGCCCCATGATCATCCCGATCACGACCCGCTGGAGGAAGGCGCGGCCCTGCGCGTGCGCGCGCTCGAAGAGCTTATGATCGCTAAGGGGCTGGTAGATCCCGCCGCGCTGGATGCCATTGTCGAATATTATGAACGTGAAACTGGCCCGCGGAATGGTGCGGCGGTGGTGGCGCGTGCCTGGACTGATCCAGATTATCGCGCATGGCTATTGCGCGACGGCACCGCTGCGATTGCCGATATGGGGTTTTCCGGGTTTCAGGGGGAACATATCCGCGTTCTGGAAAACACGTACGAGGTGCATAACCTCGTCGTCTGCACGTTATGCTCTTGCTATCCGTGGCCTGTTCTTGGCCTGCCGCCGACATGGTACAAGAGTGCAGCGTACCGTTCACGCGCCGTTCGCGAACCGCGCAGCGTGCTGGCCGAGTTTGGCGTGGTGTTGCCCGAGGATATGCAGGTGCGCGTTTGGGATAGCACCGCCGAAATCCGTTATCTGGTTTTACCGCAGAGGCCGGAAGGGACGGACGGGCAGGATACTGCCACGCTGGCCACGATGGTCACGCGTAACGGCATGATCGGTACGGCACGACTGTAAGGGGGGCGTTAGATGGACGGTATCCATGATATGGGCGGCATGCACGGGTTCGGCCCTGTACCCACCGACGCTAACGAGGTGTTCAGCGCCGATTGGCAAAAACGCGCCTTTGCGCTGACCGAGACCATTGCGTGGTCGGCACCGTTTAATTCTGACCAACACCGCCATGCGATCGAAAGGATGCCTCCGCCGCAGTATCTGACTGCGAACTATTTCGAAAAATGGGCGATTGGTTGTCAGACTCTGTTACTGGAGGCCGGTCTGGTTGATGCAGAGGAACTGGCAACGGGTCGAAAGCGGTTTGATGTGCCGGACGGGCATGGACCTGTCGCGGCGAAGGAGTTGGTCAAAGCGACCCATGCCGGGGGGGGCGATGTCTTATCCGCCCGAAACCGCGGACCCCAAATTTGCCATTGGTCAGCGTGTACGCGCGCGCGACGATTGCCCGGCAGGGCATACCCGCGTGCCGCGCTACGTACGCGGGCATGTTGGTGTTATCGAAGCAGAGCTGGGGATTTTCCAGTTTGCCGATGCGATGGCGCGCGGCGACGGGCCTGATCCGCATCATTGCTATACGGTTCGTTTTAGTGCTGCGGACCTATGGGGGAGTGGGGCAGAGCGCGGCGCAACGGTTTTTCTCGACCTCTGGGAGCCATATCTTGACCCCGCTTGAGGCGCATAAGCAGACGATGGATGACATCGCGGCGGTGATCCCCGACATATGTGGCGATGGTCCGCTGTTTCGCGCGCCGTGGCAGGCCCGCATCTTTGCTTTGATTGTGGGCTGCGTGCATGCGGGGCACGTGCCCTGGGCCACGTTTCAAGCGCGTCTCGCCCGCGAGATTACCGAGATGGAGAAAGCCGCGCCGTCCGGGGCTGCGCAAAGTGTCGAGAACGAGTATTTTGAGTGTTGGTTGCAGGCCGCCGAAGCGACACTGCAAGCCGAGGGGGTGATTGCGGAGGGCGACATCGCGGCGCAGATCGCTGACCTGCGCGTTGCGATAGCCGCCATTCGCACGGCTCAATCCACCCCGGCGGGGTTCTCGACGTCCCGGCCGAGGGCGGCAAGGTCAGAGTAACGATCCCCGATCCGGTGATGCGGACGCCCGCCGGTGGCGGCCCCCAGTGCGACCACGATTTCATCATGCGCAGGGGCGTCATAGATTGAAAACTGTACGGTCAGATAGTGCGATCGCCGCCCGGTGTCATGCTTGTCCATCAGCGGCACCTGTATTTGCGTGTTCGCTGGTCCGCGCGTGTTGGTAAAGCCCAGATAGCTCTTGGCACCCACGGCCTCGCGGTAGAAATTGCCATATTGCAGCGTATGGATCAGGGCAGAAGCATGTTCCAGTTCGCAATCGGTGCCGGCGATGCAGGCCTTGCCATAGGCCTCGATTGCGTCGCCGGAACCTGCCAGCGCGATGAGGCGGTCGGTCAGCATCCGGCCCAATGGAGGGGCGAGACGTTTGATTTCGGGTGCAAGGTCCTCGACATATCCTTGGCCATGCCACGGGTTGCGCAAAACGGCGGCCACGCCGATCATCCGCAGAATGGGGTCAGCGGCGCGCTCGCCTTCGCGATGGATGTCCTCGTCAAAGGTGACGACTTTTCTCAGTTCAGGAAACATAGATTACCTCTTGGATCATGGTCAGAATTTCAGGTGTCATCAGGGGCTGCGTAGCGCCGTACGGTGCCGGTGGTTTCGTCGCCCAGATAGATGCCGAAGCTGCCGTGCCGGAATTCCTCGCAATAGCGGGTCAGCATACTGCGTTCCGCCGCGCTGGGCAGTTTTTTCAGGGGGATGTCATCCAGATCAAAGAACTTGTGCCCCGACGGGGTATAGCCCTCGGCTGTGCCATGGTAATAGATGCCATGATGGCCGGTGCTGCTGTCCTGATATACGGCGTAGAGAAAGTCGAGCTGCGCCTTGATCCGTAGCTTTTCCAGATGTTTCTTGAGCAAAGGCAGGCTTTGCCGTGGTTCGTCCGCCGCGGGTATGCCGATCTCGCCATCTGCTCCGACTCTCAACAGCAGTTGTCTGCCACGCGAAAGAAGCGCGCCGATCTTGACCGGTCCGGCCTGCGAGGCGGCTGACACCAGTTCTTCTTCCAGACCGATGGAGAAATAATTGCCTTTGAAGTATCCCAACGGGGCTGCATGACGCGCGGAGAAATCTATCACCCGGCCCACCAGAATAACGTGATCCCCCGCATCAATCAGTCGCTCGCGTGTACAGACGATCCCCGCCAGCGCCTCGTCCAGTAGAGGCATTCCGGCAGCGCCGCCGCGCCAGCCACATTGCCCGAACTTGTCCGGATCGCGTGAGGCAAAGAGGTTTGATAGCGTTTTTTGCCCTTCGCTGAGGACGTTGACAGCAAAAGACGGCGCGGCACAGAAGGTGTCACAGCTGTGGGCCGTTTTGGCGATGCACACGAGCAGCAGCGGTGGATCCAGCGATACGGACGTAAAGGAATTTGCGGTAAATCCGCGGGGTGTCCCATCCGATTGCAGAGTGGTCACGACAGTGACACCGGTCGCAAAGGTGCCCATCGCATCCCGCAATGCACGCTTTTCCAGATCCGTCATCGGCACATTGGGCATTTCCGACAGGTATGTGTCCGTATCTCGGCCCGGTGTGGGTGGTGTGTTTGGCGGTGGGGCAGGGTGCGCAGAGAACGCGAGCGCGCATATTTCGTCGCTGTTCGTCGGTGGCGCAATCTCCAACTGCTGGCCTTTGCCCGTTGCGTCGACCTGACGCAACGCGGCCATCAGGCCAAAGGCCAATGTCGCCCCGATGGCGGGCTGGGTGTCGGCAGTCGCCACGTTGGGAAGCGTCGCGTAAATCAGGCGCGGGTTCAGTTCTGCCAGCGTGTGATATGCTAGGTTCAACTCTTGTCGCATATCGAGCGGCAGGTCGCTGACGATGGCATGGGCGCCCGCCAGCAGGTTGGTCAGACCGGCGGAACCCTCGTCCGACGTCAGGTCGAATACTACACTTTTCTTATTGCGATCCAGCAGGTTGCCCGCCGGATGCCCGTCATCCGTCTGGCCGCTGAGAATGCCATCTACGCGGATCACTTCGGCGCCTTGATCCGCAAGCATCATTGTGCCGTAGCGACCGGGCGCGCCTGTGCAGAGGTCGAGAACCCGGTTCCCGTTGAGGATACCATTGCTCATGTCACTGGACCCTTGATGTGGCGGTCGAGAAATCCCAACAACACGTTGTTCATCTGGTCGGGATCTTCTGCCAGCGCCATATGTCGCAGACCGGGCAGGATATGCGTTTCTGCACCGGGAATCTCGGCGGCGATTGCGCGCGTCATCTCGGGGCCGTTGCCGTAATCCTCGTCACCCGTCACCACCAGCGTGGGGATATTGATTGGCGGTTGAGGCGCCGTGATTTCGTCAATCCCATCCGCGAGAACGCGGTAGTTACGATGATAGATCGCGATATCGTTGGCGCGCACCCAGCGGCGCACCAGATCCATCATGTCGGGGTGATCCTGACGATATGTGTCCGTAAACCAGCGTTCCAGCGCGGCCTCGACTGTCGCCGCGGGGCCATCGCGGCGGGCCTGCTCGACACGGGCGAGGATGGCGGTCTGAGCGTCGGGCGTGCGTTGGTGCGGTGAATGCAGAATGGCCAGCGCGCTGGTGCGGTCCGGGTGGTCCTGCGCAAAGCGGCGCGCGATCATGCCCCCAAGGGAGAATCCGATGATCGCCGTGCTATCGATGGCGCATGCGTCCATTACTCCGGCTAGTTGTTCGGAGAACAGGCTGAGTGACGGCTCGGACGGGGGAGATGCGCTGTCGCCGTGGCCATAGAGATCGTAGGCGATGACGTCATAGCGCTCTGCCAGCGCGGGGGATTGCCATTGCCAGACCTGCGCGCACAGGCCCAGACCGTGGACAAGTATCACCGAAGGCGCGTCCTGGTCTCCTCGACGGACGAAATATGTGCCATCAGTTGTTTGCGCCATGGAAACCTCCGGTGTGTTGTCTGTGCTACGGTCGCGCTGGGACGATGCGCGCTGCAATATCGTTCGTGCAAACTGTCCCACTTGCCCGGCTGGTAGTTTTAAATTTTGGACATGATGCGTCCAAAAATCTCAACTCATATAAAAATTATCCCTCAGACTGAGAATCAGTTTTCTAATAGAGGGTTCGGCACGATGGCAGAAATCGAAAGCTACGAGATGTTGATTGACGGGGAGTGGTGCCTTGCTTCTGATGCAGGGCAGTTCGACAGCGTCAACCCGGCAACCGGAGAGGTCTGGGCGCGCGTGCCCGAGGCGACGGCAGATGACGTCGATCGCGCCGTGCGAGCTGCACATCACGCGTTTCTAGATGGGCCATGGGCCAAGATGACACCAACCGAACGCGGTAAATGCCTGCGCAAGTTAGGTGATCTGCTGGCGGACAAATCCGAGGAACTGGGCCGCACTGAATCTATCGACAGCGGCAAGATGCTGAAAGAAACGCGCTGGCAGGCCAAGTATATTGCGGAATTTTTCCACTTTTACGCTGGTTGCGCCGACAAGATCGCGGGTGAAACCCTGCCCATCGACAAACCGGATATGTTCGTGTTCACCCGACGCGAGCCACTGGGTGTCGTCGCGGCCGTGGTGCCGTGGAACAGTCAGCTGTTCCTCGTCGCGGTCAAGATGGGACCGGCCTTGGCGGCGGGAAACACCATTGTGCTGAAAGCCTCGGAGCATGCCAGCGCCGCAATGCTGGATTTCGGACGCCTGATCGAAGAGGCGGGATTTCCCCCCGGTGTCGTGAACATCGTGACCGGTCATGGCGATCCTTGCGGCAAGGTGCTGACGTCGCATCCGTTGGTGGCGCGCATTTCCTTTACCGGGGGGCCGGGGGCCGCGCGGCACGTTCTGGAAAATTCGAAACGTAACTTTGCCGAAGTCAGTCTGGAACTGGGTGGCAAATCGCCGTTCATTGTGTTCGATGATGCCAATATCGAAAGCGCGGTGAACGCGTCGATCGCGGGCATCTTTGGCGCGACGGGGCAAAGCTGCGTTGCCGGATCGCGCCTGTATCTGCACGAGGATATTGCGGACGAATTTCTGGAGCGGATGACATCGCTGGCGCGCCAGATTGTCATCGGCGATCCGCTGGCCGAAGACACCCAGATGGGGCCGCTCTGTACACAGGGGCAGTTGGATCATATCAAATCCGAGGTTGCCCACGCGGTTGAGGAAGGCGGGACCGTTCTGGTCGGCGGCGCACAGCCGGATGGCATGGAGGGACTGTATTACCAGCCGACGATCATTGATTGTCCGCGACAGGATATGCGCATTGTCGATACCGAGTTGTTCGGCCCGGTCCTATGTGTTCAGCGGTTCAAGACCGAGGAGGAGGTGCTGGCGCTGGCCAACGACACCGAACACGGGCTGGCGGCGGGCATTTTCACCCGTGACAGTGCGCGTTCATTGCGGATGTCGTCTGCTGTGCGGGCAGGGATCGTCTGGGTGAATACTTATCGTGTCGTCTCCCCCATTGCTGAATTCGGCGGAATCAAGGGGTCCGGCTACGGTCGCGAAAGCGGGTTCCAGGCGATGTACGACTACACCCGACCGAAAACAGTGTGGATGAACACATCGGACGACCCCATCGCCAACCCCTTTGTCATGCGCTGATTTGCCATGCGCCCCCCCTGTGCCACGGCAAGGGGGGTAAGGCTTTGGATGCACTCACGCAGGGCCGATGAGATGGCCTCGAACTTAACAACGCAGGCCGATTGCCTGCCACCGACATGGTGTCACGATTGGTGACACGCCTAGTAGAAGGTGACGACAGATGAAATTTCAACTTGCGATCAATCTAGAGCGTATTGACGACAGCCTTGATATGAATGACGTGGCACGCCACACCATCGAGATGGTGCAGATGGCGGAAGAGGGCGGTTTCGAAATCGTCTGGGCTGCGGAACACCATGCGCTGGAGATGACCATCGCGCCCAATCCATTCCAGATACTGACGTGGTGGGCGGGCGAAACCAGCAAGATCCGCCTCGGCACGGCGGTTGCTACGGCTGCCTATTGGCATCCGATTAACCTTGCTGGCGAGGCCGCATTTCTGGACCTGATCAGCGGCGGGCGGTTGGAATTCGGTATTGGGTCCGGGGCCTATCAGCGCGAATTTGATCGTATGCGTCCGGGGCTGAAGCAATCCGATGCTTGGCGGTATATGCAGGAAATGCTGCCAGCCGTGCGCGAGCTGTGGAAGGGCGATTACGAACACGACGGTGACTACTGGCAGTTCCCGACCTCCACCTCGGTGCCCAAGCCGGTGCAGGCGGATGTGCCTGTTTGGGTCGCGGCGCGGTCGCCCATCACCTATGATTATGCCGTCCGCAACAAGTGTCATGTCAACTGCTGGCCGCTGACCCGTCCGTTTGCCGAGGCCGAGTTGTACAAACGACAGCTCGATGAGGCGATGCAGAAGGCCGATAATGGCTGGACCCCGCGCTTTGCGCTGATGCGGCACGCCGCGATCTACGACAACGATGCTGACAGTGACGCGGCCCTGCGGGCCATCCGCACCGTTCTAAGCCAGTTCGAGAACCTTTTCCGCAACGCTGGCGACGTCAAGAATGGGTTTCCAGCGTCCATTCCGTTGGATGAGCTGAAGGGGCGTGAACAATATGATCCCGAGATGCTGGAAGAGAACCTGATGTTCGGCTCTCCCGAGACGGCGATACGCAAGCTACAGGGCTACCGCGATCTGGGTATAAACGAGTTTATCTACTATTCGTCTTTGGGGCTGGGGCACGAGGAACAAAAGCGGTCGTTGAAGCTGTTCTGTGACGAAGTGATCCCCGCAATGCGGTAGGCGCGCGACATTGATCTGGTGCGCCACGACATATCGGAATGTGATAGGTCGTGGCGTAAGAAACGGTTAATGGCCGCGCGCGCCGGCGATCTGCTGATCAATCCGGCGCCGTACTTCGTTGGTTTCCAAAAACGCATGCAATGGGCCGGGCCAGTGCGGCTCTGGCTCATTTCCTGTCTGTGCCGGTCGATAATCGCTGGGACGTCGACCAAAGCATTTGCGAAACGCGTTGGCAAAATGGGAAAGTGAATTGAACCCCGTCGCCGTTGCGACATCGCGAATTCCCATGCCGGTGGACATGAGCAGCACGCGGGCGTGTTGCAGCCGCATCAACAACGCGAATTGCACGACGCTGCATCCCGTAGCAGTCGAGAACTCTCTGAGTAACTGACGCGGCGACAGACCGATCCGCGTGGCGATCTCAGGTACGCTCAGCGGGACGGCGATATGCGCCTCGATCAGATCGACAGCTGCGCGGACGGGTTCAGGCAAACGTCCGGCGCTGCGACCCAGTGTAATACGTTGGCCAGTGCTGCTGGGACGCACCGGATGATGTATCATTCGATCCGAGACGTCGCCCACCAATGCGGTACCATGCGTTTGAGAGATAAGGTGAAGCATCAGGTCGATCCCCGCTGTACCACCTGCCGCGGTCAGCACCGGGGCATCGTCGACATATAGCTGTTCCACCACTTGGATATCGGGAAACTGTTCCTGAAACCCCGGCAGGGATGTCCAGTGCAGCGTTGCCCTGTGTCCGTTCAGCAAGCCTGCGCGGGCGGCGATGTAGGGGGCCAGATCCACGGCGCAAAGACGCGCGCCCAGTCGCATCTGCAGGCGCAACCATGAAAACAGGCGCGGGTTGTGATAGTGCATGCTGCCCGGCCCGCCGAATAGCAGAACGGTTTCTGTACGGTTCAGCCGTTCCGGCACCGGCTCGCAGGCGATGCCGAAACCATCGACCGAGGTGATGTAGTCACCGTCGACTGAATGAAAACTACTGCGGTAGAGCGGGGTCGGGGCCAGAGCATTTGCCAGACGTAGTGGCTCCAGCATGCTGGTGAGGGTCAGCATGTTAAAGCGGGGGATGACCACGCAACGCATACGTGCCTCGGTGCGTGGAACGGTGTCTGTCATGGCTCCTCGGGATATTTTTCCAGGATCATCAAAGCGTGGCGAAAACTCCGGGTGAGCGCAAGACCATCGAAGGGGACTGTTGCATCTCAACGAGGTAGTTGATCCTGTGTCGCTTGTGTACATCCCGCACGATGGTGTCGTTGCACATGAAAGCAACCGTGCCAGCGGTGATGACAATGTCAGAGTTTGGCGCGCAGGGTCTGGATATTGCGCGCGCGGTCATTGAGCGATTTAAAGTCGAGCAGGATCAGATGATACCTGCGCGAAAACAGACTTTGGGGGCGGCGGCATAGCATGACACGATTTTCCGCAAACTTGGGCTTTCTCTGGTCTGACTGCGGGCTACCCGACGCGATCCGGGCCGCTGCGGCAGCAGGTTTCGACGCTGTGGAATGTCACTGGCCCTATGATGTACCACCCGAGGATATGCGCGCTGCATTGGCAGAGACAGGCCTGCCGATGCTGGGCCTGAACACCCGTCGCGGTAAAATCGGAGAAAATGGGCTGTCGGCAGTGCCGGGACGACACTCCGAGGCGACAGCAGCAATCGACGAGGCGCTGGGCTATGCGGAGGCGATAGGGGCAGGTGCGGTTCATGTCATGGCAGGCCACGCTGACGGCGCTGCGGCCCATGCTACCTTTGTCAGTGCGCTGCGCTATGCCTGCACCGCTGCCAAAGGACGCATGATCCTGATTGAACCGCTCAATCATTACGATGCGCCGGGGTATTTTCTGACCACGACCGGACAGGCGCGTGCGATCATCGAAGAAGTCGGCGCACCCAATCTGAAGCTGATGTTCGATTGCTACCATGTGCAATTGATGGAAGGCGATGTCACTCACCGGTTACAGGCGCTGCTGCCCGTGATCGGGCATATCCAGATGGCTGGCGTGCCGGATCGTGGTCCCCCCGATACCGGAGAGCTGAATTACCCGCATATTTGGCAGGTGCTGGCGCGGCTTGGGTGGACCCGGCCCGTCGGGGCAGAGTACAACGCTGGAAATGATACAGATGCGACGCTCGGCTGGATGAATGGCGGTGGCGGGCGTCACAGGACTAGGGAAAGGGATGCAAGATGAAGCTGTTGCGGTATGGAGAGACCGGAAATGAAAAACCGGGTTTGCTGGATCCGCATGGCGATTTGCGTGATCTGTCAGGTGTGATCGGTGATATTGCGGGTGACGTGCTGTCTGACGCCGGTCTTGACCGATTGCGCGGACTGGATCCGCATGATCTGCCCCGTGTCGAGGGCAGTCCCCGGCTCGGTGCTTGTGTCGGGGACATCGGCAAGTTCTGCTGTATCGGCCTAAACTACTCTGACCACGCGGCAGAAACCGGGGCTGCGATCCCTGACCATCCCATCCTCTTTATGAAGGCGAATTCGGCGATTGTCGGCCCGAATGACAAGGTGATGATGCCGCGCGGGTCAACCCGGACAGATTGGGAGGTCGAACTGGGCGTTGTCATCGGCAAAACCTGCAAATACGTGGATCGCGCACAGGCGTTGGATCATGTGGCCGGTTACTGCGTCGTAAATGACGTGTCAGAACGACATTTTCAGTCGGGACTGACCGGCCAATGGACCAAGGGCAAGAGTTGTGACACTTTTGGGCCAACCGGTCCGTGGCTGGTTACACGTGACGAGGTGCCTGATCCGCAGGCGTTGGCTATGTATCTGGATGTGAACGGCAAGCGGATGCAGACCGGCTCTACCAGCACGATGATCTTTTCCGTGGCTGCGATCATCGAACATCTGAGCCATCTGTTCACGCTGCATCCCGGCGACGTGATTTCGACCGGCACACCGCCCGGTGTCGGCCTGGGGATGAAACCCGAGCCTGTTTACCTCAGGTCGGGGGATGTGATGGAGTTGGGCATCGCCGGTCTGGGACATCAGCGGCAAGAGGTCGGACAGGATACCTGACCGCGTTTGTGCGGCTCTGCTATATTGAGCTTGGCAGGTTTGGCTGACCCTCGGCGATGATATCCATGAAGCTGCGGATGGTGCGTACATCGCCGCGCTGCCGCAGGCAAACCAGCGACTCGGTCATCGTCATATCGACGTCAGATATGGTGATCCGGGCGAGCCGTGCATCATAACCGAATTCCGCCTCTGACACGAAACCGACGCCGGCACCTGCGGCGACCACATCCTGAACGGCCTCTCTGCCTTCGACTTCGATTGCGGGGGTCAGGGGGATGTTTCGTTCTGCCGCCGCCTTTTCCAGCTGCTGTCGGGTCTTGGACCCGGCCTCGCGAAAAATCAGGGGGTATTTCGCCAGCTGTGCCAGCGTCATGGCATCCGGTCGGTCGGCAATCAGCGTCTTGGCGGCAAATGCGATGATCGGCGACACCCCGAGACTGCGAATTTCCATGTCGGGGCCGGGGTTCAGGCTGCCGACGACACCGATCTCGGCGTCGTAGCTGCGTAGTGCCTCGACGATTTCGGTCGTGTTCCCGGTGCGAACCGAGATGAACACTTTGGGGTGCCGTTTACGATATGCCTTTAGCCGGTCGGTCAAGTGAAAGGCACTGTCAGCGATGATCCGCAGGTTGCCGTCCAATGCGGTGCGGTTTTCTGATAACACTTCGGTAATCTGATCTTCGACTTCAAAAAGTTTTTTGGTGCAGATCAGCAACGCATCGCCCACAGGAGTCAGCGTGACCTGCTTGCGATCTCGGTTGAAGAGCAGGACATCGTGATCGCTCTCCAGTTTGCGAACCTGTTCAGAAATCGCGGGCTGGGTCAGGCCAAGTGCCTCGGCGGCGCGGGAAAATCCACCACAAGTCGCGACGTGGTGGAATGCACGGATCTGACTATAGCGCATGGGATCGTTTCCTTTGGTGAAGTCGCATTGCGGCTCATATAGGCAAAACTTTTCAACATATTGCAATTAACAATTTTTCATATGGATGGTCTGGTCGTAGAAATGGCGCAGATTGTCGATCCGAGGAGAGAAGCCCGTGACAACCGAACCTGCCCGCATCCGTCCGCCTGAACTTGGTGAACCCTATCTGCTCACACCTGGGCCGTTGACCACTTCGTATGAGGTGAAGCGGGCAATGCTGCGCGATTGGGGCAGCTGGGATGACGAATTTCGGGCCATGACACGATCAATGCGCAGCGGATTGCTAGACCTGATCGGACCGGGCGCGGACGAATATGACTGTGTGCCAATCCAAGGGTCTGGATCCTATTGCGTCGAGGCGATGCTGGGCAGTTTCGTGCCTAAGGATGGCAAGGTTCTGGTGCTGGCCAACGGCGCCTATGGATTGCGCGCAGCTCAGACGATGGCGTGCTTGGGGCGTGAGTATCACTTGCTCGATAAGGGTGATTACCTGCCGCCGCGCGGTACGGAAGTCACCGAAATCCTTCAGGCAGACCCGGCGATTACCCATGTATTGATCATCCATTGCGAGACCAGCTCTGGCATCCTGAACCCGGTCGAGGAGCTTGCCGATGCGGCCCATGCCGCCGGGCGCAAAGTGCTGATTGACAGCATGTCCGCCTTTGGCGCGGTTCCGCTGGAAGCGCAGCGCATCAAGTATACGGCGATGGTGTCGTCGGCGAACAAATGCATCGAGGGCGTGCCGGGCTTCGGTTTCGTGATTGCGCGCAAGGATGAGCTCGTCGCGGCCAAGGGTAACAGTCACTCACTGTCGCTGGATGTGCACGCGCAGTGGGCGACGATGGAAAAGACCGGTCAATGGCGATTTACGCCGCCGACCCATGTTGTCGCTGCCTTTTTAACCGCCCTTGCAGCACATGCGGCAGAGGGCGGTGTGGCCGGGCGCGGTGCACGCTATATGAAAAACCGCGATGTGATGGTGGCTGGTATGCGCGACTTGGGGTTCGAGACGTTGCTGGCGGATCGCTGGCTCAGCCCGATCATCGTGACTTTCTTTTGCCCCGCTGATCCCGCGTTTGATTTTTCCGCGTTCTATGACGCGATGAAAGCGCGCGGGTTTATCATCTATCCGGGCAAGTTGACGGTTGTGGACAGCTTCCGGATCGGCTGTATCGGCCAGATGGACGAACACGTCATGCGCCAGGTCGTCGAGGCCGCGCGCGACACATTGGCCGAGATGGGGGTAGGCTCTGCCGCGCCACCCGCTGCGGCGCTCGAAGAACGCAAGAAACTTGCTGCTTAAATTCAAAGGAACCCCTATGTCGATTATTTCTCCTGTTATCGCGAATGATCGTGATTATGCTTTGCCGAAGGTTTGTGCGATAGCGATTTGCCTTGATGGTTGCGAGCCTGCGTATCTTGAGGCTGCGATAGCGGATGGTTTGATGCCGCATCTGGCGCGGATGCGTCGAGAGGGGACGGATCGGCTGGCGCATTCGGTGATTCCTTCGTTCACCAACCCCAATAACCTGAGCATCGCGACGGGGCGTCCGCCGATTGTGCACGGGATTTGTGGCAATTTCCTTTACGATCCGGAGACGGGCGAGGAAGTGATGATGAACGATGTGCGGTTCTTGCGTGCACCGACGGTATTTTCGGCCTTTTACGAGGCCGGGGCGCGGGTGGCGGTGGTCACTGCCAAGGACAAGCTGCGTGCGCTTCTGGGCGCGGGTTTGCGGTTTGACGAGGATCGGGCGAAGTGTTTTTCGGCAGAGAAATCAGACACATCGACGGCGGCTGAACACGGGCAGGAAGCGGCGAGCAAATGGCTGGGCATGGCGCAGCCCGAGGTCTATTCGGCGGAATTGAGCGAGTTTGTCTTTGCCGCGGGCGTCAAGCTGTTAACGGAATGGAAACCGGACGTGATGTATCTGACCACGACCGACTATGTGCAACACAAATACGCGCCCGACGACGCACAGGCCAAGGCGTTCTACGAGATGTTCGATAAATACCTCGGGCAGCTGGATGCGCTGGGGGCGGCCATCGTGGTGACCGCTGATCACGGGATGAAGCCCAAGCATGATGCACAGGGCGATCCCAAGGTGATCTATGTGCAGGACCTGCTGGACGACTGGCTGGGCGCGGCGGCGGCGCGGGTGATCCTGCCGATCACCGACCCTTATGTGGTGCACCACGGCGCGTTGGGGGGCTTTGCCACGGCCTACCTGCCCGCAGGGGCGGACCGCGCGGATATCATCGCGCGGCTGGCGCAGCGTGACGAACTGCTGGAGGTCATCGGCAAGGAAGAAGCGATCGAGCGGTTCGAGTTGCCGGGTGACCGGATCGGCGATATCGTGATGATATCAACTGAGAACATGACCATCGGCACATCTGCGCATCGCCACGATCTGGCCGCGCTGAACGAGCCGCTGCGCAGCCATGGCGGGTTGACCGAGCAAGTCGTGCCATTCATCTGCAACCGTGTGATCGACCTGCCGAGCAAGCCGGAGTTGCGTAATTTCGACGCGTTTTTCTACGCCACGGCGGCGGCGGCCCTGTGATGGGGTCTTTGGTAACGCTTTGGCAAGCAATGGCGCGTAAGGATGGGGGGACACGATGAGCAAGACGGAGATCCGGCATGAAGGCATGCGCATTGGCGGTGAGGTGGTGTTCACCGACGATGTGATAGAGGTGACATATCCCTACACGGGCGAGGTGATCGGCACGGTGCCCGCGGGCACGGCCGAGCATGCGGCGCGGGCGTTCCAGATCGCGGCTGACTATACGCCAAAGCTCAGCCGGTACGAACGCAGCCAGATCCTGCAACGCGCAGGTGAACTGATCGGCGAGCGGCGCGAATATCTGGCCAAGTGGCTGGTGCTGGAACTGGGCATCTGCCACCAGCACGCGATCTACGAGACCAAGCGCGCGCAGGATGTGTATCAGTTCGCGGCGATGCAGGCGCTGAATGACGATGGCGAGATCTTCAGTTGCGATCTCACGCATAACGGCAAGGAGCGCAAGATCTTTACCAAGCGCGAGCCGGTGCGGGCGATCTCTGCGATCACGCCGTTCAACCACCCGCTGAACATGGTCAGCCACAAGATCGCGCCGTCGATCGCCACCAACAACTGCATGGTGTGCAAGCCGACCGAACTGACCCCGCTGACGGCGATCGCGCTGGCGGACATCCTCTATGAGGCAGGGCTGCCGCCCGAGATGTTCCAGATCGTGACCGGCCTGCCGGGCGACATCGGCGAAGAAATGATGGTGAACGATCATATCGACATCATCACCTTTACCGGCGGTGTGCCGGTGGGCAAGCTGATCGCGTCCAAGGCGGGCTATAAACGTCAGGCGCTGGAACTGGGCGGAAACGACCCGCTGATCGTGTGCAATGATCTGAGCGACGCCGATCTGGACCGCGCTGCGACCATCGCGGTGGCGGGCGCCACCGGCAACTCCGGTCAACGCTGCACCGCGATCAAGCGTATCCTGGTGCAGCAAAGCGTGGCGGACCGGTTTGTGCCGCTGGTGCTGGAGAAAGCGAAGAAGATCAAGTTCGGCGACCCGCAGGACCCCGCGACCGAACTGGGCTGCGTGATCCACGCGCAGGCCGCGGAAGTGTTCGAGAACCGTGTGCTGCAGGCCGAGAAGGAAGGCGCGCAGATCCTCTATCATCCCGGCCGTCAGGGCGCGCTGTTGCCGCCGATCGTGGTCGATCACGTGCCCCACGCCAGCGAACTGGTGATGGAGGAAACGTTCGGCCCGATCATCCCCATCGTGCGTGTCCCCGACGACGACGCCGAGGTGATGGCCATCTCCAACGGCACCCAGTTCGGCCTCAGCTCGGGGGTGTGCACCAACGATCTGAACCGCGCGATCGCCTATATCAACGGGCTGGACGTGGGCACCTGCAACATCTGGGAACAACCCGGCTACCGGATCGAGATGTCCCCCTTTGGCGGCATCAAGGACTCGGGCAACGCCGTCAAGGAAGGCGTCATCGAGGCGATGAAGTTCTTTACCAACGTCAAGACATACTCCCTGCCTTGGCCCAATTGACATTCCCCTCATTTTCTCCCGAAACTGCGGGGCTCACAAAACGAGCCCCGCCATTTTTTTAACTGAGGTGTAAAATGGCGCAGATTGCCCATACCGAAGGCGAGGCCAATACATCGCAAGCCCGCCAAGAATGGTCCGCGGCTGAAACCGATGGCGCCGCGCGCGATCTCTTGCGTCGCGATGCAGATGCGTTTTTGCATCAAAGCCTGTCCAGCCCCTGTGTGTCGACCATCGCCAAGGCCGAAGGCATCTGGATCGAGGATGTCGCCGGACGGCGCTACATGGATTTCCACGGCAATTCAGTACATCATATCGGTTACGGTCATCCGCGTCTCATCGCTGCGATCAAGGACCAACTGGACAGTCTACCATTTTCGCCGCGTCGCTTTACCAATGATGTTTCTGTCGCGCTGGCCGAACGGCTGGCCGAAATCGCACCCGGCGATCTGGGCAAGACGCTCTTTACCACCGGGGGATCGGACGCCAACGAGGTTGCACTGAAAATTGCCCGCGCCGCGACCGGTCGGTTCAAGACGTTGAGCTTCTGGGACGCGTTTCACGGGGCCGGGTTCGGTGCTGCGTCAGTGGGGGGCGAGGCGACGTTTCGCAGCCATATTGCCGGACCACTGCTGCCCGGATCCGAGCATGTGGCACCATTTCACTGTTACCACTGTGCCTATGGCCATCCGGGGCCGGAAAACTGTGCGCTCGCCTGTGCGAAGATGGTGGATTATGTGCTGGGGCGCGAGGGCGATGTCGCCGCGGTCATAGCGGAACCGATGCGCGCTGTGCCGGTGGTGCCACCTGCGGGTTATTGGAAAGCCGTGCAGGCGGCATGCCGCAAACATGGTGCGTTGTTGATCATGGATGAGATTCCGACAGGTCTGGGCAAGACGGGTGAAATGTTTGCCTTTGAGCATGATGGGATAACCCCGGATATCGTGACGCTGGGTAAGGCGTTGGGAGGGGGTATTCTGCCGATTGCCGCCGTGGTGGCCCGAAATGATCTGGACGTCTGCGGCGACTTCGCCATTGGCCACTACACGCACGAGAAAAACCCCGTAACAGCGCGTGCGGCATTAACCACCCTCGACATCATTGCGGATGAAGGGCTGGTGGAACGTGCTGCCACGCTTGGGCTTGCCGCGTTGGACCGCCTGCGCGCCACAGTGGGGGGGCATGCGAATGTCGGCGATATTCGGGGCAGGGGCCTGATGTTCGGAGTCGAGATCGTATCGGATCGCGAGGCACGCACGCCGGATCCGCAATTGGCCGAGGCGATTTACTATGCCTGCCTTGGCAAGGGGCTCAGCTTTAAGATCAGCAGCGGCAATGTGCTGACATTGTCGCCGCCATTGACGATCGCCCGGCAAGATCTGGATGACGCACTGACGATTGTCGAGGATGCGCTCAGGGATTGTGCAGCTTGACCGCGGGGATTTTCCTGCTCGTCCTCTTTGCAGCGTTCCTACACGCGTTCTGGAATGCCATCGTCAAGGGGGCCGGTGACAAGGCGGTGATGCTGGGGCTGATTGCGCTGGGTCATGTCGTGCCGGGGCTGGCGCTGGTCCTGCTGTCGGGCCTGCCAAGTATGGCGGCCGTTCCATATATCATCGCATCGACTGTGATCCACTGGGTGTATTACATCCTGTTGAACACAGCCTATCGGGTCGGCGATCTGAGTGTGGTCTACCCGATCGCCCGCGGCCTTTCACCGATCCTGATTGCCTTGGGGGCGCAGTTCTGGGTGGGTGAAACGCTGCCATTGATGGCGTGGATGGGTATCCTCGCGGTCTCGGTGGGGATCATGATACTGGCGGCGCAACGAAAGCAGGCACCGATGCCGATGGTCGGGTTTCTGGCCGCGGTTGGTGTGGCGGTAGCGATCGCGAGTTATTCGATCGTGGATGGTGTCGGTGTGCGGTTGTCGGGCAACGCACTGGGATATATAGGTTGCCTCTTTACGGCTGAGGCGTTTGTCGTGGCCTATGTATTCGGAACCAAATGGGATCGGGTGCGTGCGGTACCGGTACGGACACTGATGCTGGGCCTCTTTGGCGGCATCGTTTCGGGGACGGCCTACGCTCTGGTGCTGATTGCCAAGACACAGGCGCCGCTGGGTATTGTCTCGGCACTGCGTGAAACCTCGGTGATCTTTGCGGCGTTGATTGGTGTGCTCTGGTTCCAAGAAGGCCCCAAGCGCGGCAGGATCGCAGCAGCCATTGTAGTGGGCTGTGGCATCGCCGTTATCGCCGGGGCGAAGGGGAGTTGAAGGATTATGCGGGCACTATATGCCTATAGGCAATGCCTCGGGCGCGATTGGAAAGGGTATCGGTCGTGTTGATCCTGTCATTCATCGTGCATCTGATGGGGGCAACGATGCTGCTGCTCTTTGCGGTGCGCATGGTGCAAACCGGGATAGAACGCGCATTCGGGTCGTCGTTCCGGCGCGTCGTCACGCAGAATCGTAACCCGCTTCGCGCGGCTTCTGCCGGGGTCATGCTGGCGATTGTGCTACAAAGTTCGGCAGCCGTCGCGCTGCTGGTGGCAGGGTTTTCAGCGGCGGGGGCGGTTACGTTCGGCGTCGGCCTCGCGGTTGTTTTAGGGGCGGATCTGGGATCTGCCCTGCTGATTCAGGTGTTTTCGTTCAATCTGGATTGGTTGGTGCCGGTCTTGTTGGCTGTTGGTGGCGGGCTGTTTGTCAAAGCCGAGCAGCGACGATTGCGACAGTTCGGACGGATCATCCTTGGCATTGCTTTCATCCTAATTTCGCTACGCTTTCTGCGCGAGACGATGGATCCGATACGCGACAGCAGTTTTCTGCCTGCCATTGCGGACTATTTGGCTGCAGATTTCATCACGGCCTTTCTGGTCGGCGCGTTTTTGGCATTTGTGATGCATTCCAGCGTGGCGGTCATCCTGATGTGTGTCACCTTGGTCGCCGTGGCAGCGATACCTGTAGAAGCTGGCGTTTCGCTGGTTTTGGGGGCCAATTTCGGCAGCGCGTTGATACCCGTCTGGCTCAGTCGTGGGATGTCCAGCACCGCACGGCGTGTTCCAGCCGCAAATTTGGCGGTGCGTGGCTGCGGCGCGATCGTGACTGTGATCGTGGTGAACCGGTTCGAGTTGTTGCCGTATGTTGGATCAATGGACTCGGCGCAGACGCTGATCAACGTGCATATTTTGTTCAACGCTGTTTTGCTGCTGCTAGCACTGTTGTTCTGCAATCGGCTGGAACTGCCGTTTTCGCGGCTTTTGCCCGAAGACGCGCCTTCGGACCAAGAGCAGTCGCCGATGTATCGCTCGACATTAGATGATGCGGTTCTTGGGCGACCGCATCTGGCGATCGCCAATCTCAAGCGCGAGGTGCTGCGCATGGTGCAACTGGTCGAGACGATGATCCAGCCGGTCATGGACCTCTATCAGACCTATGATCCGGACCGCGCGCGCGCGGCGATTGCCCAGGATAACCATGTGAACACGGCATTGGATGATATCCGGCGATATGCTGCGGCCATTCAGAGCGAGAATATGGCAAAGGGTGACAACAAGCGCGTACGCGAATTGACGGAATATGCCATCGCCATAGAGGCGGCCGGCGATATCGTGGTCAAACGGCTGATTCCTCTGGCCAAGGAAAAACACGAAAAAGGTATCAAGTTTTCGCAGAACGGACATGCAGAGGTTTGTCATATGCACGAACAGGTACAGGCGAATATGGTGCTCGCATCGAATTTGCTGATCTCGGATGATCTGGAAAGTGCGCGTCTCTTGCTGGAAGAAAAGCAGGAAATGGCGCGGCTTGAACGCAAGAGCAGGAAGCGACACCTCAAACGCTTGAGTGAAGGGGTCGAAATCAGCTTTGACTCCAGCGATATCCACCTCGAGACAGTCAGTTCTCTGAGGGATTTCAACAGTTATATGGCGTCTGCCGCCTATCCGATTTTGCACCGCGGAGGGCAGTTGCTGGAAACGAGACTGATCGAACAGGACATCGACGACATCGAAATCAGGCAACGCTGAACGATCTGCGTTCGAGCTGAGTTGCCTGTCCATCGCGAGGCATCACTGGTCCTGCCAACCCCGTCAAAGAAGATGATTTTTCTTGCCTGCGTCGGCGTGCAAAAAGCGGAGCTTGTCACATGAGTGTTGCACGACGTGTTTAGGTGGAGCAAACATGAGGGACCGGCGGATGTTATGATAGGCTGGAGTTATGGGTCGGTAGGAAATATCGATTTGGCTTCTTGGTTGTCTTTGTAACAAGATTTGCGGAATGAAAAGGCCCGCCTAACGGTCCTGACTAGGAAACAATAGAGGAGATGCGACATGAAGAAATTTACCAAAGTGCTGAGCGGCGTTGCGTTCGCGGCGTTGGCAGCGACAGGTGCGCTGGCCGATACGGAATTGACGGTTTACACCGCTGTCGAGGCCGAAGATCTGGCGCGCTATGCTGAGAAATTCAACGAAGTTCACCCCGACATCACCATCAACTGGGTGCGCGATTCCACGGGCGTCATCACGGCTAAACTGCTGGCAGAGCGCGACAACCCGCAAGCGGACGTGATTTGGGGGCTTGCTGCGACGTCGCTGCTGCTGCTGAAATCCGAAGGCATGCTGGAAGCCTATGCACCAGCCGGTGTTGATCAGTTGGATAAAAAGTTCGTCGATAGTGACAACCCGCCCGCTTGGGTCGGCATGGACGCTTGGGTTGCGTCGGTTTGCTTTAACACCGTTGAAGGTGAAAAGCTGGGCCTGACAGCGCCGACATCATGGAAAGACCTGACAGACGCGCAGTATGAAGGTCACGTGATCATGCCGAACCCGGCATCGTCCGGCACGGGCTTCCTCGATGTTTCGAGCTGGCTGCAGATCTTTGGCGAAGAAGGTGGCTGGGAGTACATGGACGCCCTGCACAACAACATCGCGCGTTACACTCACTCCGGCTCTGCGCCTTGCAAGCTGGCTGCAGCGGGTGAAATCCCGATCGGCGTTTCCTTCGCTTTCCGTGGTGCCAAGTCCAAGGCAGCCGGTGCACCGATTGAAATCATCGTTCCATCCGAAGGCGTTGGCTGGGATATGGAAGCCACTGCAATCGTCGCGGGCACAGACAGCCTTGAAGCGGCGCAAAAGCTGGTTGATTTCACCGTCACCAAAGACGCAAACGTGATGTACAACACCGGCTATGCCGTGGTTGCGTATCCCGGTGTCGCACAGCCGGTCGAGCATTTCCCCGAAGGATTGCTGGACGCGATGATCGACAACGATTTTGAATTCGCGGCCAACAATCGTGCCCGTATTCTGGCCGAATGGTCGAGCCGCTATGATGGAAAATCCGATCCGAAATAATCGGGTACGGACAGCACATGAGGGGCAGGCCTAGCGTTTGCCCCTCATTTTTCCAAGAACAGAAAATGCTGCACGCCTGGCGCGTGATCGGCTATTCTGACGCAAACACCCTAATAATAAAGGATGGTTCAGTGCACGACGCTGCTAACGGGGCAGGCCCCTATTTGAGGATCGAAAACCTCTGGAAAGCCTTCGGAAAATTTGTGGCGCTCAAGGATATCGCGCTTGATATCGAAGACGGGGAATTCGTTTGTTTCCTAGGCCCATCCGGGTGCGGTAAGACGACCCTTTTACGGGCCATCGCCGGGCTGGACTTGCAAACCAAGGGCACCGTTCATCAGGGCGGCAAGGATGTGTCGAACCTGCCGCCGTCGGAACGTGATTTTGGTATTGTGTTCCAATCCTACGCTCTCTTTCCCAACCTGACGATTGAAAAAAACATCGCATTTGGTCTTGAGAACACCGGCCGCAGCAAAGACGAGATCGCCAAGCGCGTATCTGGCTTGCTGGACCTTGTGGGCCTGCCTGAACAGGGGCGGAAATATCCCGCGCAACTGTCGGGGGGCAGCAGCAGCGCATCGCGCTGGCGCGTGCCATTGCGACCAACCCCGGTCTATTGCTGCTGGACGAGCCGCTTTCGGCGCTCGATGCCAAGGTACGGGTGCATTTGCGCCATGAGATCAAAGAGCTTCAGCGCAAACTGGGTGTTACCACAGTTATGGTGACGCATGATCAGGAAGAGGCGCTGGCCATGGCCGATCGGATCGTGGTTATGAACCACGGTGTGATCGAGCAGGTCGGATCGCCAACCGAGATTTACCGTTCGCCAAAAACATTGTTTGTCGCCGATTTTATCGGTGAGATGAACCAAATTCCGGCGCAGGCGGGCGCCTCGGACGAAGTCGTGATCGGTGGCGTCACGATGCAGTCGCAGCCGCACAGTTTCTCCAAGGGCGCGCAGATCGTCGCCACGATCCGACCCAACGACATCATCCCGCACGGCGACGGTGCGCGGTCGCCGGGCGGCGACGACGTGATCCAAACCGAGGCCAACGCATTGGAAGTGTTGGTCGACGAGATGGAGTTTCTGGGGTCGTTCTGGCGTTGCCGCCTTCAGCACGAGTGTTTTGGCGATCAAGAACTGATCGCTGACTTTTCGGTAAACGCGGTGCGGAGGCTGGAATTGTCGGCTGGTAAACGAATGACAGTCGAGTTGGCCCAAAAACGGCTCTTGGCCTTTGACAAGGCGGAGGCGTGATCCATGAGTGAGACGACAATCGACGAAATTCCTCCCGGGCCACGCATCAAGGGAAAACTGTCGCGCGACGATCTGGTAATGCGCGGCAGCATGATCGTGATCGGCCTCTATCTGCTGATCACGATGGTGTTCCCGCTATATGCAATGCTGTCGAAATCCTTTTCGACCTTCAAATTTGATCTGGCGGCCTACGAGGTGCAGGTCAGCGGCGAAGAGGGCACGGTTTTCAGCGCCCCTGTGACATTCGCGGAGCTGAACGCAGAACGTGATGTGCTAAGGCCGCAGGATCTGATCGCCGGATCAGACGGCCGACTGGGCGTGACGCAGTTCTTTCCCGATTTCAGTTTTCGCAGCCCGGTAAAGTACCGCATTCGTAACGTAGATGAGGATGGGCGCTATCTGGTCGGATCAAAGCTGAACGAGAGCACCGACTGGCAGGAATTGGACAGCAATACCTTTCGCCGTGTGCAACTGCGCCCGAAAAAAGACATCGGGCTGGGGAACTTCACCACATATTTCTCGACACCTGCGCTGTCGAATTCGATCAAGAATTCGGTGATGATCGCGACGATCAGCACGATCGTCACGGTCACGCTGGCCTTTTGGTTTGCCTACGCACTCAGCCGGTCCTGTATGCGGTTCAAGGGTCTGTTTCGCCTGATCGCCATGGCCCCCATTCTGGTGCCGTCGCTGCTGCCCGGAATTGCGCTGGTTTATCTCTTTGGTAATCAGGGGATGCTCAAGGACCTGCTGTTCGGTGGCACGATTTATGGGCCTATCGGGATTGTCATCGGATCGGTGTTCTTCACTTTTCCGCATGCGTTCCTGATCATTTCGACTGCGCTTGCGATCTCTGATGCGCGGCTCTACGAGGCGGCGGTATCGCTTAAGGCGTCGCCGTGGCGCACCTTTTGGACCGTAACGATCCCCGGAGCGCGTTATGGCCTTGTCTCGGCAGCGTTCGTGGTTTTCAACCTTGTGATCACCGATTTCGGCCTGCCGAAGGTGATCGGCGGGCAGTTCAATGTTTTGGCGGTCGACATCTACAAACAGGTGATCGGGCAGCAAAACTTTGAGATGGGTGCCGTGGTATCGGTTGTCCTCGTGCTGCCTGCGATTCTGGCATTCGGCATCGACCGTTTCGTGCAGAGCAAGCAAGTGGCGCTGCTGTCGGCGCGTTCGGTACCCTATCAGCCCAATCCCAACAAACGTACGGATTGGATCATGTTCGGCTATGCCAGCCTTGTGGGCGTCTTTCTGGTCGGAATGCTGGCCGTCTGCCAGTTCGCGGCGCTGGTCAAATTCTGGCCATACGACCTTAGCTTCAGCTTGAACAACTATCAGTTTAACAAGATGGACGGTGGCGGTTGGGCGGCTTACTTTAACTCGATCAAACTGGGCCTGTTGACGGCTGTGATCGGCACGGCAATCATTTTCTTCGGCGCGTATCTGGTCGAGAAATCCAACGGGTTTAAAACCGGGCGGGCAATCTTTCAGATGTTCGCGATGTTGCCAATGGCCATTCCGGGGATGGTGCTGGGCCTTGCCTACATCTTTTTCTTCAACAACCCGGACAACCCGCTAAGCGTGATCTACGGGACCATGACGATCCTCGTCGTCTGTACGGTGACCCACTTTTACACCGTGTCCCACCTGACAGCGACGACGGCGTTGCAGCAGATGGACCGAGAGTTCGAATCTGTTTCATCATCACTAAAACAACCGACGTTGAAGCTATTCAGTCGCGTGACGGTGCCGGTCTGCCTGCCTGCGATCCTCGATATCTCGATCTATCTGTTCGTCAATGCGATGACGACGGTATCGGCAGTGGTGTTCCTGTATTCACATGACACAGCACTGGCCTCGATCGCGGTGTTGAACATGGACGATGCAGGCGATATCGCCCCGGCGGCAGCAATGGGCATGATGATCTTTTACACCAACGCAGGTGCGCGGATCATTCACCTGATTGCGTCTCGGGGGATTGTGGGCCGCACACAGGCTTGGCGTCACCGGTAACAGACAGCGGCACCCTTGGGGTATTTCCAAGGGTGCCGCCGTGTTTCGAACCTAGATCCGTGCTGCCGACCGGTCGCTGCGTGCCAGCCGTCGTTCCAGCGTCCTGACACCCCATGATGCGATCAGGATCAGCACTAGATATTCCAGCACCAGCAGGCTGTAGATTTCCAAGGGTCGGTATTCCACCACAACCAGTTCATTGGCGCGGCGGGTGAGTTCGCTATAGCCGATGACGGACAGCAGCGAGGATGCCTTGAGCATATAGACAAACTGATTACCCAGCGGTGGCAACACACGGCGTACAGCCTGCGGCAGGATGATAAACCGTAATTTGTCCATGTAGCTCAATCCCAGTGCATCCGCTGCCTCGCGCTGACCGACCTCTATGGATTGTAGTCCGGCGCGAAAAATTTCGGCTTCAAACGCACTGTCGCAAAGCGCAAGCGCGATCACCCCGGCAAAGAACACGCTCAGTTGCAGGCCTGTCAGTACGGGCACCCCGTAATAAACCCAGAGGATCAGCACCAGCATCGGCACTGCGCGAAAAAACTCGACATAGATGCGGCTGATGATGGCGAGTGTACGGTTTGACGACAGCGCGGGCAGGGCAAAGATCAGCCCCAGAAGCACGGAGAAGAATATCGAAACGAGCGCGACCGAGATGGTCGAGTAAACGCCGTTTGCCAAAAATTCGAGGTTGGTCAGGCCGCGTGTGTCAAAAGGCGATACAACATGCCAACCCCATGTGTAGTTGCCACCGCCACAGCCTGCGAGAAAGAGGACGGCCAACAAGGGCAGGAGGGGGCGTAGACGCAAAGACATGAGGGCGTCCCTTCAGTGTGACAAAATTTGATCGAGGAATAGCTGCGTGCGGGCATTTTGGGCACCGGAAAAGAACGCTTCGGTCGGTGCCTTTTCGACAATCTGGCCCTGATCCATGAACACCATAGTATCGGCAACCTTGCGGGCAAATCCCATCTCGTGGGTGACGCAGATCATTGTCATGCCTTCGCGCGCCAGTTCTTCCATCACGTCCAGAACCTCGCTGATCATCTCGGGGTCCAGCGCCGATGTCGGTTCGTCAAAGAGCAGCACGCGCGGCTTCATGCAGAGCGCGCGGGCGATGGCAACGCGCTGCTGCTGACCGCCGGATAGCTGTGCGGGGTATTTGCGGGCTTGTTCAGGGATGCGCACGCGTTCCAGCAGGGCCAGCGCGGTTTCTTCTGCCTCTGCCCGGCTCACGCCGCGCACACGCATCGGAGCGAGCGCAAGATTGTCCAGTACGCTCATGTGTGGGAACAGGTTGAATTGCTGAAACACCATGCCAACCTCGCTGCGGATGGTTGCGAGGTTTCGGGTGTCGTCGCTCATCTCTACGCCGTCGACGATGATCTTCCCGGCGTCATGTTGTTCCAGCCGGTTGATACAACGGATCAGCGTGGATTTTCCCGATCCGGATGGCCCACATATGATGACTTTTTCGCCGCTGCGAACGTCCAGATTGATGTCTTTCAGGGCTGTGTAATCGCCAAAGTTTTTTTCGACGGAAATCAATTGCACAACCGGATCTTCGCCCGGTTGTGTCGCGTGCGATGTGCCTGTCATTGAACTGCCCTTGCGGAATATGAGGTGAGGCAAGTGTTGATTGTCGATGTCATCAATTGGTTCCTTGCCTCACATCCTTTACGATCAATCGCCCAGCAGGACCACGCCCCATGTTTCGTTGAGCGCGTCAAAATAACCTGCCTGCTTTTTCAGCAGAACCCAGTTGTTAACATAGTTCAGCCAGATCTGATCCTCGATCGGTGTCAGGAAGGCCATCGGCAACGCGCTGCGTGCCTGTTCGGGGAAAATCATCTGAATTTCCTCGTAGCGTTCTTGCAGGCCCGATGCCTCTACCAAAGTGGTCACGGTGTAGTCTGACCGACCGGCCAGCACTTCTTGCCAGCCGTTACCGGGGCTCTCGACCCGGCGCATCTCCGCATTCGGCAGCTCCGCGCGGATGTAATCCTCCATCGTGGTGCCAAGGGTGACGCCAACGGTCCGGTCTGGGCTGTTGAGATCATCCCACGAGGCATATTGATCTGCATTTTTCCGTAGGACGACAGGAACGAAACCGTTGATGCCCCAGGGCGTGCTCATCCCGACCACTTTGGCGCGCGACAGGCTCATTGATGTGCCGCTCATGGCGATATCATAGCGCCCGGCCTGAATGCCGGTGATCATGGTTTTCCATTCGGTGGTTACAAATTCCACTTCTACACCCAGATCCTTGGCCATTTCACGGGCAGCGTCGATCTGGTGGCCAACGAATTCATCCTTGCCGACTTCGCGAAATGTCATCGGGTAGTAGTCGCCCGTGGTGCCGACGCGCAGCACGCCGCGGGACTGAATTTCGTTAAGCAGAGAATTCGCGGTTGCGTCCTGTGCTTGGGCCGGGGCGCCGCCCAGTGTCGTGGCGATACCCACCAATCCGACCATCGCGCCGATCAGCGCGGTTCTTCTGCCATACTTCATGTCTTTCCCTCCAAGTTGGATATGCGGTCCGTCATGCGTACGGTCCGCTCTTTAGTGTTGCCCGATCAGCGACTGGCCACCCTATGTGCGACTATGAAGCCAAAACTGGCAACCTAAATCCTTCATTCCGTCCTCATGGCCTATCGCGCGCTCGCAATTCAGCCAAGTTTTATGCGGTTTCTGCTTCAATCAATTTAGCGAGACCCCTTCGAAACAGTTTGGCCCCGGCGTCCAACCCCAGATCAAGCGCAGGCGTTTCCATGTGCTTCATGCCTTCGTGGACCTTGACCAGAACTGCGCGGTCTTCCTCAAACGCAGTGCGCGCACCTGCGTTCATCCGCTCCGAAATCGCCTGATCCTGCCCATCGGTGTTGCGATGCTGGAACCAGAAATAGCGAGTATTGTCCGCATCGATCGGGGTCATAAAATTATATGAGATGTTGATATAGGTCTGTGGGTTCGGGGCCGAGCCTTCGCCGCCGGTTCCTGCGGGTGTGTAGATCGACTTGTTCAATCCGATACCGGGATAGAGCATTTCGTAGTGCTGAAGGCGGTCACAAGGGCCGTCGAATTTGATCAGCGGGGCGTAGTAGGGGCTGGCAGCACCGTTCATAATCCAACGGTGGACCAGAACGCCGGCGTCATGTCGCGACACGTTCAAGGGTTCGCTGTCCGTTCCGGCACCTGCGAAGGATGACACATGTACCCAGGCGACATGGCTGGGATCCAGCAAGTTATCACAGACCCACAGATAGTTGCAGGCAATGTCCATTGCGCCGCCATCGGTGTATCCCCAATCGGGGTTATCAAAATTCTCAATGCTCAGGATTTGGTCCGGATCAGCCATCGCCGGATCGCCCATCCAAATCCACAGCAGGCGATAGCGATCAACTACCGGATAGGATCGGACGACGGCGCGTTTGGGGATGTTGTCTGGTTGGGTCGGCGCGGCCACGCAGGCGCCTTTGCAGTCGAATGTCAGGCCGTGATAGCCGCATTCGACAGTATCGCCTTGCAGGTTGCCTTCTGACAGCGGCAGCTTGCGATGGGGGCAGGCATTTTGCAGTGCCACTGCGGTATCGTCAGCCTTGCGGTAGATGACAATCGCGTCGCCCAATATGGTTTCGGGTTTCAGGTGGCGGCCGAAATCCGTGCTCCAACCGGCGACATACCAACAATTTCTCAGAAACATATCATGAGTCCAATCCTGTACTTTGTCACCATGCGGGCGCATCTGCGGATTGCGCAATCATCAAGAGTTTATGCCATGCATTAGCTGGTTTGATAGTTTTCAACGGAAGTCTGCTCTGTCGCTTCTTGAACCAGCCAGTCCCGGAACAGACGTAACCGTGGTGCGCGCAACGCCTGTTTCGCGCAAACCAGCCAATATGCGTATTGTGACGGCACCTGATGTGGCAGGGGCGCAACCAGCGCACCAGTCGCCAGTGAGGCCTGAATTAGCGGTGAACGCCCCAACGCGACACCATAGCCCTCGATTGCTGCCTGTACCACCATGTTGGACTGACCGAAACGTCGCGTGTTCGCTGGCTTTGGCATCGTCAGGCCCGCGCGCTCGGCCCAATAGGACCATGTAGGCGGTTCTCCCCCGAGATCCGAGATATCATCAATCAGCAGGGTATGCCGTGCGAGGTCGTCAACTGTGTTCAGCGCCGGTCCGGTAGAGAGCAGGGACGGAGCGCAGACCGGTGTGAGCGTTTCGGATAGGAGACGTTCCACATACATGCCGCGATAGTTTCCCAAACCATACCGGATCGACAGGTCGCAATCTCCGGCGACCAGATCGCCGCTGGATGTGTTCGTATGGATCGACACCGACAGATCGGGGTTGGCCTGATCAAAGTGGATCAACCGGGGAAAGAGCCAGTTAACCGCAAAGCCGGGCAAGCTGGCCAGAATTATGGGTGCATCGCGGGCGTTTCTGCTCTGTAATTGTGTGCATAGGTCAGATATCTGCCCCAACCCATTGGCGATGGCCGCAGCCATCGCAATCCCTTCCGCAGTCGGCTTGCTGCCGGCACGACTGCGGTGGAGCAGAACGCAACCTGTCCATTCTTCCAGAGCTTTAACATGCTGGCTGACCGCGCTTTGCGTAACGTTCATTTCATCTGCTGCGCGGCTAAAACTGCCGAGCCGTGCGACGCTCTCGAAGCTGCGGAGCGAGGTGTAGGGCAAATTGCGGATCATATTATGAATTCTAATGATATGCGTAATGCCTTTGCAATTGAAATCCAGACGGCGCACCCGGACAGTCGCCGTGCCCGATCCCTGACGCCTGCCGTCGTGGTGCAGGGCGATTGGGATGTATTTTCACGAGGAACACGCGCCATGACCGCTTGGATCAGTATGATCTCCGACGAAGAAGCGGGGCCAGAGCTGCGCGATGTGTTGACGCTGGCGCGGACGCCGCACGGAACAGTGGACAACGTGATGCGCGTGCATTCGCACCGTCCCAGCACGATGCGTGGCCATGTCGTGCTCTACCGCGCCGCCTTGCATGATCCGGCCAATACCTTGCCGACGTGGTTGCAGGAGGTGATCAGTTCCTGGGTGTCGATCCTGAACGATTGCCCATATTCTCTGGCCAATCACTGGACGAACGCGGCGCATCTCATCGGGGACGCGGACCGCGCGGAGGAAATCCGGGCGGCACTGGATCAGCGGCGACCACAGGACGTGTTCGACGGGCGTGAACTGGCCCTTATGGAGTATACCGAAAAACTGACGTTGCGTCCCGGTCAGATGTGCCAGTCCGACGTTCAGGCCTTGCGCGATGCCGGTCTGGACGATGGTGAAATACTCGAAGCCAACCAGATCATCGGGTATTTCAACTACGTCAATCGTCTGCTTAACGGGCTGGGGGTCACCACCGATGGCGATGTCGTGGGATATTACAAAAAGGATTGAGTACATGGATTGGATCGCATTTCTCAGCGAGACGGAAAAACGCATTGGCGTGCTGACCAAGGCAGCGCCCGAAATGACAAAGGGCTACGGCACCATGTCTCGCGCCGCCAAGAAAAACGGCGCATTGGATGAAAAGACCAAAGAATTCGTGGCCTTGGGGATCGCCATTACAACCCGCTGTGAAAGCTGCATCGGATTTCATGTTCGATCGCTGGTGCGGCTTGGGGCAACGCGCGACGAAATAATCGAAATGCTGGAAATGGCTGCTTATATGGGGGCGGGGCCGGGCATTACCTATGGTGCCAAGGCGCTGGAAGCATTCGATCAATTCGCTGCCGCCCACGCCAGAGATGTTTGATTGACACAAGCGGCGATCAATCCGGGCGCATTGAATTTGGTCGCCAACTGTGCACGGGTCACACCCGACGAGCATGTTCTGGTCGCGATTGAATCCCCTGATCTGGGGTATTATGGCGCGGACCTTGCGCCAAGTATCATAGACGCGCTGACCCGTCTTGGGGCTCGGGTCGAATGTATGAACGTCGCGTTCGATCCCGAAGCGCGCGAAGTCCCAAGCGCGTTGATGGAGCGAATGCTCGAGGCGGACGTACTGATCTCATTGGCGCGTATCGGTGATCAGTTGCGTTTTGATAACGCGCCGGGTCGGGCGCGGATGGTGCAGTGTTATGCGTTGAACGCAGCAATGTTGCGGTCAAGTTTTGGCGTTGCGCCCTATGGCGCATTCACTGCGTTAAAGACGGCTGTGGACACAGCATTGTTCAATGCGGGCCAGATCGTGATTAGTTGCGCGGATGGCACTCATTTGACTGGCCATGCCCCCGCGATGGCGATTCCGTCAGATACGACCTGCGCGCGGTTTCCGCTATCGGTGTTTTCGCCCGTTCCTGCCCGCCATTTCACCGGGCGATTGGCTTTGCCAGAGTTTCTGATCGGAACCGGATCGCGTTATTATGAGTCTTTTTATGAGCCGTTGAACGCAGGCACATTTGCAGAAATGCAAGATGGCCGATTGGCAGGTTTTTCCGGCGACGCAGGCGGCATTCAACAGGCCAACGCGCATTACGACCACGTTTCGGCGCGATATGGGCTGGATCGGTACGCGGTACACTCTTGGCATGCTGGGATTCATCCCGGCTGCGCGTATGACGACAGCGTGGAAAACACACCGGAACGGTGGAGTGGATCTGCCTTCGGAAACCCTAGGATATTGCATTTTCACACCTGCGGTACGCAGCCACCGGGGGAAATATGCTGGAATGTGATCGATCCGACGATTGAGCTTGATGGCGTTCGTTTGTGGGATAATGGAGTGTTTTATCCGGATCGCTTGCCGCAAGCGGCGCGCGTGCTGGCTGATTTTCCCGAACTCCCCCCGCTATTTGCCGCACCAGAGAGGCAAATCGGTGTGTAGCTGACGCCGCCTGCGGACGCATCGCGATATGCTGTGCTGAGCCGTTGCGATGTTCGCGCTAATGTCCCGATCCGCCGCGCCCAGCAGTGCTGTCCGGGCGAGTCAGCACAAAGGCTGCCGCGCCAGACATGCACACGGCCTGCACAGCCAGAATCCAGTACGGCATCTGCGCGACGAGGCTGACCAAAAAGACCAATGCCATGAGCGCACACGCCAAGATTTTTGCGCGCCTCGGGATTGCGCCTGTTGTTTCCCAATCGGCGATCAACGGGCCGAAATGTTTGCTGCCGTCGAGCCATGCCCGCAAACGAGGAGAGCCGCGCGCAAAAGCGAAAGCGGCCAGCAGCACCAGCGGTGTCGTCGGTAAAACGGGCAGCACGATGCCGAGCGCGGCCAAAGCCAACGACAACCAGCCAGCAAGTGTCCAGAGCAAACGCTGGGCGGCGGAACGGGGGGGCGCATTTTTCAAGTTTTGCAACCTTCGGGAACGTGAGAAGGTGTAGGCTAGTCGGGAAGTCGCTGAACCGCAATAACGTGCCCAAGGTCGCGTGCCGGGGGCGGTGGATGACATTGACGGTCATGATCTACAACCGCGATCCGTTTCATTTTTGAGCATCCCTAATAAGTCCGGCGTTTACCGGAGTATTTTGCAGCTCTGTCAGCCCTTTGTCTCTCTTGCTTCGACTGCGTTCAGCAGGTCGACCGCCCGCTTTACCGCGTCGGCGAGGACTTGGGTGCGTAACGAGACAAACAGAAACTCTGGAGCGCCGAGGGATCTGAGGTTCACTGATCAACGACGTCGAAAATAGAAAACGCCATTTGTGCGAATGAGGTGAAGCCCCCATTTTCTCGATGGTTCGCGCGTTCGATACCGCGCGCGCGTGTGAACCAGTTTATGAACCGCCGCGAAGTAACGACGGAAGGCTGGTCGCCTGATCACCGGTTATCCCATTGGGATGTATGCGTCTTTTTTCATGTATATTGGCTGTGCTGCCAGTCTCCAGCTATCCAGTCTGGTTATTTCCCTGCTATCAGGGAACCTAGCAGGGAAATTATCAATTTCGAACGATTCCAGGTCAAGTGGGGCTCGTATGCAGTCAAGAAAATCAATAGCTTGCCGTCCAAATTCCCTAATAGTCGTAGCAGGGAAAAGACTCTAGATTGCAGGGAATGTTGCAGACTCTGTGGGCATTTATTCACTGCATCTGGCTTGCCGACAATAAGATCGCACTGAACGCGGGCTGGGACAGCGAGTTGCTGGCCGTGGAGTTGGGAGAACTGGCTGACCTGTTGCCGGAGTTTGATCTGGATCTCGAAATTACCGGCTTCGACACGGGTGAGATTGACCTCATAATGACGGATCACGAAGAACCGAGCCCATCAATCGAAAAAGAAGACGATATTCCTTTGCCGATAGACGTTGTCATCGCCAAGCGCGGAGACATTTGGCGGTTGGGTCAACATCGGGTGTGCTGCGGCGACGCAAGAGATGCCGGTATGATGGAAAGCCTATTCGAAGAGCAGATCGCCAGCTTAGTTATCACAGACCCACCCTATAATGTGAAAATCCAAGGTCACGTCGGCGGGCGGGGAAAGACCAAACATAATGAGTTTGCCTTCGCCTCAGGAGAAATGTCCGACAAGGAATTCAAAGGCTTCCTGCGCGACAGCATTAAAGTGATGCAGGGCCACACGGGTGACGGCGCATTGCTGTACCTCTTCATGGATTGGCGCCACATTGAAGTGTTGCTGTCGGTTGGGCGTAAGCTCAGCCTAGCTCTAAAGAGCTTCTGCGTCTGGAACAAGACCACGCCGGGGCAGGGGTCGTTTTATCGCTCTGCCCACGAGCTAGTCGCCGTGTTTGCCAAGCCGGGGGTCGCTTCAACCAACAATGTGCAGCTCGGTCGCTACGGGCGGAACCGGACCAATGTCTGGACCTATCCCGGTGTTAACACGTTCCAAAATGGCAAGGGCGGCGATCTGACGCTTCATCCGACTGTGAAACCTGTGGCGATGATCGCAGAGGCGATCAAGGATGCGTCGAGACGCGGCGAGATCGTGTTGGACCCGTTTCTTGGCTCAGGCACCAAGTTGTTGGCAGCAGAGAAGGTCGGGCGGCGATGCTACGGCGTCGAGTATGAACCTAAGTATGTCGATACCGCCATCCGCCGCTGGCAACAACTGACCGGCAAGGACGCTGTTCTGGTCCGGCGCCTGATCGAAACGGGCGAGCCAGACGATGCGCGTTCACGTTCTGCTACGACGTGAGGGCTGGGACATCAACGCCAAGAGGACTTACAGGATTTACAAGGAGTTGGGTATGCAGCTGCGCAACAAGACACCTAAACGCCGGGTAAAGGCAAAGCTGCGAGAGGACCGCAAGGACGCAGTGAGACCGAACGACGTCTGGGCAATGGACTTTGTGCATGATCAGCTCGCAACAGGGCGCAAAATCCGGGTGCTGACTGTGGTCGACACGTTCTCGCGCTACGTCCCGGTGCTCGATGCGCGGTTCAGCTATCGTGGTGAGGACGTGGTGACGACGCTGGATCGTGTGTGTGGCCAGGTCGGTTATCCCAAGACGATCCGCGTCGATCAAGGCAGCGAATTTATCTCCCGCGACATGGACCTCTGGGCCTATCATCGCGGTGTCGTGTTGGACTTCTCGCGACCCGGAAAGCCTACGGACAATGCATTCACCGAAGCATTCAACGGCAGGTTCCGCGCGGAGTGCCGGAACGCGCACTGGTTCATGGGCCTTGATGATACGGCCGAAAAGTTGGAGGCTTGGCGTAGAGACTACAACGAAGAACGACCGTACGGCGCGATCGGGAACAAAGTCCCGGCGGCGCTGATGAAATCCGCAGGCGCATTTAGCCCTACTGTATGATTAGAACGCGGAAAATCAGCCCCCGACCGGGGACACTTTCGGTCGCACAGCAATGACATCGCGCTACAATCGGAAGTAGGCTTCAAAAACCTGATCGCAAGTGCGAAAAAGATTCTGAATGGCGTCAAGGTGATTGGTCTTCGACTTGGGACAAATTAAAGCGATTTTTCATGTTTTGGGTCCAGCGGTCCTGGGTTTGGTCTGGCTGGTTTGCGTGCTTGTGGCATCGGCAGCCGCGGGGCGACAAGCGGCTTTGGTCGATTGGGCTTTGGTGATCGCGGTTTTGGGTGTGACGTCCGCGCTGATCAGCACGGCTACAGTGGCGCTTCTATGGCGCGCAGTGGTGGCGCGTCATGAGCGATTTGAGCATGCCGGTACCGACGACGTGCGGCGGCTGGCGCGAGTGGCAAGGACGCGCTTCCGAGCAGGGCATCTTATCGCGGCGGGCGGCTGGCTCTTGGTGATGGCAACTTTGGCGCGAACGCAGTTCGGACTGCCCATATCGGCACTGTTCATGGGCCCTGGACTTCTGATTGCAACGATCGTTGCGGGGTCGGGCTTGCGGCTACATAAAGGCGCGGAAGCGGCCGTCACATTGATGGAACCAGCTCCTTCGCAACGCACTAGGTTGGGACGGGAGGCGCTGGCGAGGCTGCGCCATTCCTGGCGCGTGGACGAGGCGCTAAAGCGGACCCATGGGCCGGAAGGGTCGGCGGCGGCCATTGAGGTTTTGGGCGTGCTGCGGGACGGGGCAGCGTTTTGGCCGAAGCTCGCCGAGCAAGAATTGTCCTTGTTCGGCGCGCGGATGGCATGGCGCTTCAAGGCAATGTCGGGTCTTTCCTGGCATGGTTTGAGCGCCGGACTGATTGCCTGGGCGCTAGCGCTCTGGCTGCCGCTGAACGTTCTGCCACCTTTGCCATCACCGCTGACGTTTCTGACGGGGGCGTCCGAACAAGTTCCGCCGGAGGAGGAAGAGAAACAGGACGAAGACCAAACAGACCCTTCGTCAAATGACCGAGACGAATGCGGTGGCGGCGAACGGGAAAGCGACGGAGAGAACGGAAACGGGCAGGGCGGTGCGTCGGATAAAGCGGACCAGAAGAACGGTCAATCAGGCGAAGGCCAGGGAGATACAGGCCAGAACGCGGAGACCGACGGAGACGGCGGGCAGGGCCAAGAGCGGCAGGAAATCGATGGCACGGATAGGACAGACGGCGGAGAGGGCACAGAGCCAGGAGAAACGGGTGAAACTGCGCCGTCCGAGCAAGAGTCGGGCGAGGCACCTTTGAAAAATGGCGAAAGCGGTTCTTCTGACGGTCAGAATGGTGGAGACGGAGCCGCACCGGAAGACGGTCAGGAGGGGCAACGGAGCGACAACGTTGAAGGTGGTCAATCTGAAGGACAGGGAGGCGAGGCGCGCGAGAACGCTGCATCGGAGGGCGTGCAAAAAGGTGAACAGGGCACGAACGGCGAAGAGAACGCGCCGGACGGGCAAGCGGGAAGTGAGGAACTTCCTTCGGATGGTGCGCAGGACGGGCAACAAGGCGATGACGGCGATGGAGAAGCTGCCGACGAGCAAGGTGATGCTAAGGATGGCGGTACCGGCACGGAGGACAACGCAGATGTGGAGACCGAAAACGGCGGTGGAGATCAAGATAGCATTGACGGTGGCGCGCCTGATGCCGCAGCCACGCGCCCCGAAGCCAGTGGCAGTAGTGAGGAGCAGGCGGACTTGGCTGTTGCCGGCGAAGGTTCGGACTTATCGGGCGACGACAGCCGGGTCGCTGAGCAACCAGCCCCGGACGGCAGCAGCGAGGAAACAGCAAACGCTGTGCAGGGCGGCTCGGCGGCAGGAGACGGTAACGAGGTTGAAGCAGAGGGTTTTGACCCCACAGGCCAATCTCACCCGTTCGCGGCGTCAGGTGCCGCCCCGGAGGGGTTGACGATTTTTCAGGGCGATTTGCCCGAGTATCCCGAAAACCTGTTGCCCGCAAAGCCCCCGACACAAAGAATACCATCTTGGATCAAGGAACTTGAGAATGCCGTTGAGAATTGAGCCAACATTTAGGGTGTGTCATGTCTGATATGATTTCTAAGGCGGAACTGCTCTGGCTTCATTCGATCCGGGATCGCGTGAAAGAGGACATGAACGGCATCGATGGCATCATCAACCTTCTGTTGGTGGCCATGGTGGTGCGCGGGCATGTCTTACTGGAAGGCAATCCAGGCCTTGGGAAAACGGCACTTATCCGGTCGCTGTCTGCGGCGATGGATTTCCCGCGCGAGGATGTGGGACGAATCCAGTTTACGCCTGATCTGATGCCGTCGGACATTACCGGTACCAAGATGCCTGACGATGAGGGGCGCCTTGTGTTTCAGCCCGGGCCGATCTTTTGTCGTTTGCTCTTGGCTGATGAGATCAACCGGGCCACGCCCAAAACGCAAGCCGCCATGCTGGAGGCAATGGCGGAATTTCAGGTCACGGTTCTGGGGCAGCGCTATGCGCTGGCTGAACCGAAAGAGGTCCGCGATGGCACATCGATGACGGTGCACCCGCCTTTTATGGTCATGGCAACGCAGAACCCAGTTGAACAAGAAGGCACTTATGAGTTGCCAGAGGCACAGCTTGACCGTTTCCTGTTCAAGGCAGTGATGCCGTTTCCAAAGCGTGATACGCTGTCGGCGATTATTGCCAAAGACACCGGCGCGGGACGGGACGGTGACTCCGACAAGGACAGGCCGCGCTGGAGCATGGATCAGAGTCTGGCCAATCTGCATCGTTTGGGGCGGGGCTTGCGTGCGACAACGCCGAATGCAGATGTCCAGACCCACATTTTGAACATCGTTATGGCGTCAGTTGGGGATTTCGACGGAGTGCAAGGTGTGGCTGGCGTGACACTGGAGAAACTACGGGAGTTTCGCCGCGATCGTTTGCGCTATGAGTTGGGGCCGCGGGCGGCAACCTCACTGACGTTGGCGACATTGGGATGGGCGGCGGTGCATGAGATCGACCCCGGCGAGCCGAGCCAACTACCCGTCAAGACGACCCAGGCCTTGGCCAAGGTTGCGCTACCTGTGCTGCGCCATCGTATGAAATTTGACATTCCCTATGACCAGAGCGGTAGGGAAGCAGACACGCACGACAATCTGGTGCGCGAATTTGTGGCAATCTGTGCGCCCGCGCGGGAGGGCTATGACGCAGAGTTCCGCGCTGCACTGAATCAGGCATCCAACATGGCGCGGTTTTGATGGCGGCGACCAAGCCATTTCCCCTGAATGCACCGATTGGCGCGACGGCCTTGCGCAATCTTAGGCTTCATTTGCGCAAATACGCGCCAAGCGCGGGGCTGGGGCCGCATTTGCGGCGGCGCATGGGTCAGTCGCTCGAATTTCGAGAGTATCGCGATTACAGCTTTGGCGAGGATATTCGCAGCGTGGATTGGGCGGCCTCTGCGCGCAAGGGCGGCAAATGGGATCTGGTTGCGAAGTCCTTCGAAGCGGAGGAACGGCGGACGCTGATCGTATTGCTGGATTGCAGGCCCGCGATGCGTCTGCCGGTTTCTGTGCCCAAATTGGGCGTGGCAGCGTGGATCACCGCCTGTTTGTTGCAAGTCGCGCTGGCGGAGCTGGACCGGGTTTTTGTGGCACCAGTGTTTGGGGGCGACGGCAGGGCGATCCGGATCGAAGGGTCGGCAGGATTTGCGTGTATGCAGACGATGGTGCGCGATGCGCTGGACGCAGCTCTAACAAATGACGATTGGCAAGCGGTGCCAAAGGCACAACTGTCCGACGTGGAGCGACATTTGCGCCCGGCAGCGGCGGTTGTTTTTGTGACGGATGCGTTGGGAGATGATCCCGACGGGGCGCTGGCAGGTTTTGTGCGACGCGCGCAGAAAGGGTTTCGCAGTTTCCACGTGGTGGAGATCGATAGCTGGCCGCATGAGCGCGCCTTGCTGAAGGCGCAGCCGTTCCGCTTGCGAGCCCTGGCAGGAAAAAGCTTCGGTGAAACCATGTTTGATGCCCCGGAGGCATATCTGGCCCAAGTAGAGGCGCGTCTGGCCGAACGGCGTGTGACGTTTCGCGCCCGATGGGGCGGGCAGGGGATGATCTGGCCCGACGAACCGATCCGGTATCCCGCGGATGCGGGGTTTGATGCGGGGTCGGCGCGCGCATGGTTCCGCACTGCCTTGCCCGAAAACCGGGCCTGGCGCGCGCTAATGTCTCGGTCGGGTTAGGCGATGATGGGCCTGGGGATATTGTCCTTGGTCGCACTTGGTGCGGTGATCGGCTTTCACATGGTCAGGCCGAACTATCGGGATATCCGCGTATCGGTTGCGCATTTGATGCCTGTTCCCCCTGAGAGCCATGCGCCCAAGCGCAAGTTTTCGCTGCGCAATCTGATTGTGTCGCTTCTCTTTTGGTTGCGGCTGGCGATTGTCGGTCTGGTGGCGTTGGCGCTTTTTCCGATGAGTTTCGCTGTGCGCGAACGTGACGCGACGGAGCATCGGCACCTGCGTATCGTGCTGGATGTCAGCGGCTCCATGGGGGTGGGGGAGAGGGTGGCAAGGGCCGCGGATGCTGTTCGAGAGGCTGTCGGACGGTTTGAAACCGAACAAGGGGGATGTCTCGACATGGTGGTGACGGGACCTGCGCCGCGCTTGGTCGAAGCTGGAAGCATCGGGGCGGTCTTGGCCGAATTGAAACCTGATGTCGGCGGTCAACCCGTAGCCGCCTTGTTTGGCGCGATCGGTGTGGAAGGACCGTGCGGGCGCGCGCCGAGCCATGTGGTGGTGGTGTCTGACCTGGCAGCAAGGATTGTCCCGGAAGCGCGGCATGCGGGCTATCTGGTCTGGTATCAGATCGGGGAGCCTGCGGACAACCTCGCAATATGGGATGTCAGGGTTAACTTAGGCGCTCTCCATAACCGCGCGCCGGAGTTGGTCGTCGAAGTCGCGGGATTTGGGGTGGGCCCGGGCGATGTCACAGTCGCGGTGGAGGGGCCGGGAGGGCGGTCAGAGGTTGCGTTGCGGCGCGACGAAGAGCGCATTGGCGGCTGGATCGGGGTGGTGCCATATGCTGGGTCAGGGCGCTATCAGCTGAAGGTTGTAAAGGGCGGAGCCCTGGCGCTTGATGATCACGTAGAGATGATACTGGGCGACGTTGAGCGGGTGGCGGTGGATTGGAGATTGGCGAACATGGCACGCCCCGGCGCGTTTGCACCACCAACGCCAGACGCTTCCGCGATTGTAGTTGCGCCATACGGGGGGCCAGGACTGGCGCTGCCGAAAGGACCATTCGTGTTGACCTATGCGGGCTGGCCGAACCCGTCAGGCGCGGGCAATACGATTGGGCCGTTTATGCAGGATCATCCGGTATTGAACGGAGTGAACTTCGATGTTCTGGAAACCAACGCGCCGCGTGCAATCAGGGCTCCGGACGGCTTCCGGTCAATTATTCGCCCCGATGCTTCGGGCGATGTCTGGTTGGCTGAACGGCAAAGCCCGCGCGGCGTCATTGTGCCGGACCCGTCAGCCCAAGGATCACCGGACGTCCGGGCGCTGGCACGGTTGATGTTTTACAATGCCTTGTCCTGGGTTGCGCAGGAGGCGATTCCCGCAGCGCCCGTATTGCAGTATGTGACGATGGATGGAGAGCCGATCGCGGAGGCGCGGGCGGAGAGCGACACCGCGCGCGCGTTGGCTCCGGCGCCAACGCTAGCCGCCCTTGACGAACCGCCGCTAGTCGATGCGGTGCCGCCAGATGAGAACCGCGCAAACCGTCTTCGCTGGGAACCTTGGCTGTTTGCTTTCGGTTTGCTGCTGTTATTGGCCGAGCGCGCTGGTGGGCTGGTTTGGGGGCGGGGCAATGTGTGATTGGATGCAGGGTCTGGTGGTGTGGGACATGGCGCTTCTATGCGAAGCGGCGGGATGGCTTCCCATGCTTGCGACTGTGTTTGCCGTGCTTGTTATTGCCCTTTCGATTTTCTGGGCTTTTCGACGCCGGGTACCGATGGCGCAGGCGGTTGGTGCGGCACTTGTGTCTTTGGCGGCGATCCTATTGGCGACCGCCACAGGATTGCCAGTGCTCCAGCCTTTGGGAGACCCGCCGCCCGGCGGGCGGGTAGCCGTGCTGATCGACGCATCCGAGAGTGTCCGCAGGGATGGCGACGGAGCGGTGAACGACGCGCGCGAGATCGTCGCGAGCCGACTGCAGGATATCGCAGAGTCGCTGCCGGAAGAGGCAGACTGGCGAGGGTCCGTGCGCGCCTTTGGAGCAACGACGCGAAGTATTTCGGCTGATACGAGCCTGTCCGACCTGCCGGCCAGTATCCGGTCGGCTGATCTCGGCGCGTTGGCCAACACAAGCAATCTGGCCCGAGCGGTGGAAGCTGGAATGGCGGACATCGCAGATGGTCCAGGTGCGGGCATGATTTTCTTGATCAGCGACGGGCTGGAGACAGACGGAGACATATTGGCGGCGGCAGAGACCGCAGCGCAGTCGGGGGTTGCGATCCATACGCTGGGGGTGGGGTCTTTGCAGCCTGCGATGGGTCTTTTGTCCCATAACATCGGGCCGGATCAGGCCATCGGCCGCCCTGCGGTTTTGCGGGCAACGTTGCAAGGCGGCGGGGTGCTCCGTTGGGGGATCAACGGCTTGGCTGAACCCGAGCGCGATGTTGCAGATGCGGGCAGGCCGATGGCCGTACGTATCCCGGTGGAGTTTCCCGAACGCGGGCTGAACTTCGTTGACCTCGGGTTTTCTCAAGGGAAAGGGGAACCGCTGCGAACTGAACACGTCTACACGCTGGTGCGTGGTCCGGCGCGCGCTCTGGTATTCGGCGGTGCAAGTTGGGTGGACGGCGCCGATCCAGCTCGCTTCCTCATTGAGCGGGCTTCGCCAGGTGATGACGTGGATTTCGGAACATATGATGTCGTTGTGATCGACGGTTTGGAGCCCATTAATTTTCCAAGCGGCACTGACCAGCGGCTATCTGAGGCGGCGGCGGGTGGTGTTGGGCTGTTTCTGGTCAACGGGCCGCTGCGCGGTAACCGAGAGGATCAACAACGTCTGGCGGATTGGGAAGAAACAGTTTTAGGTGAGGTGCTGCCGGTCAACAGCGATCCGGCGCTCTATATCCGTCAGCCGCCAAAACGCGATCTGTTGATTATCATCGATACTTCGGGATCGATGGGGCCATATATGAGCGTCGCCCGCGAGGCCGCGAACAAGGTCATTGATGCGGTGCGACCGCAGGATTCATTGACCATCGTGTCGTTTTCAAGCGGCGCCGGGCTGGCGTTTACGGCATCGTCCATGCCGCCGTCAGAGGTGGCGCGAGCGCGTCGCGCCATCGCTGATCTGAGTGTTGGCGGTGACACCATGATAGAGGCGGCGATCAATCAGGCGCGGCTTTTGCGCGGCAACAATTGCGCATTATTTATCATCGGGGACGGCGGGTACGAGCGCGATCAGATCAAGGGCCGCCCTATTTGCTTTACCACGGCCATTGGTGTCGCGAATGAACCTTTGCCGGGAATCGATACAAACTGGGGTGAACAGGTGCCGATCCGCACAGCGACCCAGTTGGGGAGGATCGAATTCAAGGCTTTCAAGCCAGAACCGCGCGAGGAGTTCTGGCGGGATGGGCCGCTTGAGGTCATTCCTGCCGACGAGGTATCGCACTTTGAGATGCGTTTGCCGGTGGGTGGCATCGCGTTGAGCTATCCGAGGCCTGAAAGCAGTCATTTGAGCATCATGGCGGACCCTCCACGTGCGCCGGTTCTGGCGTTTCGGCGGGAACCCAAATTGACGTCGCTCAAGACAGGTGTGTTTCTGGGATCGGTACCGATTGGTTTGCCAGTGGGGCCACAGGGCTGGGCCAGTACGGTTTTGGATGAGCTGGCCGCTTGGGACGATCCGGAGCGATTTGACATCGACTTGTCGCTGAGTGGCGAAGACCTCAAGGTACGGATAACCCCGCTTGGGGGCGGTCCCGTTCCAGCAAGGATCTCTGTCGCGATTTTGCTACCCGATGGCTCCAGCACGGGTCTTTCGATGCGTGCGCAAGACGCCTTTGGCGCGTTTGAAGGGATCGGTCGGATCAGCTTGTCAAACACAACCATGCGGGGTAACTTGATGGTGGATTTGGGGAACGGCGAAGTACAAGAAATTCCGATACGATTGCCCGCGCGTTCGCGAGAAAACTGGAACCCAGCATCGACGCAGGAAGCTTTTGGATTCGGTGTGAACAACCTTTTGTTGAGTGAAATACGGGCGGCGAGCGGTGGTATCGATCTTGCGGTGGCGGTGCCAGATTTGATGCGTGCGCGCGCCGAATTGCGGCCCGTGCCACTTTGGCCTTGGTTTGCAGGGTTGGCTGCGGCGTTGTTTGCCGGGTCGTTGTTTTTGGGCGGGGTGCGAAGATGAAGAACATCTCTTTGCGCGACGCCACCGAGTTGGAGGTTAGGACGCTTCAGAGGCTTGCGCTTATTGGCTTGGGAAGATGGCTTGAGGTTGGCCATGATGCGGCGGTTCCGGATAGTGACGGCCTTGCCGGGGGTGCAGCGCTGATGACTAGGTCTGAGGATCAAACGCGGGTCACGAGGAAGGCTGTCGCGCAGTGGTCGGGGCGGTTTCAGGTCACAGAACCGCCTTCATGGACGGTGACGCAAGTGGAATGGATTGCGCCAGATTTGCTGTTGCCGTGGTGGCGACGATGGAGTGCCACTTTTTTTGACCGGTTGACGAGTCTTTTGGGTCGTGCACCGCCTGATTTTATCGCGGTTGCGCCGTGCCTTTTGGACCCGGTTACACAGCAATCCTGGGGCTGTCCAGTATTTCGCCGTTCAGTAGCGCGCATGATCCGCTCTCATTTGAAAGCGCGGGTCATCATGTTGCCTGATGGCGGAGGTGTGCCTGAACTGGCACTGCCTACCTTGTGGGCCGCAACCGCCTTTGCGCTTGAGACATTAACCGATGTGAATGACCAAAAGTGGGGTGTATTGCGCGCACGTGTTCGGGCAACCACAAGCAATGCATTTGCGTCCGAACAGTGGGCGGGCTTTTGGGACGCATATGTGCTCAATCGGGCGAGGGCTCTCGGGGCGGATTTGCCGGGACCGGTTATTGCGCTGGATTTGGCACCGACGCCGCCGCTTCCGGAGTACCTTTCTAGTGACTGGCGCGACAGCGTCCCCGGGTTTGCGTCGCAATTGATGAACAACACGATTTGACAGGACTGGCATGTTTGAAAAAGACGGATTGAATACGCTCTACCGTGGGCATCGTAAAACCTTGACGAAGGTTAATGCCGTGGCCAGCGCGCTAAATTTGCGGTTTTACAAGATGGAAGATGCCATCGAGTGTCTGATGATCGCGACCATGTCTGGTGAGGCAATGGTGATGATCGGCCCGCCGGGCACCGCAAAGTCGCGGCTCATGCGCTCCTTTTGCAACCTGCTTGATTTGATCCCGGACACCGCACTGATCGGGGGTGAGGATAAGCGCGCCGAAGACGACCCGAGCCACGAGGCGTATTTCGAGTACCTGCTGACGCAATTCACCGAGCCGAGCGAATTGTTTGGGTTCTACGACCTAGCCGCGCTCAGCAAGGGAATGGGATTGGTGCGCGACGACCGAAACATGATGCACAAGGCGCAGGTCGTGTTTCTGGATGAGGTGTTCAACGCCTCAAGCGCAATTCTGAATTCGCTTCTGACTTTCATGAATGAGCGCAAGTTCCATGACCGCGGAAAGGTGATCTCGACACCTTTGCGGCTGTTGGTGTCTGCCACCAACCACCCACCTCAGGACCCGACACTTGGTGCGGTCTACGACCGTTTCCTCTTGAGGTGCCGGGTGGTGAATGTTGCCAATGAGGGTGTGGATCAGGACGACCTTGTGCAGTTGCTTCAGACCGGATGGAAGGAGACCCATGCGGCTGAATTGGACAAGAAACCCGATTGTGCTGGCTTGCTGGAGGATCTCAAACGGTTTCAGGAAGACGTGGACGCGCGCACCAAATCGGGAAGCCTCAGGATTGATCCCGCGCATCCGGTCTTTGCTACATTCACCCAGATGGTCAGCACCATGCTGAAATACGAGCTTTCCGACATGTCGAACCGGCGGATCGTCAAACTGGCCGGTCTGGTTCTCAGCCTGCGCCTTTTGCGCGCGGACCGCGATGGCGAAAGTGATATCGAGATTCAGACGCGCGATCTCGACGTAGTTTCCCGCTTCTCGCTTGATCGCGAGGATGCGTCGGGACAAAAACGCCTGAACGAAGAGCTTAAATTGGGGTGAACATGTCTGCCGACAGCACCTCGAGCGCAGCATTGATGCTTCAGCCACCGCCACCCGACCCGGCCTTTGGCCCGGCGGGCAACGGTGCGCAGCGGGCAATGGAACTTTTCACCATGATTCAGGATCGCCATGTCGCCATCAGCCCTGGACTAGCCCGTGATCTGGCTGAGTTAGAAAGGACTTTAACCCCGGCTTCGGACCCGAACTGGGGGCGCGCCTACGGGTTGGCATCGGAAGCTATCGGGCTCAGAGGAAAAATGGGTAATAGCGCGCCATGGCAGCGTCTTTTTCCACGTTTTGTATTGGCTGTAGTGGAACCAATCATGCGGAAAGGCGTCGTGGAAAACAGGTTCGAATTGTCATTAACGATAGAGAATCCGGAATATCGCGCGGTGTCTGACTTTGAGGGCGCTTGCCGACGCATGGAAGAGTGGGTGCGCTTGGCGCTTGCAGACAAAACAGTGATGGGGCAAGCGTTCTGGGCTTGCGCAGGTGTGTCATTGCTCTTGGCGTTCCGGCGGCAGAACGTGGGGCGGCGCGCACAGACGGTGCTGCAATTGCCACCCGTGCCAGACCTGCAACTTACCCAGATGGTCTTTTGCCTGGAGCCGAAACTGGAAGACGATCCGCTCTGGCGGAAAAAGGCGCTTAAACCATCGGCGCGGTCAAACCGACTGCGGGTGGGCGTGCGACCACGTGAGGGTGGCGTCACAGGTGTACTGCATACGCGGCGCTTGCGCGATCTCCCCGATGCATTGCCTTCGGCCTTTGTTGTGCCCGAGAAGATCCGCGTGCTGAAACTGATTGAAGAAGGCTTCATGATCCCTGACAGGCCGCCTTACCGCAGGCCAGACCGAAACCTGTTGTCGTTGACGATGCAAGCACCGGAGACCGATGGTTTAGGGGCGGCACATTTGGTGAAGGCGGCGTGGATTGACGCCACGATCAGACTGCGGGTGCTTCTCGCCAATATGTCGCTTAGAAAGTCTGAGCTGGGCCATGCGCATATGCGTGACACCGGCACGTGTTGCGCGGCGGTCTCATTTTCCGGAGATTCCACGAAGGCGCGTTTCGATCCCTTGCAAATCAAGGGAGACTTCCGGCGGCAGGCTGTTTCGCAAGCGGTGATGTTTGCCGATGTTTTTGACATGCTCGCTCCAGCAACGAAAAACACGCAGAGCCCCCGCGACCGGGCAGTTGAAGTGCAAGCGCGCGAGAGGTTGGTCCTGACCTGTTTGCGAGAGCAGGCAGAAGGGATGCGCGCCGGGTCCATGGAAGATTACGCCAGCATTTGTCTCATCGAAGTGGCCCCCGCCGTCACACGCGGAGATGAGATTGTGAATGTCGTTTGGCGCGACGATCGCCGGGCGCTCATGCGGCGTTACGGGTTTGACGCGGCAGATACTGTCCATGGTGCGCGCATATTGTGCCCACCCGAAGTGGTGAGCGGTGCGCATTTCACTATTTGTGACGACGCATTTTCTGAGCCGCAGAAAATTGAGGTGCCTGAGGCCGAGAACGCGGAAGAAGCATTGGCTAAGATCGTCGGCGCAGTGTCGGGTTGGATCATCAAACAGAACCTGTTGGCGGTTGCTCATGGATAGGGTCTCAGAAACGCGGCAATGCCTTCATTTCCCAGCACTTGCATCGCACCGAATGCTGGCGGTGTTGCGGGTACTAGCGGAAGGCGACCTCGATACGCTTATGGCATCGCAACTGCGTATCGCGCGCGCTGAAAACGGTGTTTGGCGTGCGCTGCTGCCAGTGCGTGTGGAGGCAATCAAAGCTGAGGCGACCGGGCAGTTTCGAGATGTCGTTAAGCTGGCGTATCGCGAGGCGGCAGAAAAAAGCGTCGGACGTGAGGCGGATCAGGGTTTTTCCGTTTCTCTTGAAGGCACGGTGTCACCTTTGGAAGCGGCGCTGGCTTTGGCCTTAGCCAGCGGCGTAAGCGACGAAGAAAAAGCTGCTGCCACAGAAGCGGAGCAGATGCTGGCGACGACAGGAAGCGCCGACCAGACCGCGCGCGTTATGGCCGATGTCATCCGTCAGGGAAGGGATGTACGGACAGCTGGCGCGCATCATCTGGGCAACGGTCAGCTTGGGGCGTTTCTGATCTATACCGATGATCCGGAGGATTACGGGTCGGTTTCGGCGTATCTGCGCAGGAAAGACGTCGCAGCGCAGACTTTTGACATGCGTGCATTCGGGCTGGGGTTTGCGCGGCTCTGGCTTGAGGCATCTTCACCGGTACCCGCCAGCGGTGCGCTCAACGATCTGGCGGCGATACTTCTACGGGCACGCGAGGCGGGACTGATCCCGGCGGCCACTTCCGATCTGGTGGTGATTTCGACAGGTGATACCGCGATCAGGGTCTACTGCCACACGCCTGAAACAATTGCTGAGGCCCCGAGTGCAGCAGATCATGTGGCGGCGGAACTGGAGCCTGTCCAACCGCTGGATGTTGCGATCATACCCTTCAAGGCGGATGCGACCGCCTCTGCCGAGCTTCGAGACAGGATCAAGGCGCTCAGCCGGACCGTTGGCTATCGTGTTTCGCTGGAACCGAGACCCCGCAATGTGGCGCGGGATGCCGAACTGGAACCACTGCTGGAACAGATCGACGAACTGCAGCATCAGATTGACCAGATCACCGCGCTTGGTGCGCCGCAACAGCGGTTACTTCGGTTCAGTGATGCGCAACTGCCCGCGATGATTGATGGCCTGCGAAAGCTGCCGCCCAAGGCGCTTAGCGATGGTGCGCTGCAATATGCAGCGAGCCACTCCGCCGGACGCGTGGGACCTGCTCACTACCTGATGTACAACCCGACAATGACGCATATGCGGGTCGCGGAGGCCTATTGGCGGATGCGAACCGAGCCGCACCCGATGTCGTATTGGCTTGAACCCTTTGTCGCTGAAGCGCAGGCAAAACGGCCAACAAGGACGCAGGTTTTTGTGCCGTCGGGGCATTTCCTCGTGCCGTCGCTGGCACATTTCGGCGGCGATGTAGATGAGACGCTGAGATTGGTGCTAGGAAATCTTTTTGACGACCGGCACGCGTTGCTGACAGACAAGGAAAGTTCGGCTTTCTATATTTTCTCCAGGTCTCAGTCGGAGGCGTTCGATCTGGATGTGGAAGTGGTCGATGGCGATCAGTTCGCGCCACTGAACCAGAAGCTTTTTTGGATCAACGATTACTTGCAGATGCGCAGCCCGGTGGCTGTGGACCCGGAACGGCTCGCTGAAGTGGCGGCGAACCTTTATGAGGGTGAGGCGGCCAAAGCGCTTGGTGAGACCATCGACAATCAAATCGGCGAGCTGGACACAGCATGGGCCAAAGCGCGCGACGACATTTCCGGGCAGGCGCTTGGCGTGATCGACGCCATTGCCGAGGAGATGGAGGCCGTGACGGCGCGCATCTCGGACCTGCACGAGTACCTGGGCAAGACGGCAAAGGAGATGCAGGCCCTTGAAACGACCGCCTCGGCAGCGACACGCGCCCTGCGCGATGCCACCAACGCCATAATGTCAGACCTTGGCGCTCAGGACAGCGCTGTTGCCCAGGCGAGGCTGACCTTTGAAGCCCGGATGCATTCTGAATGCCGATTGGCGGAAGATGCGATCGAGAAGGGTCAGGAACGTATCTCTGCCTTGCAAGACAGACTTCGACGCATTCAGACTTGGGGAGACGGCTGATGGCGAAATCTATGACGACAGGGCTTTCTTCAAAACGTCTCGACAAGCGCGAAGCTGTGTTTGATCGACCATTCCCCAAGCGATGGTTTTGGTTTTGGCAGCATCGAAAAGCCTCCCGCTCGGGACGACGGCTTGCAAACGCCAAACCCATGGCAGTTGGGCGTTACGATGCCGCAACAGCGCGTATGCGCAATATCCTTGCAAGGCAAAGGCGGCAACTGCGCTCGCAGATCGCGGTTCTCCGGTTGCGTATCTTGGTTTCATCTGTTTGGGGCTTTCTGAAACGTTATTGGCGGGTTCTGCTTGTTTTATCGTTCGTTGCAGCATGTGCGACGGCGTCCTATGTCTATTGGAAAGACATTTTGGCGCTGGCCGATAGACTGGCTGATAGGCTGATCTCGCCCCCTGCGCCAACCTCGACGACGCCGACACAACCACCCACCGGACAGAATCCGTGATGATGGAAGGCGGGACCCGATCCATTATCCGACGCATGGGCTCGCGGCAGTCTGTTCGCGCTCGTAGCTATTGGCTGCGAGCGAGCGGTGTTGCGACCGTTGCGGCGCTTGCGGTGCAATTTGTGCAAGCCATAAGAACGCGCGCCTTTGACCTCGATGGGCCCGGTCGCGTGCTCTATTTCGCGCATGATACAATGTACCTCTGGGCCAAGGGACATGCCTGGGTAAAGCACTTCCCCTATGTCCTGATCTGGGTGGTACCGCTGGCAATCGCGAGCGCGTTGGTTCTTTGGGAAGCCTTTCGCCCCAATGGGCCGCTGAGGCGCGCCCACGCTGCCGCGATCCGGTTTTGTGCCTCCCGGCGGAAACTTCAATGGTTGCTGGGCGGCAGTCTCGCTCCGCGGCCTTTCGACGCCGAGGTTTGGCAAAGATGCCTTGACCCTGCGGACAACGGGACGCGACGCAAGTCCGGATTCTGCGCTACGGGTGATTGCACAGTCTCAGGAAGGGCTTTGGCGACAGGTGGCGGTTTCCGCTGGCGATGGCGCTGAGGTGCCAGCCTCCTCAATAATGCGCCTTTTTCAGCTTCTGCGAATGCGACTGAAGCTGGATGTTTCAGACCCGGCGGCGCATCTGCGCGCTTTGGAGGCGTGCGTGCTGTTTCCTGATGCTGCAGAAAGCCGCGCTTTGCGCAGGGATTTGGCGGCGATTTACGCCTATGCTGAAACTGGTACCCTGACGAAACCACTGCAAAACGTAGTCGAGACCCTGAATGCGGTTTCAGATATGAACGCATTTCAAGCGGCGGTGTGTGTAGCACAATCTGCCGCCGTGTTGAGGGCGGACCCGGAACGGCAGACTGATATCGCAGCCTTTGAAGCAGCCTGTCTCGTGCTGAAGGTTGCGGCGCTTGCCGCCGTGCATCCCGCCCCGCAAGCAAGCGCATTTCATAGCACCTGGATTGCAAAAAGCCTGGAGAACGAGGTTTTTCGGCGCGTTGCATTGCTGGCCGAAAAAATGATCTTCTTCGAACATTGGGCTCATCAGACGGAACCGCGACTTTCATGCTATCCAAAGGGCGATTTGATACCATCCGGATTGGATGCAGAGGCGTCCGCGTTGATTGATGCACCTGAAGCTCATGCCTGGAATGGTACTGGGGGTCAGCCATGAGCGAGCACCACAAACAGGCGCGGGCGAAAGCCCTCGAAGAAGCCTACGAAAATGACGCTCTGGAGGTGCAAAACGCCACCGTGCGGGAGCGGATTGATTTGCCCGTCGCGGTGCTTGCGCTGGCGGGCACCGTTTTGCTGGCCGTGGCCGGGTTTTTCGGAGCGCAAGCTATCGACCGATCAGGTTGGTGGGATCCGCCTGTTGTCCAGCCTCTGCCGGATGCGCGCATCCTGAACAATCTGCGAGACAGTGATGCGCCCTTCATTGGTGGTGGGGCGTTGGCGGATGGTGAAGGGCCGGTGATACTCATGCGTGACAACGGCCAGATGGCGCGGTTTGACGAAGAAACAGGCCTCGTCGAAACATGGGAGGTAACGGTCGACGAAACCGAGTTGCAAACCGGCATCGCCGCAGTGTCAGCAGGTTGTGGCAAACTCCAAAACACCGATACACCGTGCCCTGAGCCGGACCGGCTTTTCGTGCTGTCTGAAGGCGGCGGCATTGCCCAAAGCGACAACGGCACAGATTGGCGCGTGCGGCTGCGGGATACTCCGTGGATCGGCGAAGAGGGCAGTCCAGTCGAACAGGACGACGTGGAAGCCTGGGCGACAAGCGATGACGGTCGTTTTATCGCGATTTTCGCCGGAGCGCAGGGTTTTGCCGTCTTTGACCAACAAGACGACCTATGGCGCATACCCAAGAACACTGGGCGCCTGAACGCTGCCGCACAGGATGGCGCGGTTCATTTGCTGGCGCGAGGGGCGCAATTCTGGCTGGGGACAACGCAGGGGCTGGCCAGGGTACAGGTCAACAGATCAACGGTTGATTTGATTTGGTCGAACGACGCCTCGCTGCTCATTCGCGATCTCGATGTGACGCCTAACGGCGATTTGCTCGCTCTGACAGAGGGGCCGTGTGTTCGGGGCGGTGGGGTGGATTGCCTGTCCATCAGGCGCGTTTCTGATCCTGATCGCTACACTTTCCTCGCGGGTGAGGAGGAAAAGATTTCTAGCCTGTCCGCTACGACACTTCGCAATGCTGTCATGCAAGGCGGGCAGATCATTGTCGTCGATGAAGGCGGGCTTTTTGCCTATGACGGGAGCGCGCGAAGTTGGAAATCGCTGGCGACGGGCAGCGTGGATGCATACAGAATTGACGCCGCTTCGGACGCTGTGACCGCGACGATTGCGAACCGTCTGCTGGAGATCAAGGGCGGTGCGATCACTCTCGACCGTGAATTGGAGGGGGGACCATTTACGCAAATTGAAGTCACAGCGTCGGGCATGGTCCTCGGGCTGGCGCGGGACGGACAGGTTCGCAACCTGCACACCGATGCTGTGCTGGCCGGGCGCGAAGGGGCTGTCCCCGACGGGGTTGTTTTCCACGCCGGTGCCGCGCTTGGAACACGTGTCCTTTTGCTGAGCCAACGTGGGTTGTTGTTACATGATGTCGCCGCGCGGCAGTTCAAATGGGTCGATGCCGCCTCGTTGCCGCCGGAACTGCAACAGATGGTGAGGCCGCAGGCAAGGCTGCGCGCGGCCGGCACATGGATGTGGCTGATTGATCCGCAGTCAGGAAGTGTCTCTTCGGTAGCTTTGCGCGGCGTTTTTCCGGCCATCATGCCCGTGGTGTCAGACCCCGTGATCCTTGCCGGTCCGTTGCGATCATTTCACGCAGAGCCGGGCAGGCTGTTCGTTGTCAACGGTGCGGGGCGGCCGCTGGTGTTGACACCGGGACAGACGCAGCCGCAAGCCGCGTCGCAGGTCGGGCTGGCGCGGGCGGACCGGGGCGTGTTTCGAACGGCAACAGCATTTGATGGCGGGCTTGTTTTCGCCGACAACGCTCAGCTTTGGACCTACGACGTTGCAGATCGCACCTGGCAGGGTCCGGAAGCCGCCCCAAACGGGTGGCACATCGCTGACATAAGCCATAGCGACTCGCTGATTGTTTTGACCGCGAACGGCAGTGTCGTTCAAAAGCAGGGATCCGAATGGCAAACTTTGGTTGGTTCGGGAAACAAGGCCGAACTTGGTCTGAGCGATCTCACCGACGCTTTGCCCACAGCGGGAGGTTTTTACATCGCGGGGCGCGGGCAGGTTCAATTCTATGGAACTGGCGCGAGCGCGTTCCTGCCCGCCTATTCGGGCGGGCGCGGGGATGTCCGGTTAGTGCATAGCTTCCAAGGCCGCCCGATCTGGCTGTCTGGGCAGCAATTGCGCATCGGCGACGATCTCATGACACGGGCACCGGTTTTAGGGGCGTGGAACACCGGCGACGGCATCCTGGCCATGGCTCGAGCAAATACCGGCAGGCCGTTTGCGATGCATTGGAGTTTTCAGTCGTCTCAACCGGTTTGTACATTTCTGGGAGCAGACCCGCCTGCGGGGCGCGTCATTGACGCAGCGCTTTTGCCGGAGGGTCGTATCCTTGCGATGACATCCGGCGGCGTCGGTATCTACATGACAGATCAGCGGCGCTGGTTGCGTGTATCCGGCCTGCGTCCGACAGATACGATGCGTCTGCACATCACGGGTGGACATCTTTTGGTCGTCGATGCCAACTCGATACGTTCGCTGCCTACCTCGGCCATTCCAAACCGGAATAGTTGTGATACATCCGTCGTCCCCCTGAACTGGACAGTTGACGAGCAAGGCAGCTCAGCGACATTTGATCCCGCCCGCGGCGAAGCGGCTCTGCTGGCAACTGATGGGGCTGTGACCCGGTGGCGGGGCGGATCATTGTCTCTGGTCTTGCCTGCACCAACAAACATGGCGCGCAATGCCAATGCCTTTCAGCAGGCGTTGAGCACCACGGACGGGGTCGTCTTTACCGCCAAGGACGAACTTTTTCGGTACGATCTTTCCCGAAGGATTTGGCGGCGAATCCGTCTTGAAGGCGTGAGCGGTGATAGTTTGGAGGTTGATGTCGCGCCTTTTGATTCGACTACGGCCGGGATTACCGTCTGGACCGAAGCAGGGCACAGCTATATCAGTTCGTTGCAAATCAGTGGCGGCACCGTGAACCTCCAGCGGTTCCAGCCCGATGTTTTGCCCGTCGTGCGCACACCAGCAAACCAAATCCGCGATGTCAGCGCCCGTGACGGCAAGTGGATCATCTCGTCGGCCAATGCGTTGGAAATCACTAGTCCGGGCGCGGGGAAGCCGATTGCTAGCATCATTATTCCCCCCGACATCGCGGTGGAGCCGGTGCCGATACGTTTCGACCAGACAGACGCCGTCCATATTGGAGAGAGGCGCACCCCTGATCGCCTTTTCATCTTTCCCGGCAGGAACGGGCTGACGCGCGCTTCGGGCAAGTTGCTTTCGCAGACTTATGACTACAGCCCCGGAACAGATCGCAGCTGGGGAATTGATAGAGAAGGCCCGATACTCTGGAGGATTGCTGGCGATGGAAGGCTGCTGCGTTGTCCCATCGACGCGGGTGGCACAACTATCAACTGCCAAACGGTCAGCGCTGCGCCGCTGAAACTTGATGCCGATGATGTTGGGCGTGTCTTCGAGGGGCTGGGCGATGTGACATGGGCCTTTGTCGGTTTGGACCTCGTGCAGTTTGATCCGGCGTTGCGGCAAAGGGTGACCATTGAGGGACCTGAAGTGTCGAAGGGCTCGCTTCCCCTGATGTGGGAACAGCACCGCCTTTTGTGGGAAGCTCCTGGTAGGGGTTTGTGGCTACTCGACGCCCAGTCGGCGCGTAATATGCTCGATAGTGCCATACAACTCGCCGAGGTATCCGGACGGCTGCTGGCACTGACACCGGAGGGGTTGGTGTTCTTCGATGCGTTCGCCCCCACGGCGGCGCAGCCTGTCTCGGCAATTTCGTCCCTTTCGGCCATATCCTTTGATTGGGTTCGCGGGCAACAACTCGTCGGCATCGACGCGGACGGGTATGTTCAAGGCGAGGATAGTCGGCGTCTGTTTGATTTGCCTGTCCCGCAAGCCAGTCGAATTGCGGCGGTGTTGCTAGATACAAAAGGCCGGATCTGGGTGCAGCATGGCGATGGAAAACTGCGCGTCTTTAGGATGGACGCTTGCGAGATACCGCCCCACGATGCGACCCGGCCTTGCCTACGGGCCGTTACGCATCTTTTCAGCGACGATCCCGGCCTTGGCCGAATGCTGTCGGTTGAGGGTCGTGCGGTGCATTTTGAGGGGGGAAGCCTCGGCCATTCTGAAGCGGGTTTTGAGCCCTTTACAGGCACGCGGCCTGATTTCCGTTCTCTTAATCCACTGCGAGATGAACGAGCGACCTTTGTTCGCAGGATTGAATCGGCACCTGATGGGACGTCCGAACTTGCCCCATCCAATATTAACAGCGACGCTCGCAGCGTGCGAGACAGCACACAAGTTAGAGCCGAGCTGACTTCGCCTCAATTGCCCTTCGACGCCATGACAATCGGTTGGCTGTCGTGGGTACGGGCCAGCGGCACTTTTCAAGTCGCTTCCGCCGACCAATCCACTTTGCCCGTCCCTCCCGAGCAATTCATTCGTGACGGGCGAATGTTGCTGAATCACCCGGGTTTTGCCCGGCTCGCCGATGCGTCGGGAGCGATTGACTGGATCACGCCGCACGCGATCTGGCGTTTTTCTTCAAGGGATGCAAAACCGGCACTCGTTCGATTGATGGACCTGCCCCAGCCGGTGGGACTGGAAGCCGGGCGCATTCTGTTTCCCGATGGTCAGGGACTGGCCCTCGGGGCCACGACGCTGGACACCGATGTGAACGGTTCAACTCTGCGGTTCGGGGCACTCAGCATCGACACGACGTGGCGTGCGCGGAAGATCACATCTCAAGTGACGCGGGCGGATGGCTCCCAAAACGATGCCTTTGCGTCTTCTGGAGGGTTTTTTCACGACCAACGTCGCGGCATTGGCTGGAGCGATACGGGCCTCGTCATTGCAACCTTTGCGGGGATACTTCCAGCTGAAAGCTTTGCCTCAGTCTTGCCTCTGGCAGGTGGATCGATGCCAGTCCACCTGCGGCGCGTGAACACAGATACCTATGCGGAGCGTTCGGGAAGCTGGTGGCGCCTCGATGGTTCAGGATCGAACTGGGTTTCCGCCAATGACCCATTTATACGCCACACACTTGTGCAGACAGGGCGAACCACCTGGACGCTGGACAACGGGCAATTGAGCATCTCGGCTGCGGCCCCGTCGGACAACTGGCGGACCGCGCGTGATGGCCTTTCATTCCGCGCCGACCAGTTGGTCGCGCTGAGTGCCACGCCTCAGACAGTGGTGATCGGGACGGCCATCGGCACGCATAGCAAGACAGGCGGTGCGGGGATGGCAACGCTGGGCAATCCGGATGTCCCCGACGTGCCCGGAACGCCCTTCGATACGCTGGCCGTGATACCCGGGAACGACGTCATCTTCGCACGTACATCGTCAGGCCCGCCCGTGATCTGGGACAGGGCAGGTAAAACCTGGGCCTCGGCACCTGCGGACCTCAGGCCGTGGCGCGCGCGCCGCGCAGTGCAAACGCGGGATTTTGTGATTGACCTGGTAGCTGGGCAATCGCCGATTGCCCGGCGCAGGACTGGCCACCCGGACGGGACCCAACGCATGGCCCGATTTGAATGGCGGGCAGGGGAACGTATGCCGTTTGACCGGGCAAATGCGGTGCATGCTGAGGGGACACAGATTTATGTCGGCACAGACATGGGTCTGCGAATGCTGTTTCCGACCGCTGGCCCGCAACTTGTCGATCTGACCAAGCCAACTCTCAGCGTCGATGCCCGTGTTCAACCTGTGACCCGTTTGGGAAGACCTTCAAGGGCGCCCGATCGGTTTCTGGCCCGCGATGATGCGGGACGTTGCGCTGAGATTACCGCGCCGGATCAGATGGCCGCCTGTAGCGACCCGTCATTGCTCGACAATTTGCGCATACTGGAGAGCGATCTTTGGCGGTGGGACAAATCAGAGAGCGGTCTGAATGGTGAATATGTGCGGCGGGGCCAGCCACCCTTGCGGGTCACAAACAACCCGTCGCCGCACTGGCCACATGACACACTGAGGTCCCATGCCGTTTGTCTCGGTGGTCTGGTGGAGCTATGGTCAGATGGCCGGACGTGGCGCGAAGGGAATGTAACGCAGTCTTCTGATACGACCGGCTGGGAGACGCTGCACTGCCAGCCGGTTGATGCACCGCTGGGCGGAGGCAGGACACTGAACCGTGGTCTTTATTTGATCGGGGACGCGGGAAACGCTGCGCTGGAGCGCACGGCAGTAACTGCTTGGAATGCGGTTCAAGCACCGCTGGTCTATGGTGTCCGCGCAGAGGCAGAGGGTGGCTGGGCCTTTAGTGCCGGACGCCTTCGGATCAGGAGCAATGGTGCGACGGCGAGTACCTATGAACACCGCAGGGCCGATGACCATTGGTACGCCATGGGTTGGATCGGGGGCCTTCCGGCGATGGACACCACCCGCGGTGTTCTTGCCCATGACGCGGAAGTGGATCGTGTCACACCGCTCGGTGTTGTGCGCCACAGCGTCAGCAACACCCGTTTGAGCATTGACCCGAACGCCGTGCTATTTCGAACAACAGACCCTGCCGAAGGCCTGGATAGCTGCCGCATTGACCGGCTCGCGCGTCGGGATGGGCGCACGCACACTATTGCGCCAGAAACCGGTGCGCCGATCACCATTCGCTGTCGCGACGGCCGGGTCCTGACCGAGCGGGTCAACACGCCGGGCGATGTTGGCGCATTCCAGACCAGCGATGAAGATATCTTTGCCAACCGCACGGCCATAGACGAAACCGATGGCTGGCGCTGGAGCATGACCGACGAAACGCCGGGCCAGCGCCCCGACATCGAAATCACTTTCCGCGACAGTGATGTTTCGCTCTCCGCCGGACGTTTCGATCTTGACGATTACCGCGCGCTGGCCGTGCCATTCGAGAACCGAGTCAGCCTGGTTGCCGGGCGGGGTTTGTGGGAACATCGTGCAAATCGTTTTGCGCTGCATGAAGGTGTGCGGCCTGCTGACATTCCGAACCCAGAGGCCGTGACGCTGGCGGCGGGTGACAGGGCGCAAAGCGAGGGAACACCATTGCTGTGTCTTCAACGCGGCTCGGAAGCGGCTTTCGTGTCTTACACCGCCGCTGGAGAGCCCACACGCGTGGAGGATTGCGCGGATTGGCGCGGCCAGGATGCGTTGTTTGAATACCGTCAAACATCTGGCTCAGTCCCAACGGGGCTCGGTATCGCTGCCAATGGGCCGGTGATTACGCGCACGATTGCTGATGGCGTGTTTACCGACCGTATTGCCACGGGTTTGCCGCAGCCGCTCGGGAGCGGTGGCGCGATAATCTTTCCAAATCCCCTGGGTGCAGCACGGTTGGACGACGTCGGACAGATAACAGCGCTTTACAGTTATGCAGATGCGCTCGGTGTAACGACAATGGCGGGTGCGGGGCCGACCATTCTCACGCGTGGAGGCGCGCGCGCTATAAATCAGGACGGTACAGCGGATGGCTGCGAGGGGCTGACGAGCGCGTTGCAGACCCAGATACCCGAAGGGGCGAGACTTGACACGATATCACTGAGGGCGGATCGAACAGTCCATCTGCGCGGCACTGATGCCGACGGTCCATTCATCACCTCCATCCCTTGTGAGCCCGGCGGGCTGCGTGTTTTTGCAGACACTTTGGAAGTCGATAACCGCACGCGGGACCTGTCACAGTTGCGGGCGCTTCCGAACGCCACAGGGGCGCTGGTTGTCTCTCGGAGTGAAGACGGGGCGATTTCAATCGGCGATGGTTTTAGCCGCCAACTAAGCCTTGGACCAAGTATTGCAGGAACACTGCTTGGGACGTTTGCGGGTACGCAGCCCCGGGGAGTGGTCATTCTGACAGACGAGGAAGCCTACCTGCTCGACGTGGACGCCGCCTTGAGCGCTTTGGCAAAGACCACGCCAGTGGCACCAGTGCCGCCTGCACCAAAACTCGAGGAACAATCCGAGCCGGAACCGGTAGCAACGCCTGCGCCTGTAACCCAAACACCTGCCGAGCAAACTGAAACAACCAGGCAAGCACCCGCACCTGCTGAGTCCGAGCCAGAGGTAACCCAGCCGATAGTCCCAGAACCCCAACCCTCGCCAACACCGCCTTCAACGACGACGCCACAGGGAATTGATTTAGGCAGTGCTTCACCCTCCGAAATCAGAGCCATTCAAGATGCACTGCGTCAGCGCGGGTTCGACCCGGGGCCTAGCGACGGCATTGTCGGACCGCGCACCCGTTTCGCCATTCGGTCGTTTCAGAAAAGCCGAGCAGCGCCTGAGACGGGCGAGTTGACGCCTGCGCAGCTGCGTATCCTGTTGAGTCCGCCATGAACAAGGACGCGCAAAAAAGAACTTGGCGGCTGACGAAGTCCGGCGTTGTCAAATATCGGTTGCCGCGCCAAGAAGTTTCGCTGGACGGCCTGAACAGCTTGTCGAAAGACGTTCGCAACGGAATTCGGGCGACCCTGCCGGTTCTGCGATCGGAAAAGGGCAACTCAAAAGAAAATCGGACATTGTGGTATGATTTTAGAACTGCTGTCTGGCGATCTTCATCCGGGTTGGTATCGGAAGCCGACCTTAGCAATTCCACATCTTTATTGGAGAAACGGCTCGACGAGGCCGCAACAGACCTCAACCGTATACAACTTTTGCCTCAACTGGTGCACCAACGCGTGGTCGATTTAACACCAGTCTACGACAGCGGTTTCACATTCGACCGACCCCACCGAACGCCAAAAGCGCCCAAGCGAACCTGGCGTCGTGTGGACGCAGAATGGATAAGAGGTACCCTTGAGGCCTCGGCGATACAACCAAAGGCAAAGGACATGTTCGACATGGCCTGTGATCTGCTCGCCGGGATGGACAGGCCAAGAGAACTATTGTGGGAGCTGGATGGGCCTTCTGGCGGCAAGACACATGTATCGCTGTATTCAACCAACCACTTGCTGCATGCGGTGCCCTATGTTGTGCGCACGAAACTGACACTTGGCGTCGATCAATCCCGCAGCGTGGACGCGCCGACCAATCAGCGACTTATTCTGTTGAGCGAGCTGCTCGCCTTTACTCAGGCCGTTCGCTTGTTCGCAGCAGGGATAGCTGGAGACATGGTTCTGACGGCCTATGAAGTTGATAAATTGGATCAACGATCGGCACCAACATCAATTGTTCAATTTCAGATTAACTCTGGTGGCTGGTTGTCCGAACTTGGCAAGCTAACAACAATCCCGGTCGAAAGCGTACTTGGATTGTCAAATCATTGCGTGTCAGTCGCTTTGCCGGGAGACGAAAACTGGATTAACGGCCAAGCACCTACTCGAGCATTGTCATGATCTGCCCCAAGACACGACAAACCCGCCGTTCCGACACCCTGATGTGACTGCGGATGTGGTCGATGCAAGCGAGACGACGCGAGGGGCTTAGTAGTTTCCCCGTGCAGCTTTCGACAGGATCACATTGTCCAAAGTCAGATCCGAAATGCGGCTTGTGTGAAAGCTTCACAGCCTGAACAGGCGAAGCGCGGTCGCAACATACTCAAGTTCTTCGGTTACATCGGCTCTGACCTGCGACGGGATTTTCCCTCCACCTGGAACTAGAGTCTGACCCAACGAAGGGACGGACAATGAAGCGATCACGATTTTCGGAAGAACAGATCATCGGCATTTTGACCGAGCATGAGGTTGGCGCGACGTGCGCGGATCTCTGTCGCAAGCACGGCATGTCGGAAGGGACGTTCTACAACTGGAAAGCCAAGTTTGGCGGCATGACGGTTTCCGATGCGAAGCGGCTCAAGGCGCTTGAAGACGAGAACGCCTGGCTGAAGAAGCTGCTGGCTGAGCAGATGCTTGATGCGGCGGCGATGAAGGAACTGCTTTCAAAAAAATGGTAGGGCCCGCCGTGAAGCGCGCGGCCGTTGCGCATCTGCGGGCCCGGATGGGCCTGTCGGAACGGCGGGCCTGCCAGATTGTCGGGGCGGATCGGAAGATGATCCGCTACCTGCCGATCAGACCGCCAGAGACCGAGCTGCGTCAGCGGCTGCGCGATCTGGCCAATTGTCTGACGTCAGCGCTTATGGGTCCAAATAGGGTCATTTGCTAAGAGAGGGTTTGTTGCTCATCGTAGCCACCGAGGAGTGGACGATGAGAAAGACAACGAAAAGCCCTGGCGAGAAGATCGTCAAAGATATCAAGCGCGCGACGCGCAAGCATTATTCATCGGAAGAGAAGATCAAGATCGTGTTGGATGGCCTGCGTGGCGAAGACAGCATTGCTGAGCTGTGCCGCCGCGAGGGGATATCACAGGGCATCTATTACAAATGGTCAAAGGACCTCATGGAGGCCGGCAAGCGGCGTCTGGCAGGCGATACAGCCCGCGCCGCGAACACAGATGAGGTGAAGGACCTTCGCCGCGAAGCCCGTGACCTGAAGGAAGTTGTGGCGGAACAAACGCTGGAACTTCGCTTGCTTAAAAAAAGCATGCTGGGAGATGGGGGCGACCACGAATGAGGTATCCGGCATCTGAAAAGTTAGAGATCATTCGGCTGGTCGAGGAAAGTCACCTGTCAGCGCGCCTGACGCTGGCCAAATTGGGCATCCCCCGCACCACGTTCTATCGTTGGTACGATCGGTACCTGCAGCGCGGTGAGGCCGGATTGCAGGATCAATCTCCCAAGCCGAAACACGTTTGGAACCGCGTGCCCGATGACGTGAAGCGCAAAGTCGTCGACTTCGCCTTGACAGAGACAGAGCTGTCGCCCCGCGAGCTGGCAGTGACGTTTACAGATCAAGAGCGCTATTTTGTCTCTGAATCTACTGTGTATCGCGTGCTCAAGGCGCATGACCTGATTACCAGCCCGGCGTTCATAGTGCTCACCATGACGAACGCAGGCAAGTCCGCGCCGGGACCAATGTTTGCTTCGTCGAAGTCGGCATCGAACTCGGATTTGATACGACTTAGAAATATCTGGCTGGCCGCATCTGTCGCCGCTCCCTCGTCAGCGTAGTCGTCCCAATCTACATACTCACCAATGCGGTCGTAGCTTTCGTCGATCACGAAAATCAGAACTTCATCGGACTGTTCTTCGCGCTGAGGCGAGGAGGGTAAAGGTTCGTTAGATGACTTATCAAGAAACTTTCGAGTGCTTTCAATTAAGCTCCTGGCAACTCCTTTGCTTCTATCTGACTGGCAGCCAGGCTACCACTTCATTTGTCCAATAGCTTTCGAACAAGGCGAATGACTGCTTCCTGCCGTTCATCCTATTCGTCGCGCTGCTGCAGCGAATGACTGCTCCCCGCCCTACTGGTAATAACGACTGGACTTCTGAGCGCGGCGGAGCGGTACTGTCGACATAATATTCCGCCCGGAAAGTGCCGGGCTCCACTCAGTACAGGGCGAGGGATTGGCCTTTGCCCGCAGAGTGGAGAACCCAATGACTACAACCCGCAGTTCAAACAAAACTACCGGGGTATCAAGTCGCGTCAGCGTCAAACCCACGCGCCACGCGCAGCTTCGAAAGCTGCTGGCCCGCAAGTCCGGCGCATCAATTGCGCAGATCCGACAGGCCTTTGGCTGGCAGCCTCACACGGCGCGGGCTGCGATATCGGCACAGCGCAAATCCGGATGTTTGATCGTCCGCAGCGATACCGACAAAGGGTCGGTGTATCGGATTGTTGAAGAAAGCGGCAGCCAATGAGTGCCGGGCACCCCTGTGAACTTGGCTCCCGGATTGCCGAAATCGATGCGTTCGATCGAACTGAATGCCTTAATCGCTGGAGAGAGATGTTTGATCGCCCGACGCCTAAATACCTCTCGCCGCAGTTTATGAAGCGGGTGTTGATCTGGGAGGCGCAAAACCGGGCGCTGGGCGGCGTGTCCGTCAAAACCACCCGGCGCCTGAAACGGATCGCGGCCGACAAGACAGTTGCCACGATCGCAAAACCGGGATCGCATCTGATCCGCGAATGGAACGGTCGCACCTATCAGGTCGAAGTCACAGGCAGTGGCTTTGTCATGGACGGAAAAACCTGGCGCTCACTTTCCGCGATCGCGAAACACATCACCGGCGCACATTGGTCTGGCCCCCGTTACTTCGGGGTACAGTAATGCGTCGGATCCGCTGCGCCATCTACACCCGCAAGAGCTCGGAGGAGGGGCTGGAGCAGGATTTCAACTCGCTGGATGCGCAACGGGAGGCCTGTGAAGCCTATGTAGCCAGTCAGAAGCACGAAGGGTGGGAATTGCTACCCGACCGTTATGATGATGGCGGGATCTCGGGTGGACATCTCGAACGGCCGTCCTTGCAGCGGCTGATGCAGGCGGTGGACGAGAAGCGGGTGGATCAGATCGTCGTCTATAAGATCGATAGGCTGACCCGCTCTCTGGCTGACTTCGCCAAGCTGGTCGAGCGCCTGGATCAGGCGGATGCGTCCTTCGTCTCGGTCACCCAGTCCTTCAACACGTCCACCAGCATGGGGCGGCTCACTCTCAATGTTCTTCTGAGCTTCGCTCAATTCGAGCGCGAGGTCACGGCGGAACGCATCCGGGACAAGATCGCGGCCTCTAAACGCAAGGGGCTCTGGATGGGCGGGAATGTGCCGCTTGGGTATGAGGCGGATGGCCGGACACTGAAGATCGACCCGGACGAGGCAAAAACCATCACGGCTCTTTATGATCTGTATTTGGAGCATGGTCTCATCCGTATCGTGAAAGACCGCGCGGAAGATCTCGGCCTCAGGTCACGTCGGCGGATGCGCGGGGCGGGGCGCGTCTCCGGAGGCAAGCCATTTGATCGCGGACACATTCATCACATTCTGAGCAATCCGATTTATGCGGGGCGCATCCGGCACAAAGGGCAGGTTTACGAGGGACAGCAACCCGCGATTATCGAACCGTCCAGCTGGGATCAGGTTCAGCAGATGCTGAAAGACGGAGCCGCAAAGGCCCGGGGCACAAAGCGAAAGGCCACGCGATCCCTGCTGGCGGGAAAGCTCTTTGATGAAACCGGCGACCGACTGACGCCAAGTCACAGCCAGAAGAATGGCAAGCGTCTGCGCTACTATATCTCTAACAGGCTGGTGAAGGATCGGAGCCGGAAGCATCCGGATGCCTGGCGTTTGCCCGCGGAGCAACTGGAAGGGCTGATCGCGGATCTCGTCCGACAGCATCTGCAGCGCCCTGATAGTGTGACGCGTTTTATCCAAGATCTGGCCGCATCAGACGTCACCGCCAAATCAGCTAACCTGCACGCCATCCGGCAGACCACGCAATGTCTGCATCTGATCGAACGCGCTGACCTGAGCCCGGGAGAAGTGTCCGTTCGGTTGTGTCAGACCGAACTTGCCTCAGTTCTTAAATGTGATGCAGACCGGATTAACACAGAAGAACTGATCCTAACGTCGCCATTCCGGATGCGCAGGCGCGGCGTCGAGCTGAAACTGCATCTTGGGGACGCGCCACCGGAAGTCGATCTGACGTTGGTTCAGAACATTGTCAAAGCGCAGAGGTGGATGGCGATGATTATTGCCGGAAAGACATTCTCTGAGATCGCACAGGCCGAGGGCACATCAAAGCGCCGGGTGCAGGATATTGTTGATCTTGCGATGCTCGCACCAGACATCCTGGATGCGATCGCAGTTGGTGAGCAGCCTGAAGTTCTGACGTCAAACTATCTCATCAAATCGGGTTTGCCAGCGACGTGGTCAGACCAGCGTAAGCAGATCGCAAATCTGTAAGCCAGAACTTAGGCTTATTCCCCAAACTCGTACCGTCGGAATCGCAAACAGAGACTACGGCCTGAAACTGGCCCGATCTGTGCTCACGTGCGGGTCTCTGTTGGAAACCTCACAGCGCAAGCCTCGCAAAACACGCCACAATACCCGGGCAGTCTCTCGATAGCTGAAATCTTGTGAGTGTTTGGCTGGGATGGTAGGATCCGAACCTACGGTACACTGTACCAAAAACAGTTGCCTTACCACTTGGCTACATCCCAACTGTGGCGCGTTATCTAACGTGGCTGGATTCTTGGTGCAAGAGCGTAAAGTGAAAAAAGTGCCGCTTGCAGAGGGAATTCTCGACCAGCCCTGAGCGGGGCACCTTCATGTGCTCCTATTGCAGCGTCTCGTCCGGTTTCACGCCCCATAGATCAGATTTTCGAATCCATCCGCGATAGCCTGCGGATCGGATTTGGCACCACTCAATATCGCATTCCTGAACACGGGCGATCACACCAAGTTCAAGTTGGGCCACAACCATTGCGTCCTTGTCCGGCTGGGCCTTCATCTCGACCATGTCGGTTTCGATGATCGCAGTGCGGACCCCTGACAGCAACGAGTAGTGCATCCATCCACCTGCACCATCCCGGTCGCGGATGCGTCGCCAATGCCCATGCTCGGCAGTGATCTCCAGCGGTATATCCTTGCGCTTGAAAATCCAGTCGATGCGGTGGGTTCGGCTGGGACCGCGGCGCACGTTGCCTTCTGAGGCTTTCATTGACACGTAGCGCGGCAGGGGAAGCATGGTGACGGGGCCGCGATCTTGTGCGGCGACGCCCACGGTCTGGGCACCGGTCAAAAGCAGTGCGCAGAGAATATTGGAAACTCTCGACATAACTCGATTTTTGCCTGTCTATTTGCGCGGGGTTCTTGTGCCCCGTCCATTCCTGCGCCACTCTGACATCAACGCGCCATCGTGAAAAGAACTAGGAGGGTCTGCATGCCAACTGAACGCCTGAGTGTTGTCGTAACGCGACGCTTGCCCGAGGTCGTCGAGGCCCGGCTGGCCGAGTTGTTCCACACAACATTGCGCGAGGATGACACGCCAATGAGCCGCGAAGAACTGGTCAAGGCGATCCGGGATGCGGACATTCTGGTGCCGACGCTCAGCGATACGATTGATGCGGGGTTGATCGCGCAGGCGGGTGACAGGCTGAAGCTTATCGCGAACTATGGGGCAGGGGTCGATCACATTGATGTGGCCACGGCACGCCAACGTGGCATTCTGGTGTCAAATACGCCGGGTGTTTCGGCCGACGACACTGCCGATATGACGATGGCGCTGATTCTGAGTGTCACCCGGCGCATTCCCGAGGGATTGGCCTTGATGCAATCGGGAGAGTGGCATGGCTGGTCACCCACAGCCCTCATGGGAGGGCGCGTCGCGGGGCGGCGGTTGGGTATTCTGGGACTGGGGCGCATAGGGCAGGCGGTGGCGAAACGTGCCGCGGCATTCGGCATGCAGGTCCACTATCATAACCGCAAGCGTCTGCGCCCGGAGACCGAAGAGACGCTCGGGGCCACCTATTGGGAGAGTTTGGATCAGATGGTGGCGCGGATGGACGTGATCAGCGTCAATTGCCCGCACACGCCCTCGACTTTTCATCTGATGAACGCGCGGAGGCTGAAACTAATGAAGCCGGATGCGGTGATCGTGAACACATCACGTGGCGAAGTGATCGACGAGAATGCGCTGACACGCATGTTACGCGCAGGGGATATTGCGGGGGCGGGTCTCGACGTCTACGAGGATGGGGCCAATCCGCGCCTGCGAGAGCTGAAAAATGTAGTTCTGCTACCCCACATGGGATCGGCCACGGTCGAAGGGCGGATCGAGATGGGGGAAAAGGTTCTGGTGAATATCAAGACGTTCCAGGACGGGCACCGGCCCCCGGATCAGGTTGTCCCGGCCATGCTCTGACGGGCGGGTCGGTCAGCCGATTTTGTAAGTAGGAGGCATTATGCGCAGGCTCGTTTTCTTCGCTGCGGCACTCCTTTTGTCCAACGGTGCGGTGGCGCAAGAGGCGGCTGATGCTGTCGCGCCCGAATTGGGCGGGGCAGGTGCCATTGCAACGAGCGCCGCAGTCGCAGACGCCCAACGCCACAAAGAATCTGGTCAACCGGTTGTGGCAGATGACTGGATGATCGCGGCAGCGCATCCCCTTGCTGTCGAGGCGGGCGCAAAGGTACTGCGCGCAGGCGGCACTGCGGCGGATGCGATGATTGCCGCCCAGCTGGTGCTGGGACTGGTCGAACCGCAAAGTTCGGGTCTTGGTGGCGGGGCTTTTCTGGTCTGGTGGGACGCGACGCGTCGTAGTCTCACCACACTCGACGGCAGAGAAACCGCCCCGCTGGCCGCAACGCCATTGATGTTTCAGGCCGAAGACGGCACGCCGATGGATTTTTTCAAGGCGGTGCCCGGTGGCCTGTCGGTGGGTACTCCGGGCACGCCTGCATTGTTGCACGCCGCGCATCAACGCTGGGGGCAGGCCGATTGGGGCACGCTGTTTGATGATGCGATCCGGTTGGCCGAGGATGGATTTACCGTCAGCGAACGTATGCATCAGTCGATTGTGCGCAATGCGCTGACATTCGCACCCTTTCCAGAAACGGTTGCCTATTTCCTTCCCGATGGAGAACCGATCCCAGTCGGTCAGACCTTACACAACCCGGCCTATGGCAAAACGCTGCGCGCGTTCGCCCAAGACGGGCCAGATGTATTTTACACAGGAGAGATTGGTCGGGAAATCCTGCGCGCTGTGCAGAATGCGCCCTATAATCCGGGGTTGCTGACCGAAATGGACCTTGCGATTTACCAAGTGCGCGAGCGTGCGCCAGTTTGCGCGGCCTATCGCGACCATGAAATCTGTGGCATGGGACCACCATCATCCGGGGCGCTGACTGTGGGGCAGACGCTTGGCCTGCTGTCGGGGTTCGATTTGGCCGCGATGGGGCCGCACAGCGTGGAGGCACGGCGGCTCATCGGGGATGCCAGCCGGCTCGCTTTTGCCGATCGCGGGCGCTACATGGCTGATAGTGATTTTGTGCCGATGCCAACGCAGGGCTTGCTGGAGTCGAGCTATGTGGCGCGGCGGGCCGAATTGCTGAAAGGCGACGATGCGCTGCCGGAGGTGACGGCTGGAACGCCCGAGTTCGACCATGCCCTGAACTGGGCGGATAGCGACGTGATCGAATTGCCGTCAACGTCGCATATGTCGATCGTCGATCGCTATGGCAACGCGCTGTCGATGACGACCACCATTGAGAGTGCATTTGGCTCGCGCCTGATGGCAGCGGGATTCCTGTTGAACAATGAGTTGACCGATTTTTCATTTCGCAGCCACCGCGACGGGGTTCCTGTCGCTAATCGGGTAGAGCCGGGTAAACGTCCGCGTTCGTCGATGGCGCCAACGATCGTGCTGAAGGATGGGGCGCCGGTTCTGTTGATAGGGAGTCCGGGGGGCAGCCGGATCATTCCGTATGTTACCAATGCGATTATTGCGCATCTTGATTGGGGACTGGATGTGCAACAGGCCGTGGCATTGCCGCATCTGGTCAACCGCTTTGGGACCTATGACCTTGAGGAGGGCACCAATGCCGAGGCTATGGCAGATCCACTGCGCGCGCTGGGTTACGAGGTGAACTTGCGCGATCTGACATCAGGGCTGCATGCGATCTCAATCGGCGACGGTTTGCGCGGTGGAGCTGACCCACGTCGTGAGGGCGTCGCATTGGGAGAGTAGGTACTGCCGCCCGAAAGACGCCAGTCAAGCATCCCAATTTTGCCAGATTTATCGGGGACACTGCCGCCGAACGACGCGACAGGAGTAGCCGAAATGATCAACAAATTTGCACTCGGTTTTGCCGCGGTCGCCGCATGTGCGGTTGCCGGGGTTGATTACATTTCCCAAGCGCAGGCTTTGGGGAAAGGGCCGGGCGAATACTCCATGACGGATTACACCCAGTCCGTATCCACGCGCGTCGGCGCACTGGTGGGGACACCACCAGAGACGCCAAAGGTGTTGGCCAAAACCTACCTGCCCGAAGCGCCAAATGGTTGGACCCGGCGCAGCTGGTCGCCCGAGGATACTGGTGTTTTCGGTGATGCGGACATGGTGGGTCTCAAAGCGACGCTGCTGAGTAAATTCAACGAAAGCACGGCAATGACCGCGGCCAAATCAATGATGGCTGGTAAGGAAAATGCACGCGCGGAACGCGATGTATGGGAATATGTCGGGGCAACGGGCACGATCCGTCTGTCAGCCACTCACAATCCGTCCACGGGTCGAATATTTGCTGAAAAACTGGAAAACGATCCTGCCCGCGCCAATGTCATGCTGCGTCAGAGCGGCCGCCCGATCATCATGGGTGAAATCGCTGGTGTGACATTCTATGCGTCCAAACGTGACGAATTTGACAGCAGTGGCAACCTGCCGATCTTTGCGCGCGGCTATATCGGTGATGACATTGCAATCACGGCCTATGCTGACGGTAATCACGAGACACTGCTCGATCTGTTACTGGCCATCGACTATGATGCGCTGAATGCAATGCAGGAAAAGCCTGCCAGTGGTATCGGTAGTGATGCCCGCCCAATCAGCGCGAAAAAGCGCGCGATCTTTTTGACCCGCGCCGCGCAGCTAGAAAAAGCAGCGGCCGAAACCGCCAATCGCGTGGCGAAAGCAACGAGTGAAACCAAGGAGATCGCGGCCAAGCGGCTTGAGCGTCAGGGCAAGGAAGGTGGGCTTTTTACCAGCCTTGATCAGTCATCTGACGATAAGTCGGATGAGGCAAAGTCCGGTGCAAAGCGGCTCCAACTGAATTCGGACACCTGTCGCACCAGTAGTGTTGGCAAGTTCTGTGGCACCGATTGATGCCAGTTACGCGCGATACAGCGTCCTAAGGCGCGCAGATTTCATTCCACGGCCCCTTGGCCTGCGTGTAAAAACGCGCGATGGTTTTGGTGGGAAAGGGGCCTGCCATGAATTCCACACTATGCGGCGTTATTATATCTATAGAACATGCGTGTTCGTAGCGCGGGTGTCAGGCGGAACATGGCGCGTTTCTCGGGGCATGCGGTACTGTTGACGACCTGTCTTGTGATTGCGTTGGGCGGCTGTTCGCGTGCGCTGACACCCAATGAGCGCGCCTTTGCCGCCGATATCCTCGGGCCGAGCCTTGATGCGGGCAAAGTGAGGGTGGCGCAGGATATGGGCTTTGCCGCCCCGCCCACGAAATCGCATCGGGTTCCCAGATCACTACCGGTCGACAGCCCACCACATGAGGGGGCATGCGACAGAACCGCGCCGCAAGCGGCCTCGGGACCGCCACCTGCATGGGCGCTCTTCAATCGCGTCCATTTCGTCACTGACCTCTACCAGCCCGACCTGGCGGCAGGCTGGCCCCAATATGCGCTCTTTCCGCAGGCATTGGTGATGGCGCATGAATTGGTGCATGTTTGGCAATGGCAGAACCGCAATCGGACGCATTATCACCCCGTTCGTGCCGCCTTGGAAAGCCTCGTCAATCTCGACCCTTATTTCTATGTCCCCAAAGATGGGACGGCGTTCCTCGAATACGGGTACGAACAGCAGGCGGCACTGCTGGAAGACTATCTGTGCTATGCGCTATACGATCCTGCCAACGCGCGGCGCGCCCACCTGCGCACAATCCTGTCGCCCTATTTCCCACTCGATCGGCTGGATGCGTCGCTCGCCCGGTAAGGCGTCGTTTTGAATGCCACGCGTCGGTTTTGCATCGCCTTAGGTCGGCTGGGCTGCGCGCGGTTCCGCTGGCATGATAAAAGCAGGATAACATATGCGCCAGGGAGACGGTCTCATGCAAACCCAAGTCAAAGCTCTTGTTGTCGGTGGCGGTGCCGTCGGTACGTCCATTGCCTATCACCTCGCAAAGGCTGGGTGGGATGATGTGATGCTGTTAGAGCGTGATGAATTGACATCGGGCAGCACATGGCATGCAGCGGGGCTGCTGCCGCTCTTTAACATGAGCTATGCCACGACCCATATTCACAAATATTCGGTCGATTTCTATAAGACTCTGGAACAAGAGACTGGCCTCAACGCCGGTTTTGCCGTGGTGGGCAACCTGCGGATGGCCCAAACCGAAGAGCGGATGGACGAGTACCGCCTCTACGCGTCGACAGCCGAGACATGCGGTGTTCCCTATGTCTGGTTGACCCCGGATGAGATCAAGGAAAAATGGCCGCTGATCAACACATCCGATCTGAAGGGCGCGCTGTATCACAATACGGATGGCTACATTAATCCTGCCGATGTGACGCAGGCGATGGCCAAAGGTGCCCGCCAGCGCGGTGTAATGATCGAACGCAAGTGGCAGGCTGACGGGTTCCATTGGACAGGTACGCATTGGGAAGTGACCTGCTCGAAGATGGTCGAGAAAGGCGGCAACCTTGTCCCTTCTGACGAACAGATCGTTATTACGGCAGAACATGTTGTGACCGCCAGCGGCAACCATGCGCAACGCACGGCCAAGATGCTGGGTATCAAGATGCCTGCGATCCCGGTCGAGCATCAGTTCATCGTTATGGACACAGATCCCGCACTGGTCGAATTTCGCAAAGAAGCCGGCAACCCCGAGCATCCGGTGATCCGTGACGCCGACGCCCAAAGTTATGTCCGTGAAGAACGCGGCGGCTGGATTCTTGGCGTCTATGAAAAGAACGCCCCGGCCGTCTTTGAACATAGGGTGCCCGACAGCTTTCGTGCCGATCTGTTCCCGCTCGATCTGGAGCGCATTGAAGAGCAATATATGGCAATGATCCACCGCATCCCGTCCTGCGAGGAAAGCGGCCTGAAGGATGATTTCAACGGTCCGATCTGCTACACGCCCGATGGCAACCCGCTGGTTGGTCCCGCGCCGGGTCTGCGTAATATGTGGCTCGCCGAAGGATTCAGCTTTGGCATCACTGCGGCAGGCGGAACTGGGTATTTTCTAGCGCAGATGATGGTCGACGGCGAGGCCGAGATCGATATGGCGAGCCTTGATCCCAAACGGTACTCGTCCAACTGGATGACGACCGAGTTCGCAGCGCGCAAGAATGAGGAATGCTACGACCACGTCTATATCCTGCACCATCCGGACGAGGAACGCCCGGCGTGCCGTCCGCTGCGCACGGCGCCCGCCTATGATCGGCAAAAGGCGCGTGGCGCGCAGTTCGGGTTCGTCAATGGCTGGGAACGGCCTAACTATTTCGGCCCGCTCGACGCGCCGGAAAACTTTGACCATGACGCGCGCAGCTTTCGCCGTGGCGGTTGGTGGCAATATGCCGTGGACGAAGCCCGCGCGATCCGAGAGGGCGTCGGCCTGATCGACGCGACGGCGTTTACCAAGCATGTCGTTAAGGGGCCGGGCGCAACCCAGTTCCTTGATTGGTTCACCTGTAACAAACTGCCGAAAGTGGGCCGGATCAACCTGACCTATGCGCTGACCGCGAACGGCACGACGCGCACCGAATACACCATCGTGCGCAATGGCGAGAACAACTATTACCTCGTCTCTGCCGGGGCATGGACGGAATATGACGCCGATTTCCTGCGCAAGGCCGCCGAGGATAAGATGGAGGAGTTCGGCTATATCGAAATTCAGGACGTTACGACGCAATGGGGCGTTTTCGCCATCGCGGGTCCGAAATCGCGCGATGTCCTGAATGAGGTGATCAAAGACGCAGATCCGGCGACCGCGCTCAGCAACAAGCGGTTCCCGTGGCTGACGGCACGCAAAATCGAGCTGGGCATGTGCCCGGTCAACGCGATCCGTGTCGCCTATACCGGTGAATTGGGCTGGGAACTGCATCACCCGATGGAGATGCAGAACTATCTCTTTGATCTGCTGATGGGCGCGGGGGAAAAGCACGGGATGAAGCTGGTCGGCGCGCGCGCGCAGAACTGGCTACGACAAGAGAAATCCTACCGCGCCTTCGGCAATGAACTGGGGCGCGACGCGACGCCGCTGGAGGCTGATCTGCCGCGCTTTGTTGATCTGGACAAGGAATTTCACGGCAAGGATAAGCTGGTCGAAACCGGCGTGCGCGCCAAATGCTGCACCTTGCTGATCGACGGGCCGGACGATGCCGATCCGTGGGGGCGCGAAGTGCTCTACACTGCGGACGGCGAACGGGTCGGGCGTCTGACATCGGGCGGCTATTCTGTGGCGTTCGGCAAGAGCATCGGCATGGGCTATATCCGCCCCGAACTGGTCGTGCCGGGCACGGTGCTGAAGGTCAAGATCATGGACAAGCTGTGGGACGCAACCGTGACCGAGGACAGCCCCTATGATCCGAAGAACGAGGTGATCCGCAAGGACGGGTGAGGGCAGGGCCATCGCGCGGAACAGCGGCCCCTCGGGCCGCCGCGCGATTGCCCGCTGCCCGGCAGGCGATTGCTTGCAATCGACGAGAGGGAGACCGCCTGTCGTACCAAAGATGCGCAGCTTTTGTTGGCACGCCTTCGGTGTGACGGGCTGGCGATTTCGAGAGGTGGTGCTGCCGCTGCTTATGTCGGAGAGGCTTGGCTGGCATAAAGTGGCCAAATGGACTGTTGCGTCGCCACCCCACGGTCTGGCGACCGCACGGCTAGGGCTGGGAGTATCGCGCAAATGTCTGCTTGGAGCCCATAGTTCTCGCTTTCTGTACCGCAGCAGAGGTCCGCTTTTGGTAATGACAACTAGTCGATTGGACACTTTTCAAATTGTCAGCCAGCTTTCGCGACCCTCACCGACGCGAACGATCCTAGCGCCAGCAAGTTTTTTGCCTTCGGCCCTTCCAGTGAAATCATATATGCTGCGATATAGAGCCATCGACTCTTCATCCGAATGGGTGATCCGAACTTCATCAACTTTTGCGCGCCGGAACGACTTCTGTATTTCGGCTAGTGCATATTCTGCCGTCACGAATGAACCGAGTTCTCGGTAGATATTGCCACTTTGTCGGACCAGGACCGCATGAACGGCGGATACGCCCATTTTCGATTTCTCTGAAAGCTCATCGACAGGCACTCTATCGCCCTTATTGGTATCCAAAAGATGCGCGCCCGGCGACGGTCCCATTACAAGATGGGTCACTCCGCCAATGGCGAGTAGCACGAGGAATGCGATTAACTCGCCCATATTTCGCTCTCCAAAATGCTCGATGCCTTGTGAAAGATCATTCTCCTACCGATCTCGACAACAAAACCCGACTATACCGTCAAGCGCGACTTCTAGTAACGATTTTTCGAGGTAAAGCAGACCTTTGATTCAAACTACTGAACGGCAGCTTTGTCCCGCACAGCGGACGTTCGGCTTAAGTATTTACAGGCGCTCGCACGGCCACCTTCCAAGACAGGCACTCAACCCCCCTTCATGTAGGGCATCAGCACGACCTCACTGTCGGGCCTGATCTCCGTGAACCATGAATTGCGGTAAACGCGCCCGTCGATGGCGACGGACACGCCGCGTTTAATCTGCGGCCCAAGGGCAGGGTAGTCACGTTGAAGAGTGTCCAGCAACTCTTTGAAGTTGCTGGCCTCCACCTCGACTTCTTCCCGCCCGTCCGCAAGGTCGCGCAACGATCCCCAAAGCGCGACAGTCACCATGGTTCAGCCCTTCGACATCATCGCCTTGAGGATCTTCGGCGGTGACATTGGCAGTTCGTGCAGACGGATGCCTGCCGCGCGGCTGACGGCGTTGCTGAGTGCCGCGAGGGGGGGCACGATCGACGTTTCACCCACGCCACGCACACCATAGGGATGGCCGGGGTTCGGGATCTCCAGAATGACCGTATCGATCATCGGCAGATCCGAGGCGACCGGGACACGGTAGTCAAGGAAGCCGTCATTTTGCAGCTTGCCATCCTCACCATAGATGTACTCTTCGTTGAGCGCCCAACCGATGCCCTGCACCGAACCGCCCTGCATCTGGCCCTCGACATAGTCGGGATGGACCGCCTTACCAGCATCCTGAAACACGGTGTATCGTACGACTTTGGTGGCACCGGTTTCCGGATCGACCTCCACATCCGCCAGATGCACGCCAAAGCTGACGCCGGCGCCTTCGGCGTTGACTTCATGATGCCCGGCAATCGGTCCGCCGGTTTCGGATGCGATGGCGGCGATCTCGGCAATGCTCATGGGATCGAAATTGCCCGCATTTGGCCCGGAAGGCTTGGCATAACCGTCTTCCCAGTACACCGCTTCCTCGTCGATCCCCCAGATCTTGGCGACGCGTCGGCACATGACCTGGATCGCGGCGCGTGCGGCTTCGATGGTCGCCAGTCCTACTGCAAAGGTCACGCGAGATCCGTCGGTCACGTCATTGTGGCCCAGACTGTTGGTATCGGTGATTACTGTGCGCACTTTGTCATAGGGGATGCCCAGTTCTTCGGCTGCCATCATCGAGATCGACGCACGGGAGCCACCGATATCTGGGTTGCCTTCGGTGATGCCCACAGTGCCGTCATTGTTAAGGTTCAGTGAAACGCAGGTGTTTCCACCAAAGTTGAACCAGAACCCGCAACTGATTCCGCGCCCTTGGTTCTCGCCCAGCGGGGCTGTGTAGTGGGGGTGGGCCTGAGCGGCCTCCAATGTTGCGACCAGACCGATCTGATCGAAGGTTGGTCCATAGGACGCTTTTGTGCCATCGCGCGCGGCGTTCTTCAGGCGCACTTCCATTGGATCGAGACCCAGTTCCTGACAAAGTTCATCCACAACGCTTTCGACGGCATAAATTGCCACCGGCGCGCCGGGGGCACGATACGCGGCTTCCTTGGGCCGGTTGGCCAGCGCGTTCCAGCCTTGGGTGCGCACGGCCTCCAGATCATAGGCGGCAAACGCAGCCTGAGCGCCGAAGCTGACCGTTTGGCAGGGGAACGCGCCGCCCTGATAACGCAATTGCGCGTCGCCAGCGGTGATACGTCCGTCCTTGGTCATGCCGATCTTTACGTCTGTCGATGATGACACTGTCGGGCCTGTGGCGCGGAACACTTCGTCGCGGGTCATCACGATCTTGACCGGGCGGTTGGATTTGCGGCTGAGCGCAAGGGCGAGGGGTTCGATGAACACGGTTGTTTTCCCGCCAAAACCACCGCCGATTTCGGATGCAGTGACGCGCAATTGGCTGGCTTCCATCCCCATGATCCCGGCGCAAAGCTCTCGCACAAAGAACTGTCCTTGGGTGCAACACCACAGATCCCCACGGCCATCGGCCATAGTGGCAAGGCAGGCGTGAGGCTCGATATAGCCCTGATGCGTGGCCTCTGTTTTGAAGCTGCGCTCGAGGATCAGATCGGCTTTGGTAAAGCCTGCCTCCAGATCACCGTGCCCGAACTCGTGAAAATTGGTGACGTTCGGCCCGCAGCCCTCTGGCACGCTTTCGTCTGCACGGCCTTCTTGCACCACGGGGGCATCTGCGGCCATCGCGGCATCGACATCCGTGACATGCGGCAGCACTTCATAGTCGACCTTGATCAGCTTGAGGGCGGCGCGTGCGGTTTCGGCATCTTTGGCCGCGACCGCCGCAACCGCGTGGCCATGATAAAGCGCCTTGCCACGCGCGATACAGTTGTCCTGTACGTCGCGCAGAAAGTCATCCTCGGGCACATCGAAATCATCAGAGGTGATCACCGCCTTAACCCCGGCCAACGCTTCGGCGGCAGAGATGTCTATGGCTTTGATACGCGCATGGGCATGGGGCGAGCGCAGTACGCGCCCCGTCAACATGCCGGGGACCGAGAAATCCGCGCCGTAGAGCGCGCGGCCCGTTACCTTGTCCACACCGTCGGGGCGGGCGACGCGGGTGCCGACGACCTTGAAATCAGTCTTGGTTTTCGCAGGGAAGTTCATTTTATGCCCCTCTCATATCGGCGGCAGCGACTTGCACGGCCTTGATGATCTTGTCATAGCCGGTGCAGCGGCAGAGGTTGCCGGCCAGCCAATAGCGGATTTCCGTCTCGGACGGGTCAGGGTTGCGCTCTAGCAGTGTCTTGGCCGCGACCAGAATGCCCGGTGTGCAGATCCCGCATTGCAGTGCGGCGTTGTCGATAAAGCTCTGTTGCAGGGCATGCAGTGCGTCGCCAGTGGACATGCCTTCGACGGTCTTGATCTCGGCATCCTGCGCCTCGGCCCCCAATATAAGGCACGAACACACGATCTCGCCATTCATTTCGACGGTACAGGCACCACAGTCGCCCGTGCCGCAACCTTCTTTGGCGCCCTTCAGGCCCACCCGGTCGCGTAGTGCATCAAGCAGTGTTTCATTCGGGGGACAGACGAATTCGACCTCGTCGCCGTTGACGGTCGTGGATACGTGAATGTTCTTCATGACTTGTCTCCGGCGCGTTGCATTGCGATGCGGGCGGCTCGCTTGGCCAATACACCCGCTACATGGGTGCGGAACTCAACAGTGCCGCGTTTGTCGTCGATGGGCGAGGCTGCGGCCCGGCAGGCTGCGGTGAGCGCGTCGATGGCAGCATCTTCCAGCTTGGTGCCGATGATGGCCTTTGCGGCATCCTCGACCAGCATCACTTTGGGGCCAACGGCACCAAGGACGACGCGTGCGGCAGAAATCGTGCCATCATCCGCTAATTCCAGACTGATACCAGCGGAGGCCACGGCGATATCCATTTCGGTGCGCGGGATGAACCGCAGATAGGCGTCAGAAGCTCGTTTAGAGCGTGCGGGCAGGAAAACCGAAGTGACGAACTCGCCCGGCTTGAGCGAGATTTTACCCGGTCCGGTCGGGATGTCGATCACGTCGCAATCGCGTGTGCCGTCTGGTCCTGCGATCCGCACGATGGCAGCGGCGGCGACCATAGCGGGCACACTGTCGGCGGCCGGTGATCCGTTGCAAAGATTGCCGACCATCGTGCAGCGCCCCTGAACCTGTGTCGAGCCGATCAATTCGCACCCTTCCACGACGCCGGGCCATAGCGCAACGACCCCGGCATGTTGGCCGAGCTTAATCCCTGGCACAGCCGCGCCGATGCGATAGCCGCCATCTTCTTCGGTGATGTCGTGCATTCCATCTAGATGCTTGATGTCGACGATCATTTCCGGCTCTACCATGCCGGATTTCATCTGCACCAGCAGGTCAGTTCCACCGGCCAGAATGCGGGCTTTGCCGGCATTTTGTGCCAGAATGTCGGCGGCTTCGGCAGCGGTTTGAGGTTTAAGATATTGCATGGCGTGACGTTCCATCCCCTTTTTATCGGCGCATGGGCGCCCATCGTTTGGCCAGAGTAAAGCGCAAATGGACCGAACCCGCAATGCGCGAGGCAAGAAAAACTCCATAGAAAACGCAGGGCCTTACCACACAAATTTTGCGCGGCTATTGCGGGGTGATCCGCCGTGCGCCGGTGGCCGCGATGGATCGCGCTGAATACCCGTCGATGCTGCGTAAAAAACCGTTCAGCTCGGGATTGCTGCGGGTCGCCTCGCGGGCGGCTGAGATTACCAGATCGACCTCTTCGGATTTCAGGCGCAGCCGTGTCGGGATCGCGTTTAATTTTTCGCGTTCGTCGTCTGCGACGTCATGAAATGAAATCTGCCCGACAAAGAGCTTCACGTCGCTGCAATCCCATCCATCGAGTGATCCGCGCAGACGACGCACTTCGGCGCGGCTAAGACCACAGCGGAATTCGGTCAGATCCTTTACCCAGTCGTCCAGCGAGAGCCGCATCAGATCATAGCCAACGCGTGTGGCTGAAGACATGGATGAGTTCGCAATCGACATGGCAAGTTGCAGGCCTCCGGGGCCTTTTTGCTTTTTCGACCACTTGTAGTCTGACTGCACGCCAGCATTTGCCACCAGAAACAGCATGCGCCGCAACTTTACCGCTTCCTGCGCGCTCAGGGGGCCATATGGCGTTTCGGATTTCGCTCTTGCCATCGTCAGGCCGGTTGTGCCGAAATTATCGGTGATCCCTCCATCCAGCAATTTCACATACTTAACTTTGTCCGGGTCGCGATAGCTTTCCAGCGTTTGACCATAAGCCCGCATGGCTGATGCCGCTTCGGGGTTGAACCGTGCCGCTGTCAGCCAGTCAGGTTCCGAATAGTCGCACGCCTCGCTATGGGCCTCCAGCACGATGGGCGAAAAGACCAGCGGAAAGGCGGCAGAGGCAGCGACGGCTTCGGAAACAGGCAGCGTTCCCAGATCCGAACACAGGGCATTGAACGTTTCGGGGGAAAACAGGAACGGCGTATTGTTTGCCACATCTGCGGCGTTGATCCACGTGATCGCATGGCCGCGTTTTGCCAGATCTGCAAAGGTCGCCTTGCCGAAGATGCTTTCGTCCAAGAACCGCGCAAAAGTGTTTCGGCCATTGGCACCGCCCGCCAATCCTCGCGCGATGGTGAACGGATTATACGGAGAGTTAGACATGTACTTTTCGGCGTTCTGGGTCAGATACCGTTCCCGGTAGCTATCAAGCCCCTTTGGTCCGTGCAGCCCATAGTAGGCCGCTGTAACCGATCCTCCGGAAACGCCGGACACCAGATTGACGTGCTTTAACAAACCGTCGCGACCATACTGATCATGCGCGGTGGCGCGCAACTCTTGCAGCATTCCATAGCCAAAGGCCGAGGCACGAGTGCCGCCCCCGGAAAATGCAAGGCCGATATAGATGCCATCGTCGCTTTGGAACGCGTTCGACTCCAAGCTGATATCAAGTTGGTTGTCGCTGCTCGAAAGGCTGGAGTTGATCGGCGCGTTGGTTGCAGAGCAGCCGATCAGGATCAGTGCCGCAGCAGCAATCGCGATTCTCGACCTCGTCCACATGGTTTTGCTCCGGTTGTGCGCCTTTTGCGTCGCGCGGTCACGCTAATGCAGCGCGCGGCCCGCGCAAAGTCCTTTTGCGGTGTTCTTGCAGTGCGTCCCCACAAGACAAGGTATGGCAAACCGGAGGTTGATAGAGTTTCGTCTGCGGCGATATGATATGGCAGGGCGCAGACTGCGGTGCGTCAACATGACGAGGAGAATGGTATATGTTGCGATTTCTGAACCTGTTGACACCTGTGGCCCTTGCCTTTGGCATGGTAGTGCCTGCTGCGGCAGGCGACCTAGGCGGAATAACCCCGATCAAGCGGCTGGAAGCGTCGCGAATGATCTACAGGGCTGGTCTTGCCGATCAGGATCCATTGATGCTGATCGTTGCTGCAAAGATGCGAAAGACCGTTCCGCTGACTTTTCGTGCGCTTGCCCCCGAAGGCGGCAGTGCAGAAGGGGCCGATCCACTGAGTGCCGAGGCCATGCTGAACGCCGCGGCGATGCTTGCCCAAGGTGACCCAGTGATGGAGCAGCTGGTAAAGGACGTGCGCTTTACAGACGTGAAAGGCGTACCGGGAGGGCCGGTCTATTCCAGCACGGCGATCGCTGCGGCGAAGGACCACAAATACCCGCAAGTGCCGTTTGAGGGCGGTGCCTATGCCGAGATCTACGTCGAAGGGCAAGGACAGTCCAACCTTGATCTGTTCGTCTACGATGGCGCAGGGCGGCTGGTTTGTTCCGATACCGACATCACCGATATTGCCTATTGCGGGTGGAAACCGTCGGCGACGGCAGAATTTACTATTCAGGTGATCAACAAGGGCAATGGAACACAGTACTCTTTGGTCACAAACTGAGCGGCGCGCCTGTCGGAAACGCAGGTACCTGTGGCGTCTTTGCGGTCGCTCGGACTCTGCATTGATGGTTTGTGTACCGGTGAATACTAACTGACCTACGAGCCACCAGCATGTCAGAATTGTCGGATGACCTGTTCATCACGGATCGCCATTTCCGTTTGCATCCCCCAGACTGTCTGGAGATCATGATTTGTCGACCGCGCGCTGCCGGAGGCCCCCGTCCGACGGCGGTGAGGCAAGCAGGGCAACTGACCAATGACGTGTCGCTCTCGCGGCATGACCTGCCGCGCAAAGCGGGGGGAAACCTGCCGTTTTGACAGCGTGATCCGTGCAGACATGTACCTGTTTTTGTGAATAACATTATCGAGTGAAGGAAAAATATGATGCTGAAACACCTCATGGCCGCGGCGCTTGCCGCATTACTGATGACCCCCTTGGCGCGCGCCGAAGATCTGAAGCTGGCGGTTACAACATCGTTTCACAACTCTGGCCTTGCCGATGTTCTGCTACCCGAGATCAAGGCAGACACCGGCATTAACGTGCAGCTCTTGGTGGTCGGCACCGGTCAGGCGCTACGCTTGGGGGAGGCGGGCGATGTTGATGCGATCCTAGTACACGCCAAAGCCGCAGAAGAGGCCTTTGTCGCGGGCGGCAACGGCACGCACCGACGTGAGATCATGTATAACGATTTCGTTGTCGTTGGCCCGTCCGATGACCCGGCGGGTGCGGCAAACGCGGCCATGGCCACAGATGCGCTGGGTGCAATCGCCGCAGTCGAGGCACCGTTTGTCAGCCGCGGGGACGATAGCGGGACGCACAAAAAAGAGCTGAGCTTATGGGCGGCTGCCGACGTCAATCCCGAAGGCGAGTGGTATCGCGCCGTGGGTGCGGGTATGGGCGCTGCGCTGAACACGGCGGCCGGCATGAACGCCTACATTTTGGCAGATCGCGCCAGTTGGCTCAATTTTGGCAACAAGGGCGATCTCGCGCTGCTCTTTGCCGGTGATCCCGTCCTGTTCAACCAGTACGCATTCCTGCCAGTGAACCCGCAAAAGCATGCCCATGTCAAAGCGGACTTGGCTGTTGAGCTGGAAGAGTGGTTGACCTCGGCGCGCGCGGCCGAACTGATTGATGGATACCGCGTGGCTGGCGAGCAGTTGTTCACCTTTAACGCCAAACCCAATAGCTGAGCCGGGGCAGGGCCACAGCGGCGGGGTGTTCGCGCATCCCGCCGTCATCCTTTGGCGCTATTTACGAAACGGGCGCAGCGCCTTTTGCATCGCGGTAATCATCGCATCGCGTTGCGCTGATTGCTCTGCGTGGCTGGCACCATTGGCCGCCTCTGCCGCACCCGCGACGATCACCGCAATCGTTTCGTCGTCCAGATAGGGCTTGCCCAGATCGTCCCACCAGCCATTGAATGTGTCGCGGAAATGGTCGCAGAACGCCTGCATGCCCCCGGGTCCTGCGCCGAGACTGAACAGCGTCGTCGGCCCCATCGCTGCCCACCGCAGCCCCGGACCTGCGGCCATGGCCTTGTCCACGTCGCCGGTCGAGGCGACGCCTGATTGCACCAGATGGATCGCCTCGCGCCAAACCGCCGCTTGCAGACGGTTGGCCACATGACCGGGTACTTCGCGATGGACGCGGATCGTGACCTTACCCACGGCCTCGTAAAAGCGGGCTGCTGCATCCGCGACCCCCGGCGCAGTGGCCTCGTTTCCCATCACCTCGACCAGCGGCACCAGATGCGGCGGGTTGAACGGATGCCCCAACACCAGTCGAGATGGGTCGGCAAAACCCGGCTGCATTTGACCCAGCGTGAGACCCGACGCCGAACTGGCGATGATTGCCTCGCGCGCCATCCTTGGCTCGATCTCGGCGAAGAGAGCGTGCTTGACTGTCAGCCGCTCAGGGACGCTTTCCTGAATGAACGCAGCGCCCTCGACGGCATCACCGGCATTCTGGTGAAAGGTAACTGCGTCCGGCGTTCCGCGATCGGTCAGACCCAATTCGGTCAATGTAGGCCAAGCCGTGTCGATGTAGTCGCGGACCATCTTTTCCGCATTCGGAGAAGGATCATAAACCGCCACGGATCGCCCCGACGCTAGGAAAAGCGCGGTCCAGCTGGCCCCGATTACTCCGGCGCCCAAGGCTGAGGCATGTTGAAATTCCATCAGAACAGTCCCGGATTGAGAGGGGAAGCCGCCGTCATGCCGCCATCGACGGTAAGGGTTGCTCCGCTGACATAAGCGGCCTGATCCGACCCCAGCCATGCGACGATGTTGGCGATGTCTTCGGGCGTGCCCATCCGGCCAACCGGATGACGCGCCAGCGCATCGCGCATCGCCGCTTGCGGATCGTTGGCCAGTGCAAAGCCGTCTTCGGCCATTTCGGTCATGATCCACCCCGGACAGACCGCATTGCAACGCACCTTCGGGCCGTGATCCACCGCGATAGAGCGAGTGAGCCCATGAACGAATGCCTTGGACGCATTGTAAAGCGCCATGGATGGATCCGCGACATGCCCCGAGATCGAACCGATATTCACGATCGCACCGCCTTGGGCCTCCATCCCCGGCAGAACTGCCCGGCACATGTTGAACACGCCCCGGCAATTCGGGCCGACGACTAAATCCCAATCGGAATCTGTACTGTCGCGGACTGTTTTCTCAACCTGAACGCCGGCGTTGTTCACCAGCAACTTGATCGTCCCGTGCGAGGCGGCGCTGTCGACGATCTTTGCGGCGTCGTCGGGGCTGGCCACGTCAGCCTGCACCCACACCACCTCTGCCCCCAGATCGTCTGGTCGGGTACCGCGACCGCATGTAACCACCTTGTACCCATCCGCAAGGAGACGGTCGACGATGGCACGGCCGATCCCACGCCCACCACCGGTGACAATTGCAATGTCGTCGTTCATTTCACTGCTCCTCGTCTAGAACGCAACCTGATCGCCCCCCTTGAGGCCAAGACGCATGCGCGCCTCGTCTGGAGTGGCGATGGTGAGGCCGAGATTTTCAATGATTTGCCGGATTTTCCTGACTTGCTGTGCGCTCGACGTCGCCTTCTGGCCGGGTCCTATATAGAGGCTGTCCTCCAGCCCAACCCGCAAATTTCCACCCAACAGAGCGCTCTGGGTCGTAAAGGGCATCTGGTGCCGACCCGCTGCCAAAACCGACCATTCGTATTCGGCGCCAAAGAGTTTCTCGGCAATGGTGTGCATGTGCATCAGATTGTCCAAATCCGCGCCGACGCCCCCCAGAATGCCAAACACCATCTGCAAGAAAAAGGGTGGTTTGATCCAGCCCTGATCAATGCACCAGGCCAGATTGTAGAGATGGCCCAGATCGTAGATCTCGAATTCGAACTTTGTGCCATGTCCTTCGCCCAATTCCTTCATCGCGAATTCGATGTCGGCGAACGTGTTGCGAAAGATAAAATCGCGCGTCATGTCCAGAAACTCGGGTTCCCAGGCGTGTTTCCAGTCCGAATACTTGTCCTTCATGGGGAAAATCCCGAAATTCATCGACCCCATGTTCATTGACGCCATTTCCGGGCTGGCACGCAGTGCAGCGCGCAACCGTTGTTCTCGCGTCATGCCCAGTCCCCCGCCGGTCGAGACGTTCATCACGGCATTCGTCGCCTGTTTAATGCGCGGCAGGAAATCCATGAAGAGTTCAGGATCGGCGTCCGGCCTGCCGTCCTCTGGATTGCGGGCATGCAGGTGGATGATCGACGCGCCGGCCTCGGCGGCCTCGATGCTGGCCTGCGCGATTTCGGTCGGTGTGATTGGCAGATGCTCGGACATAGTGGGCGTGTGAATGCCACCTGTGGGCGCGCATGTGATGATGACCGGTTTGCTCATGTAGCGTTCCTCAAACGGGCGCCTTGGCCCTTCCTTTTTACAAAACTACGCGCGATGCCCATAACCACAATCACAGGCGCATCTGTTGAACCTGCGCGCTCAACCCTCCATCCAGCACCCAGAGCTGACCGGAGGCATAGCGGGCCTCATCTGAGGCCAGCCAGTTAACCAGATTGGCGATGTCTTCTGGCGTGCCATAGGTGCGCATGGGGTGCACATCGCGCACCGCCTGCTGTAGCGCGTCGATCGATTTGCCACCGGCCCCCGATCCGTCACCGGTAAAGAAGCTCTGCAACATCGGTGTGTCGATGTAGCCGGGGCAGATTGCGTTGACCCGAATCCCTTCGGGGCCGTGATCGCAGGCCATTGCGCGGGTCAGGGCATGAACCGCGCCCTTGGTCGCGCAATAGGCGGCAAGGCCAGGATCGGCGATAAATCCGTCGTAGGAGCCGAAATTGATGATGCTGGCGCTGATGCCCGATTTCGCGGCCGCGCGCATCAGAGGCAAGGCGTATTTGCTGGTCAGGAAGGTGCCTGTCGCATTGACGGCGAAGCTGAGGTTCCATTCTTCAAGGGTGGTATCCTCGATGGTCTTTTCAATCTCAATACCCGCCGCATTGACCAGAATATCCAGCTTTCCCTCATCGTCGGCAACCTGTGCCATCGCTGCCTTTGCTGCGTTCTCGGATGTTACATCAAGGTGAATGAACCGGGTCCCATCAGCGTCATGTGCGCCGAGCGACCCTGCCTCACTGACGTCGGCTGCGTAAACAGTGGCACCCTCACGCAGGAAACGTGCGCAGATGGCGCGACCGATACCGCCGCGTCCGCCGGTCACGAGGGCGGTCTTGCCTTTCAACATCATTCTTCAGTCTCCTTGAGCGGGGGATAACGGTAGCGCGCGGCGGCCACAGTCCAGTCCATGTGATTGCGGACATATTGCTGGCTTGCATCGCTGGGCGGGTTGTAATCCCATGTGTCACCGGCACCGGCCTCCATAGCGGCATGCAGGGCGCGGCGTGATTTCTGCGTAGCGATGATATCTGCGCGCAGGGAGGGAGAATCCCATCGTTCCGCCACTTCGGCTGCGAATCCCGCTGCGGCCTCTTGGTAATCGGGATCGCGTGCCCGGTTGGTGATCTCTGCCGGGTCGCGTGCCAAATCATAAAGCTGCGGTGGGTCCACGTCACAGTGGATGTACTTTAGCGCGCCGCGTCGGATCATAAAGACTGGCGCAGGGGTCATTTCGGCGCAATATTCGCCGACTGCCAAATCCTGTGTATCCGGCTCACCGCGTGCCAACGGCAGCAAGGATCGACCATCAACCGGTTCGCCGAACATATCAGGGCTGCCACCGGCGATCTCAACCAGTGTCGGCAGAATATCAACGAGTGAGCAGGCGTTTGGCGCGCTGCCTTGCACGATGCCCGGCCCGGCCATGATCAGCGGCACCCGTGCCGAATGTTCGAAGAAGTTCATCTTGTACCACAGGCCCCGTTCACCAAGCATGTCGCCGTGATCTGCGGTGACGATGATCACGGTATTCTCCAGCGCGCCAGTTTCTTCCAACGTGCGGACGAGTTCGCCGATCTTGCTGTCGAAGTAGCTGACATTGGCCAGATAGGCGCGGCGGGCCCGAAGAACCTCTTCGTCTGTGAGCGGTATGTAGGATGCTTCGATCCCGTCCATCACCCGGCGCGAGAATGGATCCTGATCCTCTGGGGCGATGATATGGGCGGGCATGTCGATGTCATCATCGTTATAGAGGTTCCAGAATTCTGGCCGGGCAACATAGGGGTCGTGAGGATGGATAAAGCTGGCGACCAATGCAAATGGCGTGTCGGTTCCGCAAACACGGTCACGGGCGCGATCAAAGAGCCAGCGGCGTGCCGCAAACCCCACCTCATCATCATAGTCGATTTGATAGGTGGCTTGCGCAACGCCGCTTTCCTTTACGGTCTGCATGTTGTGGTACCACTTGTCGATCCGTTCGTCCGGCGCTTCCCAATCGGGTGTCCAGGCGAAATCAGCGGGGTAGATGTCCGTGGTTACACGGTCCTGAAAACCATGCTTTTGGTCAGGGCCGACAAAGTGCATTTTTCCTGATAAACAGGTATGATATCCTAAAGCTTTTAAGTAGTGCGCGAATGTCGGAACGCTGGCGCGGAATTCGCTGGCATTGTCATAGGCGGCGATGCGGCTGATCAACTGCCCCGACATGAATGCAAAACGCGAGGGCGCGCAAAGCGGCGCGTTGCAATAGGCAGCGTCAAAGCGCATGCCACGCGCGGCCAGCGCATCCATATGCGGCGTTTTGGCGATCGGATGGCCATAGGCGCCGCAGAAATGCGGGGCAAGCTGGTCGGCCATGATTATGGCGATGTTCGGTTTTGTCATGGACATGTCCTGAATTTTCTTCGTCTGAAGAAAATTGAATGAAGAAAACTCATAGGAATTTTCTCTTTCTATAAACGGCTTGCGGCTTGATATGCATTTAGGATGAGGCCGTGAAAATGGTGCACGGCATGTTCGGATTTCCCAGACCCGGACGGGTCGTTGACAATCCGGCCTTGGGTAAAGGCAGGCGTGTTCATGCCACGCTGGACGCTTTCAACCAGACCTATATCCTCGACCTGCAGCACCTCATCAATGTAGCGCATTGCGTCCTGCTCCATCGGGTCAGGATCCGGCGTCTCCAGATAGAAGTCATAGGTTTCCAGTGTCCGATCCGGCCCCATGGGGATCACGTTCAGCACGATGATCGACGACCGCCCCGGATAACGCATCAGGCAGGTTGTTGGCCACAGCCACCAGACGGCATGGGTTTTCACCGTCGCGTTGCTGACGTCATAGGCGCTGTTGGGGGTATTGCCGGCCTCTGCCATGTGCGATGAATAGATGCCGTATGTTGTCACCTTGTAGGTATCCATATCAACAAGGTCGCAGAAATCCTTGTGCGCGGTCGGGCAGTGGTAACATTCCAGAAAATTATCGACGACGTTCTTCCAGTTCGATTTGATGTCATAGGTCAGCCGACGCCCAAAGGTCAGTTGGTCAATATCGGGTGCCCAGTGTCGGATTTCTGTTTCCAGATCGCCGGACTGCTCGGCGAGCGAGACGGCGTTAGGGTCGAGGTTTACGTAGATGAAGCCGCAGAATTCCTCGACCTGCACCGCATCAAGGCAGATTTCCTTGGGGTCGAAGTCTGTCAGATGTTCTGTTTCGGGCGCGCGCACCAACTGGCCATCCAGTTTATAGACCCACGCGTGATAGGGACACATGATACGTGAGGTTGTGCCGCGACCACTCAACAATTCATGGGCGCGGTGTTTGCAGACGTTGTAGAACGCGCGCAGGACGCCCTCGCGGTCACGCACGATGGCGACGGGCTGCCCGGCGATCTGTGCGGTGAAGTAGCTGCCCGGCTCGCGCAATGCCTCGACATGGCAGACCCATTGCCAATTACGGGCCAGAACCGCGCGCAAATCTGCGTCGAACCATTTCTGATCGGTGTATGCTTCTGCGCGCAATGATTGCGAGCTGCCACTGTCGGCGGAGTAGCCTTGGCTGATATGATCATAGTCGGATTGGCTGAGAATGGCTGACATGACGACGCTCCGGTTACATTTCGGGGTAACGGCCCCGAACCTGCAGTCAGAATGTCGCAGCACGCGCCGATAAATGTGCATCGCTCGCCTTGATCTGAACTTTTATAGACATTGTGGCAGACGGCCTATTTCGCCTTACGGTGCAGCGGCCATGCGCGAAACTCGAACGGCACGCGCCCCTCTACGCGGTCGCGCCGGGGGGGCAGGCCGAAACGGTCACGATAGGCACGACTGAAATGCACCTGACTGGCAAAGCCAGAGGCGACCGCGACCTGGGCCATTGCCATGTCGGTCTGGGTAACCAGGCCCCGCGCCCTGTCCAGCCGGATATCGCGATAGTAGAGCGCCGGTGTTTTCTTGACATATGTCCGAAAGAGCCGATTGAGCTGGCGATGCGAGATGCCGATCAAGTTGCAGACATCGGCAATTGGAATCGGCGTTTCCAAGTTCTTCTCCATCAAGGTGATGGCACGTTTCACTATACGCGGTGCAGTATTGCCCAATGGTTCCATCGGACCGGCATTCTGCTGACTGCCCGCAGGGCGAACGCTGGGGTGAAAGAGATACCGCGCCGCAGCGTTCGCCTGACCGTCACCCAACGCACCGCGTAAGATATTCAATGCAAAGTCCACGCTGGCTGATCCACCTGCACAACTGATGCGATTGCCATCGAAAATGAATAAATCTTCGCTCATTTCAATGTCAGGATACATTTCACCGAAGGCGTCGATATGCTCGTAGTGAACAGTTGCGCGCTTTTCCTTTAACAGACCAGCCTGAGCCAGAATAAAGGCACCGGTATCCAGCGCGCCCAGCGTGGCACCCTGACCGGCCCATCGCCACAATGCTGCATGCAGTGGGGTGCTGTTATGTGTCTCGGGTGCCCAGCTGGACGACACAATGACGATATCGGCGCTTTGCCCCTGCACTTGCGACAGGGGGATGGTTCCCAGTTCGGTTCCGTTGCTGGCTGGGCAGGGACCGCCGCGTTCTGATACGATCTGCCAACGGAAACGCGATGTGCCCCCCAGATAGTTTGCGACGCGAAACGGATCGACAAATCCCATGGTTGCCGACATGTTAAAATGCGGCGTCACGATAATGATGATTTTGCATGGTGATTGCGAAATTCGGCTCATATGACTATTGATGCAAAAAAGGGGACCAAAACAAGCATTTTGCGACGCGACGACCTGCAATACTTCAACGAACAAAAGCAACGAACAAAAAACAATCAGGGAGACTATAATGAAATATCTGAGCTGCGGCATCGCTATTGCCGCTATCGCGGGCGGTGTTCACGCCGCCGAGATGGGCGCGGTCGACGAGCCGATTAAACTGGCGATCAATGAATGGACCGGTCAGCATGTTTCGACGCATGTCGCGGGCGAGATGCTGAAAAAGGCTGGCTATAACGTCGAATACGTGACGGCTGGTTACATGAATATGTATCAGGCGATGTCTGATGGCGAAATCCACGGCGCGATGGAAATCTGGTCCTCGAACGTCTCTGACGATTATGCCAAACAGGTCGAAGCCGGTGGCGTGACCGAGATCGGCGATCTGGGACTGGATGCCAAGGAAGGCATCGCATATCCGGCCCACGTGGCAGAAATTTGTCCGGGCCTGCCGGCTTGGGAGGCGCTGAAGGATTGCGCTGGCCAGTTTGCCACGGCTGAGACGCTGCCGATGGGGCGTTTGGTGGATTATCCCGCCGACTGGGGAACGCCCGGCGCGGATCGCATGACGGGTTTTGATCTGCCGTTCAAGGCCGTTCCCGCAGGCTCCGAAGGTGCGTTGATCACGGAACTGCGTGCCGCGACTGAAAAGAAATCACCATTGCTGATTACGTTCTGGCAGCCGCACTGGGCGATGTCGGCCTATGACGTGCAGTTCGTTGATCTGCCGGTGGGCGAGCCCGCATGTTTCGAGGACCCGGCATGGGGCCCGAATCCAAACGCTGTCAACGACTGTGATTTTGCGCCGACGCGCATTTTCAAGGCGACATGGTCTGGCTTTGACGAGAAATGGCCAGCCGCTGCTGAAATCTTGGCGAATTTTACCCTGAATGTGGCAGATCAACAGCCGCTGATGGGGAAGATCGACGTAGAAGGCCAATCTGTCGAAGAGGCCGTAGCGGCATGGATGGGCGCCAACGAGGACAAGTGGAAGCCGGTTGTTGACGCGGCGACCAACTGATCTGCGACGCGGACACTGAAAACGGAAGCGTCCCGGCTCTTTTGCCGGGGCCTTCGCGCCCTTTGCGCGCACGACCCCAAGGCAAACCTGGGGCGCGTTGTTTTGAACAACAGAATTTCAGCTAATGAAATCAGGGGACCAAGATGAATGATGACACACGCGCGGATCAACCGGCGATCAGTTGTCGAGGGGTCTGGCAGGTCTTTGGCCCGAACGCCAAGTCAAAGCTCAAAGAGGCGCTGAACGCATCGGGGGGCGACGCGCAAACCGCAGCGGACAGATTGCGGCAAGATGGGCTGATTCCGGCGGTGCAGGATGCCAGTTTTGACGTCAATCGCGGTGAGTTGTTCGTGATCATGGGCCTGTCGGGGTCGGGTAAATCGACCATCGTGCGCTGTATCTCGCGTCTGGTCGAGGCGACGGGCGGGCAGATCGACATCGACGGGCAAAGCATCCTTGAGGCGAGCAAGGCGCAGATGATCGAGTTGCGTCGTCGCAAACTGGGGATGGTATTCCAGCATTTCGGTCTCTTTCCGCATATGACTGTGGCTGAAAACGTCGCCTTTCCACTGAAAATGCAAGGGCAGGGCAAGCGCGACCGATTGGCACGTGCGCATGAGGTGATCAACCTCGTCGGGCTGGACGGGCGCGAGGCGTCATACCCAAGGCAGCTGTCAGGCGGCCAGCGGCAGCGGGTGGGTATTGCGCGCAGTCTGGCCGTGAACCCGGACATCTGGTTTCTGGACGAGCCGTTCAGCGCGCTTGACCCCCTGATCCGTCGGCAGTTGCAGGATGAATTTATCAATATTCAGGCGACGCTGAAGAAATCTATCGTCTTTATCACCCATGATATCGCCGAGGCACTGAAAATCGCCGACCGGATTGCCATCATGCGCGACGGGCGCATCGTACAGATCGGCACCCCGACCGAGATCGTGCTGAAACCGGTCGATGATTATGTGCGAGAGTTCTCAAAGGACGTGGTCAAGGGACGGCATGCGCGCATCAGTTCGGTCCTCAGACCCCTCAGCGAAGCCCCGGACAACATGCCAGACGATCCGGGCATCCGTCAGGACATGACGCTGGAGGAAGCACTGGGCGCGTGCATCTCGCTATATGAGCCGGTTCCCGTGCATGACGCGCAGGGTAGGGTGATCGGTGTCGTGCATCCCTCTGATCTGGCCGCCGCATTGCAGGTAGAAGAGACATGAGTGCGCTGGACACCGGCTTTGCCACCTTGCAGGGGGGGCGTCTATTGACCACGGGCACCAAGGCGGCGCTGGTGGTGCTGGTTGTCGGCGCACTGTGCATGGCTTTGGCGCCGATCTGGCCGTGGCTGGTCAAGTTTCCAGACAGTTGGACGCTGCCCGCCTCGGAATGGATCGGCGCATCGCTCGGTTGGTTCCTTAATCTGATCAAGCCTGTGGCGCGGGTATTCTCGGGCATTCTGGCCTACCCGATGGAGTGGGCAAATGTGTTGTTCAATGGCATCCCCTGGCCTTTGACGATCGGACTGGTGACGGCGCTTGGCTGGTATGTCGGGGGTTGGTCGCTGGCGGCGCTGTCCTTCTTGGGGCTTAGCTTTGTCGTCAGTTCCGGCTATTGGAATGAGAGCATGAATACCCTGTCGCTGGTGGCCGTTTCGGTGCCTCTGGCCCTGCTGATCGGCGGCGGGGTGGGCATTTTGGCCAATGAAATCCCACGCGTGCGCAACGCCGTTCAGACACTGATGGACGTGATGCAGACCGTGCCGACATTCGCCTATCTCACACCGCTTCTGCTGCTCTTTGGTTTTGGCCCTGTTGTCGGCCTGATCGCCAGTGCGATCTATGCCGCGCCGCCGATGGCGCGCAACGTGATGTTGGGGTTGGAGCGTGTGGAAACCGACATCAAGGAGGCGGCAATCATGTCGGGGGGCACCCGCATGCAACAGCTGTTTCTGGTCGAGATACCGTCAGCCAGCCAACAAATCATGGTCGGAGTGAACCAATGCCTGATGGCCGCCCTCAGCATGGTGATCATCGCCGCTGTTATTGGTGGGTTCAATGATATCGGCTGGGAGGTGCTGCTCACCATGCGCAAGGCGCAGTTTGGTCAGGCGTTGCTGGCGGGACTGGTGGTCGTGGTGTTTGCCATCGTGATCGACCGGATCAGCGGGCAGATGGCCGAGGATCGTCGACGCCACTCTCGGCGTATCTCAGGCGCAATCATTGCCATTGCCGGCGTCATTGCGCTCGCGTTCTGGTCTCACTTGCCTGATCCGGCGTCGCTCACTCTGCTGCAACCTGTTGCTGATTGGGTGGATGGCGGGTTGAGCGCATTCACTGTGGCGAACGGTTCGGGCCTTGATACGCTCAAGAACGGGGCGATGTTTTATGGGTTGTTACCTTTGCGCATCGGCCTTGATGGCGCGGTGCTACCTTTCACTTGGGGGTTTCAGTGGACCCAGAACATGAGTTTCGCATTCTTTGCCATAGCGGCGGCGCTGGGTGTGGTACTGGCATGGCGCGGCAATGTTGCTGCGGGCGTTATGTTGGTAATCGGGGCGGGTGTGGTCGAAACTGGTATTACCGATCTGCCGTGGCCATTTATCCTGATCGGAGCTGGAGCCGTTGGCTGGGTCGCGGGGGGGCGCAAGCTGGCACAGTTCGCGGTGTTGATGTTGGTCGCCGTTTTGCTGAGTGGACTATGGGACAAGGCGCTGCTGTCACTATACCTGTCCGGCGCAGCCGTCATTACATGTGCCATCGTCGGCGGTGCCATTGGTCTGCTCTGCGCGATGAGCCCGCTGGCATGGCGGTTTGTGCAACCGATTTGCGATATGCTGCAAACGATCCCGCTGTTCGTCTTTCTGATCCCGGTCCTGATGTTCTTTCAGATTGGTGAATTTTCTGCGTTCCTCGCGATCTGCTTTTACGCGATCGTCCCGATGATCCGTTACACGCGCCACGGTCTGGTGACGACGCCGGATGAACTGATTGAAGCGGCGGTGTCGTCTGGGGCGACCACTTGGCAAACCATGGTGGAAGTGCGCGCGCCCTATGCGGCACCGACGATCCTGTTGGGGCTGAATCAGACGATCCTCTATGCATTCGCAATGCTGGTCATCGCAGCATTGATTGGAACTACGGGGCTTGGGCAGTCGATCTTTCTGGCGTTGGGTCAGGCCGATGTCGGTCTAGGGATCACCTCTGGGGCATGCATGGCAATCCTCGCATTGGTTGCGGACCGGCTGGTACAAGGATTTGCCACCGAGCGGCGCAAGGCTCTTGGGCTGTAGTCCATCGGTGCGGATCTGTGGCGGCGCGGGCGGGGGTGTTTTCGCCTCTGGTCAAAACCCATGCGACTGTGGCATTGCAGGTCCAGCCAAAACCCGGGGGCGCAGGCCATGAAGCGATTGAAGAACCACCAAGCGCGGATCGAGTGGATTTCGAAGACACTGCGCGCGCTGCCGGAGGGCAGCAGCCTGTTGGATGTGGGCGCTGGCGAATGCGCCTACAAACCCTATTGTACCCATCTGGAATACCTCGCCCAGGATATTGCGGAATATGACGGCTCTGGCGATGGCAAAGGGTTGCAAACCGACGTTTGGGATACCAGCCAGTTGGATTTCGTTTGTGATCTCTATGATATCCCCGAGGACCGGCAGTTCGACACAGTGTTCTGCTCGGAAGTGCTGGAACATGTGGTGGACCCCGTGCGCGCGGTCGAGAAGATGGCGCGCCTGACCAAACCCGGCGGCCAAATGATCGTGACGGCACCCTTCAACTCGGTCACCCATTTCAGCCCCTATCATTTCTGCACGGGGTTTTCGCAATATTTCTACCGGCACCATCTGGAACGGTTGAATTTCGAGATCGTCGAGTTGACGGCCAATGGCGGATTTTTTGACAGCGTCGATCAGGAGTTAGGACGGGTTTCCAAGACACGCCGTCAGTTCGGTGCATGGTTTCCGGACCCCGTCCTTATGATCCTGACCAATATCACACGGCTTTGGGTGCGGATGGTCGCCGGTGGCGATGGCGGCCGGATGAGCCGGAAATCGGCCGAGTTGCAGACCTTTGGTTGGTTTGTCGTCGCACGCAAATCCGCAGATTGATCACAGCAAGGATTTGACCGGCGCATTCGCGTCCAGATGCATCTCGGTGCGCAATTGCGCGCGCGCGCGTGCCAGCCGTGACATGACGGTACCGGTTGGGCATCCGATCGCATGGGCCAGCACCTGAGGGCTGGTTTCGCCCCGCGCCACCAGTCGCATTAAAGTTGCCTGATCTTCTGGCAGCCTTGTGATTGCCGCCACCAGCTCGCGGAGGGCGATGACGCCGAATACATTCGGATCAATGCAGGGTTCAGGCGCGTCGGTTTCGGGCTGCATCGGCGTGCGCCGCTTTGATGCGCGAAAGAGATTGCGTAGTGCGGCACGAGCATAGGCACGCAAATCCTCGATCTCTTCCAATGCTGCCCATCTTTGCCATAAGCGCAGCAGCGTTTCCTGCGTCAGGTCATGGGCCTCGGCCTCGTTTTGCGCAAGGCGCCGGGCAAGGCGCAGCAGGTCGGCATGAAGGTCGATCAACGTGTCTGGCATATGGACGGGATTGGGCATTCGGGCCTCGCAGCGGGGATGTTTCGCCATCAACCTGCGCACGGCGCGCTCATCCTGCAATTGGGGACTTTCCGCCGATACATCCTATGCGGGCTTTTTGGGCGGTGACGTGCCGGAACCCCGCGATTGCGTAGGCAGGCATCCGCTGCGCGAAAATCCGCTGCGGACGCAAAGCGCCGCCAGCGCGTCATGTGGGGTGAGGCAGGCATGAGGCCTGTCCGAAACTGCAAGTACAGGAGATACCTGATATGACCAAGTTTATCGTAATTCTCATCGGGCTGGGCGCATTGGCTCAATCCGCCGTCGCCGCAACCGAGATCGACGCCAATGGAGACGGACTGATGACCATTGAAGAAGTCCGCGCCGTATACCCCGAAATGACCGCTGAAGTGTTCAGCGAGATCGACGCGAACGGCGATGGTGCGCTTGATGATGACGAGATGGTGGCCGGGCAGGAAAATGGCCTGATCCCCGCTGCGACGGACGGCTAACCCTCCGCTCCGTCCCCCCGGCCCGTAATTATTCTCTTCTCCAGCAAGACGCGGGCTGGGGGCATTATGCAATAACTGCCAAATTTTCCTAGCGGCCCCGGACCTGATCCGGGGCCGCTGGTGCATTACGCTGGCGTTGCGCGCTTGAGCATACCGAACAGGTCGCGTGGATCATCAGGGTCGGCCAGAAGATCGAGATCGTGGTAGAATTTCGTGCCTTTGATATGATCGCGGACATATCGCAGCGCACTGAAATCCTCGATTGCAAATCCGACGCTGTCAAAGAGGGTGATTTGATCCGCGCTGGTGCGTCCCTTTGCCGTGCCGCTCATTACCTGCCACAACTCGGTGACAGGGTGATCTTCTGCCATTTGCTGGATCTCGCCTTCGACGCGCGTTTGTGGTGGAAATTCCACGAAGATATCTGACCGCTCCAGAATGGCCGGGGCCAGTTCGGTCTTGCCGGGGCAGTCGCCGCCGATGGCGTTGATATGCACACCTGATCCGATCATGTTGTCGGTCAGGATGGTCGCGTATTGCTTGTCAGCGGTGCAGGTCGTGATGATCTGCGCACCTTCCATGCTGGCCTCTGCGCTATCGCACTCCACTACCTTCAGGCCCATACCGGCCAGATTGCGTGCCGCTTTGCGGGTTGCTGCGCGGTCGGTGTCATACAGGCGCACCGTGTCGATCCCAACGATGGCTTTCATCGCAAGGCTCTGAAATTCGGATTGTGCGCCATTGCCGATCATTGCCATTGTCGTGCTGCCTTTGGGTGCCAGATATTTGGCCACCAGTGCAGAGGTGGCGGCAGTGCGCAATGCGGTCAGCAGGGTCATTTCGCTCAGCAGGACGGGATAACCGTTGGCCACATCCGCCAGCAGACCAAAGGCGGTGACCGTTTGCAGGCCTTCCTTGGTGTTCTTGGGGTGACCATTCACGTATTTGAACCCGTAAACCTCGCCATCGGAGGTCGGCATCAATTCGATCACACCTTCAGAAGAATGGCTGGCGATCCGCGGGGTTTTGTCAAACAATTCCCAGCGTTTGAAATCGGCCTCGATATAGTCCGCAAGGCCGATCAATATCGGCTCGACGCCAATACTGTGTACCAGCTGCATCATGTGATCCACGCTGACGAAGGGCACGAGCGCTTTGTCGGAGGGGGAAAGGTTGGTCATCGTCGTTATCCTTGTTTCGGTGTGCGGCGGGCAAGGTGCAAGCCTGCCAACATGCAGCGAACAGATCCGCCTGCGGTTTCAAGAGTGGGGATGCTCAGTGGTACCAGACGCAATGAGCGTTCGAGAATTTGGACCTGTTCAGCGCCCAACGCCCGGAGCGCGCGCGCCGACAAGGCGAGGATCAGTCCGCCGGGTGTGCTGAGTTCGATCGCATTGCCCGCAAACTCGCCAATTTGATGTTCGGAAAGCGAAATCACATCACGTCCGGTTTCGGCCAGTCGCGCGTGGATCTCATTGCGCCGCGCAGCGTCGGCGATCATGTCGGAGCCGATCATCGCCACATGGGTACCCACGGCCATCAGAACATTGGTGTGATACACTGGTGCGCCGCTGGCATCCGTTGCATCGAACACCATCGGCTCGTAACCGAAATTGGTGCAAAACCGCTCTAACAATACCGGATCAGCCCGGTGCGATCGCGCGACATAGGCGATACGCCCGATATGGTCGAGAACCATCGCGCCGGTCCCTTCGAGGCTAAGACCGTCCTGTTCCAGCCCCGAATAGTCGGTCACGGTTTGCACGCGGTAATCGCGCTTCAGCAATTCGATCACGTCGCTGCGCCGCTCGCGACGGCGGCTGGCTGCAAACATCGGATAGATCGCTACGTGACCGCCGGAATGGGTCGAGAACCAGTTGTTCGGAAAAACCGAATCTGGGGTATCGTCGCGTTCGTCCTGAAATACGTGCACTTTGACACCAGCGGTCTGCAATATTTCAACAGCGGCGTCGAATTCCGTATGCGCTGCGGCTGCCACGGCATCGGCACTTTGATCGGGCCGAGATTGAAACCGGTTGTCGGCCTCGGTCTCGGGGTTGGGTTGAAACCGGTTGGGCCGGATCATCACCACGGAAGAAGGGGCCTGAACGCTCATGAATAGGCGCGCGTCGGGCGGTCGAACACCCGGCGTCCCATGGCAGAAGCTGCCAGATCGACCATCACCTGCGCCGTGCGCCCGCGATCATCGAGAAACGGATTCAACTCGACCAGATCAAGCGATGTCATCAGCCCGGAGTCGCAGATCATCTCCATCACCAGATGCGCCTCGCGCATCGTTGCACCGCCCGGCACTGTGGTGCCGACCGCAGGGGCGATGCCGGGATCGAGGAAATCCACGTCGAGCGAAACATGCAACATACCGTTGGCCGCAGCGACATCGCGCAAAAACGTCTCTAGCGGGCGGGCGATGCCGGTTTCATCAATGCTGCGCATATCGTGATAACGGATGTTGGTCTGCTGCAGGTCGTCGCGCTCTGCCGGGTCGACCGATCGCAGGCCCATGAGGCATATGTTTTCATGCGGCACCGGATGCGTCACTTCGGGAAAACCGTGAAAGCCATCACGGCCTGTCACATAACCCAAGGGCGATCCGTGCAGATTGCCGGACTCAGTGCTTTGCGGTGTGTGGTAATCGGTATGCGCATCCAGCCACAGCACGAAGAGCGGACGATCCTGAGACGCAGCGTGGCGTGCGGCGCCCAGAACAGTGCCGAGCGCAAGCGCATGGTCGCCACCGAGAAAGATCGGGATGCCTTGCGGCAGCGCCTCTTCTGCCGCGCGTGCCAGCGCGGACGTCCAGCCGATCATCTCATCGGGGGCGAATACGTGGTTAGGCAGTTCTTGCGGTGCGGTTGCAGCGTCGGGCGACACATTGCCGGTATCACGAACCTCTAGTCCCAGATCGCCCAATGCCTCGGCAATGCCGGCAACGCGATAGGCGTCGGGCCCCATACGGCAGCCCTGACGACGTTTGCCGCTGTCCATCGGTGCGCCGACGAGAATACAGGTATTGGTCATGTCAAAGCCCTCTCTTTGCTTGCGTTATCGCGAAGATATGCGCAAATAGTGCGGAAGGAAGCGATCAGTTTGCTCCATTCGAAACATTATTGGGCAAAATGGAGGGGCATTCTTTCAATATGGACGAAACCGATCGAAAATTGCTCTCGGCGTTGCGCCACGACGCTCGGGCGTCACTGTCGGATCTGGCCCTTGGGCTGGGTGTCTCGCGGACCACGGTGCGCAGTCGGATCGAACGTTTGCAACGGTCGGGCCAGATTGTGGGTTTCACTGTCGTTCTGAAAGAAGACACCGCCCGCGATCCGGTGCGTGGCCTGATGATGCTGGGTATTGAGGGGCGTGGTGCCGACCGGGTGGTGCGGCAGTTGAATGGGCTGAGCGCGGTGCGTGCGACACATACAACAAACGGGCGTTGGGATGTGATCGTAGAGATCGGCACCAGCACATTGGAAGAGCTGGACAAAGTGCTGGCCCAAATCCGGCGCTTTGACGGCATCGTGAGCAGCGAAACGAACCTGCTGCTGAGTACCCGAAAATCAGCGGGATAAAGGTCGTCCGTTTCCGATTTAGCTCTGCGCGGCCCGCAGCCGATCCTGAAAATAGGCCACACCCTGTTCATGTCGCGGGGAAAGTGGCCCGGCGCGGTATCCGCCACTTTGATAATTCTTTTGCGTCTCCAGACAAACTTCGAAATCTTCACGCACGACCGCGAGATTATCCGCAATTGTCTTGGCCCGCGCGTCTGCAGTGGCATCCGATGTGTCGGCAAAGTAGAAATTATATATCAGTTCGGTTTGACCAACGCTGACAGGATTGATCCGGGACGTGTTCATGCCACCATCAAAGAGCGATAGGGTCCAGTTCGGCCACATCCACATCCACTTGCCGCGATAAAACAACCCTTCGCGTGGTGGTGCGGTCATACGTACCAACCCGTTCAGTGCGACGGTCTCGAACGCCTCGAATTCAATGGCGCGATGAAAGGCGGGATGAATACCGGGGATGTGATACCCCTCAACAAAGTTATCAGTGTAGATTTTCCAGTTGGCATCAAAGACCAGCCGCTCCTCGTGGACCCAGTGAAAGGTCTCAATTGGCTCGTCGGCCAATTCGGTACTGGTCTCGCCCAATTGGCTGTCAAAGTCGTCCTCGGGGGCAATCGCAACAAAAAGAAGCCCGCGCCAAATGTGCCATTCTACTGTGTCGAGGGCCCAATCAGACATACGGAAATCGGGATCATCGCCCCACCATGGTACGTTCAGGAGTGACCCATCATCGCCCCAGACCCATTGGTGATATGGGCAGCGGATGGTGCTGCACCGCCCCGCACCCTCGGGTAACAATCGTGCCCCCCGATGGCGGCAGACATTGCGGTAGGCGCGTAACCCGTCCTTGGCCATGACGATGAAAATCTTCTGACCCGCAATCTCGGTCGCGATATAGTCGCCGCGTTCCCGCAGGCGAGAGGCCGAGCCAATCAACTGCCATGTGCGAGAAAAGATGCGACTGACATCCCGCGTGTGAATGTCAGGCGACGTGTAATGAATGGGGGCGAGGTTCAACATGCCCAGAACGGTAGTGTGGCCTCGCGCGCGAGGTCAAGCGTCTCAGTTTCGCCGCGCTGCCAGTATCCAAAGCAGAACAAGCCCCAATGAAGCCAGCATGTTCCAACTGGCCATCGACAGACCCAGCATTTGCCAAGCCACCTCGTCGCACATGACGACGCCAGCGGGGCTGCCCATACTGAGCAGATCGGTACCGCTAAGGCCGCCCAGACCATTACCCGCTCCGGTGCAGGATGCCGGACCTTCCCACCAACCGCGCTCAACCCCGGTGTGATAGCCACCGATAGCGGCTGTCGCGAGGGCTGCCAGCGCGCCCAGGGCGGGCAGGGCAGGTCCGCGTGATGCAATGGCGAGCACGCCGATCAGTACGGCAGCAGCATGTGGCCAACGTTGCCAAAGACACATCTTGCACGGGGCCAGCCCGCCAATATGCTGGAAGGCGAATGCCCCCAGCAGCAAGAGTGCAGAGCCACCGGCAGCCAGCAAGATTAGATTTTTGCGCGTCATATCTGTCATAAGAACTTTATCACATAGACCCCTGCAAAGAGCACAACCACGAATAGGATGAACATCAGACCCAAGCGCCGCTCGATGAAGTCGCGGATAGGTGCGCCAAATTTCCACAACAACCATGCCACGATGTAGAACCGCAAACCGCGCGCGATGATCGAGGTTATGATGAATGTGGCCAGCGGCATTCCGGTCCAGCCGGACATGATCGTGATCACCTTGTACGGGAAGGGTGTGACACCGGCGGTCAGAACTGCCCAGAACCCCAGATCGTTAAAGCGCGTATTGAACTCGGCCATTGCATCGCCTTTGCCGAGCGATTCAAGGATGGGCAAGCCGATCTGCTCATAGGCCAGTGCGCCGATCGCATAGCCAAGCAATCCGCCGACAACTGAGGCCAACAGCGCCACGGCTGCGATCAGCCATGCGCGGCTTGGTCGGGCCAGGATCATGGGAATCATCAACACATCAGGCGGGATTGGAAAGACCGAACTCTCTATAAAGGCAACAAAGGCCAGCACCCAGAGCGCCTGCGGATGATGCGCCATACGGAGCGTCCAATCATAGAGCCGTCTGAGCATCGCTATAGATCTTTCCTGTTTGGTTCTGCCTCTGACCATGCAGCGCCCGGAGCGTCAAGCCAAGAGCAATGCAGCAATGGAAAAAACCGAGCACTTTTTCGTGTCGGGGCTGGACGCGCGCAGCGCGCTTCGCTAGAGGGAGGGAAAGGCCCAAGTGGCGGAATGGTAGACGCAGGGGATTCAAAATCCCCCGCCGCGAGGCGTGCCGGTTCGAGTCCGGCCTTGGGTACCACAGGCCTTTTCACGACATTGGCATCGGATGCCCACCGGGTTTCCGATAGGTCATTTTGAACAGCAGCGATTGTGGCGACACCAATCGACGGCTTCAGTGCGACGTAAACACCGCGTCCCCTTTGGCTTCGCGGCGATCATGCCGGTTTGCACAGATTAAGAGCGCCAAGCATTTCATCGGCGGATTTCAGGATGAGGCCGGGAATCTGTCGATTCTCCCCCACGAATCAGCCGTTAGGTTTCCGAAGCTTGATCAAAGGTGAATGCATTTGCTGATTGGAGCGTTATTGGCGACAACCTGTCCATCCAATTATTGACATAGTTAACGCGCTGCCAACTTTGCAGCAGTGTTTCCAACTTCGAAACAGGTGGACACCTATGGGTTGTAGTAGAGTGTCATAGAACGCGTAGAAAGAACAATGATTGTTGAGGGAATCATCAAATTCACGCGGTTACTACGTGGAAACAATCACGCCGCACGTGTGCCGAAAACGGGGCAAATGTGGTCAATTCCGGCGCAAGCACGGCATGTTAGGAACACTTTTAGGTCAAATTTCACTTTGATGGCGGCGAGCCGAGGCGTACAAAAGTGTTGCCCAGCTGGGGGGCGATGTTTGTGGTCACGGGGGCGACCGCGCGAATTGCGCATCTGATGATGCGGGAGACGTGTGTTCGCCGTGTTGCGTAGGCAACGCGTAGAAAACGCGAAATGCGGGCACCGCCCGTAGTGGACGGACGCATGTAGGATGCGAACGTCGCTCTCCCATAGTTATCAAGTGTGGTTTGTGCTGGTCGCGAAGTGAGCGCCGGTATCGTCGGTGGCATGACATTGGTCCGCGATCGAGCGGCGCGCCGGAAACGGCCGTAGTATAATGAGGAGAAGACTATGGGTATTGATAGAACAGACACCGGCTCTGGCGTTGTTGAAGGCGATGCAGCAGACAATAACATCGACGCAGGGTATGCTGCAGACCCAGAGGGCGATCAAATTGACAATGGTGATGCCATCCTGGGCGGCGAGGGCCCTGACGACGACATCGTGAACGCAGGCGACGGCAACGACACAGTTGACGGCGGCGCTGCGGATGATGAGATTTTCGGTGGCGCAGGTGATGATGATCTCAGCGGCGGGGCAGGCGACGACCTGATAGCCGGTGATCGTGATATCACGGACAATATCCCCGTACGTGAAGTGTTCCGCTGGGATGGCGCGCCTGATCCGGACGGTGACGATGGCACTCCCGGTATTGACGATCAAGACAGCATTGGTGCGTTTTCGCAAAACACCGGCAATGTCGATGTGGCCTTCTCGTCGACGGGCACAGGTCATAATGCGACCGTGTTTGCGAGCAACTTCCACCTCGTGGATGGCGTGGCGACAGATGGTGCGCCAGCCAACCCCAACAGCTCGCTCGATAACGTGCTGGGGCAGGAAGGCAACTCCAACGAGTACAGCCTCGATTTCTCGCGTCCGGTCGAAAACGTATCGTTCCGCATTAATGACGTAGATGGCGACGGCGTCGTGACTGTGACCGCACTCGACGCGGACGGTAATCCGATCACTGTCAACCTGAGCGCAGGCGCGAATGTTACGCTGATCGACACCGATGGTGTTGCAGGGGCCGATACAGGCGATAGCGACGGCGGCTACGCCGAAGACGTGGCACCAGAGTATTCAATCCTTGTCGATATCCCGGGCCCCGTGTCCGAGATCACCGTTCATCACACTCAGAATGGGCCAGACACCTCGGGCATCAAGCTGACAGATGTTTACTTTGACACCTTCCCGATCGTTGCCGAGGGCAATGATACACTGAACGGTGACGACGGTGACGACACCCTGATGGGTGAAGGTGGCGATGATGAGCTGACCGGTGGCGAAGGCGCTGATGAAATCGATGGTGGTGACGGCGATGATACGATCATCGGCGGCAACGATGGCGATGTCGTTGACGGTGGCGATGGCGGTACCGATTTCGACACACTCGATCTGACCGGCGAAGGCCCGGCACGCATCGCGACCGAAACCGTCGATCCTGACGGCAATTCGACCAGCGGCACCATCGAATTCCTGGATGTGGACGGAAACGTGACCGGCACGATGGAATTCAATGAAATCGAAGAGGTTTTGCTGAACGATCCGGCTCCGCCGACGGGCAACAACGATCCAGATACCGTTCCCGATAGCGCCTCGACCGACTTTGAAACCGATGTTATCGTCGATGTTCTGGGCAACGACTCTGATCCTGATGGCGATACACTTAGAGTGAGCGGTGTCACAGACGGTACGAACGGGACTGTTGTGATCAATGGCGACAATACCGTGACCTATAGTCCGAACGATGGTTTCGATGGTACGGATTCATTCACCTACACAGCCGATGACGGTCTGGGTGGTACCACAACAGAGACGGTGACCATCACTGTGCGCCCTGATGGTGCAGGGCCAGATGGCATTGTTTCCGGCACACCCGGTGATGATGATATCGACCTTGGCTACACCGGCGATCCGGATGGCGACCGTATCGACAACAACGACGCGATCCTGCCACCGAACCCTGGCTCAAACGATGATATCGTCGAAGCAGGTGATGGCGACGATAGCGTGCGCGGTCGTGATGGCGATGACGACATCCGCGGCGGCGCCGGCGATGATACGCTACGCGGTGACGGTGGTGAAAATACGCTGAACGGCGGCACGGGCGACGATTCTCTGATCGGCGGTCCGGGCAACGATACGCTGCTTGGCGGTGACGGTGCGGATACCGCGCTTGGTGGTGGTGGCGATGATTACATCGACACGTCGTCCGATCCGCTGACGTCTCCTTTCCCGCTGCCCGACGATGGGTTCAATGACCCGATCGACGTGCCGCGTGACACTGACACCGAAGATGACCGCGACCTGGTTGCAGGTGGTGCAGGTAATGACACGATCTTTACCGGCGACGACGCGGACACCATTACCGGCGGTGCTGGCGACGATGTGATCGACGGCGGTCTGGATGATGATGAAATCAGCGGCGGTACTGGTGATGACTACATCATCTCAGGCGAAGGCAGCGATACGGTCTATGGTGGCGACGGTAACGATACGATCTATGGCGGCATCAATATACCCGCAGCCAACATCCCCGATGCGATCGACCCAGAGCTGGAAAATGCTGATGATTACATTGACGGCGGTGCCGGCGATGACCTGATCTTTGGCGAAGATGACAATGACACCATCCTAGGTGGTACCGGCAACGATACGCTTTCTGGCGGGATCGACGACGATCTCGATCCGTGGTCAGGACGGCGATGACAGCATCATGGGCGATGAAGGCAACGACATCATTCAGGGTGGCAACGGCGACGACACCATTCTGGGTGGCGACGGTGATGACACCATCGAGGGCCGTGCGGATAACGATCTGATCATCGGTGGCGCCGGTGCGGATGACATGTCGGGTGATACCGGACGCGATACGTTCGTTATCGGGTCAGCCTCAGATGGTTATGGCGACAATGCCGATGGCGGCTCCGGCGGTGATGACTTTGACACGCTCGATCTGACCGGCGCTGGTGACTTTGAAATCGTGAATGAAACGGTGGATGCCGACGGCAACTCGACCTCGGGGCAGGTGAACTTCCTCGATGCGCCGGGTGGTGCGGTGACGGGTTCGATGACCTTCCAGGAAATCGAACGCATCATCCCCTGCTTTACGCCGGGCACCGTGATTGCCACGCCGAAAGGTGAGCGTCTGGTGGAAGATCTGCAGGTTGGCGACCGGGTTATCACCCGCGACAACGGGTTGCAGGAAATCCGCTGGTTGGGCCGCCGTGATCTGGCAGGTGCCGAGATGCTGCAAGCGCAGCACCTCAAGCCGGTCCTGATCCGGGCAGGCAGCCTTGGCCGTGGTCTGCCAGAGCGCGATCTGCTGGTCAGCCCGAACCACCGTGTGCTGATCAATAACGAGAAATCGGCGCTGTATTTCGAGGACCGCGAAGTGCTGGCAGCGGCCAAGCATCTGACCGGGCTCGAAGGTGTCGACGCGGTCGATACCGGTGCGGTCAGCTACATCCACTTCATGTTCGATCAGCACGAGGTTGTGTTGTCCAACGGGTCCTGGACGGAAAGCTTCCAGCCCGGCGAGCAAACGCTGGATGGCATGGGCGTCGAGCAACGCGATGAAATCTACACGCTGTTCCCTGAACTGCGCGAGATGGAAGGCATCGAGGCCTATCAGGCCGCACGCCGGTCGCTGAAAAAGCACGAAGCGCGCTTGTTGACCAAATAACCCTTTGCAGCCGAACCAGTCTACCACCTCGGTGGGCTGGTTCACGGAATCGGTTGCGGGGGCCATATCGGTTCCGATACGACAGCAATCCCGGCGCGACGCCGGGATTGTTTCGTTTTTGGAAACGGCGTGTGTCGCTAGGCTGGTGACGGATCCCTATTCTGGGTGAACGTCGTGTCAGTATGACACCCTCTCTGCCGCGTCATCTGCGGATGACACGTTTCACAAAATTTTCCCCTGACCGAGTTTCTGCGCAGTTTTTATCGTCCCCCTTGGCGACGACCGGCTTGCTGCCTGCAAAATCCCGCGCGCGTCGACACTGCATAGAAGAGATGGGGAGCTGACGATGGCAACGATTCCGGGAAGTGGTAGTGACGAGACCTTGCAGGGCACCAATGACACGATCACTGCGGGATCGGGCAACGACAGCCTGTCGGGTGGTGCGCAATCCGATACCTTTGTAATCACAGATTGCGGCAATCATACCGTCGTCGGTGGCGAGGATGCCGATGGCAGCGACCTTGATATCCTCGATCTGTCGGGGTGTCCAAGAACGTCTTCCATACCGGTCCAGAGTCGGGTCGCGTTGAATTTTTGGACAGCGGCGGGGCCGTGACCAGCAGTATGGCATTTACCGAGATCGAGCGTGTCATCTGCTTTACTCCCGGTACCGGGGTCGCGACCCCGCAGGGCCTAAGACCGGTGGAATTACTGCATCCGGGAGATCATGTGATTACCCGCGACAACGGCATTCAGACGATCTGTTGGATGGGCAAAAAGACTCTCGGTGCTGCTGATGTTGCGCGAAACCCTTGGCTCAGGCCTGTTTTGATCCGCGCCGGAGCGTTTGGCGATAGCATACCAGAGACCGATATCAGGGTCAGTCCCAATCACCGCATGTTGCTGGCAAATCAATTGGCCGAGACGATGTTCGGTGAGCGTGAAGTTCTGGTGCCGGCCAAGCATCTGGCAGGGCTGCCCGGCGTTGAATGGCCACGTCCGGCGCAGGGGGTGACCTATGTCCATGTGATGTTTGAAAGCCACGAGGTTTTGTTGGCGGGCGGCACTTGGTCCGAGAGTTTTCAACCGGGTGGAGAGGCGCTGCGCGGGGTTGGCGCGGCACAGCGAAGAGAACTGTTGGCGCTGTTCCCTGACTTGGAAACCGAGGTAGGGTTGGGGGCGTACCGCTCGGCGCGCATATCATTGCGCGCGCATGAGGCACGGGTATTATTGGCAGAAATTGCATCGTAGCTCAGGCCCCGGTCCGCGCCCGCCAAGCGGCCCATGCCTCGGGCGTGTCGAGGTCGGTAATGGCGCGGTTGCCGGACAGGCGGTGTTCAATGACATCGGCCCGGCGCAGCAATGCGCCTGCGCCACGGTCGCCTGTCAAGGTCCACAATTCAGCGAACCAAGCGCGCGGGAAAATTACCGGATGCCCGGCCACGCCGCTCTCTGTGTAAGCGCGCAGTATTCTGGCGGGTGCCATGGCCTGCGCTGCGATCATTGCCGACAGGTCGGATGTGTCGATCTCGGGAAGGTCGGGAAGCAGGATCATCACCGCCTCTACCGTGTCCGGCAATGCCCGAATGCCGGCTGCGAGCGAGGCAGATAATCCGTCCTGTGGACGTTCGACAGGGACGCGTGTCAGCTTTTTCTGGGGGAGCTGGTCCAACGCTTCGCCACGTAAGGGGCGATCCGCACGTAGCGTGACAAAGACATCTGCACCGGTATCCAAAGCCCGCCCGACCTGACGTGTCAGCAAGGGCACGCCCTCTACCAGTTCCAGCAGCTTATCGCGCCCACCCATCCGTGATGATGCACCCGCGGCGGGTACGACAATGGCCAGCGATGACGTCATTTTTCCAGTTGTCGCGCGAGGGCACAGAACTGCTCCAGCGAGACTGTTTCGGCGCGATCGGTGGGGGCGATACCTGCAGCGAGCAGGCGATCCTCAATGTCGGGTGCGACCCCTTTAAGCGCGGCACGCAGCATTTTGCGTCGCTGGTTGAACGCACGCGCCACCACGGATTCCAGCCGTTTTGAGTCAGCCGGATAGCGGGGTGCATCAAGCGCACGCAGATGAACCACGGCGCTGGATACCTTTGGCGGTGGTGTGAAAGCGCCGGGCGGCAGGTGCATGGCGATCTGCGCATCGCAACGCCAACTGGCGAGCAGCGCCAGCCGACCGTAGGCCTTACTGCCGGGCTTTGCGACGATACGCTCGGCTACTTCGCGCTGGAACATGAGCGTCAGACTCTGCCAGTAGGGCGGCCACTGCGGCGGGGTAAGCCAGCGCACCAACAGTTCCGTTCCGACGTTGTAGGGCAGGTTGGCGGCGACGCGGATGGGGGGGTCAGATGCGTCAGCGGATCAATCTTCAGCGCATCCCCTTCTATAACAGTCAAACGTCCGGGATAGGTCTCTGCAATCTGGTTCAGGGCTGGCAAACAGCGCCTGTCCTTTTCGATGGCCAGAACGTGCCGTGCGCCCTCGGACAGTAGTCCCCGTGTCAGGCCGCCGGGGCCGGGGCCAATTTCCAGCACATCACAATCGGTCAGATCACCTGCCTGCCGCGCAATTTTGGCAGTGAGGTTCAGATCCAGCAGAAAGTTCTGTCCCAGCGATTTGCGTGCCGCCAATTCATGCGTCGCAATGACCTCCCGCAGGGGAGGAAGATCGTCTGGCATACTCATGTGTTGCGCGCCGCGCTCATACGCGCGGCCATTTTCAGCGCCTCAATCATCGAACTGGGATTGGCGACCCCCTGTCCGGCGATATCAAGCGCGGTGCCGTGATCGGGTGACGTGCGGATAAAGGGTAAACCCAGTGTCACGTTTACCCCCCTGTCGAAATCCAGCGTCTTGATCGGGATCAGCGCCTGATCGTGATACATGCAGACCGCTGCATCATACCCGGCGCGCGCAGCCGCGTGAAACATCGTGTCCGCCGACAGTGGCCCCTTCAGGTCCAGTCCCTCGGTGCGTAAAGCGTCCAGAACTGGGGTGATCAGCGCGATCTCTTCGGTGCCCATCTTGCCCCCTTCGCCCGCATGTGGATTCAGACCGGCCACGGCAATGCGGGGGGCAGGGATGCCAAAATCGCGGATCAATCCGGCATGGGTGATGCGGAGCGTCTGGGTCAGTAAGGGGGCGCTCAATACTGTAGTTACATTGTTGAGCGGAATGTGAATCGTCGCAGGCACGACGCGCAACTGGTCGCTGGCCAGCATCATCACGACGCGCGTCACACCAGCCAGATGGGCTAGATACTCGGTGTGACCGGGATGCGCGAAACCCGCGCCGTCCTGTAACGCCTTCTTGTGGATCGGGGCGGTACACAATGCGCTGGCAGCCCCTGATTGTACCAAGTCCACACCGCGAGCGATGGCGCTGATAACGCTCTCGGCATGACGTGGGTTGGGCGTACCGAGAGAGAGTAGCCCATCAAATATATGCGGCAGAACAGGCAAACCACTGCGCGCCGCATCGATTGCCTCGGCGGCATCGGCAATTATGGCAACAGGACCGTGCGGCACATGGGCAGGGTCGCCAATCAGGAAAAACGGAATATCCGTTCCCAGCGCCGCCCAAGCCTTTTGCGCCAGTTCAGGTCCGATGCCCGCCGGTTCGCCGCAACTGATGGCTATCGGACGCCGCGCATCGGCCATCAGTATTCGATGATCCGCGCCTCAGACCGCAGTTGCTCCAGATATCCTTCCGAGAAGGAGTCCAGCCGCTGATTGGCAATTTGGGCAGATAGCTGTTGGGTGACGTCCGGGGCTGCTGTCGTGCCTTCTGCACCTTCTGCACCGTCTTCGTTTGCGGCGGTGGGTGCATCTTGCTCCTCTGCGCCGGGCAGGACTTCGGTGCGGCCACAGAGCATCAACAGCACCAGTGTTTCGCCGCCCGCGCGGGTGAGGGTAGTGGACACTTCGCCCGGATCGAGGCGCGACAGTTCGATCGCGATATCATCGGGGATTTCACTCGGTGCTTTTGATCCGCGCTCCAGAACGCTGGCCGGTTGGCCATGGGCAACCCCATATAGGTCATCGCAAGTATCGGTGTCTGCGTCGATTTGCGCCGCCTGCGACAGTGCCGCTTCGGTGCGACCGCCGGGAATGTAGTACGCGGCATATTCAATCGCGGCATAGTCGGGTTCCGGTACGTCAGTCTCTTCGATACTGCGCATCTGAAAGAGTGCAACCGCCCCTTGCAAGGGAAGCGGTTCAGTCACTTCGCCCGGTGCGAGCCCCAGAACCAAGGGCCGCAAGATTGGCGGCAGTTTGGTGATCGGTGTCCATGGCATACGTCCACCACGGTCTTTGGATGGCGTTGCCGAGTACTGGCGCGCCTGTGCGCTGAATGCGCTCTCGGATGTCATTTCCGAGATACGCTTGGCCCGGCTCAGCACCGCTTCTTCGGTTTGCGGGGTGTAGGGGATAATGATTTCGGACAGCAGCACACGCACACCGGTCCCGGTGCTGATCGCTGCGCGGGCGCGTTCCAGATCCTCTTCGCTAACCGACACACGTGGGCCAAAGCGTGCTTGTGTCAACTCGCGCCAGGTCAGGCCTGCGCGCACAAATTCACGAAAGGTTTGCTCGGCAACGCCACCCTGTTCCAGCAGCTTGATCATCTGGTCGGCCTTCAGGTTACCCTGACTGGCGAAACGTTCCATGCCCTCTTGCACGGCTTCATCGCTGACGGCGATCCCTTGGGCTTTTGCGGCTTGCAGTTTCAGTCGGTCCTCGATCAGTTGATCATGGGCCAGCCGCGCTGGATCGGCGGGCGCGCGCAACAGTGTCAGAAGTCGCGTGCGCTGTTCCAACTCGTAGCGGGTGACGGCATCGCCGTTGACCTTGATCACCGGCTCGAAAAGGCCTTGGGCGTTGGCCGGAGAAGGGGGTGGCCAAGCATGAGGCCAAGCGCCAGAGCGAATGTTGCTGTGATGGAGCGGATAGGAGATGTCATCTGGGTCATCAGTTCCTGCATGTTCTTGCGTAGCTCTTGTCTTCGGTGCGCGCGCTGAAGCCGCGCAAACCGACGGTGAGGCTGATATCTGTCGACGGCGTCAGGATAGTGGAAGAGGTGAACCGACGCGAGGCCGAAAGCGCGATATCCACGCATTCGTTTGTGTAGGTCACGCCGACGCCCGCCTTGACGCTGCGATCACTGGCGACGTCATAGCGCCACTCGGCACTGCCCGTCCAGTGCCGTGACATTCGATAAGAGCCATCGAACGCCCATTCCGAGATTGTTGTAGGTCGGTTTTCCGCCACGTCACGGTCCAGCCAGACATAGGTGGCACCGATATTCGTGACGGAATTTTGCCAGCTGGCACGCGCCTCGGCCTTGGTCGTATCGAACGCGGTATCAAACAATCCTCTACCGGTCAGGGTCAGGCCGTTCTGGGTCGTGATCTGCCCGGCAAAGAGTACGTCCGAAAACTCGCCACGAAGGCCGGATGTATCTGAAAAGGTCAATCCGCCATTCGGTTCACGCTGGGACCGGTCACGCAAGATCTGACCGACGGTGAATGTGCTGGTCAATCCACCGGGGTCAAAGCGTGACCATGACAGGCCGTATGCTGCACTGGCGCCACGTTCACGGCGGTCCTTAGCGGCAAAGCGCGATAAGGACAGCAGGTTTCCTTCGTCGAACTCGGTGCGCGTGCTTTCGTCGTTTGCGATACTCGGTGTGCTTCCGCCAACCCAGCCGAGTTGAACCACAGGCTCGATCACATGTGCGACACCCTTGTTCGTGACCTTGGCCAGTGGCAGGCGCAATGTCAGTGCCGTGGAAGGGATCACATCGGTGAGCGAGGCGCGGCTGGTGGCGCCGCCCCCTTTGATTTCGAAATGATCCACTGCGATACCAGTCTGGAAGGTGCTACGTACGCCGCCCAACATCGTCCAGCTGCGCAGCCAGTCTGCGCTGGTGCTCAGACGGTTCACGTCGCGACCATCGGCAAAAACGTCAAAGTCCGGCCCATCCGTGCTAAGAGATGAAGACCGGTAATGCGTGTGTGCCTGAGCTGAATAACGCAGTTCCCCACCAAAACGGGCCGGATAGATACGCCTCTCATAATCAGCGTTGCCCACGATGGTCGGCAGGGTCGAATTGCTTTCCCCCGCCCGCAATGTGTGGAAATGCGTCACTGCACCGCGCATCCATTCATCGCGCCGGACGCGTTCCAGCGACAGTTCACTGTCCAGACGGTCCTTGTCGGAGAAATCATAGTCGACGAGGTAGGCGTCGTCATTCACCGCCTCAATGTCGAACCTCAGGATAAAGTCATTCTGCATCTCGAACAGGCCACGGCCAAAGATGTAGGCGCGGTTGTCTGTGCGGTTCAGGTCGTCATTCGACAGCGCACCTTCGAATTCGATCTCTCCACGTTGGAATGCCTGACGATACCGAAACTCCATCGTGCGTGTTTTGTTCGACAGCCAAGGGGTCAGTGTCAGGTCTTTGTGATCGCCGATCTTGATGAAATAAGGAACCTTCACCCCAAACCCGAGCAGGGAGGAATTGTAGATAGACGGGATCAGGAAACCGGTTGAGCGTTCCAGCGTGGGATCCGGCAGGCGCAAATGGGGGAGATAGAAAATCGGTGTGTCGAAAACCCGGAACTGGGCATCGTCGAGATAGAATTGCTGTGATTGTTGATCGTGGATAATGCGCCGTGCACGGATTTGCCACAGCGGCGCTTGTCCATTTTTGCAGACGTGGCAAGACGTAACAGCGGCCTTGTAGAGTTGTGAATAGCGTCCGTTTGTGCGGTTCATCTGCTGCGCGGCCAACTGTAGCTGGTCGTCCATAACGATCCGGGCGCCGAATAGAATGCCATTCTGCAGGTTGCGGTCGAGCTGCGCACTGTCAGCCAGAACGACAGTATAGCCCCCGTCAAAGAGGGTGATGGGGCCGTCGAACTCCAGCGAGTCGGTTGCCTTGTCATACGTGATGCGCCGCGCGGTCAGGCGCTGGCCGTCATAGACCGCTTCGACGTTGCCTTCGGCCACGAGCGTGTCATCGCCACGGATATACACGTCATCGGCGATGAGCATGGCAGGCTGCGGCTCAGTATCATCCGCGCCGGTTTGGGCGGTTGCAGGTGTCCCCGAAACGAACAGCCACACCATGATGAGAGCGCAAAAGAGACGGGTCGTTGGGGTCATCCGTCCTCCATATGCAGCAAAATACCGAACGCCAGCAGAAACGAAGCCACCGGCGGCACCCATGCGGCGAGGATCACCGGGATCTGGCCGTTTTCGCCCAGTACCTGCGCAAAGTTGCGCATGTAATACAGACTAAACCCCAGCATGATTGCGGTTAGGACCGATAGCCCGGTGTTCGATGTGCGCGCGTGGCGCATCGTGAATGCGGCAGCGACCAGCACCAGCGCCATCAGGAACAATGGCCGGGCCAGTTCCATCTGGAACCATACGGCATAGCGTCTGGCCGAGAAGCCAGCTTCCTCAAGCTCGGCAATGAAATCCGGTAGATCCCACAGGGAAATATACTCAGGCTTGCCAAAACTGTCGATGATGCGATCCTGTGTCAGCGCCGATGGTACGCGCAAAGTCGGCAACACGCTGGCCGAAGATTCAGCATTGCCACCCGCAGACAGATCCCACAGCTTGACATCGCTGAGCGTCCAGCCGCCCACGCCCAGTTGGGCAGAACTGGCCGTAATGCGACGCAGAGGATCGCCGGTCGGTGAAAATGCTATGAATGTGGCATCATAGAGTACGCTTACATCAGAACTGGCACGCGCCGCATGGATAACGGTCTGTCCGATGGCGCTGCCCTGCCGCAGCCACAACCCCTCGGATGAAATTGCCAGAACGCTCTCTCCGCCACCGAGGTGGCCATTGACCAGATCGTGATACCGCTTGGACGACGCCGCGACGATCGGGTTGAGCACGGTGATCGACACGATGCCGATGGTTGCCGCGACGGCCATCGGGCCCAAGAGCCCGCGTAAGCCCGAGCGGCCCGACGCTCGTAACACCACCAATTCGGAGGTTCGCGCCAAACGAACGAACAGAGCCACCGCAGCCAGAATCACGATGAGGGGTAAAATCTCGTAATTGGTGTTGGGGACATTCAGCAGAACGATCTCGATCACGTCCCAGATTGGCAAATCCGGGAAATCCTGCAATTCCTCTACCACATCGATCAGTGCCAGAAGTACGACAAAGACCCCGGCGATACCAAGGAACGTCCACAGAAACTTGCGCGCGAAATAATAGTGCAGGATCATGCGACGACCTCTGCGCGACGGTTGCGTAGGGTCAGTCGGCGAATGATCGCTGGGTTAGCGGCCAGATGCAGCAATACTGCGCTAAGCACAAAACCACAGAGCGCCGGTAGATAGAGCAGCGGCCACATCGACGCGCTGGACAGGACAGGCCCGGCGACTGCGCCTTCAATCATCTTGATTGCGACCAGCAGAACAAAGGCGGTAATGATCTGTCTCCAGATGCCGAACCGGCTGTATCCACCCAAAAGCAGCGTGGCAAAGCCGATCAAGCCAGCGATGATGCACATCAGCGGCTGTGTGAATCGGTTATGAAGCTCGTGCAGGACCATCGGAATGGTCGCATTGTTGCGCTCGGCCACCACTTCGGGTGTGCGCAGCAAAACCGGCGTGCTGGCAAATCCTATGGCATCGGGATCTGCCCGGTCCTGTGTGACGAGGCTGCTGATGTCATACGAGAAGTCGTCAAAATGCGTAGTGAACAAACGCAGCCCTTCGCGGCGCAATGTCTGGGCCAGCCCATCCAGCATAACCAGTTTCGTACCACCCCCCTCGCGCACCAGATAGGCGCGGGTGGATGTGTAGGTCACGATATTTTCAGCGTCGCGCCGATCGGACAAGAACACGTTGCGCAACTCGCCTTCAGTCGTGATGTCGCGAATGTAGAAGGTAACACCGGATGCGGGATGCAAAAATTCACCTTCGGTCAGAAACTTGGCCGTGACATTACGGGACACATCGACTTTGCGCATTTCAAGCTGCTGTAGGCTGGCAGGAATAAGGAAATGCGCCAGCAAGGACATCATCAGCGCGATGATGATCCCGTAAAACAGCACAGGCCGCGCCATACGCCAAGGCGAATAGCCGGTTGCCTGCATTACGGTCAGCTCACTTTCGGTACTCAGTCGATTGGTGACATAGACTGCGCCTGCAAAAGCCGCGATGGGGAGCACCACGCCAATTACCCCCGGAAGGGTCAGAGCGGTGAATTCCAAGAAAATCCAGGCCGATTGGCCGTCACTAATCAATCGGTCGAACATACGCACAGCTTTGTTGATCCAGAAGATCGACACCAAGACCAGCGCGAAGAACCCGAACAGCACCATAAATTGCGACAGCATATATCTGTCGAATCTGGTCACATATGCCCCCCGTTACCCCCATATTTTGTGGCACGGTATCGTAATTACCACGCAGGGAAAACTGTTAACTGACATGATCGGCGAGGCTGTGCCGCAGACAACCCCTCCGTGCGCGCCGTTGTGAGAACTTTCACCTTTTAGCACCCCTGCAATTCGCGCTAGGTCTGGGAAAACAACCCTACCAAGGAGCATTTTCCATGACCATGCCGGTTTCCGTGACCTATGCCGAGACAGATATCGACCAGATATCACAAGCCGAGGGGCGGATTGCTGTCCTGATCGGTCAGGATGGCAAGATGGATCCGGGCGCACGCCGGGTAAACAAGCTGACCAAGGGCGCGCTGGCCCGGATGCTCCAAGGCGAGGCGTTCGCAAAGATGAAGCCGGGCGAGGTCAAGACTCTGGCCTGGCCAACGGGACTGGTCGCCGAAGCGGTCGATGTCGTCTGTGTAGAGCGTGGCGCAAAACCGGATGAAGCGCGCAAGGCGGGCGTTGCCTTGGGTAAGCTGAAGGGCGCGGCACCTCTGCTGGTGTTGGCGGGGCAGATCCGCCGCCCGGTCGATCTGGCGCTCGGGATTGCGCTGCGTGCATATGAATTTACGGCGCACAAGACCAAGGCCACCGAGGAAAACGCGAGTGTGACTATGATGGTCAAAGACCCGAACGTCATCAAAGCCGAAGCGACCGATGCAGCTGCTGTGATAGAAGGCGTGTTCCTGACCCGCGATCTGGTGAGCGAGCCAGCCAATCACCTGACCACCACCGAATTTGCCGACCGTATCAAGGCAATGGAAGGGCTAGGACTGAAAATCACCGTGCTGGAAGAGCCGGAACTGGAAAAGCTCGGCATGGGGTGCTTGCTGAGTGTCGGGCACGGCAGCGCCAGCCCGTCCAAGGTTGCGGTAATGGAATGGGCAGGTGGTAAAAAGGGCGATGCACCGCTCGCGCTGGTCGGTAAGGGCGTGGTGTTCGACACCGGTGGGATCAGCCTGAAACCGGCGGCAGGCATGGAAGACATGACCATGGACATGGGCGGTGCGGGTGTTGTCACCGGCGTCATGCATGCACTGGCGCGTCGCAAGGCGAAAGCCAATGTCGTTGGCCTCGTTGGGCTGGTCGAGAACATGCCGTCGGATCGCGCAACGCGCCCCGGTGATGTGGTCACGTCAATGAAAGGCGATACAGTCGAGGTGATCAACACCGACGCCGAAGGCCGTTTGGTTCTGGCGGATGTCATGTGGTACGCACAGCGAGAGTATTCGCCCCGTGCCATGGTTGATCTGGCAACCTTGACGGGGGCAATCATCATCGCGTTGGGACATGAGAACGCGGGCGTGTTCAGCAACGATGATGCTCTGTCGCGCGATTTCCTCAAGGCGGCGGAGGCCGAGGGCGAAGGCGCGTGGCGGCTGCCGATGGGGCAGGCCTATGATGATATGCTCAAGAGCCAGATCGCGGATATCAAGAATGTCGGGGGCAGGGCGGCCGGGTCGATTACCGCCGCACAGTTCCTCAAACGGTTCGTCAAGGACGATCTGCCGTGGATACATCTGGATATCGCGGGCACGGCATCCGTCAAATCCGACACCACCTATGCCCCCAAGGGCGCAACCGGTTGGGGCGTGATGGCGCTGAACCGACTGGTTGCGGACATGCTGGAAGGCGACTGATGGGAGCAGCCTATTTCTATCACCTGACACGGCGGCCACTGGAAACGGCGCTGCCTATGCTTGTGGGCAAGGCGCGGCAGGCCAGCTGGCGCGTCGCCGTACGTGGTGCCACGCAGGCGCGGATGGAATGGCTGGACGAAAAGCTATGGCAGGGGGCCGATGACGGGTTCCCTGCACATGGGTTGGCCACTGCGCCACATGCGGCGGATCAGCCGGTTTTGCTAACCACCAGTGATGATATTCCCAACGGCGCAGTTTGCCTGATGACGGTTGACGGGGCGCAAGTGTCCGTTGACGAAGTGTCGGCGTTGTCTCGGGTGTGCATCCTGTTTGACGGCAATGATCCTGCGGCGGTGGACGTGGCGCGCGGACAATGGAAAATGCTGACCGATGCGGGCTGCGCGGCGCAATACTGGTCAGAGGAAAGCGGACGCTGGGAAATGAAGGCTGAAAAGACTGCCGCATCAGTGTGAAGGATGCGTTCTTCTACCTTGTCAGCACCAGGCGACCATCGGCGATCTGAATGTTGGAAAAACGTTGCAGATAGGTCATCCCCAGCAATGAGTCACCTAGATCACCCTCGTTGACGACGGCCCGCAGATTGGCATCGCGCATGTCGCCGACGGCAAAGCTGTCAAGGCGCACCGGGGCCGTCCGGACGATCCCGTTTGCAGTGCTGGCGGTACCAAAATAGTTAAGTGTATCCGGCTTCAGGCCGACGGCGGCCGCGTCCGCTTGGCTAAGGACGATCTGGCTGGCGCCGGTATCTACCACAAAGCGGATCGAAGTGCCATTCACCTCAGCTTGTAGATAGTAATGCCCGTCCGGTGCGCGCGGCAACTCGATGACGCCACCGGAATAGACGCTCTGGCTGGGGATCACGGTGCGACGGATGTCTTCCCACAGTCCAATCCCGGCGAGAACGCCGATGAAAATCAATCCCCAGATCACCGCATACTGCATTGTTTTACCAAGGGAGTTGCGGTTAGAGGCGACAAACCAGAATACCACGGCAACGCCCAGAACGATAAGATAGATCAAATGTGCGTTGTCAAAGTCATTCATATCCGGGCGCCTGATGTCATGGATTACAAATAGGCGGCAGGACGGTCGATTAAAAGATCAGGCCGCAAGCCCAAAGCCTCGCAGTCCATCAAGAACAAACTGTACCGCGAGCGCCGCCAGCAGCATACCGAGAACACGGGTGACGACGTTGATGCCGGTTTTCCCCAGTGCTCGCTCCAGCAGTCCCGCGCTCAGGAAGGAAATGAAAACAAGCGCCAATACGACGAACATGATGCCCAAAACCCATGAAAGCCCGGTAATGCCCTCCTGCTGGCCTGTCAACAGAATGACAGTTGCGATCGCACCGGGGCCCGCAATCAGCGGAATCGCCAGAGGAAAGACGGATGGATCATCATGGTCGTCATTGTCGACTTGATCTTCGCGTCGCTTGGTGCGCCGCTCAAACAACATGTCGAGCGCAGTCAGAAATAACAGGATACCGCCAGCGATCCGGAAGGCGGGCATCGAAATACCGATAAACCCCAATACGGCCTCGCCAAACGCGGCAAAGACACACAGCAACAGCGCGCTGGTGACACAGGCACGGATTGCGATCCGGCGGCGGCGCGCCTGATCCATACCGCGTGTCATGGCTAGAAAGAGAGGCGCCAGCGCGATAGGGTCCATCACGATGAGAAGGGTCACGAATGTGGTGATGAATGCGGCGCTGTCCATGGCGTCTCAATGCGGTCAGCACCGATGTTTGTCAACTGTTGGGGTACGTCAGGCTTGAGCTTTTTCCAGCTTTTCCAGCGCCTTCATCCACATCCCTTCTGCCCGCTCCAACCCATCCATCACTTCCGAGTATTTACGCTGCCAGACGGCGGCCTCATCGGCTTTGCCCTCGTCATACATCGCCGGGTCGGCCAGCTTCTTGGCAAGCTTGTCACGCATGTCGTTCAGTTTAACGACGCGCTCTTCGCATTTCTTGACGTCTTGGCGCAGCGACACGATGGCGTCGCGTGAAGGGCGCTTTGGCTTGTTGTTTTTTGGTTTTTGCACGGGTTTGTCCGTGGCCAGCAGCAATGTGCGATAGCTTTCGAGATCACCCTCATAGGGGGCAACGCGTCCCCCTTTGACCAACCACAGGCGGTCCGCAACGAGGCTGAGCAAGTGCATGTCGTGGCTGACCAGAATGACCGCACCCGAATAGGCGGTCAGAGCTTCGACCAGCGCCTCGCGCGATTCAATGTCCAGATGGTTCGTCGGTTCGTCGAGGATCAGCATATGCGGCGCGTCGATGGTCGCCAGCATCAGCGAGAGGCGAGCCTTTTGGCCACCTGACAGCTTGCCAACAAGTGTTTCGGCCTGTTCCGCCCCGATGCCAAAGCCACCCAGTCGCGCACGCAGGCGCGACGGCGTCTCGCCCGGACGCAGACGCCGGATATGATCGACAGGCGTTTCATCGACGTGCAACTCTTCGACCTGATGCTGTGCAAAATAGCCGACGCGTAGCTTGGAGGCGGTTGTCATACTTCCGCCCAGCACATCCAGTTTGCCTGCCAACATTTTAGAAAGAGTAGATTTTCCCTCGCCATTCTTGCCCAGAAGGGCGATCCGATCATCTTGGTCGATCCGCAGGTTCAATCGCGAAAGAATGGCTTTGCCGTCATACCCGACAGAGACATCTTCCAACGCCACGATTGGGGGTGACAGTTCCTCGGGTGACGGAAAGGTGAATTTTTTGAGCGCCGCTTCTTGAGGGGTGGTGATCGGGGTCATCTTCTCGATCATCTTAAGACGCGATTGCGCTTGTACAGCCTTGGACGCCTTGGCGCGGAAACGATCCACAAAGCTTTGCAAATGGGCGCGGCGCGCGTCCTGTTTCTTGGCCTCGGATTCGGCGGCGGCCAGTCGCGCTGCCCGCGTGCGCGCGAAGGTATCGTATCCCCCTTGATACAGCGTCAGTTTACGGTCTTCCAAGTGCAGGATGGACCCGACGGCCCGGTTCAGCAATCCTCGGTCATGGCTGACGATCAGCACAGTGTGCGGATAGCGCGCCAGATAAGTTTCCAGCCACAACGCACCTTCGAGGTCGAGATAGTTGGTCGGTTCGTCGAGTAACAGCAAATCAGGTTGTGCAAAGAGCACTGCCGCCAGCGCGACGCGCATCCGCCAACCACCAGAATATGCCGAGCAGGGTTGCCGTTGATCGTGATCGGAAAAACCTAACCCCTTGAGGATCGAGGCGGCGCGCGCTTCGGCACCCCAAGCGTCGATATCGGTCAGACGCGTCTGTATCTCAGCGATCCGCGTCGGATCCGTTGCGGTGCCAGCCTCGGCCAACAGTGCGGCGCGCTCAACATCGGCGGCCAGCACCGTGTCGATCAGCGACACGTGATTGCCGGGTACTTCTTGGGCGACACCGCCGATGCGGGCACGGCTGGGCAGAGTGATGCTGCCGCTCTCCAGCGCCAGTTCGCCCCGGATCAGACGAAACAGTGTGGTTTTGCCCGTTCCATTACGGCCAACGATGCCGACCTTGTGCCCCTCGGGGATCGTGGTCGAAGCGTTCTCGATCAGCGGGCGGCCCGCGACGGCGTAAGATATGTCAGTGATGCGTAACATGGGGCCGAGCGATGGCGAACCGCTCGGCCGTTGTCAATGCCGGTTAGTCGGTCAGCAGTGCGGTCATGCCCTCGGCCGAGAATGAGGTCACACTTACCAGCGGGTTATCGCCCTGCGTGCTGAATGCGAACACGTGGATTTCCTCATGCTGAAGTGTGGCGCGGCAAAACACGTCGTCCTCGGCCAATAGCTCGGGGCAGGTTTCAAGGTCCATATGGGGTATGGCGGCCTCAAACTGCTCGTAGCGTAGCGGCGCGGGAATTACATCAGCCCAAAGTGGCGCAGCAGCAGTCATCAGAATGGTGGTGGCACAAAGGATAGTCAGCTTCATTGGCGAATTGTCCTTGGTTGAGTGAATTGCTTCGCATCTTTATTCTGACAAAAAAAGTCAGAAATAAAACCCTGCAAATCACGTCACGTTGTCGCACCCCGAATAGGACTTTATTCCGTGCTATGCGCATGTTAATGCCAGCGCCAGATTCACACTTATTTCCTGAAAAGAGGCCGACATGGCAACCGAACGTACGCTGAGCATCATCAAACCCGACGCAACCAAACGTAACCTGACAGGCAAAATCAATGCCAAGTTCGAGGATGCAGGTCTGCGAGATCGTCGCGCAAAAACGGATTCACCTGACTCCGGCACAGGCTGGCGTGTTCTATGCCGTTCATGCCGAACGTCCGTTCTACGGCGAGTTGTGCGAATTCATGGCGTCCGAGCCGGTCGTCGTGCAGGTGCTGGAAGGTGAGGGCGCCATCGCGAAGAACCGCGAAGTTATGGGTGCCACGAACCCCGCCGACGCGGCTGCCGGTACGATCCGCGCGGAATTCGCTGAAAGCGTTGGCGAAAATTCGGTTCACGGCTCTGATGCACCTGAAACGGCGGCTGTCGAAATCGCCTACTTCTTCTCGGGTCTCGAACTGGTCGGCTGATCGACCTAATACATCTATTTGCGGCGTTGAAAACGCAGCATAAGGCAGCCCTAAGGGGCTGCCTTTTTACATTGGTAATCTGGTTTAAGCGCGGGCCGGGTCGCGGCTGGAAATAATCCACACAGCATGAACGATGCCGGGGATGTAGCCCAACAGCGTCAGAAGGACATTAAGCCAGAAATGCTTGCCCAGTCCTTCCTGAAAAAATACACCGAGTGGCGGTAGGATGACTGCGAGGATGATGCGTACTAGGTCCATTTTTGGGCTTCCCTTGTGTGCGTTCCGTTGAAGTGAAAACGCGGGCAACCCAAAGAATGTTCCGATCATCCTCCTACGCTGAAGGATAGGGACGCAGGCACGTCGCCTGCGGCGCGTACCGCTGTGCTGCCGTCAAATGCTAGCAAAATCCGTGAAAATGCGTCGCGGAACCGGCTGTGGCTTGGGCGCGGACTTGTCTACTGGGCCGCGTGGCGGCTTGGGGGTCTCGTTGGGCATCTGCTCTGCTCCTCAGAAAGGAAAGCCAGCCGGTTCACGCCGACTGGCGCTTTTTTATTGAAATGAAGGTTGCACGGGTTCTGGGCAGGGGTTGGGAAGAATTATGGTAAGTTTTTGCCGCCCAGATTCTGCGTGCGTTTGACCTTGGCTATGAAGCCGGGATTCTCTTTTGCCGCTAGAGGCGTCTTCGAGCCGTCCGTTGCAGGATATCCAGTGCTCCGTCATGTTCCGACGATATCACTGTCGGACAGGCACTCAGGCAACGGTATAGTGACGAGGGCGATTACGCCGTCAAATCGTGTCATCTGCGCTGTGCGCATGAGATGCTCCGGTACGTTATTCTGCGGCGCGGCAAGAGCGGCCGCCGCGCCGATTAGTCCGATATACGAGCCGCGTCAAGCGAGCATTTTCTCGACGACTTCGCCAAAGGCGGATGGGGTCGGAACGATGGTCACACCACAGTCTTTCAATATCTCCACCTTTTCTTGGGCGGATTCCCCGAAGGCCGAAACAATCGCCCCGGCGTGACCCATACGGCGGCCCTTTGGTGCCGAAAGCCCGGCGATGTATGCGGCCACGGGTTTGGTCATGTGGTCACGAATATACGCCGCCGCCTCGGCCTCTTGCGGGCCTCCAATTTCGCCAACCATCACAACGAGGTCTGTATCGGGATCGTTTTCGAACAACTCCAGTATATCGCGAAAACTGGATCCATTGATCGGGTCGCCGCCGATTCCGATAGAAGAACTGACACCGATCCCGCGCGCCTTCATTTGGCTGGCGGCCTCGTATCCAAGTGTGCCTGATCTGCCAACGATGCCGACGCGACCGGGCAGGTAGATATGTGGTGGCATCAGGCCGGCGAACGCCTGATCTGGGGTAATGATGCCAGCGCAGTTGGGACCGATCAACCGCATGCGGCGCTCGGACTTGTAACGGCGCATATATCGCTTCACGCGGATCATATCCTGTGTCGGGATGCCGTCCGCGATACACACGCAGGTGCGGATGCCGCCGTCGGCTGCTTCCATGATCGAGTCGGCGGCAAAGGGCGGGGGGACGAAACAGATTGCCAGATCCGCGCCGGTTTCGGCCACTGCGCCTTTGACTGTGTTGAAAACAGGTAGACCGTTATGCGTGGTACCGCCCTTGCCGGGGGTGACGCCGCCGACCACATTGGTGCCATAGGCGCGCATCTCTTCGGCGTGAAAGCTGCCGATGCGCCCCGTCAGGCCAGTAACCAGTACGCGTGTGTTGTTGTCGATCAGAATAGCCATCAGACGGCCTCCCCATTTTGACTGCGGCCCGATTTCCATGCACCGACGACCTTTTCCGCCGCCGCTGCCAATGTGTCGGCTGTTGTGATGTCCAGCCCGCTGTCGTTGATCAGCGCGCGACCTTCTTCGACATTTGTGCCCGACAGACGCACCACGAGCGGGATCGACAGGTCCAGTTCCTGAACGGCCCGTATCACGCCCTCGGCGATCCAGTCGCATCGGTTGATACCGGCGAAAATGTTGACGAGGATCGCCTCGACATTCGGATCATTCAACACGGCCTTGAACGACATCAAGACACGGTCAGGTGATGCGCCTCCGCCCACATCAAGAAAGTTGGCAGGTTCGCCGCCGGCCATCTTGATCATGTCTAGGGTCGCCATGGCGAGGCCCGCACCGTTGACGATACAGCCGATTTCACCCTCCAGTCCGATGTAGTTCAGGCCGCGATCCTCGGCATATGTTTCGCGTGCATCTTCCTGACTCTTGTCCCGAAACTCAGAGATTTCGGGTCGACGAAAGAGCGCGTTGTCATCAAAGCTGAGCTTGGCATCCAAGGCGACAATTTCTCCTGCGCTGGTCACCACAAGAGGATTCACTTCGACCATGCTTGCGTCCATCTCTTCCATCAATCTGTAGCAGCCGATGATCGTCTTGGTCGCTTGCGCGATGAGCGCGGGATCCAAATCCAACTGAAATGCGATCTCTCGCGCCTGAAAGGCCTGCATTCCCACAGCAGGATCCACAACCGAGCGGATTATGCTGTCCGGTTCACTCTCTGAGATATCCTCGATCTCCATGCCGCCTTGGGCAGACGCAACGACGACCACACGCTCTTCTGTACGGTCCATGACGAACGCTAGGTAGATCTCCTGCGCAATGTCGGTTGCCTCTTCGATATACAGGCGGCTGACCAGTTTGCCCGCGGGGCCAGTCTGGTGTGTGACGAGCTTGCGGCCCAGCATCCAACTGGCGGCATCGGCGATCTCGTCATCTGTAGAACAGATGCGCACGCCGCCCGCCTTGCCGCGTGCACCAGAGTGGATCTGTGCCTTGACGACGCATTTTCCACCTGAGAGCTCGTGGCTGCGATAAACCGCCTGTTCAGGACTGTAGGCGATGCCGCCGCGCGGTACGTTCACGCCGAACCGCTTCAGCAGTTCCTTGGCTTGATACTCGTGAATATCCATTGGAGTTCTCCTGCTTAGCCGTTCTTCGCTGCGATGGCGTCGGCCACCGTCAGGACGTTGTTCGCCATCCGCTCTGATGCGGCGTCGATCATCTTGCCGTCCAAGCTGGCGGCGCCTTTGCCCGCGGCTTCCGCCTTGCGCAGCTCCTCGATGACACGGCGAGCGCGGGTCACTTCGGCCTCGGGTGGAGAAAACACATTGTTGGCCATTTCGATCTGGCTGGGGTGGATGGCCCATTTGCCTTCGATCCCCAACGCAGCGGCGCGCTTGGCCGACAGGATGTAACCATCGGGATCGCTGAAGTCGCCGAATGGTCCATCTATGGCGCGCAGACCATAGGCACGACAGGCGACAGTCATGCGGCTAAGCGCAAAATGCCACTGGTCGCCGGGGTAATCGGGGTTCAGCCCGCCAATCACCACGGTGCGCGCCCGGTTCGAGGCGGCGTAATCTGCCACGCCAAAATGCATCGCCTCCAGTCGACCGGGGGCGGCTGCAATCGCCTCGACATTGGCCATGCCGAGTGCGGTTTCGATGAGTGCCTCTAGCCCAATCTGATGAGTGTAGCCCATGGCCTCTTCGATCTGGCTGATCATGGTTTCGACAGTGTACAGATCACCGGGGACGCCCACCTTCGGCACCAGGATCGTATCCAGATGCTGTCCCGCCTGCTCGACGATATCCACCACGTCGCGATACATGTAATGCGTATCCAACCCATTGATGCGGATCGACATGGTTTTGCCCTTGGCCTTCCAGTCGATGTCATTCAGTGCCTCGATGATGTTTTTGCGTGCCTGCACCTTTTCCGGCGGTGCCACGGCATCCTCTAGGTCGAGAAAGATGTAATCCACATCGCTCTCGGCGGCTTTTTCGATCATCGACGGGTTTGAGCCCGGCACAGCCAGTTCAGAGCGTTGCAGACGTTGCTTTTTAAGCGGGTGCAGGGTGTAGCTCATGTGTCGTCATCCTTCTTTGCTTGGCCAACTCGCGATTGCGTGGCGAGCGGAGGCTATTCACGGAAGAAAGCTAACCGGTTCGGGTCTGAGGAATACTTTCGCATGGGTAGCATTGGCTGCTGCGCGTAGGAGAGGTGGGCCGAACGGGTAGGGCGTCCCTACCCAAACGTGCCTTAGGGGATGCATTTGCACACAAATGCAGGAATTCAGGTTGCAGCACGTCGGTCGTTTGCAGCGCGAAATCGGCTTGCCTACACGTTCGCAGAGGCTGGCGAGTTGCGTGAGCCAGAATTTGAGAGACCTCAGTCAGTGGCGACGCGCCGAGACAATTCCGTGCAACCATCCGAACTAATTTCACGCCGTCTATGCCCACTGCGTCAGATCGATGAAGACGCGATGCGGGAACGGTTTGCATTCCGTTGTATACGGAATTTCTCTTTTGCTTCAGCGGTTTCGCGCGTGGATATGTCGCAAATTCATCGGCATATGGCATGCGAATGTGCTGGAATTGGTTATGGATTTGGCTACACCTCTCACGTCGCGCGTTATCGTCGCGGATCGGCAGCAGATCGTCTGTCAGGGCATCGGCTCGCTTATTGGGCAGATACCGGGTGTCGTTTTGGGTAGTTTCGCCACCGAGATCGGGACACTGCGCAAATTGATCGCGGCAGAGGATGGGCAGGTGATCGTCATACTTGGTGTGCGATTGGCGGATGCCGATCTGGCGCAAACGTTAGAGATGTTGCGCACGGATTTTCCACAGGCGATGGTCGTCGTCGTGGCCGATGATACAGAGTTTGCCTTTATCCGTGCCGCGATAAAATCAGGGGTCAATTCAGTCTGCATGATGAGTCAGATACTGGTGAGCCTGCCCAAGATTCTTGGCAAGCTGGTTCTGGGTCATTCGATTGTGCCGACTGATATATTGCGCCGTCTGACGAACGAAACAGCAGACGCACTGACCCGGCGTGAACATGAAATCCTAGGGTTGCTGGTCGATGGATTGACCAATTTCCAGATTTCGGCACGCTTGGGCCTGTCGGAAAATACGGTAAAATATTACCTCAAAGCAATCTACCAGAAGCTTGATGTGAATTCTCGGGGCGGCGCAATCGCGAAATACGTGGCCGGGAATTACTGACATCCTTGCAGGGCCTGCGTGCGAAACCTGCAAATCTGGTCTGCTAGTGGCGCAGAGTGCAGTCAATCGCGACGATTCTGGCTTTTAGTCCAATTCGGTCTCCACCACCCGGACGCAGGTGCCGACTTCTAGGTGATCCACCTTGATTTCACCTCCGGCGGTGGTCGCAAAGCTGGTCATCAGCGTTTTTCCCAGACCAGAGCCAGCGGCAGCCGCTTCGGACGCATCGTCGTAACCACAGCCGTCATCGCAGATTGCCAGAACCCAGGGTGCGTTTGGCTGCTCGTGGTAGCTGACAGTAATGACGCCAGCCTGTCCTGCTGGAAACGCGTGCCTTGCCGCGTTTGTGACCAGTTCATTCACGATCAGCCCAAAGGCGACGGCACGGTCACGCGGGATTTCGACCGGATCACACGCAAGGTCGATGCGCACGGGGCGGGTCGCAAACAGGCCGCTTTGCAGATGCGCAAGCAAAGCCTCGAGATAGGGGCGAAGCGACAGCTTGTCGGAGTATCGCGATGACGTGTAAATCGTTTCGTGAATGGCTGCAAAGCTCTGAACTCGCGCTGCCGCAGAGCTGAGCGCCTGTTTCACGTCTTCGGAATCACTGCGCCGTTGTTGCATCGACAGCAATGAAGAGACCATCGCAAAATTGTTCTTGGTGCGGTGTTCAAGCTCGATCATCAGCAATTCGCGATTGTGCAACTCCGCATCGCGTTCTGCCGCTGCAAAGCGGACGGCGGCACGGAACACTTCTGCGAAAAAGAGGATCACCAGAGCGGCGGATCCGTTCACGATGGTACGTGCCAGATCCTGTGGATTTTCGAACGCAAACGAATTTTCGAACGGGAGAACGAAATACCAAGCGTGCAGAAATGCCAGCGCGAAGGTCACAAGCCCCGCTTGCCATCGCCCATAAAGGGTAGAGATCATTATCGCTGGGTAGATGATCGAAAACGGACCCGCGCCGTTTGAAAACAGATCGATAAATTCACGCGTCAGCCAAGCGACGGCAAAGCAGGCCACACCAAATGCGATCTGTACAGGAAAGCGGGGCCATCGGCTGGGAAGGTCCTCGAAAAAGTCGAGCTCGCCCAATCGTTGTCTATACACGGCGCTGCCCTGTCCAAGATTTAACTATCGTAAGCAAATACTCGGTAGTCGAATTGTTGACAACAAAAACTCAGCGTAAGGGCCGTACGCGATGTGGATTGGTCAACTGTCCGGGATCACCCGGATCAGGTGCCAGCGCACCGCGTCATTCTTGACGTTATCGAGGTTGGCAACGCGGGCTGACAGCCCCACCAATTGGGTCACATGGTAGGGGATAAGCGTGCCGGCATTCTCCCATAGCCGTATTTGCGCCGCCTCATACAGCGCACGGCGCTGATCAAAGTCCAGTTCGGAACGTGCATCTGTCATCAACTGATCAAAAACCGCGTCTTTGTAGTAGGTCTCGTTCCATTTGGCACCCGAGGAGAATGCTTCGTTCAGCGCTTGATCAGCGGGGCGTTCGTTCCAGCGGGTCGTCACCGCGTCCTTTTGCATCCAGACTTGGCTCCAGTAACCGTCAGTTGATTCCTTCTTGATCCTGACGCGGATGCCCGCCGCGGCGGCCTGTTGTTGATAGACCACTGCCATCGTTGGCCAACTGCTATCGAGCGCCGAGACATGCACTGTCACGTCAATGCCGTCCGGGTAACCCGCATCGGTCAGCAGCGCGCGTGCTTGGGCGATATCCTGCGGACAAGCGATGTCCGCCCGATACTGATCGTTGGGGGCAACGGGGGTGTCGCAGGCGACGATTCCGCGTCCGCCCAGCACCAGCTTCAGCATTTCATCGCGGTCCACGGCCAATCGAAGCGCACGACGTATCCGCGCATCGTCATATGGGGGTACGTCGGTGCGAAAAGCCATGCCGATCCAGTTGCCGGTGGGGACTTGTTGCACGGCGTAGCGATCGGATGCCTCCAGCACCTTACCCAATTGCGGGGTGATGCCGCGCTCCATGTCGATCTGGCCACCCAAGAGCGCCTGTAGGCGGGCCTGTGCGTCGGGGATCGCAATTACTTCGATGGCGGCAACGCCGGGGGGACCTTCGAAATAATCGGAATTCGCGCGTAGAATGGTAATGCCGTCGGGGTCAAACCGCTCGACAATGAACGGGCCCGTGCCGATTCCGGTCTGTGCAATGGTATCGCCTGAACCATCGGGGATGATCCGCATGCGAAAATCCATCAGTTGCAGCGGCAGGTCCGCAAACGGCCCATCAAGGTACATGCGTACCTCATACGGGCCGACCGCCTCTATCCGGTGAATCATCTGGATGGTGGCGCGGGCTGAACTGTCATTGTCAGGCGCAATAATCCGGTTCAGGGAATAGACCACATCGGCGGCGTCAAAGTCGGTTCCGTCGTGAAACCGCACACCTTCGCGCAGGGTGAAGGTCCATTCGGTGCCGTCCTCATTGGGCTGCCAATCCGTGGCCAAAACCGGCTGTGGTGTGCCGTCGGCACCGGGCCGCACAAGGCGGTTCATGGTTTTTTCGGTGACCTGAAGGACCCGTCCGTTGGACATCGGGTCAAGATTGCTCAGCGCGCCGAAACCCAACTCATGCGCCTGCCGAAAAGTGCCTGTTGGATCCGCCGCCGCGGGCAGGCAAAGACAGAGGGCAAGGGCCGTGGCGAGGAATCTCATACCGTGACCATAGCACAGAGGGCGACCGGGGGAAGGCACTAGGGTGGCGCGATACCGCGGCTAGCCGCGTCGCCGCCGCCTGCGCCCGCCACCGGCTTCGTCGCCGCCTCCGGTATTGAATGACACATCCGGCAACGACACGATGCTGTTCAGAATCGGGAACGGCTCTACCGAGTTTGGAATGGCTGAAGCGTTCACGAAATGCTCTTGAAAGCGCGGCTCGACAGCGGTTTCTACCTTGTGAATGCGACGTACGGTTTCTTCGATCTCGGCGCGGGCGGCGCTGTTGATCAATGCAATCCGCGCGCCGGTTCCCGCTGCGTTGCCAGCCGAGGTCACTTTGTCCAGCGGCGCGTCGGGGATCATACCCAGCACCATCGCGTGTTTCGGGCTGATATGCGCGCCGAACGCACCTGCCAGAACAACGCGGTCCACATTGTCGACGCCGAATTTATCCATCAACAGGCGCGCGCCGGAATAAAGCGCGGCCTTGGCCATCTGGATGGCACGAATGTCCGGGTTGGTCACCGTGATGCGCGGCCCGCCCGTCGCACTGGCATCGTGCAACAGATAAGAGTTGGTGCGCCCCTCGGGGATGCACCGGTCGGTCCCGGCTTGTGCGGATGATCCAATCAGGCCCGAGGCATCGAGCACACCCGCAATGCGCATCTCGGCAATCGCTTCGATGATGCCGGATCCACAAATGCCGGTGATACCGGTAGCGGCAGTCGCCTCAGCAAAGGCCGGATCATCCGACCACAGATCACAGCCGATCACGCGAAAACGCGGTTCCTTGGTCACGGGATCAATCTCGACCTTCTCGATCGCGCCCGGCGCGGCGCGCTGGCCTGCGCTGATCTGTGCGCCCTCAAAGGCAGGACCGGTGGGGGACGAACAGGCCAGCACCTTTTCACGATTCCCCAGTAGAATTTCGGCGTTGGTGCCCACGTCCACGACCAGCACGAGGTCTTCGGATTTATCCGGTGCCTCGCTGAGCGCCACGGCAGCGGCGTCTGCGCCCACATGGCCCGCGATGCAGGGCAGCAGGTAAACACGCGCGGACGGGTGCAGGTCAAGATCAAGTTCGCGTGCATCTAGGCGTATGGAATCGGAGGTGGCCAGCGCAAACGGTGCCTGACCCAACTCGAACGGATCAATCCCCAGCAGCAGGTGGTGCATGACCGGGTTGCAGACGAAAACCGCATCGACGATGAGCGCCTTATCTACCCCGGCATCGGTCGCGATATTGCTGAACAACGTGTTCATGCCTTCGCGTACCGCGGCCGTCATTTCGGCAGCGCCTCCCTTGTTCATCATCGAGTAGCTGACCCGACTCATCAGATCCTCGCCAAAGCGGATCTGCGGGTTCATCACACCTGACGAGGCCACGACTTCGCCGGTCCCCAGATCACACAAATGCGCGGCAATGGTAGTAGAGCCGAGATCGACCGCCAGACCGTACACCGTACCCTCATGGAAACCGGGCCAGATTTGCATGATCATGGGCGGGTTTTCGTTGTCGCCCAGATTGACCGCGCAGGTGACTTTCCAGCCGCCCTTGCGCAGGATCGGCTGCATCGTTTGCAGGATATGCAGATCGGCATGCACGTTCTCGATCTGCCATTGTTCGGACAATGCGGTGCAGAGCCGTTCCAGATCGCCGGTGGGCTTGTGCATGTCGGGCTCTTCGACCTCGACATAAAACAGTCGCGTGGACGGGTTCAGCGTAATATCGCGGGCCTCGGCACGTTTGCGCACGACTTGCTTGTGAACCTGACTTTCAGGTGGGACGTCGATTACAACATCCATTTGCACAGTGGCCTGACAGCCCAGCCGACGCCCCTTGGTCAGGCCGCGTTTGTCGTCATAGCGTTGCTCGACCGCGTTCCAGTCAGACAGCGCGCCCTCGTGAACAGTGACCCCGTGCTTCGAAAACTCGCCATAGCCCGGTGTGATCTGACACTTCGAACAGATACCGCGCCCACCACAGACTGAATCAAGGTCTACGCCCAACTGCCGCGCCGCTGTGAGAACGGGCGTTCCCACGGGAAAACGACCGCGTTTACCGGATGGCGTAAAGACGACAAGGGGATCAGTGCTCATGGCATTTCCATCTGATGGGAAGGTCTTTGAGGCGACCATAGCGAATTGCGATCCCAGAGGAAGCCCGCAACCGGCAAAAATTGGCCCTGTCGCGTCATGGCAGAAGGGCACATCGCGTCAAGCCATCCACATGTGCTTCTTCTGGCCGGAAATGCGCGGGTGTCACCTCCGCCTCCGGGACGCTCTGCCTTGATTACCCGAGCGCCCATATCCGCGAGGATCATCGCGGCGAGCGCCCCGGCGCGCACATGGGTGAGATCAAGTGCAACAGTCCTCGACAGCGGGGCGGTTTGCAGATCAGACACGGCGAACTCCTTGGAACGTGCCATCGGCTAACTAGTGTCTACACATGCGCAGGCCCTGACACAGATCAAACCCTACGGGGCATGGCCGGGACTGGAAACGTGCGTTTCGGTCGGATGCATGGACGGCGCTCGGGCGAAATTGGCCTTTCGTCTCTGGCATATCCATGCAATAGGGAAGCGCCAAACGACCCCATGCATGGAGAAACGCTATGGAGATTCGTGAGGCGCTGACCTTCGATGATGTTCTGCTGGTTCCGGCCGCGTCCAATGTTCTGCCCAGTACGGCGGATACGCGCACGCAGGTGACGAAATCCATCTCTCTCAATATTCCGCTTCTTAGTTCTGCGATGGACACGGTGACAGAAGCGCGTATGGCGATCTGCATGGCGCAGGCTGGTGGCATGGGCGTCGTGCATCGCAATCTCGGGATCGAGGAGCAGGCGCAAGAAGTGCGGCGGGTAAAGCGTTTTGTCTCGGGCATTGTCTATAATCCGATCACCCTGACCGCCGATCAGACACTGGCAGATGCGCAGGCGCTGCAAGAGCGGTACCGGGTTTCAGGCTTTCCTGTGGTGGATGGATCGGGGCGGGTCGTGGGGATCGTGACCAACCGCGACATGCGCTTTGCCGAGGACCCGAACACGCCGGTGCGTGTGATGATGACCAGCGACGATCTGGCCATTCTACAAGAACCTGCAGATCTTGAGGAAGCCAAGTCGCTGATGAAGGCGCGGCGGATTGAAAAGCTGTTGGTTACTGACGGCAAGGGCAAGCTGACCGGCCTGCTGACGCTGAAGGACACCGAACAGGCTGTACTGAACCCCGATGCCTGCAAGGACGGGTTGGGACGATTGCGGGTCGCTGCCGCCTCGACCGTAGGGGATGCCGGGTTTGAGCGCAGTCAGGCGCTGGTCGATGCCGGCGTGGACATGATCGTGATCGATACGGCGCATGGCCATTCCGAGGGCGTCGCGATTGCGGTAGAGCGGGCCAAGAAACTGTCCAACGAAGTGCAGATTGTGGCGGGCAACGTCGCCACCGCCGAGGCCACGCGTGCCTTGATCGGGGCGGGTGCGGATGCGGTCAAGGTCGGCATCGGGCCGGGCAGTATTTGCACCACACGGATGGTGGCTGGCGTCGGCGTGCCGCAGTTGACGGCGATAATGGATTGCGCCCGTGGCGCGAACGGGGTGCCGGTGATTGCGGATGGCGGCATAAAGTTTTCAGGTGATTTTGCCAAGGCGATTGCGGCGGGTGCTTCTTGTGCGATGGTGGGCAGTATGATCGCGGGTACGGACGAAAGCCCCGGCGAGGTGATCCTCTATCAGGGCCGTTCGTATAAGGCCTATCGCGGCATGGGCAGTCTTGGCGCAATGGCGCGCGGCAGTGCCGATCGCTATTTTCAGAAGGACGCCGCCAGTGACAAGCTCGTGCCCGAAGGGATCGAAGGGCAGGTGCCGTACAAGGGTAGTGCCGGGCAGGTTATCCACCAGCTCGTCGGGGGCCTGCGCGCCGCGATGGGGTATACCGGTTGCGCAACGGTCGAGGCGATGCGGCAGAATTGCCAATTTGTGAAAATTACTGGCGCTGGATTGACCGAAAGCCATGTGCATGACGTGCAAATCACGCGCGAAAGCCCGAACTATCGGATTGGATAAATTGTACCATATCAAATCCTTGACTGTTTTTGTTAATGTGGTTGTTCGGCGGATGAATACCGCAATGGGACGATGACACCGGGCGCGCGGATACAGGCCGCCATCGAGATATTGGATGCGATCACGGATGAAACCGCTGCCGAGCGGGCGCTGACCGGATGGGCGCGCCGGTCACGGTTTGCTGGATCAAAAGATCGCGCGGCCGTGCGAGATCACGTGTTTCAGGCGCTGCGCTGCTGGCGATCCTATGCCTGTCTTGGCGGCGCAGACACGGGGCGTGGTCGGATGATTGGGGCGTTGCGCGCGGACGATACCGACCCGGCGTTGCTCTTTACCGGCGTGGGTCACGCACCGGCCCCGCTGAGTGCTGTCGAACTCACCTCAGGGACTCCTGCGGTGACAGACGCCGACCGGTTAGATCTGCAACCATGGTTGGTCGAACGTTTTCAAGGTTCGTTAGGGGATGATGCAGAGCGGGCGGCGATGGCATTACGTGCTCGCGCACCCGTCATGCTGCGGGTGAATTTGCGCAAGGGCTCCGTCGATCAGGCAATGCAATCGCTTGCAGCGGATGAGATTGCGACCGCTCCAATTGATGGCATCAATACTGCCCTGCAAGTTATAGATAATCATAGAAAAGTTCTTTCATCGGCGGCGTTTCAGAACGGCTTGGTCGAATTTCAGGACAGCTCTAGCCAAAAGGCGATGCAAACCATCGTGCTACCCGCCGGCGCGCGAATTTTGGACTATTGCGCAGGCGGCGGGGGCAAGGCGCTGGCGCTGGCAGCAAGACTGGATGCGACCATATATGCCCATGACGCCGATCCGTCGCGAATGAAAGATCTGCCCGCTCGGGCCAGCCGGGCAGGCGCGCAGATCAGGATTTTGGACGAGGATGCAGTAGCTCGGGCAGCCCCCTACGACATGGTATTGTGCGACGTGCCCTGTTCTGGCAGCGGCACATGGCGGCGCGCCCCGGACGCGAAATGGCGTCTGAGCGAAGCCAGTCTTGGGGCGCTCGTCGATGTGCAGAGCGTCATTCTGGATACAGCGCGGTCATTGATCGCACCGGGGGGGACGCTGGTCTATGCGACATGTTCGGTCCTGCAAGAGGAAAACGAGCAGCAGATCGAAGAATTTGTTCGGCGTCATTCCGGCTGGTCGGCGGTATCCGTTGCGCGTTTGCCCATCAGTGCGGTGGGGGATGGATTTTTCGTAGCGCACCTATTGCGAGAATGATAATGTTGGATGCAACCCTGACGGCGCATATTTTTTTGCATTAAGTGTACTTTAAGAACTTTGAACCAATGGTTGGGGATCGAAACACGATTACAGGATCCCGATCGCTTGACCATGACAACACAACCATTGGGACCGATCCGGCGCGCCGCCGCGCGGGGGCGTCCCCGCGCGGCGTTGATCCTTGCGTCGGCGGTTTTCTTTATGGGGGCCGCGCTCGTCGTGCCGGATGGGACGGCGCAACAGATAATTGCTGGGGTCGCGGCAATTCTGGGATGTGCTGCCCTGTGGATATGTGGCTACGCGCTGTTTCAACGCTCGGTCAATCGCACGTCGGCACAATCGCTGATGACACTGATCAAGCACGACGCGTCCCCCAGTATCGTGACCTCTGACGATGGCGCGGTTGTATGCGTCAATGATGCCGCACAAACAGTCTATCGCGCAAATCGCTGCGAAACGCTTGCTGGCGCATTGCAGAACGTATTGGCAAACCCTGGCGCGGCGCTCTTTCGTTTGAAAACTGCTGCCATGGCGCGGGGCTCTGCACATGAGGATCTGGTTACGGCGTCGGGACATATCCGGCTGAGTGTGCATCGTGCCGGAGAGGATCGGTTTTTATGGCGGATTGAGCGATCGGCAGATATGGCGGCGCGACGTGCTGATCCGCTTCCTTTGCCGATGATCACGGTTGGACGCAACAATGCCGTGCTGTTCATGAATGATGCGGCCCGCAATCTGGTGGGCGAGCGGGCCCGGACACTTGACCGGATATGCCCGAAGTTGCCCCTGCGATCAGGACAGTTCAACAACATCAGCACCCGTGATGGCCTGCAATCGTGCCTGACTGTCGCCTTAGAAGGGATGGCAGGCCGACGTGAGGTGTTCTTGCTCCCCGGTGTCGCCGCAACAGAGCGACAGCCCGATGGATGGGCATTTTTCGACGAACTGCCGGTCCCACTGCTAAAGTTGGACCCTGGCGGGCAGATTCAATTGTCGAACCGGCCGGCGCGCGCCTTACTGGGATCGGACGATTGCCAAGGCCGCCCGATCACTGACCTTCTCGAAGGGTTGGGGCGGTCACTTCCGGATTGGTTGGGCGATGCGGCGAAGGGGCGCGGTTCGCTGCATTCGGAATTTCTGCGCGTAAAACGCGCGGATCAGGATATGTTCGTTCAGGTCACACTGAACCGCGCGAGCGAAGAAGGACAGACAGTCCTGATCGCGGTGCTGAGTGATGCAACCGAGTTAAAATCACTGGAGGCGCAGTTCGTCCAGAGCCAGAAAATGCAGGCCATCGGTCAGTTGGCAGGCGGTGTTGCACATGATTTCAACAATCTGCTGACTGCGATTTCCGGGCATTGCGACCTGCTGCTCTTGCGCCATGATCAGGGCGATAGCGATTACAATGATCTGGTTCAGATCAATCAGAACGCCAATCGCGCTGCATCTCTGGTTAACCAGCTTTTGGCTTATTCGCGCAAGCAGACACTCCGGCCTGAGGTCATGGATTTGCGTGATGCAATGTCGGATCTGACTCATTTGTTGAACCGTCTGGTCGGCGAAAAGGTAATTCTGTCACTAACTCACGACCCGATGCTCTGGTCGATCCGTGCTGATAAGCGGCAGTTGGAGCAGGTGGTGATGAATCTTGTGGTCAACGCCCGCGACGCAATGCCAGAGGGGGGCGAGATTCGATTGACCACCGAAAACGTCACGCTGACAGAGCCATTGAACCGTGACCGCGCGGTAGTCGCACCTGGCCGGTATGTCAGGGTGGCGGTAACAGACGAGGGCGGGGGCATCTCATCGGACAAGCTGCAAAAAGTGTTCGAGCCATTCTTTACCACAAAACGGACGGGGGAGGGCACTGGGCTTGGCTTGTCTACGGCGTACGGAATCGTGAAGCAGACCGGAGGTTTTATCTTTGTCGACAGCGAACATGGTGTTGGCAGCCAGTTCTTCTTGTTGTTCCCAGCCTATGATGCGGTCGAAGATGTACCCAAGCCCACCATCGCACCGTTGCCGGTGGAATCGCCGGTAGACGGTGTTGTGCTGCTGGTAGAGGACGAGGCACCGGTGCGGGCTTTCGCCTCGCGTGCGTTGCAGTTGCGCGGCCTTACCGTGTTAGAAGCGGAATCGGCGGAAGATGCATTGGAGATGCTCAAAGATGACGCACTCGAAGTGGATGTATTCGTAACTGATGTGGTGATGCCCGGCTTGAACGGACCCAGTTGGGTGCAGCAGGCGCTGAAATCGCGCCCTGATGTGCGTGTTGTCTTTGTTTCGGGTTATGCCGAAGAGGATTTTGGTGATACGCAGTCGCGCATTCCAAACTCGGTTTTTCTGCCCAAACCGTTCTCGTTGACGGAATTGACGGAAATCGTGCAACGCCAATTAAATTGAGGCCTCGGGGACCGGCACATAGGCACCATCAGCCCCGATCCCGTTCCAGAGTGCGAAATCCGGCGAGAACTTGCGCCGCAATCGGCGTTCCACATCCTCAGACAACTGCGGGCCGGACGCAGCTTTGGCCGAGGCGTTGTAGCGTTCGAGCGTGATAGCGCATTGAAGCCGGTCCTGCAGAAAGCCGATGATCGCCGCCTGATCCTCGTAGCGAAACAGATGTGTGATGGCAGTACCATTGCGGGTAGGTTCAAGAAACTTGGATTGCGCTCCGACATTGGCAAAACCGGGCGTTTGCCCCTTCAGATATGCCTCGACGAAATTGTCAAAGCTGATCCCGGCTGTACTGTTGGCATGCCCGTCCAGAAATGGGCGCTGGCGATAGCGATACCAACTGCCCAGCCAGCTGACCGGCTCACGCATCACGGCCATCACATCAAGACCCTCACCAACAAATTTCTCGAGCGCGGGCCGAAAGAACCGATTGTAGCGGAATACTGGCGCATGTTTCAGTTCCGGCGGATCAGTGACGACCATCGACGCATGCCGCCCGAGGGCGGCCTGCCACGCGGTGGTCCCGGTTTTCGGGACCGATAAGAACACAAGTTTCTGTTTGGAAAACACCAACATGCACGCGCCCGCCTTTTGCCGTCTGCTCTTAGGGGTGCGCGTAAACTACTCTTTAACCCAATTGGGAAAAAGTGGAGATGTGAACAATTTTCTTGAAATGTTCTCGTTTTGTCTGCATGTAGTGTGGAACAAGAGGTGAACGAACGCAGCGATTGCCGCCCGCGCAAGGGTGTGGAATAAGGATGGGAACGAGATATGGCAACGGCAGATTTACTCAGCATGGACAGCAAGAAAAGCGCAGACAAGCAAAAGGCTCTGGATAGCGCATTGGCGCAGATAGAACGCCAGTTCGGCAAGGGATCGATCATGAAGCTGGGCGGCGAAAATGCCATCCAGGATATCGAGGCGACATCGACCGGATCGCTCGGATTGGATATTGCACTGGGGATTGGCGGTCTGCCCAAGGGCCGCGTTGTCGAAATCTACGGCCCTGAAAGCTCTGGCAAGACGACACTGACGCTGCATTGCGTTGCCGAAGAACAGAAAAAGGGCGGCGTTTGCGCTTTTGTCGATGCAGAGCATGCTCTGGATCCGCAATATGCGCGCAAGCTGGGCGTGGATCTGGACGAGTTGCTGATCAGCCAGCCCGACACGGGAGAACAGGCGCTGGAGATCGTGGATACGTTGGTTCGGTCTGGGGCCGTCAGCATGGTCGTGGTCGACTCTGTCGCGGCACTGACGCCCAAATCCGAATTGGAAGGCGACATGGGCGACAGCAGCGTGGGCGTACATGCGCGACTGATGAGCCAGGCCATGCGCAAGCTGACCGGCTCGATCAGTCGCACCAAATGTACGGTGGTGTTCATCAACCAGATTCGCATGAAGATTGGCGTCATGTTCGGTAGCCCCGAGACGACGACCGGCGGCAATGCGCTGAAGTTCTATAGCTCTGTCCGGTTGGATATCCGGCGCATCGGTGCGCTGAAAGACCGCGACGAGGTGGTGGGCAACGCCACCCGCGTCAAGGTGGTCAAGAACAAGGTCGCGCCGCCCTTCAAACAGGTGGAGTTCGACATCATGTATGGCGAAGGAATCAGCAAGATGGGTGAACTGCTCGACCTTGGGGTCAAGGCCGGTGTGGTGGAAAAATCCGGTAGCTGGTTCAGCTATGGTGACGAACGGATCGGTCAAGGGCGCGAGAATGCCAAGACCTTTTTGAAAGAAAACAGCCGCATCGCGCTGCAGATCGAGGATAAAATCCGGGCTGCGCATGGTCTAGATTTCGACATGCCAGAAGGCTCTGGCGACGATGGTGATATTCTGGAGGCATAAGCCGATCTGGCTGGGTGACGAGTTTGCGTTCAGCTTGTGCGCCACCTGACAGATAGAGAATGACAAAGGTCCGTCCGCTCCGCGCGGTCGGGCTTTTCGCTTGGACGGGGTGCGCGCCTTTTCTTGCGGTGGACAGGGCGGGCAGGGGCAGATAAATCACGAAAACCCAAAGCCCGGAAAGAGATGACCCATGCCGACGTTGAATGAAATCCGATCGACCTTTCTGAACTTCTTTGAAAGCAACGATCATGCGATCGTCGACAGCTCTCCGCTGGTGCCACGCAATGACCCGACGTTGATGTTTACGAACTCGGGCATGGTACAGTTCAAGAACCTGTTTACCGGCGTCGAGCATCGCGATTATACCCGGGCCACCACCAGCCAGAAATGCGTACGGGCCGGTGGCAAGCACAACGATCTGGATAACGTGGGCTATACCGCCCGGCATCACACGTTCTTTGAGATGTTGGGGAACTTCAGCTTTGGCGATTATTTCAAGGAACAGGCGATCCCTTACGCTTGGGATTTGCTGACCAAAGAGTTCGGGCTGGATAAATCCAAGCTGCTGGTCACGGTTTACCATACCGATGACGAGGCAGCGGATATCTGGAAGAAATACGCCGGTCTGCCGGACGACCGGATCATCCGCATCGCTACGGACGATAATTTCTGGTCGATGGGCGCCACTGGCCCCTGTGGTCCCTGCACCGAGGTGTTCTATGATCACGGGCCAGAGATCTGGGGTGGCCCTCCGGGCAGCGCTGAAGAGGATGGCGACCGTTTCATCGAAATTTGGAACCTTGTTTTCATGCAAAACGAGCGGTTCGAGGATGGCAGCCAACGTGATCTGGACATGCAGTCCATTGACACCGGCATGGGATTGGAACGGATTGGGGCCCTGCTGCAAGGCAAGCACGACAACTACGATACCGATCTGATGCGCGCGCTGATCGAGGCCAGCGCGCATGTCACCAACCACGATCCTGACGGGCCGGGCAATGTGCATCATCGAGTGATTGCGGATCACTTGCGATCTACCTCGTTCCTGATGGCGGATGGCGTGATGCCATCCAACGAGGGGCGCGGTTACGTGCTGCGCCGGATCATGCGGCGTGCTATGCGCCACGCACACCTTCTGGGGGCCAAGGATCCGGTGATGTACCGGTTGGTACCCGCTCTGGTGACGCAGATGGGGCAGGCATTTCCCGAACTGGGCCGCGCACAGTCGCTGATCGAAGAGACGCTGAAGCAAGAAGAAACCCGGTTCAAGCAAACGCTAGAACGTGGGCTGAGCATGTTGGACGATGCGGTTGCCGATTTGTCCGAAGGCGGAGAGCTGCCCGGCGAGACGGCATTCAAGCTTTATGACACCTATGGCTTTCCGCTGGACCTGACGCAGGACGCGCTGCGCGAAAAGGGATTGGGCGTTGACACTGGTGGCTTCGACGCGGCGATGGCCGAACAAAAGGCCAAGGCCCGCGCGGCATGGTCCGGCTCGGGTGAAGCGGCGGATGCCAGTATCTGGTTCGACATCGCAGAAGCCGAGGGTGTGACCGATTTTCTGGGATATGACACCGAGATGGCCGAAGGCCAAATCCGCGCATTGGTACGCGACGGCGCAGTGGTCACCGAGGCCAAAACCGGGGAGGACGTACAGATCGTCCTCAATCAAACACCGTTCTACGCCGAGTCTGGCGGGCAGGTGGGCGATACGGGCGTCGTGCGCACCGATGGCGCGCGTGCCGAGATTACCGATACCCGCAAAGTGGCGGGCGTGTTCATCCATTTTGCCAAAGTCACCGAAGGCACGCTGACCAAGGGAGATGCCGCACAGTTGGAGGTGGATCACCTCCGCCGTAGCCGTATCCGGGCGAACCATTCGGCAACGCATCTGCTGCACGAGGCGCTGCGCGCGGCACTCGGTCCCCATGTGGCACAGCGCGGCAGCCTGAATGCAGAGGATCGTCTGCGGTTCGATTTCAGCCATACCAAGGCGCTGAGCCTTGAGGAGTTGAAGCAGATTGAGGACGATGTGAACGCTTATATTCGGCAAAATGACACGGTCGAGACGCGGATTATGACCCCGGATGACGCGCGCGCGTTGGGCGCGCAGGCGCTCTTTGGCGAAAAATACGGTGATGAGGTGCGCGTGGTGTCGATGGGCACACATGCGGGCTCTGGCAAGGGGGCCGATGGCGCGACTTATTCGATCGAACTGTGCGGTGGAACTCATGTGCAGCGTACCGGTGATATTGGCGTTTTCGTCACGTTGGGCGATTCCGCGTCTAGCGCGGGCGTGCGCCGGATCGAGGCGCTGACGGGGGCGGATGCGTTCCGGTATCTCAGCGAACAGGATCACCGCGTCGCGGCATTGGCGCTGGAGTTGAAGGCACAACCGGGCGATGTGCTGGATCGGGTGCGCGGCTTGATGGATGAACGCAAGGCGTTGGGCAACGAAGTCGCGCAGTTGCGGCGCGAACTGGCGATGGCAGGTGGGGCCGGGCAGGGCGGTGGCGCTGCGGTCGAGGAAATCGGCGGCGTACGCTTCGTGGCGCAAGTGCTGAGCGGTGTGTCGGGCAAGGATCTGCCCGCGCTGTTGGACGAGCACAAAGCGCGGATAGGCAGCGGCGTGGTGTTGCTGATCGCCGATACCGACGGCAAGGCGGCTGTGGCGGCGGGCGTGACCGACGATCTGACCAGCCGAGTGTCAGCCGAGGACATCGTGAAGCTGGCGGTGGTCCAACTGGGCGGCAAGGGCGGCGGTGGCCGACCCGACATGGCCCGCGGCGGCGGGCGCGATGTCACCAATGCAGAGGCCGCGATCGAGACGGTCAGAACACTGTTGAAAGGATAGATCATGCCTGCACTATGGATTGCCCATGTGACCGTCACCGACGAAGAATCCTATGGCAAATACGCGGCCCTCGCGGGCCCGGCGATTGCCAAGCACGGGGGGCATTTTATCGCCCGTGCAGGGCGTTACGTCCAGCTGGAGGGCAAGGACCGGCCCCGTAATGTGGTCGCGCGGTTTCCCAGCTTGGAGGCTGCGGAAGCCTGCTATCATTCGCCGGAATACCAAGAAGCGTTAAGTCATGCGCGTGATGCGTCAGAGCGCGAATTACTGGTGGTTGAAACCACCGAATGATTCGTTATTCCGCGCGGTTTTTTGCCTGTGTCGCATTCAGTTGAGCGCCGTGCCGCTGACAGAAATTCTGTCTATTGAAGTCCAAAAACGAATCGGTCGACGGGTTTGATTGTTTCGCGGAATGTCTGCTGTTGAGCTATTTTGGTCTATTGTTTCGTCTGTCGGGACAGTGAAAAATCAATAACTTAGGGCGTTCAGGTCAAAACTATTGCGCGATGGCCACAGTTTCGCCGTTTTTAGTAAAATTTTCCGGTTCCCCGGCTGTTTCACGGTCATCACCAGTCTTTTCCTGTCGTGACAATGCTTTGACCTTCGGTAACATCTTCCTGTTAATTTAACATGGAGAAGAAATATGAAGACAATTATTATGGGGGCGATTGTCGCCATGGCTGCCACTGCAACTCCTGCGCTGGCTTGGGAAGGCCAGAAAGTGGCCTGCTATGACAAGGTCTGGATTCCGGCCACATATGCGACCAAGAAATACCTCGAGTATCCCGCAAAGATGAAGTGGGAGCACATGAACGGTCAAATGGTCGAAATGCACTATCCTCCGATCTACATGGAAAAGCGCTATGTAAAGACCGAAGGTCATTACGTTCTGCGCAAGGCCGTCTGCAAATAAGCTGGCCTGAACCGATTTGAGATGCGCAGACTGCTCTGCGCATCTCAACGTTTGGGGATGGGGCTGAGCGATCTCAGGTGACGTCATTTTCGTCACGTGTTCTGATGAAACACGATCTGATGAACGGCCTCTTAACCACCACAGCGATTTCCAACTTACGCCGTAATGCGCTGCAATCCTACAGGTCTATGAGACATGAAGGAGAGCAGTATGCACATGTCCAAACACAATCTAACCGCGTCGGCGCTGGCATTTTGTCTGGCGTTGATAGCAGCCGTGTCTATGGCACAGGCAGGCAGCAGCACGACCAAACTGGATCCGAACGCCAAGATTCTGGCCTGCTATAAAGAGGTCACAATCCCGGCGAAATACGATGTGAAAAAGGTTCTGGTCAAAAAGGCCGAGCAAAAATACCTACGCCAAGGGAACCTTGTCTATCTGGTCGAATACCCCGCAGTTTATCGCGAGGACAAGACATTGGTCGAGGCCGAGCATATCGTCATGCGTCAAGTGGGCTGCAAGACCAAGAAGTAGGGGCGGCCTGCGGGCCAAATCCAGTGATCCAAATTAAAACCCGCCGCATTCACATGCAGCGGGTTCTGGCAGTTCTGGCGATGTCTGAAAGGACTGATCAGATGGTCTTGGCCATCCGCTTGCGTTCATGCGGGTCCAGATAACGTTTACGCAGACGGATCGCGTTTGGCGTTACTTCGACCAGTTCATCATCGTCGATATAGGCGATGGCCTGTTCAAGGCTCATCGTGACGGGCGTGGTCAGGCGTACAGCCTCATCCGTGCCACTGGCCCGCACGTTGGTCAGCTTCTTACCCTTGAGCGGGTTCACTTCCAGATCATTTTCGCGGCTATGTTCGCCGATAATCATGCCGGTATAGATCTTGGCCTGTGGACCGATGAACATCTTGCCACGATCCTCGAGGTTCCACAGGGCAAAGGCCACCGATTCACCGTTCTCCATCGAGATTAGAACCCCTGCGCGACGGCCCGGAATGGCGCCTTTGTGCGGGGCCCAGCCGTGGAACACCCGGTTCAGCACGCCGGTGCCGCGTGTATCGGTCAGAAACTCACCGTGATAGCCGATCAGACCGCGCGAGGGCACACGGGCGATGATCCGTGTCTTGCCTGCGCCAGCAGGTTTCATCTCGGTCAGATCACCCTTGCGTGCGCCGGTCAGTTTCTCGATCACAGCGCCGGAATATTCATCGTCAACGTCGATGGTGACTTCTTCAATGGGTTCCAGACGTTGGCCGTCGTCCCCGTCACGCATGACGACCTGCGGGCGCGAGATGCTCAACTCGAATCCCTCACGGCGCATATTCTCGATCAAGACACCCATCTGCAATTCACCGCGACCTGCAACCTCGAAAGCATCGCCGCCCGGCGTGTCGCTGATCTTGATCGCGACGTTCGATTCGGCTTCTTTCATCAGTCGGTCGCGGATAACGCGGCTTTGTACCTTTTTGCCGTCACGGCCAGCCAGCGGGCTGTCGTTGATGCCGAAGGTCACGGTAATGGTTGGCGGGTCAATCGGTTGCGCCGCCAGCGGTGTATCGACGGCCAAGGCGCAGATCGTATCGGCGACGGTCGCCTTGGACATGCCGGCGAGGCTGACGATATCGCCGGCCTGTGCCTCTTCGATGTCCTGACTTGCCAGACCGCGAAACGCCTGAATCCGGGTCACGCGGAATTGCTCAATCTTTTGGCCGACGCGGCTGAGCGCCTGCACGGTGGCACCCACGCGGATATGCCCGCTTTCGACCCGGCCGGTCAGCAGGCGCCCCACAAAAGGGTCAGCGCCCAGCGTGGTGGCCAGCATGCGGAAATCATCATTCTGATGCTTGATCTGCTTGGGGGCGGGAACGTGATTAACCACCAGATCGAACAGCGCGCTGAGATCCTTGCGCGGACCATTCAGTTCGTGGTCAGCCCAGCCGGAGCGACCCGAAGCGTACATATGTGGGAAATCCAGTTGATCATCGTCAGCATCAAGATTGGCGAAGAGATCAAAACATTCATCCAGCGCACGGTCAGGTTCTGCATCTGGCTTGTCGACCTTGTTCAGCACCACAATGGGGCGCAGGCCGAGGGCCAGTGCCTTGGAGGTCACGAACTTGGTCTGTGGCATTGGGCCTTCGGCGGCATCCACCAACAGGACGACGCCATCGACCATGCTCAGGATACGTTCCACTTCGCCGCCGAAATCGGCGTGGCCGGGGGTGTCGACGATGTTGATCCGCGTGCCTTTCCACACCACCGAAGTGGGCTTGGCAAAGATCGTAATGCCGCGCTCTCGTTCCAGATCGTTGCTGTCCATGGCGCGTTCGTCCACGGCCTGATTCTGGCGAAAGGCGCCGGATTGTTTTAGCAGCTCGTCCACCAGTGTCGTTTTGCCATGGTCAACGTGGGCGATAATCGCAATATTGCGAAGGTCCATTTCGGGCGTTCCTCAGATGTTTTGTCGCGCCCTATACGCGCTTTGACTGAAAGGCCAGAGGCAAAGCAGCGAATAGGGGGGACCGCGTCGCAGCGACAACAAGCGATTTATAATCGCGCGGTAACTTTATAATCGCGCGGTAACTGTGGTTGCTCCTATAGAACGCGCGCGCGCGCCGCAACCCAGCTTGAATCGATCAAGACTTGGGGTGCGGACAGGATCGATCAACCCCAGATCGAGTCGCGCATATCCGCGCGCCGCCAGCCATTCGGTTGCATGCCAGACAGCGAGGTTGTGAGCGCACAGGGTGCGGCCACGCGACCCGCTCCAGCCGATATGATAGGTGGCCTGAGGCGCGTGTAGCAACAGCAGGATATAGGCGATAACGTCTGTGCCCTCATGTACCGCGAACAGCCTAGTGGCCTGAGGCTGTGCCTGCACCCACGCGACGGTAAAGGCCGGGGGCAGGGCCGCATAGTGACTGGCGCGGCGTTGATCCAACTCGCGCTGCAACAAGGCCGTATCGCGGGGCAGAGACAGAACCCGCGAGGTGATGCGAAGACCGTTACGCTCGGCGCGGCGCAATCTATTGCGCCATTTGCCATGCATCGCGGCGCGGCGGGCGATGCTGTCGGTCGTCAGCGAAAGTTCGGCAACCTGTCTGGGGCCGGCTGCGCGCAACCCCGGCGCATGGTTGGCGCAGTCATTGCTAATGGCCCAGAGAGCGCGAAGGCGAACCGCCCGACGCAGGCCTGCCATCATGCGATTTTGCAGGTCTTGGTCCGGCGGCGGCGTGTCCTGTCTCCAGACCGGGCCGCGCGGCATCCATGCAACCCGGAGCGGACCAAAACGCCGCAGGGCAAACTGTGACCGCCCCAAGTATCTGCCATCACAGTAGAATTCGGCCGCGCGCATATCCAGCCCCATGCGGCCAAGTGCGGCCGCATAATTTGGGTGCTGCTGGATGGCGCCGCCCGGCAAAGCGGGCGACTGATCGGGGGAGTTCAGGACAATCTGCATGACCCATCAGGTGCGGGCAAATATCCTAAAATGCCGTTAAAGCCGGATCAGAACGGGATCTCGTCGTCAAAATCACGCGACGGGCCGCCCTGATTGCCTTGGCCACCCGAAGGGCCGCCACCGCCATAATCACCACCGCCCTGACTGCCGCCGCCATAGTCACCGCCCTGTCCGCCGCTGTAGTTGCCGCCGCCGCCTTCGCCGCGTCCGTCGAGCATGGTCAATGTCCCGCCAAACCCTTGCAGGACAACCTCGGTCGAATAGCGGTCCTGACCGGACTGATCCTGCCATTTGCGGGTTTGCAACTGGCCCTCAATGTAAACCTTGGACCCTTTGCGTAGATACTGTTCTGCAATGCGCACCAGCCCCTCCTGAAAGATCGCGACCGAATGCCACTCGGTCCGTTCCTTGCGCTCGCCGGTGTTGCGGTCTTTCCACGTCTCGGAGGTGGCAATGCGTAGATTGCACACCTTGCCGCCGTTCTGGAATGTCCGAACCTCGGGGTCACGGCCCAGATTACCGATGAGGATTACCTTATTTACCGAGCCAGCCATGATCGTCTCCCTGAGCGTCTGAATGCATATGTTTGCGCGTTTACACCATCGCAAGCGCATGAAGGGAAGGTTAAAATTGGCGTAAAATGCGCTGAACCACGCGGGATGCTGCCGATTGTATCGGCTGACGCTGGAAATTGTTGCCGGAATCAGTATGATGCCCTCATTCGGGGACAGGGACTGTTTTGGGGCATGAATAAAGTCATTTCCGCCGCGTTGGCGATTTGCCTGACCACAGCGACGGCTGCTCAGGCTGATATTCTGTCGACCAAGAGCCGTGTAAAGCAATTCAAGTCGCAAACCAGTGTCTTGGATAATCGCGCGGCCAATCAATACAAAGCGTCCGTTCGTCTACAGCCTAAGAAAATCAATACCCCTACCAAATGGGGCGATGGCATTGGCAAGGCTTATGACGGACGGTATCGGGGCCAGTATTTGAAGTTGGCCAAGGCAGCTGCGCGACGTCACTCTGTGCCAGAGGACCTGTTTTTGCGGCTGATCCAGCAGGAATCAAACTGGAAACCCACCGCTCTGTCACACAAGGGCGCGATCGGTCTTGCACAGCTGATGCCGGGCACGGCCTCCGTGTTGCGGGTCGATCCCCATGATCCCAAGCAGAACCTTGAGGGCGGCGCACGATATCTGGCGCAGCAATATCGTGAATTTGGATCATGGCGGCTGGCGTTAGCGGCCTATAACGCGGGTCCCGCAGCGGTCAAAAAATACGGCGATGTGCCACCCTACAAGGAAACTAAAAATTACGTAAAAGTAATTTGGGGCAGCTAGTTACACTACAATTCTAACGTATCTGGATGTGGCGCGGCTCACGACCCGCTACGCGGCTTTTTTGGTGGCCGCGCTTTTGCGCAAAGCCGAAGGCGTCTGCCCCGTGTGATGCAGGATAAAGCGTGAGAAATACGCAGCACTGCGAAATCCCAGCTGTACCGCGACGTGACGAATCGAATCGCCACCGTCTTCCAGCATGACGCGCGCCGCGTGCAGGCTGCGCTGCGTCAGAATTTCAGCCGCAGTCAGTCCGCAACATTGCCGACAGGACCGCGTCAGATGTGTCGGGGTTACCCCCAGATCGCGTGCATAATCTGCCATCAGCATGGGGGACTGATAGTCGCGCGCCACCATCGCAGCATAGGCCGCCACCAGACGATGTGCCGCATTCGGCCGGTCGGGGGCCTCATGTGCGATCATGGCGCGCCGCAGCCAGACTGTCATCAACTGGGCATGCGCCCCAAGGGCCTCATCCGAGAAATCGCGTGGATGGTTTGATTCGCGTTGCATGGCGTCAAGCAGCGCCGTCAGTTCCATCTGGGTGTGCACTTCGCGGATGCGCAGATGCTGTGGACGATCGGGCATCAGTGTCGGACCACCGGGGGGGATAAGACACACGAGGCCAAAACATTGTGGCCCCAGTTCCAGCGAAAAGAGCGTGCCCGCCGGGATAGCCAGTGCATTATGCACACCGACTCCGCGCCGGATACCATCAACCGTAACGCGAGCCTGTCCGCGCGTAACCCAAACCAACGCGTGACGTTGTAGTGCGTGCTGAAGCGCCAACCGCCATGGAGCACCGTGCATCCATTGCGCTAAAGAGAGGATCTGTGGCGTGCTGCTCATCCGGGATGTGTCGCCTGACGGGGTTTTGTTGCGATTGGTCAATTATTCGCACAGAATATCCCTGATGTCAGCCATAAATAGTCCGAATAGAGAAATGTTTCGGCGGATGAGGAGTTATCCACATTTCATCCACAGGTCTGCCAATGCCAGTCCTTCATGCGCGCTCGAAACCACGTGCGTTGCCGTTTGGCAAACTGGCGGGTCGCAACCACGGCGTCTTGAACGGCGGCGCCAAGTGTCATTTCACCGCGCAGATAGGCAATCAACTCAGGTGCGCCAATCGCCTTTGACGAGAGGCGCGCAGGGTCCCAGTGATCCATATTCGCGCGCGCTTCGTCAAGAGCGCCGTTTGCGATCATCTGCGCAAAGCGGCCCTCAATGCGTGGTGTCAGCCATTCTTTTGGTGCGTCCAAAACGATGGCCTGAGTGATGGCACGCGGCAGCAATGGCGGCGGTGTCGCATCCTGCCAGTCGGCCAATCCGCGCCCGGTGGCCTGTTGCACCTCCCACGCGCGTTGCACACGCATCGGATTGCGGGTGTCGATCCGCATCCGCGTAGCGCCATCCAAACTGTCTATCATTTGCTGCAACGCGCCGCGCTGACGCAGCGCATCGGCCTCGGCGCGCACGGTGGCAGGGATGGTAGGTATCTCGGCCAACCCCTCGGTGAGCGCTGAAAAGTAGAGCCCGGTGCCCCCGACGATGATTGGACGATCTGGCCCAGACAGCAACGGTCTGACCTCGCGCAGCCAATGTCCGACGGAATATTCTGCATCATAAGGAATATGCCCATACAGGCGATGCGGTGCCCGCGACATTTCGGCGTCATCCGGCCGCGCCGAGAGCACGCACCAGTTGTCAAAGACCTGCAACGCATCGGCATTCACGATCACGCCGCCCTGGCGTTCGGCGATGTCCAGCGCCAACGCGGATTTACCCGATGCCGTTGGTCCGGCGATCAACACGGGCTGTTCGGGTGATAGGGAGCCTTGCCATTTCATGGCATCCGCATACCGCAAAGCGTGCAGCGATGCGAGCGGCGGCGTCAGTTTCCGCATTTGCAAGGTTTATTGCATTGAACTCAGACGATGTTTGGGACATTTTGCGCGCGACGATACGGGACCCAACATGGAGCGCGGCATATGACCGATGGCGATACCCCCAAAACAACCTTCAAACGCGTAATGCTGAAGATTTCGGGGGAGGCGCTGATGGGGGACACCGCCTATGGTCTGCACCCGCCCACGGTCGAGAGGATCGCACGCGAAGTGCAGAACGTGCATGATATGGGGGTCGAGATCTGCATGGTCATTGGCGGTGGCAACATCTTTCGCGGCCTTTCGGGCAGCGCGCAGGGGATGGAGCGTACCACTGCCGATTACATGGGAATGCTGGCGACGGTGATGAACGCACTGGCAATGCAAAGCGCGCTGGAAAAGCTGGGTGTGTTCTGCCGGGTCATTTCGGCCATTCGCATGGACGAGGTGGCAGAGCCCTATATCCGCCGCCGCGCTGTGCGTCACCTAGAGAAAAAGCGTGTTTGCATTTTTGCCGCGGGGACGGGAAACCCATATTTCACCACCGACACTGCCGCGACGCTGCGTGCCAATGAAATGGCTTGTCAGGCGATTCTGAAGGGAACCAAGGTCGACGGCGTTTACGACAAAGATCCGGTGACCAATGATGACGCCGTGCGGTTTGAGCGGATCACATATGATGACGTGCTGGCCAAACATCTGAAAGTCATGGACGCCAGCGCCATTGCGCTGGCGCGCGACAACAATCTGCCGATCATCGTTTTCAGTCTGGATGAACCCGGCGGCTTCAAGGGTATTCTGGCCGGGGAAGGCACCTATACAACAGTGCATAGCTGACGCTAGGGTTGACACATACGCGCGCAACAGACCGCGAAGGGAAAGAGTAAAATGGCCGAGGATATCGAAATAGACACCGCTGATCTGGAACGTCGGATGGAGGGCGCGATTGCGTCACTACGGACCGAGTTCGCATCGCTGCGCACGGGCCGTGCTTCTGCGGCGATGCTGGAGCCGGTGATGGTGGACGCTTACGGTGCGCAGACACCAATAAATCAGGTGGGTACCGTCAACGTACCAGAGCCGCGCATGGTCACAATCAACGTGTGGGACAAGGGGCTGGTGAACAAGGTAGAGAAGGCCATCCGCGAGAGCGGGCTGGGTATCAACCCGCAGATGAATGGCACGATCATCATGCTGCCCATTCCCGAGCTGAACGAAGAACGCCGCCGCGAGTTGACCAAGGTGGCCTCGCAATACGCCGAGCACGCGCGCGTTGCGATCCGCAACATTCGTCGCGACGGCATGGACCAGATCAAGAAAGCCAAAGGCGATGGCATGTCCGAGGACGACCAGAAGTTCTGGGAGACCGAAGTGCAGGATCTGACCGACAAGCTCATTGTTCAGGTGGACAAGCAGTTGGAGACAAAACAAGCGGAGATCATGCAAGTCTGATGCCCGATGGAGCCCAGGAAAAACAAGAGCAGGGCACGCAATGTGGGCCCCGACACGTCGCCGTCATCATGGATGGTAATGGTCGCTGGGCACAATCGCGCGGACGCCCCCGGCTCTTTGGGCATCATGCCGGCGCCAAACGGGTGCGTGAGATTGTCGAGGCTTGCCCTGATCTGGGCGTTAAATACCTGACGGTTTTCGCTTTCTCGACTGAGAACTGGAAGCGTACCCAGACCGAGGTTGCCGGTCTGATGAGCCTGTTTCGGCGCTACATCACCAAAGAGGCGCGCGCGCTGTGTGACGAGGGCGTGCGCGTGCGGTTTATTGGTGATCGGGTGCGGCTGGATAACAAGCTGATATCGTTGATGGACGAATTGGAACAGATGACGCAGGCCAACGACCGCGTGCACCTGACGATCGCGCTGAATTATGGCAGTCGCGACGAGGTAAGCCGTGCGATCAAGCGGCTGGCCGAGGATGTGGCGTCGGGTGAGTTGTCACCGCAGGACGTGACCGAAACCACGCTGACGCGGTATCTGGACACGCACGTGTTACCCGACCCCGATCTGGTGATCCGCACCAGCGGGGAGGCAAGGATTTCCAACTTCTTGCTCTGGCAATCTGCCTATGCGGAATATGAATTTATCGACACGTTATGGCCGGATTTCACCCGTGACGTATTCACCAAGCTTGTCGGAAGTTACGGCAAACGAGAGCGCCGTTTCGGTGCTGTAACGCTATGAGCCATCGGGCATGAGCAACACGGCGCGCTGGAGCGATCTGGGACCGCGGGTGATTTCGGCCGTGGTGATGCTGGCGATCGGCGCTGTGGCGCTGTGGCTAGGCGGTTATGTCTTTGCTGTCGGGGTGTGGGTCATTGGCGCGCTGATGATCTGGGAACTGGTGCGTATGCTGGCCCCCGACGCGCGCGGCGCGCCAGTACGTCTGGCGCTGGTCTCGGGCGGGGCGCTGGTGCTGGCATGGTTATTGCCGGGGATGCTGGTGCTGCCGCTGTTGATCGGCGCGGCGATTGTCGGCGCGGGCCAGTTGCCGCGCGACTGGGTCCGCTATGCCTGCTTTGCCGCAGCGATTTTATTGGCGTGCCATGCCATGGTGATGCTGCGCGAAGTGGCCGGGCTGGCGTGGATTCTATGGGTGATCTGCGTTGTCATCGCTTCTGACGTGGCGGGATATTTTGTTGGCAAGACGTTGGGCGGTCGCAAGTTCTGGCCGCGTATCAGCCCTAAGAAAACATGGTCCGGCACCATTGGCGGTTGGGTGGCCGCGGCACTGGTCGGGTTTATCTTCGGTGCAGTGACCGGGGCAGGCGTCCTGCTCGCCCCGATCTCGGTTCTGATCGCGTTTGCCGGGCAGATGGGCGACATCTGGGAAAGTGCGATCAAACGACATGCGGGCGTCAAGGACAGTTCGAACCTCATCCCCGGCCATGGCGGGGTGCTGGATCGGTTCGATGCAATGCTTGGCGCTGCACTGGCGGCCAGTCTGCTCTGGGGGTTGAGCCTGATGCCGGGGCTGGCATGAGGCGTGTAACGATACTTGGGGCGACGGGATCTATCGGGCAGAACACGCTCGACCTGATCCGACGCGCGCCAAAGGGCCATTATCAGGTGGTTGCTCTGACCGGCGGGCGCAATATCGCTCAACTGGCGGCAGACGCCAGAGAGTTCGGCGCAGCACTGGCCGTGACGGCACATGATGACCTTTTGGCGCCCTTGCGCGCGGCACTTGCAGGTAGTCGGGTCGAGGCGGCCGCAGGCGAAGCGGCGCTGATCGACGCTGCACAGCGCCCCGCGGACTGGACCATGTCCGCCATCGTCGGTGTGGCGGGGTTGGCACCGGGGCTGGCGGCGCTGGAAAACGGCGGTACACTGGCATTGGCCAACAAGGAATCGCTGGTGACGGCCGGACCACTGATGATGGCGCAGGCACGGGCCACGGGTGCGCGCATCCTGCCTGTCGACAGCGAGCATTCCGCGATTTTTCAGGCCCTGATGGGCGAGGACATCACCGCTGCGCGCAGGGTGATCATCACTGCGTCGGGCGGTGCTTTTCGAGATTGGCCACTGGCGCAGATGCAAACGGCTACTGTTGCGCAGGCATCGGCCCATCCCAATTGGGAGATGGGTCAGCGCATCACAATCGACAGTGCCTCTATGTTCAACAAGGCATTGGAAGTTATAGAAGCCAAAGAGTTTTTTGGATTTTCACCTGATCAGATCGAAGTGGTGGTTCACCCGCAATCCATCGTTCACGCGCTGGTTGGGTTTTGCGACGGGGGCCTGATGGCCCATGTCGGCCCGCCCGATATGCGCCATGCCATCGGCTATGCGCTTAACTGGCCCGAACGGCGCGCACTGCCAGTCGAAGCGATTGATCTGCCAACGATTGGTCGGTTGGATTTCACGGCCCCCGATCCTGCGCGCTATCCTGCACTGCCGCTCGCGTGGCAGGTGATGGATGCGGGTGGTCTGACAGGGGCAGTTTTCAATGCCGCCAAAGAGCGCGCGCTTGACCACTTTATCGCTGGCGATGTGGGTTTTATGGCGATGGCAGACTTGGTGAAGGACGCGCTGGACGGGCTGGCCGGGCACCCGGACATTACGACATCCGAAATCACGCTTGAAAGAGTTCGGGCGGTGGACCACCTTACACGGCAACACATAGACACGCAGGCAGGCCGCAGGGCCGGTTAGGACAGGGTTTTGGATATTTCCACGATGATACCGCAGTTTGGCGGCGCTTTTATGACGTTTATCGCCTTTGTTGTCGCCCTGTCGGTGATCGTCGCGATCCATGAATACGGCCATTACATCGTCGGGCGCTGGTCCGGCATCAAGGCCGAGGTGTTCAGTCTCGGGTTCGGCCCGGTCTTGTTCTCGCGGATGGATCGGCACGGCACGCGTTGGCAATTGGCGGCGCTGCCCTTTGGAGGATATGTCAAGTTTCTGGGGGATTCGAATGCCGCCAGTGGCAAGGACGAAGACGCGATCGAAGCGGCCCAAACCGATCCCGCTCGTTTGCGGCAGACAATGCACGGTGCGCCACTCTGGGCGCGCACGGCCACGGTGGCGGCGGGTCCTGTGTTCAATTTTGCACTGTCGATCCTCGTCTTTGCCGCGATCATGATGACCCAAGGCAAACCGACCGATCCGATCACCATTGGGACCCTCAAACCGATGCCGGTGACCGGCGTTACCCTGCGTCCGGGGGATCAGTTGCTCTCGGTGGCAGGGGTGACGATGCCAGATGCCGAGGCACCGGACGCCTTCGAGACGTTTAGCGATGCGCTGCCGCATACGGCGCTGGTGGAGTATGGCGTTTTGCGCGATGGCACCAAACAAAGCGCCATTGGCCCGCACCCGTTGCCGCCCATCGTTGATCAACTCGCGCCACAATCGGCGGCCTATTCCATCGACATGAAGCCGGGCGACGTCATTACCGCCATAGACGGCAAGGCAATCGCGTCCTTCGACCAACTGAAACAGATGGTCGAGGGGTCGAATGGCCGCGTTCTGCGGCTGGATGTATGGCGTGCCGGAGAGATGTTGGAGTTTGCACTGAAGCCGCGCGCGGTGGATGAAATCCAGTCAGAAGGTGGTTTTAAAACCTCGTGGCGGATCGGTATCGCGGGCGGCTGGTCGTTTGAGCCGGGAACCGAGCGGCTGGGACCAATTGAGGCAGTCGCTGGCGGCGCGGTACAGACAGCAACAGTCATCGAAAGCTCGCTTTCGGGGCTTTACTACATGATCACGGGTGCAATTAGCAGCTGTAACATGTCAGGCCCCCTCGGAATCGCACAGGTATCCGGCGCAATGGCCAGCCAAGGCACAGAAAGCTTTATTTGGTTTATTGCGGTCCTGTCGACCGCCGTTGGTCTGCTGAACCTGTTTCCGATCCCGGTACTGGATGGTGGGCATCTGGCGTTTTACGCGTTCGAGGCCGTGACCGGACGCCCGCCAAGTGATCGCGCGTTGCGCATTCTTATGACAGCAGGACTGACATTGGTTCTGGGTCTGATGGTCTTTGCGTTGACACAAGATCTGTTCTGTCCCTGATGGACAGATCGTGGGGGCGGCGGGGCGCGTCGCCTTAATCTTGCCATATTTGCATGCTGCTTTGTGCCACAATGCCCGGCCATAGTTCCTGATGAACGTGAGAATCGTAAGGAAAAGCAAATGCAAACGCTTATTGGCGGGTATCGTGGGCTTAGCGTGATGTTCGATGTGAACCGGGATCGTATGTTGTCTCTTGGTGTAATCGTCGCGTCGCTTTTTCTGGCATCTTATATCACCTCAGTCTAAGTGACCGGACGCAAGACTGCGCCCTTCGGACAACAGGGCCGAGCGGCGCATCATTGGCGTTTTGACAAGGTCCCAGAGACCCGTTACTGACAATCACACTGGGATGTCTGACTGGGTTTGAGCAATGAAATGTACGAATGACCTGCGCCGTGGGCGCAAGGCGATTTCCGCACTTACGCGGACACTGTCGGCCTTATTGCTGATCTGCTTGTTTTCATTTAGCTTTTCCGTAATCGCATCCCCCGCTTCCGCGCAGAGTTATCGGTTCAGTTCGGTTTCGATTGAGGGCAATCAACGTATCGAGGCGGGAACGATCCTGACCTATGCGGGAATCGCCCGTGGCCAAAGTGTCAGCGCAGGTGAGTTGAACGATGCCTATCAACGCATTCTGGCAAGCGGGCTTTTCGAAGAAGTCGTGATCAATCCCCGTGGCAGCACTCTGGAGATCCGGGTCAAGGAATATCCGACGATTTCCAAGATCAACTTTGAGGGCAACAAGAAGATCAAGGATGAGGACCTGATCGGCTTCATCGAAAGTGCCCCAAGGCAGGTGTTCAACCCGGCCAAAGCAGAGCGTGACGCAGCCACCATCATCGAAGCTTACGCCGAAACAGGGCGGTCGGCTGCCCGTGTCACCCCTCGTGTGATCCGACGCAGTGATAACCGCGTCGATCTGGTGTTCGAAATTTTCGAAGGCCGCAAGATTGAGGTGCAGCGCATTTCCATAGTTGGCAACCGCGCCTATTCGGATCGTCGTCTGCGCCGTGTCCTGCAATCCAAGCAGACCGGGATTTTCCGGGCGCTGGTGAACCGCGATACCTTTGTCGAGGATCGTATCGAATTTGATAAGCAGGTGTTGGCCGATTTCTACGCCGCACGCGGCTATGTCGATTTCCGAGTGACTGGGGTAAACGCTGAACTGGCGCGCGAGCGCGATACGTATTTCGTGACCTTCAACGTACAAGAAGGTCAGCAGTTCCGGTTCGGCCAGATTACCACGATCAGTGAGATCAACGGCGTCGAGGCCGAAGAATATCAGGCCGCGCTGAAAATCAAACCCGGAGTGGTCTATTCACCTTCGCTGGTCGAAAACTCGATCGCCCGGATGGAGCGGTTGGGCATTCGCCAAGGACACGACTTCTTGCGCGTAGAACCGCGCATCAGCCGCAATGACCGCGACCTGACGCTGGATGTCGAGTTTGTGATTCTGCGTGGCCCGCGCATCTTTGTTGAGCGCATTGATATCGAGGGCAACACCACGACGCTGGACCGCGTAATCCGCCGCCAGTTTGATACGGTCGAGGGCGATCCCTTTAATCCGCGCGAAATCCGCGAAACAGCTGAACGTATCCGCGCGTTGGATTTCTTTACCTCTGCTGATGTGGATGCACGCGAGGGGTCTCGGCCCGATCAGGTTGTGGTTGATGTGGATGTCGAGGAAAAATCGACAGGCACATTGTCCTTCGGTGCGTCCTATTCCACCAGCGGCGGTATCGGCGTGCAGGTCGGATTCTCCGAGCGGAATTTCCTTGGGCGTGGCCAACGCCTGTCCGCTTCGGTTGCGGCGGCGGCAGACAACATCAACTACAACATTGATTTCGTCGAGCCTGCCTTCCTTGGGCGGGACGTGGCTTTTGGCCTGAGTTTCAGCCTGTTGGAGACCGACGGTGATTACGCTCTATACGACACGACAATCGGTAATTTCCGCCCCAGTTTGACCTTCCCGGTCAGTGAAAACGGGCGTCTGAGCCTGTCCTATAGTGCCGGTTACAAGGAAATGGACAACTACACTGGTGCAAGTGCGGTTCTGACCGCAGAATCGGCCGTCGGTGGGCTCTTCTCCAGTGGTGTTGGTTATAACTACACTTACGACACGCGCCGGACCGGCCTGAACCCGAATGCGGGCGTATTGCTGTCCTTTGGTCAGGATTTTTACGGGCTGGGTGGCGACTCTGAATATATCAAGAGTTCTGCCCGCGCCATTGCACAGACAAAGGTCCTGAACGAAGAAGTGACGCTGCGTGCAACACTGGAAGGCGGTGCCTTGCACTTTAGCAGCGGCCAGAACAGCCGCGCCGTGGATCGTTTCTCGGGGCAGATCATGCGCGGGTTCGAACCGAACGGTATCGGTCCGGTCCAATCGGGCGAGCAGCTGGGCGGTAATTTTTATGCAGCATTGAAGCTGGATGCAGAATTCCCGCTGGGCCTGCCCGATGAGTACGGGATCACGGCCGGGGCGTTCTATGACATGGGCGCGATCTGGGATGTGAACAACGTCGCAGGCGGCACGCCGATCTCGTCGCAAGGCTTCAAACCACGTCACGTTGTCGGGGTTGCTGTGATCTGGCAGTCACCCTTTGGTCCGCTGCGTTTCAACTTCAGCCATGCGTTGCAAAAAGAAGCGTCAGACAAGGAACAGCAGTTCGACCTGACGATCCAGTCGGAATTCTGATCATGCGGATCTGGCGTCGACTTGCGCTGATGGTCGCGCTGGTCTGCGCCGCACCCGGACTGGTTCTGGCGCAGGATTTGGGGACGGTCCAGAGCCAGATCCTTGTCCTCGACATCGAGGGGCTGTTCAACAGATCGAAAGCCGGACAGCGGATCACGCGCGACTACCAGGCAGAGCGCGAGCGGTTGATTGCCAGCAATCGCCGGATCGAGGCGGATTTGCGCGCGGAAGAGCAGGCCCTGACCGAAAAGCGTCCCACGATGACGCCCGCTGCCTTTCGCGATCTGGCCGACGCCTTTGACGCAAAAGTGCGTGGCATTCGGCAGGACAATGAACGCGAGGCACTGGATCTGGAGCGGCGGCGCGAGGTTGCACCGCTACAACTGATGCGCTTGGCAGAGCCGGTTCTGGTGCAGATCATGCGTGATACGGGTGGCATCGTCATCCTTGATCACCGGCAGGTGTTGCTGCGTGCCGACGTGATCGATATCACCGATCTGGCGATTTCCCGTGTGGATGTGGCGATTGGTGACGGTACCCGTCCTGTGGATGGCCCCCCACCGGAGGACGGCACGCCAGATGCCTCCCCGGATGTCACGCCAGATCAACTAGATCCTGAAACGGCGCAACCCGAGTCGACAGAGCCGGGTACATCTCAGGATTAGCGTGTTGTGAACCGACCAAGACCGATGCAACGGGTGGCGGTCAGCCGCGCCTTGGATTGAGGTTGCTTGCTCACGGCTTACCGAGTTGGTAGTGAAAAGGGGACGAGTGCCCGCGCGAAAGGACTAAAATGACCGAGCCGCTCAAAAGCGCCGATATCCACTTGATCCAGCGTATCATTCCGCATCGTTACCCGTTTCTGTTAGTCGACAAGGTGCGTGATATCGACGGGTATTCCACCGCCGTCGGGATCAAGAACGTCACCATGAATGAACCGCATTTTCAGGGACATTTCCCCGGCAAGCCCATCATGCCCGGCGTCACCATCGTCGAGGCGATGGCGCAGACCGCTGCCGTCATGGTCGGCACCGCGCTGGATATGGCAGATCGCAATATGCTGGTTTATTTCATGGCCATCGAGGCCTGCAAATTCCGCCGCATGGTCGTACCCGGCGATACGCTGGAAATGACGCTGACCACGTTGCGTGGCAAGCCGGGCGCGAAAGTCTGGAAATTCGGTGGCGTCGCCCAAGTCGACGGTGAAATGGCCTGTGAAGCACAGTTCACCGCGATGATGGACCTCTCCGGGGAATGACGAACATGAACACCGATGTTGAAACGCAGATCCACGCCAGCGCGATTGTCGAACCCGGCGCGCAGATTGGTGCCGGTTGCGTCATCGGGCCATTCTGTCTGATCGGGTCTCAGGTTCGGCTTGGCGACAATTGCGTTGTCAAATCTCATGTCGTCCTCACGGGCGACACGATCATCGGTGAAGGCTGCACCATCTTTTCCTTTGCCTGTGTTGGCGAGATTCCGCAGGACCAGAAATTCAAAGGCGAGAGTACCCAGCTGGAGATTGGCCCGCGGACCCGCATCCGCGAGCATGTGACGATCAACACCGGAACGGCAGGAGGCGGCAGCCTGACAAAAATCGGTGCCGATTGCCTGCTGATGGCGGGCTGTCATGTGGCGCATGATGCGATCATCGGGGATCGGGTGATCATCGTGAATAACGCCGCGATCGCCGGGCATTGCATCATCGAGGATGACGTTCTGGTTGGTGGTTTGTCCGGTGTACACCAGTTCGTGCGCATCGGGCAGGGCGCAATCATTGGCGCGGTGACGATGGTCACCAATGACGTCATCCCCTACGGTCTGGTGCAGGCGCCGCGCGGCGAGTTGGATGGTCTAAACCTCGTCGGGCTGAAACGGCGTGGCGTTGCGCGCGCCGATATCACCGCGCTGCGGGCCGCATTTCAGATGCTCGCACAGGGCGAAGGCGCGTTTCAGGATCGCGCCCGCCGTTTGGGTGAGGAAACCGAAAGTGAATACGTGCGCAACATCGTAAATTTCGTGACCGGTGCCAGCGATCGGTCGTTCCTGACGCCGGGACAGGGCTGAGGCGCGCGCATGGCGGGACGTCTGGCGATCTTGGCCTGCGGCGGGGCGTTGCCCGTGCAACTGGCCGCGGCCTATCCGGATGCGATGCAGATCACGCTGAACGGCATTCCCAGCGAATTGGTCGGCACGGCGCAGAGTTTTCAGCTGGAGAAATTCGGCACGATTTTCGACGCGATGCGGACGGCAGGCGTCACGCGTATGGTCTTTGCCGGGCATCTGGCACGTCCGCCGCTGGATCCGGCGCTCTTTGATGCAACGATGATGCGGATCGCGCCGGGGCTGATGCAGGCGGTGGTCAAGGGCGACGACGCGCTGCTGCGCCACATCATCGGGATATTCGAGGCCGAAGGGTTCGAGGTCGTTGGCGCACACGAATTGTTGCCTGATCTGGCTGTGTCTGCGGGCCTGCATCTGGGGCCGGCACCAACCACCGCCGAAGAGGCTGACATCACGCGCGGGTTTGATATCCTCGATGGTCTCGCGCCGCTTGATCTGGGGCAGGGATGCGCCGTGGCGGGGGGCTTGTGTCTGGGGATCGAAACGATTCAGGGCACGGATGCGATTCTGCGATACATCGGCACCACGCCCGAGGCGTTGAAACGCGGCCAGCGCGGGGTCTATGTCAAGGCGCCCAAACGCGGGCAGGATCTGCGCGTAGACATGCCTGCGATCGGTGCGCAGACGATTGAGGCGGTTGCTGACGCTGGTTTGGCCGGGCTGGTGATCGCTGAAGGGCAGGTATTGGTTCTGGGTGCGGATCGGGTAAAATCGGCTGTTGAAGAACGCGGCATCTTCTTGATTTCACGGTCGGTGTGATGAAGGTCTTTGTCGTCGCGGGCGAGGCATCGGGCGACCGGCTGGGGGCTGCGCTGATGACGGGGCTCAAGACGCTGACGGATGTTGAATTCGCCGGTGTTGGCGGGCCGTTGATGCAGGCCGAAGGGCTGCACAGTCTTTTCCCTATGGACGAGTTGAGCGTTATGGGGTTGGTCGAGGTTCTGCCAAAGTACCGCCACCTTAAACGCCGGATCGCGCAAACGGCGGCGGCGGTACTGGACGCGCAGCCTGATGTGCTGATCACCATCGACAGCCCGGATTTTTGCCTGCGCGTTGCGCATATCGTCAAGGCCCGGAGCGATATCCGAACTGTGCATTATGTTGCCCCTTCGGTCTGGGCATGGCGTCCCAAACGGGCGGATAAGATGGCGCGCGTGATCGACCATGTTCTGGCCCTGCTGCCATTCGAGCCGCCCTTCATGGAGGCGGCTGGCATGGCGTGCGATTTCGTTGGTCATCCGGTGGTGACAGAGCCGGTGGCAGACGCAGCCCAGCAGGCGGCGTTTCGCGCCACATACGGTCTGGGGGATGCGCCGCTGTTGCTGGTTCTGCCGGGGTCGCGTCGGGGCGAAGTGGCCCGGCTTGGCCCGATATTCGGTCGCGCGTTGGTATCGGTTCTGACGGCACATCCCGGTTTGCGACTGGTGGTGCCGACGACCGGCAATGTCACTGATTTGGTGCGGCAGGTTACGGCGGACTGGCCTCAGGCCCCATTGATCCTGGGACCCGGCGGGCGTAGTGCGCAAGAATACGCCCACGACAAGACCGCCGCATTTGCCACCGCATCCTGCGCTTTGGCGGCCTCTGGCACCGTTTCGTTAGAATTGGCCGCAGCAGAGACACCAATGGTTATGGCTTATGATGCCAATTGGCTGACCCGAGCGATCGTCAAACGTATGCTATTGATCGATACGGCAACCTTGGTCAATCTGGTCAGCGAAACCCGTGATGTGCCGGAATGCAATGGGGCCGATTGCACACCGGAAAAAATCGCGGCGGCATTGCTGGATGTGCTGAATCACCCCAATGCTCAACTGGCCGCGATGCGTCTGACGATGCAGCGTCTGGGGCAGGGCGGAGAGGCCCCGGGCCTGCGCGCTGCGCGCGCGGTTCTGGCGCGGCTGTGAATGCAGCGTTTGCTTCGAGGCGGGTTCAGTTCCCGCGCCAGATCCAGCCACCGCCCAGAATGCGACTGCTTCCCGTATCATAAAACACACAAGCCTGACCCGGTGATACGCCTTCCTCAGCCGTCAGCAGCTCGACCTCGGCGGTGCCATCGGGCAGCGGGCGGATCACCGCGTCGCGCGGCGGGCGGGTCGACCGGACCCTGACGGCGACGTGCCATTCGGCGCGGGCGGTCAATGGCTCGTCTCCCAGCCAGTTAATTTCGCGCACCGGCACCGTACGCGTGGCGAGCATGTCCTTTGGTCCGACGATGACCACGCGCGCATCCACGTCCAGCTTGACCACATATAGCGGCTCTTCCAATCCGCCGATGCCAAGACCCCGGCGCTGCCCCACGGTATAATGAATGACCCCGTCATGCGTGCCCAGCACGCGCCCGTCAGCATGGTGTATCTCACCCGGTTCGGCTGCTCCTGGGCGCAGCTTTTCGATCACCGATGCATAGTTGCCGTTGGGAACAAAGCAGATGTCCTGACTGTCGGGTTTATCCGCGACGCTAAGGCCATATTTCGCAGCCAACGCGCGCGTGGCCGCCTTGGACGGCAGGTGGCCCAGCGGAAAGCGCAGGAAATCCAGTTGCTCCGGCGTCGTCGAGAACAGGAAGTAGGATTGATCGCGGGCCGCATCGGCGGCACTGTGCAATTCTGGCCCGGTTGGCCCCACCTTGCGCTGGATATAATGCCCGGTCGCCATGCAATCGGCGTCCAGATCCTTTGCTGTTTCCAACAGGTCCTTGAACTTGACCCGCTCATTGCAGCGGATACAGGGCACCGGAGTCGCCCCGGCAAGGTAGCTGTCGGCAAACTCGTCGATCACCGTGTCCTTAAAGATATTTTCATAGTCTAGAACGTAGTGCGGGAAACCCATTTCCTCTGCGACGCGACGCGCATCGTGAATGTCGATACCAGCGCAGCACGCCCCCTTTTTGGCCAGAGCAGCGCCATGATCGTATAGCTGCAAGGTCACGCCGACCACGTCATAGCCTTCTTCTGCCAGTTGTGCGGCCACGACCGAACTATCGACGCCGCCGGACATTGCAACAACGACGCGGGTTTCCGCGGGCGGTTTTGCAAAACCGAGCGAATTGATCGGATGGGGGCGGTCGAGGGCCATTGGATGTCTCCGGCGAATGGGCGTTTCAGTCTGCCACATAAGTGCTGCCGCGCGAAAACGCAAAACCCTTTACGAAAATCCGCCGCATTCTACGCCACCGGTTTCAGCCGCTGTTAACGGCGAAAGGGGCAGCTTGATGCAGCTATTGCGAGGGTGAGAGACATGTATCTGAAAAAAGTAGACGGCCCGCGTGCGGTGACGCTCCCCGATGGAACGGTGCTGACGCAGGGGGATTTGCCCGCGCCGGACACACGGCGCTGGGTCGCCTCGCGCAAGCTGGCCGTGGTGCGCGGCGTCCTCTACGGCCTGATTTCGCAAGAGGATGCCTGCGACCGATACGCGCTGAGTGAGGATGAGTTTTGCGAATGGATTCGGGCGGTTAGCCTGCACGGAGAAGAGGCGCTGAAGGCGACTGCGTTAAAGGAGTTTAGACAACTTTAAGTGGTATTCACGAAATGTTCGCCTATAGTAACTTGTAGTTAACCAATATTCGCCAAGTTTATTTTCGATAAAGTCATACTTGCGGAGAAGAATATATGCGTGTGCTGCTGGTGGAAGACGACCCCACGACGTCCAAGAGCATTGAGCTGATGCTGACCCATGCCAATCTGAACGTCTATACGACCGAATTGGGCGAAGAGGGCATCGATCTGGCCAAGCTCTATGACTATGATCTTATCCTGCTCGACCTTGGGTTGCCGGATATGACAGGGCATGATGTCTTGCGGCAACTGCGCCTCGCTCGGGTGGAAACGCCGATCCTGATCCTGTCAGGGGCAGACGATACAGAGAGCAAGATCAAGGGGTTCGGGTTCGGCGCTGATGACTATCTCACCAAACCATTTCACCGCGAAGAACTGGTAGCGCGCATTCATGCAATCATCCGCCGGTCAAAGGGACATTCACAATCGGTGATCCGCACTGGAATGATCAATGTAAATCTGGACGCCAAGACCGTGGATGTGGGTGGTAAAACTGTGCATCTGACGGGCAAGGAATATCAGATGCTGGAACTGCTGAGCCTGCGCAAAGGCACAACGCTGACCAAGGAAATGTTCCTCAATCATCTCTATGGCGGCATGGATGAGCCGGAGTTGAAGATCATCGACGTATTTATCTGCAAGCTGCGCAAGAAACTGAACGAAGCTACGGGTGGAGAAAGCTATATCGAGACAGTCTGGGGGCGCGGCTATGTGCTGCGAGATCCCGAACCAACCGAGCTTGACGATCAACGTCTCGCCATCGGGGCGTGAAGCCGGGGGCGAAGCCCCCGAAAGCCACAACAGGCAACATCCTCCAAAGATGAAAAGACCGCGGCCCAGAACGGGCGGCGGTCTTTTGGTATTGCCAATTGCACCGATGGCGATCACGCGGACTGGACGTCTGCGAGGCTGCGGCCTATCAATTCGAAAAGCATTTAGTGTTCCATCCGAACGGAAGTCCGATACACAATACCAAGACTTCGCGGGGCGGAACTCTTTTCACCTTCTCAGAGCAGGGAATGCGTGCAAAAGCTTTGACCCCGGTGGTCTGATAATTTCAAATCGACGCGACAGCGAGGAGAAGACATGACAGAAACGCGTGTCGTTTGTGAAATGAGCGAAGAAGAGGCTGCCGCAGAACTGGCAACCCTCGCCGAATCCCTGCTGCGTGCCAATCTGGACTACCACGCCGATGATGCACCGCAGCTGAGCGATGCGGAATATGACGCGCTGAAGCGGCGCAACGCAGAGATCGAGGAGAAGTTTCCACATCTCAAACGTGCCGACAGCCCATCAGATCAGGTCGGAGCCGCGCCCGCCGACGGTTTTTCCAAGGTCACGCATGCGCAACGCATGCTGTCTCTGGGAAATGCATTCGACGCCGAAGATATCACCGATTTTGATACGCGAGATCCGGCGCTATCTGGGGCTCGATGCGGATGCTACGCTGCGTTACACGGCTGAACCCAAGATCGACGGGCTGAGCCTGAGCCTGCGGTATGAACAGGGCAAACTGGTTCAGGCGGCCACACGCGGCGATGGGTCTGTCGGCGAAAACGTGACCGCAAATGCGCGCACCATCAAGGATGTTCCCCAAACCCTGAACGGCGCGCCCGAGTTGCTGGAAGTACGTGGCGAAGTTTACATGAGCCATTCGGACTTTGCTGCGCTGAATGCACGGCAGTCAGAGGCCGGGGCCAAAACCTTTGCCAACCCGCGGAACGCTGCCGCCGGATCCCTACGCCAGCTTGACGCGGCAATCACAGAATCGCGCCCGCTGCGCTTTTTCGCCTACGCATGGGGTGCCTTGAGTGATCCGCTGTCTGACACGCAGAAAGGGGCGATTGATCGGCTGGCGGATCTGGGGTTTCAGACCAACCCGCTGACCGCACTCTGCGATGGCCCCAAAGAAATGCTCGCGCATTATGCGGCCATTGAACAGCAGCGCGCCAGCCTCGGCTATGACATCGACGGCGTGGTTTACAAGGTCGACGATCTGTCGCTCCAGCACCGGCTGGGGTTCCGCTCGACTACACCCCGCTGGGCGATTGCACATAAGTTCCCAGCCGAGCTGGCTTGGACGCGGCTAGAGGCCATAGATATTCAGGTCGGTCGCACCGGCGCACTTAGCCCCGTTGCGCGACTGACCCCCGTCACGGTCGGCGGCGTCGTGGTCAGTAACGCGACATTGCACAACGAGGATTACATCGCCGGGCGCGATTCCACTGGCGGTGAAATTCGCGGAGGCAAGGACATTCGCATCGGTGACTGGGTGCAGGTCTATCGCGCAGGCGATGTGATCCCCAAAGTGGCGGATGTGGACCTCGCCAAACGCCCAGATGATGCAACACCCTACAGCTTTCCCGAGGTCTGTCCCGAATGCGGTTCCGCCGCGATCCGAGAGGAGGGCGATGCCGTACGTCGCTGTTCTGGCGGGATGATATGCCCGGCGCAAGCGGTTGAGAAGCTGAAGCATTTCGTTAGTCGCGGGGCCTTCGACATCGAAGGCCTGGGCGCGAAACAGGTCGAGATGTTCTACAACGACGACCAACTGCCAGTGCGCACACCTGCCGACATTTTCACACTCGAGGCACGCGATAGCGAGAACCTTACCAAACTGGCCAATCGTGACGGCTGGGGTGAGACGAGCGCGCGCAATCTCTTTACTGCGATAGAGGAGCGCCGCACTGTGCCGTTGGGGCGGTTGATCTTCGCGCTAGGGTTACGGCATGTCGGCGAAGTGGCGGCTGCCGATCTCGCGCGCCATTTCGGCAGTTGGGCAGCGTTGTCCGAGGCCGTTGATCTGGCAGCCCCGGCGGCCGAGCGGCAATTGCAGGCGGATCGCGCCGAGGCAGATGAGCGCCAGATCGCCGCACGAGACGCCCGGCGCGCCCGGATCAAGCCCGCACGGGATGCCGTCTGGGACGGGCTGAATGCAGACGCGCGTGCCGCATGGGCTGACCTTGTCGGGATTGACGGCATCGGTGCGACAGTCGCGGTCGCGCTTGTCACCAGTTTTCAGCAGGCGGCGGAACGTGCGTCAATCGACGCGCTGGTGGCAGAACTGACCATCGAGGATGCCGCTTCGGTTGACGCATCCGATAGCCCGGTCGCCGGAAAAACCGTCGTCTTTACCGGGACGTTGGAAAAGATGACCCGCGCCGAGGCCAAGGCACGGGCCGAAGCATTGGGAGCCAAGGTTGCTGGCTCGGTGTCTGCCAAGACCGATTTGCTGGTCGCAGGCCCCGGAGCCGGTTCCAAGGCGAAGAAAGCCGCAGATCTAGGTATTGAAACGCTGGATGAGGACGGCTGGTTGTCGCTGATCGAAGGCGCATGAGCAACAGCGCGGAACATGGCGAAAACGGCCCAAAGAAGGGACGACCGGAGCCACTCTTTCCCCTGTTTGCAGAGCTTGAAACGCTCACTGGTGTCGGACCAAAGACGGCCAAGGCGCTGGCCGCGCTCGATATCGAAAAACCACGCGATCTGCTCTTTACTCTACCGCATTCAGGGGTTGACCGACGGATGCGGGCGACCGTGCAGGGGGCCGATCTGCCCGGTGTCGTAACGGTCGAGGCGACCATCGGCCAGCATCGCGCGCCATCCCGTCGCGGGGGTGCCTATCGCATCACGGCAGAGGATACAGCGACCACGTTTCAGATCGTGTTCTTCCATGCCCGCGATGAATATCTGCGCCGGATGCTGCCCACCGGCGCGCGACGCGTGTTGTCGGGCAAGGTGGAATTGTTTGATGGGGTGGCGCAGATGGTCCACCCCGATCACATGCTCTCGCCTGAGGAGGCACACGAGATACCTGCGTTCGAGCCGGTTTATCCGCTGACTGCCGGCGTGACACAACGGGTGATGTTCAAGGCGGCACAAGCCGCATTGCTCCGCGCGCCGGAACTGGCGGAATGGATTGACCCCGCGCAAAAGGCGCAGGCGGGATGGCCGGACTGGCATACCGCAGTCGAGGCGGCGCATACGCCACAGGACATCGGCGATCTTAGCCCTGCTGACCCGGCGCGCGCGCGGTTGGCCTATGACGAGCTGATGGCGCATCAACTGACCCTCGCGCTGGCGCGCAGCCGATTAAAGAGAGCCAAGGGACGCGCCAGTATCGGAACTGGAGTTTTGCAGTCTAAAGTATTGGATGCGCTCCCATATTCCCCGACAGGTGCACAGACCCGAGCCATTGCCGAGATCGCCGGCGACATGGCGGGTTCGGCCCGGATGAACCGCCTGCTGCAAGGCGATGTGGGCGCGGGCAAGACACTGGTGGCGCTCAAGGCGCTGCTGATCGCAGTCGAGGCCGGCGGGCAGGGGGTGATGATGGCACCGACAGAAATCCTCGCCCGGCAGCATCTGGAAGGATTGCGACCGTTGGCAGAGGCGGCAGGTGTGCGGCTAGAAATCCTGACCGGCCGGGACAAAGGCGCAGAGCGGCGCGTCAAATTGGCTGCATTGGCTGCCGGTGATATTGGTATCTTGGTTGGAACGCATGCCGTTTTCCAAAAGGACGTCGGGTTTGCCGATCTGCGGCTGGCTATCGTTGATGAGCAACATCGGTTTGGTGTGCGTCAGAGGCTGGAACTGGGCCGCAAAGGGGACAAGGCCGATGTCTTGGTGATGACTGCGACACCGATCCCGCGCAGCCTTAGCCTCGCGCAATACGGCGATATGGACATATCGGTGCTGGATGAAAAGCCACCGGGGCGCAAACCGATCAAGACGGCGCTGGTGCGGATGGAGCGAATGGACGAAGTGGTGGACCGGTTGCGCCGTGCCATTGCCGAGGGGCGGCAAGCCTATTGGGTCTGCCCGCTGGTCGAGGAAAGTGAATCGGTCGACCTGAGCAGTGCCGAGGAACGATTCCGCCGCCTGCGCGCCGCCTTGGGTGAGGCACATGTGGGATTGGTGCACGGCCAAATGCCATCCGAACAGAAGGACGCCGCAATGCGTGCCTTTCAACGCGGCGAAACGGCGGTGCTGGTATCGACCACGGTGATCGAAGTGGGGGTGGATGTGCCCAATGCGTCGATCATGGTCATCGAGCGGGCCGAAAGCTTTGGCTTGGCGCAGTTACATCAGCTGCGCGGCCGGGTGGGGCGCGGCGAGGCGGCCTCGACCTGCCTGTTGCTGTATCAGACGCCGCTCAGTGAGAGCGGCGAGCAACGGCTGGCCACCATGCGCGATACCGAAGACGGGTTTCGCATCGCCGAAGTTGATCTGGAGATGCGCGGCGCGGGTGACTTGATCGGCACGGCCCAATCCGGGTTGCCAAAGTTTCGCGTGGCCGATCTCGAGGGACAGACTGCCCTGATGGCCGTGGCCCAGTCTGATGCACGCAAACTGCTCGTCGATGATCCGGAGTTGATCAGTTCGCGTGGTCAGGCGGCCCGCGTTCTGTTGTGGTTGATGGAACAGGATCAGGCGATCAGATTGATCGAGGTCGGCTGAACAGAAAACTTTCCCATATTTTCAGACAGTTGACATATGGAATGTCTGTTTGTTCACAGATGTTCTTAAAAAGTTCTTTACAGGTGACGCTGAAAATGAGAACAAAGAGGCAACACTAAGGACTGAAAAGGAAGCCTCGATGTTCCAACAGATCAAAACCGCCGCCGCCCGTTCAAACGACACCCTCGTAGGGGACGCGATCGGATGTGCGGCATTGATGATCATTTTGGTTGTCGGTCTTTATCTGCCCGGTCTTGTCTGAGTTTTTGAGTTTCTGCCTGCGATCCGACCCATGCCTCTTGCGTGCCTGCATCTCCTGTCCCCATTCCTGATGCGACGTAACTGACACTGCCTGTTTCGACGTCCTCTCCGGGTTTACCTCGTTCCCCCGGACGGCACGACAGGGTTCCATGGGGGATCGCACCCCACTGACCGCCGCCATCCATCCCCGGATGTGCGGCGGATTTTTTTGGCTAGTCGCGACGACCGGGCCGGTGTGCCCAAACCGGGACCAGAAAAACCAGACAGGCAATCAGGAAAAAGAGGCTGGCGGCCAAACCGATCATGTCGCCAGCGCGCCATGTGGTCCAGACAAAGCCCACGGCAGAGAATGTGAACAGGATCCAGCCGGTGAAGTTGAAAGCCCAGACAACGCGTGGCGACATCAGTCTACCAGTCACTCAAGCGCAGGAACTGGCGGCGCACGCGTCATCCAGCGCCTCTACCGCGGCCTCAAGCGTCAGCAGGATAGAGGCATGGCGATTCTTGTATTCTTGCGCGGGCCTCAGCACTTCGAGGCCGTCGAATGGGGCGGGTGGTGTCGGTCCGTCAGCCTTCAGCATGGCCTTTAGTGCATCGCGGGCTGCAACGACCTCTGCCGGTGTGCAGCCGACGATATTCGCACCGACAACACTGGCCGCAGCTTGACCCAGCGCGCAGGCCTTCACATCCTGGCCGAAATCGGTGACGCGACCATCCTCGACTGTCAGATCAACCGTGACTGTCGACCCGCAGAGCGGTGCGCGACGTTTCACCGTCGCAGACGGGGCGGACAACCGGTCCAGCCGTGGAATATCCGCCGCCAGCGCCAGAATGCGTGCCGAGTAGAGCTTGATCATGTCGCTGTTGCCGCTCATCACTTTTCCTTTGTCTCAATATCCCATAGATAATCCCGCGTGCTCCAGTTGCCAAGGAAATGTCCAATGTCGTTCGATCCTGCCAGCCTGACCTATAATGACGCCGGGTTGATCCCGGCCATCGCACAGGATGCCACCAATGGTGACGTGCTGATGATGGCATGGATGAATGCCGATGCGGTCGCACGCACACTGGAAACAGGGCGCGTTACCTATTGGTCCCGGTCGCGTCAGGCATTCTGGATCAAGGGTGAAACCAGCGGCCACACCCAAAAACTGGTTGAGATGCGCATCGATTGCGACCGTGATTGCCTGCTTGTTCTGATCGAACAGGTTGGTTCTGCCTGCCACACCAACCGCCGCAGTTGCTTCTATACCGCATTGCGGGACGGTGCAGAGGTCGAGATCATGAAACCCGAGGCAAAGTAGGAATAATCCTGCATTTACAGCAAGATGAAATTCTAATCTAAACCAACAAGGCGACGAATCTCCTGAGGCGTAGCACCGTCTGTGCGATATTTTGCGATCGCCCGTGCGTCGTCACGTTTGGCCAATCGCTTGCCCATGTCATCGCGGATCAGGCCGTGGTGGTGATAGATCGGTGTCGGTAGGTCGAGCAGACGTTGCAGCATGATATGGATCTGCGTGGCATCAAACAGATCCTGACCGCGTACGACGTGGCTGATGTCCTGCGCGGCGTCGTCCACAACGACAGCCAGATGGTACGCGGCTTCTCCGCCTTGGCGTGCCAGCACGACATCGCCGACCCCGTGAACAAGTGTATCTGCGGAGACCTCGATCAGTCCGGTTTCCCCATTCGGGCCATGACCTGTTTCGTGGAAGTTGGCGAAACTCTTTGGCATTCGGTTGGGGGCTTCGGTTTTGTTCTCTGCTCCGTTGGCATAGCTACAAGCCCGCGCCATATCGAGCCGTAGCGTGACGCCTCTGGGGCGGAGGTGGCACTTGGAAAAATCTCGTTCTGATAATGTCTTACCGCGACACGTTCCGGGGTAAATCAGGCCGTCTGGCCCATGTGCAGCTATGCCCTCCTGAGGCGCATTCGCTGCGTCGCGGATGTCGTGCCGTGTGCAGGTACATGGATAGATCAGCCCCATTCCCCACAACCGGTCCAGCGCGGCGTCATAGTCTGCCGTGCAGTCGGATTCTCGTCGGCAGGGTTCAGGCCATCGTAGCCCGAGCCAACCAAGGTCGTCCTTTAGCTGGGCCTCCCATTCCGGGCGTGAACGGGTCTGATCCAGATCGTCGATCCGTAGCAGAAATCGCCCGCCTTCTGCGGCAGTCAGATCATTAGCAAGCAGCGCCGAATAGGCATGCCCCAAGTGCAGCGGGCCAGTCGGAGATGGCGCAAATCGAGTCTTAAATTTCAATTTTTTTCAACAACATAAACGTTGGAGTTCAGGTTTTGTCCGGGCAGGTGAGGTCCGTAATCCTTGGTGATCAGGCGGGCGGCACCGCAATCCAGCCACTGGTTAAGACGGCCAACATAGTGCGGATCGGCCAGCGCGTGATCATTGTAGCTAAAGACGAGAAAATCACCACGCCCGAGCGTCTTCATCAACAAATCCAGGGTTCTGGCCGGGGCCGCGCCAGTGCCTATCACGCCAATTGCCGCGATGGCGCGATAGCGGCCGGTGGGGATGGGGGCGGGGTCTGACAGGTCGAGTGCAGATAGCGTGCGGTAAACGTTCTTGGCGCGCGCACCTTCCAGCATTTCAACGCTGGGATCGGTGCCGTCAATCACCCGATACCCAGCAAGTTTCAGCGCAAGCCCAGAGAGACCGGTGCCGCAACCGAAATCGAGGATCGGTGCATCAGGGCGGGGCAATTTGGCCCAAAGGGCAGCAGCGCAGCGCCCCGGAGTGGCATAGCCGTTTTCGGAAATTTCGGCGTCATACGTGGCAGCCCAGGCATCGTAATGCGCCTGAGTCTTGTCTGCCCCGTCGAGATCATAGGCTTTATCGAGGAATTTTCCGGTCATGGATCCAGAAAATCACACCGGTTGTTCGGCGTCCAGTCTGCTGTTTGCCAGCCAATCATTCCACGCCGACTTGGCGCGGTCCGTGTAAGCCTTGTAACGATCCTTGCGCCCACGACGTCCGCCTTTAAGTCCATCGACCGGCCGGAAAAGGCCGAAATTGACGTTCATCGGTTGGAATGTTTTCGCCTCTGCCCCGCCTGTAATGTGGTGGATGAGCGCGCCCATCGCACTATCCTGCGGCGGCGTGGCCAGCGGATGCCCGAGGATCTCGGCGGCGGCCATGCGCCCGGCGAGCAGACCCATCGCCGCAGACTCGACATATCCTTCGACACCGGTGATCTGCCCGGCAAAGCGGATATTCGGGCGCGCGCGCAGGCGCATCTGATCGTCCAGCAATGTGGGTGAGTTCAAAAATGTATTACGATGAATCCCGCCCAGCCGGGCAAAACGCGCGTTCTCAAGGCCGGGAATCATGCGCAGCACTTCAGTTTGCGCGCCATATTTCATTTTAGTTTGAAAACCCACAATGTTATACAGCGTTCCTAATGCATTATCCCTGCGCAATTGGACCACGGCCCACGGCTTTACATCCGGCATGTGTGGGTTGGTCAGGCCGACGGGTTTCATCGGGCCGTGGCGCAGTGTTTCGCGCCCGCGTTCCGCCATCACTTCGATCGGCAGGCACCCATCGAAATACCCGGCTGTTTCGCCTTCGTGAAATTCGGTCTTGTCCGCTGCCAGCAACGCGTCAATGAACGCCTCATAGGTCGGTTTATCCATCGGGCAGTTCAGGTAGGCGGTGCGCTCCGCCTCGGTTTCGCCCTTGTCATAGCGCGACTGCATCCATGCGCGGGACATGTCGATGCTGTCGTGGTGTACGATAGGTGCAATGGCATCAAAGAACGCCAGCGCACCTTGTCCGGTTTCCGCAGCGATGGCCTGACCCAGCTTTTGAGAGGTTAGCGGGCCGGTGGCGATGATCCATTGGCCGCTCTCGGGCAGGCTGTCCACCTCACCATATTCGACGGATACGTTGGGATGGGCCATCAATGCTTCGGTCACGCTGCGGGCAAAGGGATCGCGATCAACCGCCAGCGCGCCACCCGCAGGCAGACGATGGCGATCGGCGGTTTGCATGATCAGCCCGTTCGCCGCCCGCATTTCCCAATGCAACAGACCCACAGCGTTCTGTTCATCATCATCCGAGCGGAATGAATTGGAACACACCATTTCCGCCAGATCGCCGGTGCGATGGGCAAAGGTGCCGACAGCGGGACGCATCTCGTGGATCACGACGCGGACGCCCATATGGGCCGCCTGCCAGGCTGCTTCTGATCCGGCCATGCCGCCGCCAATGATATGCAATGTATTGTTGTCCATGCGCCGCGATGTAGGCCATCGCGGACACTTTGGAAAGGGTCAGGAGGGAGGCAAATCCGTCAGGTTCAATGGATCCAGCGGTAACCCCGACGGTACAGCATCCGGCACACCCAGACGCCCGGTGCGCGCGATCGGATCCTCTAGTGCGCCGAGAAACGCGAGGATGGCATCGACTTCGTCATCATGCAGCTCTAGTGGTTCTAGCTCGACCGCCATACCGAGGCGCAGCATTTCATCGAAATCCTCCAACACTTCGGTGTCTGACACGCTCAGTTGCATGTCCTGAAACAGCGCGTATTCCAACGTATATTCCGCCAGCATGGTCAGCGGGTCCAGATGGTGGCGCACCATGTCCTCTAGATTGGCATAAGCACCATTATGGCCGTATGGCGCTGTCAGTGACACATTGCGCAGCGACGGTGTGCGGAACTTGTAGGCGTCTTGAGGATCGCCTGTCACAGCCGCGCGACCATGATCGGCATAGCCCGGTCCGTGACCTTTGCCCGGTCCGAATTGCGGGATTCCAATGGCGTGAAAGCTGTGATCGGTCTGGAAAACACCGCTATGACAATCGCCGCAGCCGCCCTTGCCGTAAAACAGCGACATGCCGCGGATTTCGGCATTGGTCAGCGATGCATCGTCGCCGCGCAGGAACGCGTCGAATTTGCTGTCCGTCGTACGGAAATCAAAAGAGATGTAGTCGGCAATCGCCCGGCCGATATCGGTGATGTGGATCGGCTCGCCCTCACCAATGATCCAATCGAACTGTTTGCGGTAGGCCGGGATCGCCTCGACCCGCGTCGCCAGCATCTGCCAGGCACCGTCTTGACCGCGAATGTGGCCTTCTTCGACGGCATCGGCAATCGGGTTTTCGCCGGGTTGGCCAGCCATCTCGTCATGCGAGGTGATTGGCAGAATGGCCTGAGCCGCCAGTGGCGAGGGTAGGTGGCGTTCCAGTTCGTGGCCGGGGGGCATTGCGAGGTTGAACCGGGCATTGTCGTCGACCTGCACCCGTCCGTCGTGAAAGAGCGTGGTAAATTCACGCGCACCCAAATTGTATAGTGCTGGCGCATTTCGGGGGATGCGCGCCAGCGGCATGTTGGCCGGATCGGCGATGCGTTCTACCCCAAGACCAATACCGCCTTCGCCAATCGACAATGACACCGCGTCACCACTGCCCAAAGCCGGGTGATGGCAGGTCGCGCAGGAAATATTCTGGTTGCCAGACAGGACCGGATCAAAGAAGAGCTGCCGCCCCAACAGAACTGATGTGGCTCCGGGGACTGGGAAATCGTCATGGGCTGCGGGGCTCGGCAGATCGGCGGCCAATGCGATGCTGGCCTGAAGAGAAAAAACGCCGATAGAGATCCATAATTTCATGGTGCAACAACCCCAAAATAATCTCACCTAAAATTCAATTAAAATAGATACTTGGTAAATTGGGGCGGAAAAACGGCAAATATGGAAATAATGTGGCACTGATTTGGAAACAAACCTCAAGGAATTGTGAACACACGGGAATTCAGGGGGCTACGGCTGACGTTGGGTCACCACGTGAGCGTTCAATACACAGTATTCGGGCAGGTCGCGCCTATTGTTCCCACTTGGGAAGGCGCTTTTCGATAAAGGCGCTGATGCCTTCTTCCGTATCGCGCCACAGCATATTCTGCACCATGACGTCGCCGGTATAGGCGTAGGCGTCGGCCAGTGACATTTCGGATTGTTTGTAAAACGCCTCCTTGCCGATGCGCACGGCGGCGCCCAGTTTTCCGGCGATGGTCGTCGCCAGAGCGATCGCTTCTGCCTCTAGGTTTTCGGCGGGCACGGCGCGGTTGATCAGCCCCAGTGCCTCGGCCCGGTCGGTGTCGATAAAGCTGCCAGTCGTCAGCATCTCGAACGCCTGTTTGCGCCCGATATTGCGGCTGAGTGCGACCATCGGGGTAGAGCAGAACAGCCCGATGTTGACACCGTTCACGCCGAACCGCGTGCCTGTCGCGGCGATGGCCAGATCACATGAGGCGACCAGCTGACAGCCCGCCGCGGTGGCGATGCCATGCGGTGCGGCGATCACGGGCTGGGGCAGGGCGCGGATCGCCATCATCAGCGCCCCGCAACGTTCAAAGAGATCGTGAAAATAGGCCTTGCCACCGTCCTCGGCCTGCCTGCCAGCGGTCATTTCCTTCAGGTCATGACCGGCACAGAATGCCTTGCCCGCACCAGACAGCACCACGGCGCGTATCTGTGGCTGGTCGGAGAGCGTTTCGAATTCAGACTTCAGTGCGGCCAGCATCGTGTCGCTCAGGGCGTTCAGTCGCTCGGGCGCATTCATCCGCAGGTGTGCCACTGCCCCTGTGTCGGTCCGTTCCAATATCGCCATCTTGCCACTCCCTCAAACTTGGGGTCAGTTGTAGCGATACGCAGGGACGGAGAAAAGCATGGGTTTGCAGATGAGCGCGGCGGAACTGGACACGTTCCTGAAAGCGGAGTTTCCACAAGTGAGTGGCGAGTTCGCCATCGAGGAAGTGGGGGAGATGCGTATTCGCACCCGTTTGCTGGTAGGTGAACGCCATTTGCGCCCCGGTGGCACCGTATCTGGTCCGTCAATTTTTGCGCTTGCCGATGTGTCAGTCTATCTGGCGGTTCTGGCGATGATCGGGCCGCAGGGGCTGGCCGTCACCACCAACTGTTCGATTGATTTCATGCGCAAGCCGATTTCGGGCGTGGATCTGATCGCCGAATGTCGCCTGCTCAAGCTGGGGCGCGTGCTGGCGGTGGGCGAGGTTTTGATATTCTCGGAAGGGGGCGAGGCACCGGTTGCGCGCGCCAGCATGACCTACTCAATTCCCCCCAAGGGCTGATCGCAAACGCAATCAGAACGGTGCGACGAAAAAAAGGCCGGGCGCATGGCCCGGCCAGTAGAAGAGGTCTCGTACCGGGGACGTTACGACCTCCAGAACCATTTGCGACTTTCCGATGCGGCCTGACGCGGCGTCAGTCCGATGTCTTCGAGCGCACTGTAAGGCAGGGCATTCAGGGTCTTTCGTGTGCGGGAGCGGAATGACCACAGGGTAATCAGATATGCCACGCGAACCGCTGCCACTGCCGCCAAGGGAAGTGCAGTGCGCGCATTCAGCTGCGTCAGGGCCATCCTGTCGGTTTGGGTGAGGGTCAACATGGTCTTTTCTCCTGCATTGTATTGGTACAATTTGCGTGCTACGTAGGTGTAAATTATGGGGATTTGCGATGATTGGCGAGGGAAACATTGTTATTGATACAATTGGCCTGCCTGATTTTGCCGGGAAGTCAGATCCAAAGTACATTGTGTTGATACAATCCATCCGCGAAGCTATTCGATCTGGCCGCCTAAAGCCCGGCACCAAGATGCCACCCGTGCGAGAGCTCGCTTGGGAGTTTGGTATCACGCCGGGCACAGTCGCGCGCGCCTACAAGCTGGCGACTGACGAAGGGCTGGTAGAGGCTGCTGTCGGACGCGGCACCTTTGTCACCGGCGCACCGCAGTTGGCCCCGCCGCCGCCGGAACCGCTGATCGGGCTTGCGCAAACGGATTTGCTGGATTTTCGCGCCGCCCGTGTGCCCGAAGTGGGGCAGAGCGCGGCAATCCGCACCGTGCTGCGCCAATTGGGCCAAATGCAGGACGCGCCCTATCTTGATTATCCGACGTCACAGACCGATCTGGCTGCACGTCAACAGGTGGTTCGCTGGATCGGGCCGGAGCGCGCCGGGCGATTGGTAGCAGATGACATCGTGCTGGGGCTTGGGGCGCAAAACACGGTGATGATGGCACTTCAGGCCTGTTTGCACGGTGCGAGTCCCGTAGTCCTGACCGAAGGCTTGGCCTATCCCGGTGTGCGCCATGCCGCGCGGTTGCTGCGTGCACAGTTGATCGGGGTCGAGATCGATCAAGAGGGCCTGCGTCCCGACCGTCTGGAAGAGGCATTGCGCCGCCACGGGGGGCAGGTCTTGCTATTGTCGCCTCACGCGCACAGCCCAACCACCGCCCGCATGAGTCTGGAACGTCGTCAGCGCATCGGTGACATTGCCCGACGGTATCAGTTGCAGATCATCGAGGATGATTGCCATGTGATAAACCGCCCCGACATGCCCACATTCCGCGCCATCTGCCCGGAACGCGGCTGGTTGGTTTCCTCCCTGACGAAATCGGTCTCTGCCGCGTTGCGTTTCGGGTTCGCAGCCTGCCCGGCAGAGCAGGCATCGACGGCACGCCAAGTGGCGCAATCCACCTTCTACGGCTTGCCGCAGCCGGTTCTGGATCTCTGCGCTGAGTTGATCCGCTCTGGCGAGGCGGAGCGGATTCGCGATCTTGTGGAGCGCGAAGTGGCGCACCGGGTACAGATTGCCGTCAATATACTGGGCCAATGGGACATCAAGTGGCGCACCGATGTTTCCTTTGTGTGGCTGCGGCTGCCGCAGGGGTGGCGTGGCTCGACATTTGCCATGGCCTGCGAGGCAGAAGGACTGCGAATCAAGCCCGCAGATGAATTTGCACCGCCAGACGGGGCAGCACCACATGCAGTACGCCTGACCCTGAACGCCATTGCCGAACAATCCGCACTCGAGGACGGCCTGCGTCGTATTTCGGCGCTGCTGTCGCGACCGCCCGTGAATGTTGATTTTTAGTGGGGTATTATAATACCTAAATACTAACTTGCTGTTTTTGCTTTGTTTATTAAGTAAAACCTCGCTTGACGTGGCGCGCAGTCCCTATATACACCGCCCATCACATACGGGTGCGTTCCGACGCGTCCCAAACGGACACCAGATAAGGTTTCGACACACAATGAAGACATTCTCTGCAACTCCGGCAGATATCGACAAGAAATGGATCCTGATCGACGCCGAGGGCGTTGTTCTGGGCCGTCTCGCCTCGATTATCGCCACCCGCCTGCGCGGCAAGCATAAGGCCAGCTTTACCCCCCACATGGACATGGGCGACAACGTCATCGTCATCAATGCGGACAAGGTTCAGTTGACCGGCAAGAAGCGTGAAAAGCCCAACTACTGGCATACCGGCCATCCGGGTGGGATCAAATCCCGCACCACCGGTCAGATCCTTGAGGGCAAGTACCCCGAACGTGTGGTTATGCAAGCTGTCAAGCGCATGCTGCCGGGCAACCGTCTGAGCCGCACACAGATGACCAATCTGCGCGTCTATGCGGGCACCGAACATCCCCACGAGGCGCAAAGCCCCGAAGTGCTGGATGTGAAGAACATGAACTCCAAGAATACTCGGGTGGCATACTGATGGCTGAAGAAATCAAATCCCTCGAAGGGCTCGAAGCGGTTGCCGAAGGCGTGACCGCCGCACCCGCCGAAGAGGCAATCACCCGCGAACCCGTCCGTGATGATCTGGGCCGCTCTTACGCCACGGGCAAGCGTAAAGACGCTATCGCCCGCGTGTGGATCAAGCCGGGCTCCGGCAAGGTTACCGTGAACGGCAAAGAGATGAGCGTCTATTTCGCGCGTCCCGTTCTGCAAATGATCCTGCGCCAGCCCTTCACCGTGTCGGGCACTGAGGATCAGTTTGACGTGATGGCGACTGTCACTGGTGGTGGCCTTTCTGGTCAGGCCGGCGCGGTCAAGCACGGCGTCTCGAAGGCTCTGCAGCTCTATGATCCCAGCCTGCGCGCCGCGCTCAAGGCTGCGGGCTTCCTGACCCGCGACAGCCGCGTGGTTGAGCGTAAGAAATACGGCAAGGCCAAAGCCCGGAAGAGCTTCCAGTTCTCCAAGCGTTAAGACGCCTGCATATTTTTGGAAAAGGGCTGCCTTCGGGTGGCCCTTTTCTCGTTTTCGAGGCCGAATGACTGGTTGCTCTAACTGCGTATGGTTGCGTAACGTGGCACACCTATCGGAGATGCCAATTGGATACGAAGACGATATTGACCAGGTCGACGACGGTATTTCCCAGTTCCGAAGATCGTCCTGAGATCAGCGCCGATCTGCTGGTCAAAGCAATTTTCAATGCACATGAACGGCACAAGGTCGCCCCGCTGGAAGAGCGGACATTTACCCTCAGTCATGCGTATATTCATGGGCGCGTCGATCTGGCCAACCTCTTTCGCGGTCGTCAAGAGGGGTTGATCGGCCTCTATTTCATTGATTGTCATTTTGCTGACGAGATCGATCTGACCGGATCGACCCTGCTGGGGCTGCGGTTTCAGAAATGTGGCCTCAGGGTCGTGACTGCCGAGGCCTGCAAAGTGTTCGGTCAGGTTGAATTTGAACAGGTTTTCTCGTCAGAGCCGGACGACAATCGCACAGGTATCGTGGCGCGTGATACTTGGTATGGCAAAGATCGCGGCCCAATGACCGGCGCATTCGATCCTGATCACGGTGATGAGAACGCGCCCGAAAATGCATCGGTGATCGAGGGCGTGGCGGCACAGGGGATGTGCCGACTGAACTTTCACAATGCGGACCTTGATCAGTCCTTCGTGATCAAGAGATCGCTGCTGTGTGGTCCACCACCGCGCGCGCATATCGATACGACCAATACGATCCTCGAATATGCGGTGTCACTTGGCAACGCATGCATTGCGAAGAGTGTAAATATCTATGAAGGTAGCGCCGTATTGGGTGGCGTTTCTGTTGCAGCGTCCCGGATCGGCGCCAATCTTTTTCTCGCCAGCAGCAAGCTCATTGCCGGAGAAGGGTCCGCATTGAATGCGCAACAGGCGCGGATCAGCGGGTTTGTCGGATTGCGGGACGTAAAGCCCCAAGACAAATCTGCTGTGCGTTTTGAGGCCAAGGGGCTGGTTGATTTTCTGAACAGCGAGATTGACGGTGCGCTTGATATTGCGGGCGCCGCGTTGATCGCGGAAGAACGCAACCATCTGGTCGCGCTCGAACTCAGCAATTCACGGATTCGCAGCCTGCAGGCGAGCTCCAACGGGCTTCAAACAGACATACGCGGCCAAATTCAAGCAATAAACTGCATCGTTGCGGGCACGATCAATCTGCAAACAATTCTGGTGCGCCCCCGCCGCATAGCGCGCCCGAACGAGGCCGAAGCCACACCTGAACATGATGAAGTGCTTCTCGCCAACTTCAGCGGGTGCAATGTCGGCGGCAGCCTGTTCCTCAGCGGTGAATGGCGCGGGTCGGTGACACTGTCGGAATGCAAGGTCGAAACTTCGATCAATCTCGGGTTCAGCAATGGGCTGACGTTAATGAGCCCGCCCAAAGCCGTGAATGCGCTGATGCTCAACGCTTCGCGGGCATCGGTCGGGCTGGATCTGGGCACTCTGACGGTGGATTCCGAGGATAGCTGGGGCGCGATGCGCAAAACCCTGTCCACGCGCAAGCCGGTGGCGTGCCGTGTGACCCCGCTCAGCTTTGCCAAGGATGCGGAGTTGTGGGAGTTTCAGGTGTCGTTTCGCGGACGGAAGCATTTTGGCGAAGCCATCCGCGTGGGTCGACATTTTCAGCTACTCGAAGGCGCAGGCAAGGCGTTCTTCCCGGCGTTCAGGCGCGGTGATCTGCTGCTGGAAACCGACGAACAGAAGAAGGACTATCTGCGCGTCTTCTGCGGCACTCTGATGGCCGACGCGGGCCATTTCCGCATCGTGGAACCCGATGACTGGACCTATCAGCAGCTCCCCGATTTCGGTCGCGAGGCGATCGAACCATTAACGCTAATGACCGCAGAAGAACTGAAAGAGGCAAAACGAGGCAACTGTCTCTTTGGGGCGCACGCGTCCATCTGGTATGGCGAGTCGTTGTTCCGGTCCAAATTCGTGGTTCACAGGCGCAACCACGTGGTCGAAATGCTGGACGAAGAAGAACTCCATTCGGATTTGCCGACGATGACCTGGCCAGCACAGCCGCTTTATTTCACTGAAGAGGCCGTGGCGACATTCAGCGATGACTGGCCCAGAGCGCCGTTGTTGGCAACCGAGCATCGTTTCGAGAAAATGCCCCGGCGCGCCAAGCGGGCGTTCGTCAAGGAGCGTGGCGTGACAGAGGACACGTTTCGCCTGCGTCCCACCATCGGGCTGCGCAACAGTCACGTGGGCAAACTCACCGACAATCACGGGAACAAATGGCCCAAGACGGTCCGTCTCGATCTGTCGGGGTTTACCTATGATGCGCTGGAAATGCCTGACCCCAGACCCAAAGTGGTCGGACGCAAGAAAGCGCGGCATATGCAGCGGGAAACGCGCCGAAAATCACCGGGGCTATTTTGGCTGATTTGGGCCGTTGTCTTTGGTCTGATTGGCTATGCAGCGCTGATGTTCATCGAAGGAGCCCTCGATGCGGCGATGACACGAGATTACGGATGGATGGTACAATGGTCGATATTCTTGTGCGCACTCGTGATCTTGGCGCGCTCCGTGAGGCATATGGAGCCTCTGAGAGACGGCGCGCGCCCATGGAAAAAACGCAAGAGATGGCTGAAGCTACAGTTCTATGATTACCGACCCACCCGGATGGAGTTCAATCCCCAGCCGATGGAGCAATTGGCGCAGGTCATGCGACATCAGGGCGATGAGGAAGGGTTCCGCCGGATTTCGCGGCTCAAGGCCAGATGGCAGAACGGGACACAGACCAACATCCTCCTTCGTCCCTTTATCTGGATGTTCGGCGTCGCATTTGGCTATGGGTTTTCCATTTACCGGTCGTTATCGACATTCATTCTGATGGTCGCGCTTGGTGTCATGGGTACACATATGGCGCTCAGTCGCGATGTCCTCGTCTTGAACACCAGCCCGGATTCCGCGTTCATACAAGGCGGCCGACCGGCGATCCCAAATGAACCCTGTCGCAATGAAATCCTGCCGATCCTCTTTGCGCTGGACAAATTCGTGCCGCTGATCGAGCTGGGCCAAGAGCGCCTGTGCCGGGTGAGGGCCGATATGACGCAGGCACCAGAAGTGCCCACATGGTCGCGTTCTTTTCTCGATACACCTAGGTTCTGGCAGTTGGCCGGATCGATTTACAAACTGCTGGGCTGGATTGTCAGTTCCATGCTGGTGCTGACATTCTCCAAGACTTTGCGCCGCTCCACCGGAGAATAAAGCGCAGGGCACATGTCGATTGTGATAGCGTCGCGGCGGCTATTGATCGGGCGGCAACAGGCCCAGCCCGCGCAGGTAAATGCCGATACCGCTTTCCAGCAGGTCTTCGGGCGGGTAGGGCGACTGCGTACCGGGCGAGCCGCGCGCAAACAGCTCCACCACACCATGGCTCAGCGCCCAGATATGCGCCGAGAACATTGCAGGCGGGGGGCGTTTGTGCGCAGGAATGTGCTGTGACAGTTCAAGTGCTGCCTTTTCCAGAACGCTGCGGGCGCGCAGTGCGACAGCCGCCAGATCAACAGTGCGGTTGACCGAAATTCCGCTTTCAAACATCGCGATGTAATGGCCCGGATGCTTTCTGGCAAACGCCAGATAGGCTCGGCCCGTTGCCTCGAACGCTGCGAGGGCCGAAGGTTGGCCGTCATCATAGGCATATTGCATCAACTCGGCGAAAATCTCGTAACCCTGCCGCGCGGCTTCGGCGATCAGATCGTCGCGCCCGGCAAAGTGGCGATAGACTGCGGCAGGGGTCACACCGGCCTGCTTGGCCGCCTCCGATAGGGTAAAGCCGGTCGGTCCTTTCGCCTCGATCAACGCCAGTGCTGCTTCGACCAACGCCTGACGCAGGTTGCCGTGGTGATAGCCACGTTTAGACATTCCAGATATCGGGGCCGCCGCAAATGTCTGTGTCGATTGGACCGATGGCCTGCACGTCCTTGTTGGCATAGTCCACTCGGTGCAGCACGGTACGGATCGCTGCCAGCCGTGCGCGGCGTTTGTCGTCCGACCGTACGATGGTCCAGGGGGCAGCATCCCTATGGCTACGCTCAAGCGTCTCGGCGATGGCAGCGGAATAGGCATCCCACCGCTTTAGCCCTTCGACGTCGATCCAGCTCAACTTCCATTGCTTTAGCGGGTCGCGCTCTCGGCTTAGGAAGCGGCGCAACTGTTCGGCCCGCCCCACATTCAGCCAGAATTTGACGAGAATAATCCCGTCCTCGACAAGCATCCGCTCAAAATCAGTCACCTGTGCAAAGAAATGCTCGCGCTGCGTATCAGTGCAAAAACCAAAGACCTTTTCCACGACACCGCGGTTGTACCAGCTGCGATCGAAAAACGCGATTTCACCGGCAGCAGGCAGATGGTCGATGTAGCGCTGGAAATACCATTGCGTCTGTTCGGTGTCCGACGGCTTTGGCAGCGCAACAACGCGCGCGCCTCTAGGATTAAGATTCTCTCGGAAACGTTTGATTGTGCCGCCTTTTCCGGCGGCATCTCGGCCCTCATAAATCAATGCGATACGGGCGCCGCTTTCCTTGCTCCACGCTTGCAGCTTGACCAGTTCGATCTGAAGCTTGGCAAGATCCTTTTCATAGGCCTTGCGAGGCATCCGGTCGGAATGTGGATAATCGCCATCCAGAATGTCGCCCTTTTCGGCGCGACGGATGGCGTTGCGCACGTCTTCTGGTGCCTCGGCGTTGAAATAGGCGCTGATCGCACCGTCAAACGGTAGGTCCATGAAGCTGCTCCCTTTTTTGCGCATTATGGCCTGCCGACAGGCTCAGCGCAATCGGGCGCGCCGCGCGGCGCGGTCGACCGCGGCGATCACAGCGGTGGGGGCCGCGTGCTGCGGCATGTGCCCGACGCCCTCTAACTGCGTCAGCGTACCGCGGCGCAGCTGACGGGCCAGCGGTTCTGCATGAATTTGCAACGGGACGGTGGTATCGGCGGTGCCGTGCACGATCTCGACAGGCATCGTCAGCGTGTCGGCGTAACGTTTTGACATTTCGGTGACATGGGCCTTTAGACTGCTCACTTGCTGACCATTTGCACGCAGGGACGCGCGGCGCAGCGTTAGGCCGGGGCCGACATATTCAGCATAGCCGTCGGGCGGACTTTGCGGCGCAAAGATCCCTGCGAGTGCATCCTCGATACGGCTATCCGGAGCCAGTGCGGTGATCAGGGGAACGACAGTGGCGCCCCCAATGGCCGAACTGGTGACCTTGTAATAGCGGTCAATCTCGCCCGGCCAGGGCTGCGATACCCCGCCGACAATCACCAGCGCAGCCGTGTCACGCGGTTGCGACAGTCCCCATGCCAGAGCCACGGCACCGCCAAAGGAATGCCCCAGCACTATCGGGCGCTGCACGCCCAGTTGCTTTGCCGCTTTTTGCAGCAATGCTGCCTGTTCTGCCGGGCTCTCGCCGCGTGTGCTACCTGCGCCACCAAAACCCGGCAGTCGGTCAGTCCATCCATGACCGGGGCGATCAAAGGCGATGACACGGTAACGATTGGTCAGTTGGTCAGCGAGACGAAAGGTGAAATCACGCAGATTACCCCCAGCCCCGTGGATCAGCACCAGATCGGGACCAGAGCCACGAACCCACGCGTGCACCGTCGTGTCACCTACCTCGACAAATTGCCCAATCGGCGGAAATTCGGTACGCGCATCACGCTCGCGTTTGCCAGCCAACCCGCCGCAGCCGGCGGCCAGAGCCACAGCCGCTAGCGCCATCAGTATCAGTTTCGTCGTCATTGTCCGCCTCTCCCTATCATTGGGGTGTTCAGGCGGAACCTAGACCGATCTGCGACATCTCAAAGGGGGTTGTCTGGTATATCTGGTTGATCCAGTTACCATAGAGCAAATGTGCGTGACTGCGCCAACGGTTCTGCGGTGGGCGTGTGGGATCATCGTCTGGATAATAGTTGCCGGGCACATTGATCGGTTCACCCTGCGAAGCGTCGCGGTCGTATTCTTGCTTCAGCGTGTCACTATCATATTCCAGATGGTTGAAAATATAGAGGGCGCGCCGTGCCGGATCTTCGACCAGACAAGGGCCGACTTCTTCGCTGTGTAGCAGCGTGGTCAGACCAGCGGCGGCGTCAATCTCGGATTTGCGCATTTCGGTCCAGCGGCTGACCGGAATCACGCAATCATCTGAAAACCCCCGCAGATACGGCGACGCAGGAAACATGTTGCGATGCCGGAAACAGCCGAATGCCTTGGCTGGCAGCATGTGCTTGGCCACACCATGAAAATGGTTGATCATCGCCATGCCGCCCCAGCACACGCCGAATGTTGAATGCACATGGCTCTGGGTCCAGTCAAAGACTGTGCGTAGCTCGTCCCAGTATGTCACCTCCTCAAAGGGCAGATGTTCGATCGGTGCGCCGGTAATGACGAGGCCATCAAAATACTCTCCCGAGGCTTCGACTTCACTGAAGGGACGATAGAAACTCTCCATATGCTCGGCGGCCGTGTTTCTGGCCTCGTGCTCGGACATACGGATCAGGCTCAGCTCGATCTGTAGAGGCGTCGCGCCAATGAGGCGGGCAAACTGCGTTTCGGTCTGTATCTTCTTTGGCATCAGGTTCAGCAGACCGATGCGCAACGGGCGTATATCCTGACGCGCGGCGGAATCCTCGTCCATCACCATAACACCCTCGCGCGTCAGCACGTCGTAGGCGGGCAGCGAGGCGGGGATTTTGATGGGCATTGTTCTGGCCTTTGGCAGGGGGTGGAAAGAGGATAGATAGGCGGCTTAGCCGCGGTTTTCTAGCGCGCGCATGATCAGCGCATCGAAATCGTCAGTATCCTTGACCTGCGCAACGTCCGATGCCTCCAGCGTGAGGCCCCAAGGCGCCATTGCATCGTAGCGTGGCGCGCGATGGGCCAGCGCGCGTGCATAGGTCCAGCGGATAAAGGTATCAGGATCAACATCGGTAGGCAGCATGTTGTTTTCTTTTAGATAAACATTCCATGCCGTGTCCAGAAATTCGGGCTGATAGGCCATCGGCTTGGGCGCGCGGTCAAAGCGTCGGATCAGTTCTTGGGTATGCGCGTCAGTGCCCCTGAGCTGCACCAGCAGGCATTGTTGTGATAGCTCGGTCAGCAGTGGGTCGTTCGGATCGTCCCCATCCACCCACTCGCAGATTGAACCGCCCGTGTCGCAAATGAAATGCGGATACCCATAGAGCGATTGCGCCCGCTCGACAAAATGGCCGGTATCATTCAGCGCCGCAATCTCAGCTTGGCGGAACTGCTCTTGCCTGTGGTGATAGTCGTCTATCGGCAAACCACCACGCTCAGGATTTCCGGGTTTGCCCAGATAGGTCGATACCGGTGCCAGATTATCAAAGGTGATGTTGGAGCCGATATAGATCGAATCCGACAACAACAATTCTCGCAGGAACGGCACCTGCATCGCATGACGTTTGGCATTATCGGCGATCAGTTCGCCCATGTAGCGCGTGCCGATGCGATAATCGATGGAATAGTGAAACCACCCGCCAGAGCCTCGCAACATGTTCGACAAATGCGTTTTGCCTAAACCGGACATTCCATAGAACAGCACCCGCTTGTGCGGGGCATCGCGCCAGTCCTCAGGTGTTTCGTAAATCATCGTGCCGCCCTTCTTTAGCGGTGTCCTATACCGTTTTCCCCCCAAGTTGAAACACAACCTGAATCTATTGAACGCGCAACCCACGAAACACGAAAAAACCCCGCAAAGACATGCTCTGCGGGGTCAAACAAGATACCAGATTGGTTGAAATCAGAAGTTGATACCAACCTTGAAACCAGCGGCAATCGCGGTGTTGCTGTTGAACGCCCCACGCGCGACGTCTGGTGTACCGGTTTCCGGACGGGCGTCGCCGAACCAGATGTATTTGATACCGCCGGATACGTTGATCGCGTCGGTGACCTGATACTTGCCACCCACCGAGATCGACTGCTCGCCATCACGTGGGCCGAGGGGTGACACCAGATCGTTGCCATCGCTGTGATCATAGGCATAGCTGATCGAAGCCGAGAATTTGTCCGAGAATTTGCGCCCGACACCGATTTCATAAATGATGCTGTCATCCAGCTCGGCCAAGTTGGGCGTGAGACCCGCCGGGTCCAGCTTGAACTCGCTCCAGTTTGACCAACGCACACTACCAAACACCAGAGTGTCCTTGGCGACGCCCGACTGAACGGCCAGCTTGATGCTTTCGGGCAGCTTGGCTTGGGTCGAACCGACGGGAATCGGGCCACCGCCAAAGGGCGTGATCGTGGTGTTCAGATCCAGACGTACATTCGAGTGATAGGTCAGCGAGGCGCGGAACGCGATATCGGGGATTTCATACGCAGCGCCCACGACGTAACCAATGCCACGGCTGGAATCAAAGCTGTAATTGTTGCCATTGAGCGGCCCATAGGCGCGTCCGGACAGAGTGATGTCACCATCGGCTTCGACGACGCGTGGACCACCGTAGATCGAAAGACGATCGCTCAGATTGTATTTGAGCAAAATGGTCAGCGCGTTGCTGCTGGCGTCGGCTGATGTACCGCCCAGCATCGTTGTCAGACGGTTTCCGGAGTACGAAACATCTGCCGCGTAGGGTTGATCAAAGATCACGCCAACCGAGAATGAATCGCTGAACTGCATTTTTACGGCCGCGCCGACCATTGCGAAATCATTGGCAATATTCGGAATGCTGTTGCCCAGTACATCGTTCCCGGTCACATCCGGCGCAGCAAAGCCAAAAGACAGCTCGGCATAGTTGCCCTTTTCAAAGATGATATCGATCGGGGTGCCGCTACGGTCAAGACCGCCAGCAGTTGCCGCACCTGCGGCCAAGGTCATCGCAGAGGCGACAGACAGGACAGTGGATTTCATTGTTTCGCTCCTCCAGAAGTTGCGAATTGTCATACCGTCTGGATTTTTATCGCGATATAATGACGCCGCGTCACGAAATGCGGCAGGCATACGGGCGTAGAAAATGACACAAAAAAGTCACACGGCGCTGGCTCGCAGGCGTCGCGCACGGATTTCGGATAGGATATTGATGTAGTTGGCCCCGAAAATCACCACGGCGCCGATAAAGACGTAGATATCCAACACCTCTCCGTAGATCAGCGCCCCGACCACTGCGATCAGGGGTAGGCGGACGAAGTCAAAAGGCATCACCACCGATGCCGGGGCGATCATCAAAGCCTTGGTCAGGCAGAAATGCGCAACCAACCCACAAAGCGCGATCAGGATCAGCCAGGGAACAGACCCTGCCGAGGGCAGCGCGATGTCCCCATCAATTCCCGCGCAGACAATACCGAGGACCGACTGCATAGCCGTCATATATACGAGAATGCAGGTGAGGCTCTCTGAGCGCGTCAGTTTCCGTGTCAGCACTGCCGCACCGGCGAAACCGACCGCGGCAGTGATCCCGGCGAGCATGCCAATACTGATCGTGTCAGGGGCAGGCCGGGCGACGATAAGGATACCGATGAACCCGGTCATCGCTGCCAACACCCGCACACGCGTCAGCCGCTCGCCCAGAACAAACGGTGCCATCAGCAATGCCCAAAGCGGGGCCGTAAACTCTAACGCAAATACCTGCGCCAGCGGAATCAATGTAATCGCCAGAAACCATAGGTTCTGCCCCGCGAAATGACAGATGTTGCGCTGCAAATGCAGCCCCAGATGGCGGCGCGAAACCTGATGCAGCGTGCCTGCCATACCGGCCACGATCAACACGACGATCAGGCCGACGGCACTGCGGAACAGCATGATTTCAAAGGTGTCCAGCTCAAAGCTGACTGCGCGGCCCGAAATCGCCATCAGCGAAAATGACGCGATCGCCCCGGTCATCCACAGCGCGGCGCCCAGCACATTTGCTGTCTCGGGAATGGTCTTGGTATTGCTCGGCAATGTCATGGCGCGAAAGTCAGCCCTCAGACCAATTACGCATGACAAAAATATCCTGCTCGATGCGCCATTCGAAGTCATACCTCCGCGCCCAGTCGACCAGAAAATCAACCGTTGGATAGTCTGTGTAGGTGGTTTCGCTGGGCACGAACAGGCGAATGTCGTCGATCAGGATACTCATCTTTTCAAAGTTGTCGAGGTTTGCGGCAATGGCGAAAAGCTCTTGTTCAATCGGGCAATCGGTTGGCCCTCTGTGGGTCTGTCCGGCAGAGTAATGCCCGTCGAGCCAGAAGCAAACATCACTGTTCAGTTTGGGCAGCAATGCGGGGATGATGTCCTCGCTGGTGCCATTCAGGACATGAACATGAGTGTTCTTGAAACGACGTTTCGCACGTTTGAACAATTTGGGCGCAGGCTCGATCGTATAGACAAGCGGCGACAGCGATGCCAGAAACCGCGTCGTCCGGCCCATGAACGTCCCGGTCTCTACCCAAGTGGCACCGTCGATTGCGTATTTCTCGAAAATCGCCTGTTTGACAAACTGTGGCGCGTGGTCGGACCAACCGCGTCGTTCCCAGTCGCTCAGCGCTTTGAAATGCCGCAGCAAATACCAAATCTTCATTTTCAAATTCTCCGTTCAGGAGCCGCCGTAATACCCACAAGCTCCGTGGATTAATCTAATTGTAGTTTCTGAAATATCCGTTCTGCGATGAGCCGGTTAAATTCCGGATGATAGTGCACTGTATCGACATACATTTGACCTGTCGCACCCAGTTCGGCCAGATTCAGCACCGTGGGGTTGGACAGCAGCGTCGGGCGCTCATGGATCAATTCGTAACCACGACCACTGTTGACGTGATCCTTGAAATGCAGGAATTCCGCCGGAACATACGATGTCGCGTGGCCCGGCCCGTAGAGTGGAACAGGCTGAAGAACGTTAACGATTCTTGTCCCGAACCCGTTCGCGACTGCTGTGCGCATTGCGATGTTACGTTCCAGCCGCTCGATTATTCTGCCGAGCGCCTCATCCGACCGCAGCAGGATCGGCGTTTTGTCTGCTTTATCACCCGCCATATCAAATATGAGGCTGATCAGTTCGGACTTCTGCGCCAATGTATTCAATTTGGACAGGGTTCGCGCGGCATCCGGCAGTTCAAACGTGTTGCGCAACTCGTCCGAGACCATGCTCTCGTCAGGAATGCGATGATAATAGAAATCATTCAGACCATCGATAAAGACGACGGCGGCAGGTGGGTCAAAATGTGTTAGCAGGTTCAGAAACGCGATCCGCTCGATCGTCGAATAATACGAAGCGACGCCAAAGTTCAGAACATTGTAGGCCGGCAGCATCTGGTTCAGATAGGCAGGAATCGTTTCGTTATTCTTGACGCCGTAGCCAAAGGTCGTGGAGCCCCCGAAGACCCATACCTCTCCCGCGCCACCCGAAATGCTGCAGGCGCTTTTGGCCGCGTCATGGCAGCGCAGGCCCGCGTCCGTAACAGTCACAAACGCCCCGTCGATCGGGCCACTGATATACTCGATGAACGGGCTATAGATCGCCGACGTGGTTTGTTCGCGTCCAACCACGATGTAATCCTGCCAATCCTCGCCGTGGATGTCGCGCAAGGAATAGTTTGCCTCGCTGACGGCGGCTGGCGCGGCAGAGAGGCGGGTGCGCAGATCAAAGATCCGAACAATCTGCTCCAGCAGGGCAAAGATCAGGAAAACGGCCAGTACGATCTTGGCGGTGTCTGACCTGACCCACCTCATACCCATGTCTCGATGCCGAAATTTCCTGCCGTTATGACCTTATTCCCATTCAATCGTTCCGGGGGGTTTACTGGTAATATCGTAGGTTACTCGGTTGATCCCGCGTACCTCATTGATGATGCGCGTCGCCGTTTCACCCAGAAAGTCATGGCTGAAAGGATAATAATCCGCCGTCATCCCATCGACAGAAGTCACTGCGCGCAGGGCGCATGCAAAATCATAGGTGCGCCCGTCACCCATCACACCCACCGTGCGCACGGGCAGAATAGCGACAAACGCCTGCCAGATTTCGTCGTAGAGGCCATGTTTGCGGATCTGGTCAATATAGACCGCGTCGGCCTTGCGCAGAATTTCCAGCTTTTCCCGGGTGATCTCGCCGGGACAGCGGATTGCCAGACCGGGGCCGGGGAAGGGGTGCCGCCCGATGAAGCTGTCGGGCAAACCCAGTTCGCGGCCTAGGGCGCGCACTTCGTCCTTGAACAGTTCGCGCAGCGGCTCAACCAGTTTGAGCCCCATTTTTTCCGGCAAGCCACCGACATTGTGGTGGCTTTTGATCGTGACACTGGGCCCGCCAGAGAAACTGACCGATTCAATCACGTCCGGGTAGAGCGTTCCTTGGGCCAGGAATTTCGCGTTCTCGATAGAATTGGCATGTTTCTGGAATACGTCTATGAACAGGCGGCCAATAATTTTTCTCTTGGTTTCCGGGTCACTTACGCCGTCAAGCTCACCCAGAAACAGATCTGCCTCATCGGCATGAATCAAGGGGATGTTGTAATGATCACGGAACATGCCCACGACTTCATCGGCCTCGCCCTGACGCAATAGACCGTGGTCGACGAATACGCATGTCAGTTGATCGCCGATCGCCTCGTGAATCAGAACAGCGGCAACAGAGCTGTCGACCCCGCCCGACAGACCACAGATCACATGATCGTCGCCGACCTGTTCGCGGATGGCGCGAATGGCCTCGTCGCGGTAGGCGGCCATGGTCCAGTCACCCTTGAAACCAGCCAGTTTGACGAAGTTCTCATACAGTGTCTTGCCGTTCGGGGTGTGATGCACCTCGGGATGAAACTGCACCGCATAGAAATTGCGGTCCAGATCGGCGGTGATGGCAAAGGGCGCGCCGGGTGACGTCGCATAGACGGCAAAACCGGGGGCGATATGGCTGACATGGTCGCCATGGCTCATCCAGACCTGTTCGCGTTCCTCCAAAAACCAACCGTTCAGCATGTCGATACGCTCGGCGCCGGGAACCACGTAGGCGCGACCGAACTCGGCCGTGGAATCGCCGCGCTCGACCTGACCGCCCAACATCTGCATCATCACCTGCTGGCCGTAGCAAATGCCCAGAATCGGCACGCCGAGGTCGAAAACATCGGCAGGCGGTCGCGGAGAGTCCGTATCCAGCACACTGCACGGTCCGCCGGACAATATCACGGCTCGCGGCGCAAATTCCTCTAGGAATCTGTCCGTGACAGTATTGAAGGGGTGAATTTCGCAATAAACATTCAGCTCGCGCAGGCGACGCGCAATCAACTGCGTCACTTGGCTGCCAAAGTCGATAATCAAAAGGCGGTCATGCGATGTATCTGTCATGTTCGCCTAGTAGGGCGCAGCGCGGCCCAAAGCAAGAGGGCGGATCGGGTTTTGGCGGGTTGATGACGGTCCAGCCGGGGCATTGTCTGATCACGACATGTCGCTTTCCCCCCTCAAGGGGCGGTTATCTCCTGTGGCGCGGTTTCGCGTTCGGATATTGTCGGGTGGTATTCAAGGCTCGATGGGCCGTCACGACTGACGAGGGAAGTCACATATGTCCGAAACAGCAGCCCCCAGACGGGCAAGGGGAGGCGGCGGTGCCGCACGCAGAGCCGAACGCACGGCCGTTAGCATCGAAACCGCCAGGTTCATCGAGCGGAATATCCCGCTCTATGAGCCGCTGAGCGAAGAGGCGCTGGAGGTCATCGAGGCCAATGCCGAAACGATCCTGCAAGAGGTCGGTGTCAATTTCGTGAACAACCCCGCAGCGCTGGACCGCTGGCGCGAGGCCGGGGCTGATATCGATGGCGAACGCGTGCGCATCCCCAAGGGTTTGGCGCGCAAGCTGTGCGCGACCGCACCCAGCCGGATCACCCAACACGCCCGCAACCCTGCGCGCACCGTCGAAATCGGTGGTAACAGTTTGGTTTGCGCGCCTGTCTACGGCCCGCCCTTCGTGCGCGACATGGATGGTGGCCGCCGCTATGCAACAATGGACGATTTCCGCAAATTCGTGAAGCTCGGCTATATGTCCAAATGGTTGCACCATTCGGGCGGCACGGTATGCGAGCCGACAGACGTGGCGGTGAACAAGCGTCACCTCGACATGCTGCATGCCCACATGACTCTGTCGGACAAACCGTTCATGGGCTCTGTGACCGAACCCAGCCGCGCACAGGACAGCGTCGATATGTGTGAGATCCTCTTTGGCAAGGATTTCGTGCAGGAAAACACCGTTATGACCTCGCTCATCAACGTGAACTCGCCGATGACCTTCGACGACGTGATGATGGGCGCAATGGAAGTCTACGCGCAGAACAATCAGGCCTGCATCCTGTCGCCCTTCATTGTAGGTGGCGCGATGGCGCCGGTGTCGGTGGTTGGTACGCTGACGCAGGTTTTGGCCGAAGTATTGGCCGGCATCGCCTATAGCCAGTTGGTGAAACCCGGCGCGCCAGTGATCTTTGGCGCGTTTGTGACATCAATCGACATGAACTCCGGCGCGCCGACCTTTGGCACACCAGAAGCCAGTCATATCCTCTATGGTGCCGGTCAGCTCGCGCGCCGCCTGAACCTGCCGTATCGCTCTGGCGGGGGGCTTTGTGGCTCTAAACTTCCCGATGCACAGGCAGCATATGAAACGGCGCATACTCATAACGCGGTGCTGCTGGGCGGCGTGAATTTCATGCTGCATTCGTGTGGTTGGCTCGAAGGGGGACTGGTATCGTCGTTCGAGAAATTCGTGATGGACGCCGATCAGCTGGGCGTTCTGCACCATATGGCGCGCGGTGTCATGCATGACGAAAACGGTCAGGCGATGGACGCCATCCGCGAGGTTGGCCCCGGCGGGCACTATCTCGGTTGTGCCCATACGCAGGCGAATTTCAAGGACGCCTTCTGGCGTACCGAAGTGCTGGACTACAAGCCATTCGAGACGTGGGAAGAGGACGGCGCACGCGATACGATGACACTGGCCAATGCACGGATGCGCCGGATGCTGGACACCTATCAGCAGCCGCCCCTCGACGAAGGTATCGCCGAAGGGCTGGCCGACTACACCGCGCGCAAGAAAGAGTCGATGCCCGACGCCTTTATGTAACGGGCTGTGGGGTGATGGCGCGCAGCATGCGCGCCTCACCCATCATCGCAATCAGAATATCGACATGGCGCGAGGCCGAATAGCCCGCGTTATCTTCGCGGCGCTGGTTTTCCAGCGCCGCTTCCATTTCGACCAGATCGCTCAGGGCGGCGTCGCTGCGCGGCAGGCGGCCCTGTCCCAGATACCGCCTTAGATGCGCCTCGCGACGATAATCTGCGGCCCCGATACGGGCGGCGCGGATCAGGATGCGGGGCCGGCGCAACGTGGCGAGGGTGTGCATAATCTCATTCATATCGGGTCTCCGGTTTTCAGATCGGATCACCATGACGCAACCTAAGCGGGTGTTGCGCTTCTCGTCATCGCAGCGAACGCACCTGTGGCTGATTGTTTACCAATTCGAAACAAAGGTTGAGGGGCAAGCAACAATTAACGAACCGGTAACATTTGCTCGCCTAGGTTGCGTTCCGCCGCTGTGGACAACGCTGTGAGTAAATCTGTGGATAAGTCTATGAAAGGCTTGGGCAACTTGTGAGAACGATGGTGTACCCCGCCTGATCCGGGCAAGCACCACAATAATGGAGGGTAGCGGATGCAAAATTGGGGCAGGTCTCTGAGGGGCACGAAATGTGTTCCGTCTTGGGTACCAGACGGGGCGCTGTTGTATCTGTTGCATACCGAGACGGGTGCTTCCATCCGCGCACTGGCGCGGGGAACGGGCTGCCATGCGTCCACTATCCTGCGTCGGATCAGGCGTTTCGAGACGCGTCGCGATGATCATCTTGTCGATGAAGCGCTGCGCACACTCGGACAGCGCCTAGCCCCCTGCAAAAAAACCGGTTCCTCACTCAAGGGGAAACCAATGACGAAAATTGCCAAAGATCTGGGTCAAGTTTCAGAAGCCCGGTTAAAGACCGAAAGCCAGCGCATCCTGCGACGACTATGTGAAACCGGTGCGGTTCTGGCTGTTGCGTCGCAAATGGATAAGGCGGTCGTCGTGCGTGACGGTGCAACCGGCGAGGCCACGCGCACCGCAGTGGTTGACCGGGAAATTGCCGAGGCAATGGCGCTCAAAGGATGGATCGTGTGCGAGCAACCGGGCCGGATCGCACGTTACACCATAACGCGCAAAGGGCGCGCGGCCGTCGGTCAGATGCTTGCCGCTGGTGAAAACCATGCGTCAGGATTTGCCGACGCGAAAGTAACATTTGTCGGACGAGATGCGTCAACACCACTGACCTCTGACCCGGAAGAGGCGCGTGGCAGGATCAGGTACGGCATTGCTGAATCTCCGCTCGTGGCACTGTCGCGCCGACGCGACCGAGACGGGGAACGCTTTGTCTCAGAGGATCTGGTCAGCGCGGGCGAACGGCTGCGCGAGGATTTCGAACTGTCCCAGATGGGTGCGGACGCCGCGCAGGATTGGGATCGGTTCCTGACGTGTACCGACATCGACGGCGCTGCGGAGCCCGCACAAACCAGCGGAGCCATCGCAGCGCGTCGCAGGGTTCAGGGCGCTCTGCGTGATCTGGGCCCCGGTCTGGGGGATATCGCCCTGCGGTGTTGTTGCCAGCTTGAAGGGCTGGAAAGCGCGGAAAAACGCATGGGGTGGTCTGCACGATCGGGCAAGATCGTGCTGCGTATAGCGCTGCAAAGGCTCAAGCGGCACTACGCCATGCTGGGCGATGCGGGCGGCATGATCGGGTAGCGCGGGCCGTCAGTGGCTCATTCAGCCACCGACCAATGCCCCAACCCCGTAGGCCACCAACGCGCAAACAGTGCCGACCAACACCGTCTCGGTGACGGTGCGAACCAGCCGCTCACCCGTTGCACTCCACCGTAGCAGGCCCAGCGAAATCAACGCCGCGAGCGTCGCGGCGATCGACAGATAAAAGGTGTCTTGCGTGGGTTCACGCAAAAAATAGGGGACCAAAGGCACAGCCCCGAACACAAGAAACGATCCAAAAGTGAACAAGCCGCTGACCGCGGGGCTTTCGTCCGCCGGATCCTGCATGCCGAATTCGTAGGTCATCATCAGATCGGCCATAATCGGCGGGTGTCGGGTCAGAATATCCGCCAGCGTATCTGCCTCACCCGCTGGCAGCCCACGCTGTTGCAGAATCATAAACAGTTCGACCTGTTCGTGCTCGGGGTTCGTGGCGATCTCGCGCAATTCACTATGACGGCGGGCGTGGTACAGATCGTGTTGCGACCGCAAGGATAAAAATTCGCCCAAGCCCATGCTGGTTGCGTCGGCAAAGAGGTTGGCGAGGCCAAAAACCAACACAGCCAGCCCACCGATCTGCGCTACCCCGTCCGCCGCCGCCCCGGCAAAGCCTGCAACGATGGCAAAGGTCGTCACGATCCCATCATTGCCACCATAGACGATCTGCTTGAGGTATTCTTGCAAGTGGCTGAGGTTATGGGCCTCGCGCCGGTGTGACTGCCAGTCCATCATGCCCCCCTTTTTTGTTGCCTTCAGCGTATGCCAAACACGGCGCAGAAGGTCCACTGCCAAGGACGCAGAAATGAGAACGCCCCGACAGGTGCGGGGCGTTTTCTTGTTTATACTACCGTAGCTTAGGCCAGATCGAACCGATCTGCATCCATCACCTTGGACCACGCGGCAACGAAATCGCGGATAAAGCGCGGCCCTGCATCGTCCTGACCATAGACCTCGGCAATCGACCGCAGTTGCGAGCTGGAGCCAAATACCAGATCGGCACGGGTGCCGGTCCATTTGACAGCACCGGTCTTGCGATCTTTGCCCTCGAATTCGGTCTGCGACTCGTTGGACGACGCCCAGCCGATGTTCATGTCCAGCAGGTTGGCAAAGAAGTCATTGCTCAGCGTGCCGACACGGTCGGTAAGAACGCCGTGGCTCGATCCGCCCGTGTTGGCGCCCAGCACCCGCAATCCGCCGACCAGTACGGTCATTTCGGGGGCGTTCAGCCCCATCAGTTGGGCACGATCAACCAGCAGCTTTTCCGCCGGTATGCTGTATTCTGCCTGCATGTAATTGCGGAACCCGTCGACGACCGGCTCCAGCACGGCAAAGCTGTCAGTGTCGGTCTGTTCCGCAGTCGCATCCATGCGACCCGGATGGAACGGCACGTCGATGTTGTGGCCACCTTCGCTGGCGGCCTGTTCGACCGCGGCACATCCGCCCAGCACGATAAGATCGGCCAGCGACACGCGCTTGCCCCCCGATTGAGCATTGTTAAAGGTCGCTTGCACGCCTTCCAGCACATCCAGAACCTTGGACAGCTCGGCAGGCTGGTTAACCTCCCAGCTCCGCTGAGGTGCCAGACGGATACGCGCGCCATTCGCACCACCCCGGTTGTCGGACCCGCGGAAGGTCGAGGCCGATGCCCATGCGGTGCTGACCAACTGCGACACGCTCAGACCACTGCCAAGCAGATCGGATTTCAGTTGTGCGATATCGTCCGCGTCGATCAACGGGTGATCGACAGCCGGGACCGGGTCCTGCCAGATCAGGTCTTCTGACGGCACATCCTTGCCCAGATAACGTACCTTCGGTCCCATGTCGCGATGGGTCAGCTTGAACCACGCGCGGGAAAAGGCTTCGGCGAATTCTTCAGGGTTGGCATGGAAACGACGCGAGATTTTTTCATATTTCTCGTCAAACCGCATCGCCAGATCGGCGGTGGTCATCATCGGCGGATGCTTCTTGGACGGGTCATGCGCGTCTTCAACCATATGCTCGGGCTTGCAATCCTTGGGCGTCCACTGCTGTGCGCCTGCCGGGCTTTTGGTCAGCCGCCACTCATTGCCGAACAACACATCGAAAAAGCCCATGTCCCACGTTGTCGGGTTCGGCTTCCACGCGCCTTCGATACCGGATGTGGTGGCATGCGCACCCATGCCGCTTTCATGGGTGTTCTTCCAACCGAACCCCATGTCGGCCATGTCACCCGCTTCCGGCTCGGGACCAACATAGATCGGATCGCCTGCGCCATGCGCCTTGCCAAAGGTGTGACCACCCGCAACCAGGGCAACCGTTTCGGCATCATCGACACCCATGCGCGTGAACGTCTCGCGGATATCATGGCCGGATGCGACCGGATCGGGGTTACCGTCCGGGCCTTCGGGGTTGACGTAGATCAGGCCCATCTGCACGGCGGCCAGCGGGTTTTCCAGATTGCGCTCGCCGGAATAGCGGCTGTTTTCCTTGTCGGACGTGGCCAGCCACTCGCCCTCTGCACCCCAATAGATGTCTTCTTCGGGTTCAAAGATATCAGTCCGGCCGCCGCCAAAGCCAAAGACCTTGCCGCCCATTGATTCGATGGCGCAATTGCCCGCCAGAACCATCAGGTCACCCCAGCTCAGCGCGTTACCGTATTTCTTCTTGACCGGCCACAGCAGGCGGCGCGCCTTGTCGAGGTTGCCGTTGTCAGGCCAGCTGTTAAGCGGTGCAAACCGCTGGTTACCGGTCGATGCACCGCCGCGCCCGTCGCCGGTGCGATAGGTGCCGGCACTATGCCACGCCATGCGGATAAAGAGCGGGCCGTAATGGCCGTAATCCGCAGGCCACCAGTCCTGACTGTCCGTCATCAGAGCGAAAAGGTCTTGCTTTACCGCGTCCAGATCAAGGGTTTTGAACGCCTCGGCATAATTGAAATCGTCACCCAACGGATCGGGGGTGCGGCCGTGCTGATGCAGCACTTTCAGGTTCAGTTGCTCTGGCCACCAGTCGCGGTTCGTGACTGGTTTCTGCATTGCAAAAGGGCATTTGATGTCGCCGTCCATGGGGTATCCTCCGTTGATTATCTGGTCGGGGGCCGCGCAGGCCGCCCGTTTGTCTGGAACGATTCTAAACAGAGTGTCTGGTATCGGTGCAATAAAATCCAATTGCAGTTTCTTCTGATTGCGATAATCCAAGGTTATGAACATCACACTTCGCCAACTTAGCTATTTTCGCGCGCTGGCCGCGCAGCGCCATTTTGGCCGCGCCGCCGAGATGGTCAGCATCTCGCAACCCGCATTGTCTGTGCAAATCCGCGAGATGGAGGCACAACTGGGCCAACCTCTGGTCGAGCGGCGCGCGCGCCACGCGATACTGACGCCTTTCGGGCGGTTGATCCTGAACCATGCAGAGCGCGTCCATGCAGAAATGCAAAGCCTTGAGGAAGCAGCGCGTTGGCAGGGCGGGCTGTCGGGGCGGTTGCGACTTGGGATGATTCCGACGATTGCACCCTATATCCTGCCCGGCACGCTAGAGGCGTTGCGCAGCCATGACATCTCGATGGACGTGCAGATTCACGAATCCAAAACCGAACGATTGATCGCCGATCTGTCGGATGGCGCGTTGGATGCCGCAGTCATGGCCTTGCCGGTCGAGGCCGACGGGTTGCATGCGATTCCGCTTTTTGAGGATCGGTTCTTGCTGGCTGGCAGCAACGCACGGCTTCAGGCTCTCGGGGCAGGGGTAGAGGCGCTGCGCCCCGATGGTCTGGGCGATGCGCAGTTGTTGCTCTTGGAGGATGGTCATTGCCTCACTGATCAGGCGCTGGACCTGTGCGGTCGCGGCAGGCAACATGCGCAGATCGACATGGCGGCCTCGTCGCTTGCAACACTTACGCGACTGGTAGCAGCGGGATTCGGCCTGACCTTGATGCCGGAACTGGCGGCAATGACAGAAACGCGGTCAACATCAGGTGTGCACCTCATGCGGTTCGCCGGGCCAGAGCCGGGTCGAGAGATTGCACTGGTTCACCGTATGGCGACCCGGACAGAGGGCTGGCTGGATCAACTGGCCGGGGTTTTGGCGCGCGTTGGCAGCGCGCTGATCGAGGACGTGCGCATCACCACACCAGAGCTATGAACACTGGCTATGACTGATACCTGCCATCCGATCAGGTCGGATGGCAGGTCACTGGCACCAGTTCACCCAAAAACACGGGTGCGGGGGATACTCATTACCCAAATCGCGTGCGCCGCATGGCAGCATTGCGTCACTGGAACTTTCCCCCGCCACCTCTTATAGCTAAACAGAGTTACCAAACCTTTCGCGGGGAAAATAACGTGCGTGACCTCAAGATACCCGAACAGCGGCACCCCGAAAAAGCCCGTCGCCCGGACAATCCTCAACCGAAAAAGCCCAGCTGGATCAGGGTCAAGGCCCCGTCTGGTCAGGGCTACGCCGACACCCGCAACATCATGCGTGAGCACAAGCTCGTTACCGTCTGCGAAGAGGCCGGATGCCCCAACGTCGGCGAATGCTGGAGCCAAGGCCACGCCACCATGATGATCATGGGCGAGGTTTGCACCCGGGCCTGTAGTTTCTGCAACATCGCCACCGGCAAACCACCAGAGGATCTGGATGCGTTCGAGCCGGGCAGGGTGGCCGACGCGGTACAGAAACTGGGCCTCAACCACGTGGTTGTCACCTCGGTTGATCGCGACGATATCGAGGACGGCGGAGCCGAACACTTTGCCCAGACGATCCGCGCGATTCGTCACCGCAGCCCAAAGACGACCATCGAAATCCTGACGCCGGATTTCCTGCATTGCGCGCCCGAAGTTGTCGAAGTGGTCGTGGCCGCAAAACCGGATGTATTCAATCATAACCTTGAAACTGTGCCCGGCCTTTATCCAGAAGTACGCGCAGGCGCGCGTTATTTCCACAGTCTGCGCTTGTTGCAACGGGTCAAGGAACTGGATCCTACGATCTTTACCAAATCCGGTATCATGGCGGGATTGGGCGAAGATCGCCAAGCAGTGCATCAAGTCATGGATGACATGCGCGCGGCCGACGTCGATTTCCTGACCATTGGCCAATATCTGCAACCCACGCCCAAGCACCACGCGATTGACCGTTTCGTGACGCCCGAAGAATTCGCCGCCTATGAAAAGGCCGCCTATGGCAAAGGCTTCCTGATGGTATCAGCCACGCCACTGACGCGGTCATCCTACCACGCGGGCGACGATTTCGCGCGCCTGCGCGACGCGCGGATGGCCAAGCTGGCCCGAGGGTAAGGCTACGCCTGACTAACCCCACTTCCAGCGGCAGCTCTGTTGCTGGTCGCTGACATCAAATCCAAGAACAAAAAAAAACGCCGACCCGGTTACGGATCGGCGTTTTTGAACCTGAGAGAGGCTTGGAGGGGTCTTGTCAGCCGCCCCATGTGCGGGTGGGACCGCAATCCATGTGGACAAAATTGGCGCGGGAATATCTCCCGACGCCGCCGCTGTGACAGGCAACGGCTGCTTTGGTCAATTGTCCGACCGATCGCGACTTCAGGCGCAGATCAGCGGCTTGGCCTGCCATGTGGCGCGAGTTGCGCGCGACATTGCTGGACCGGCGGCGCAGCATGGCGTTGGTGTTGGGGTTACGATAGCCTGAAAGCAGGGTGTAGGGTTCACTCGTATCGACCAGATTATGGCTCGCGGCCATGATGTCGATGGTGCGGGTGTCGATGTTTTTGACTTCGTCCAGCCGCCAGTCGCGCATAAAGATCGAAATCTCTTTCACCGCATCTTTGATATACTGGCCTTCAATCCAGTAGATCGTGTCGATTTTTTCGCCCGTACGGGTCGAAACCATCCTAAGTCTGCGAATATCGCCGGCACCCTTGAGAAAACCAGCTGCGTTGGAGAATGTGGGGGCTGCCACAAGCGTTGTCGCCGCAAAAGCACCCAGCAACGCGCGTCGCGTCACGTGTCCCGAATTGTCAAAAGTCATGTATCTGCGCCTGTCCCGTCACTTCGTTTGCCCGCGTTGCCGCGGATACGTTCATCTCGTCCCCAGATGCACCATACGTATGACATATAAAGAATCGCTAACCAACCCGTCGGTTGGTGCTTTTTTGTCCGGGCAAGGGTTTTCGGCACAAATCCGCGCAAAACATCTGAACTGTGTCAAATCCCACGAAACCGGTGCGAATTGGCCGCAGGACATAACTTAGCAAAGCGATGGCGCAAAATTGAATGGACAGTAGGGGGCTGCCGCCCAGATTATTAGGCACCTGTAACCACATGTTGTTCTTTTTCCTCGGGGGGATCGATGTTTTTCACGGCTTCATATTCCATTCAACGCTGGCTGATGACGGGTCTCGCCGCCGTCTTGCTGGCTGTGTTTGCGTTGCCCGCGCCTGTCACGGCGCAAGTAACGGCGTTCAAGCAATCCGTTGCCGAAGCGGCGGCGCGCGATGAAGCATTGTCAGCATTCTACCGGGCCAATGATTACACGGGCATCTGGACGGGGCAGGATAGCAAGGACCGCCAGCGGCGTCAGGCGCTTTTGCAGGCGATCGAGGAATCCAGCGTTCATGGCCTGCCGGCGTCACGATATGATGCGGCCAATCTGATGACGATGATGAAATCGGCCCGCACCCCGCGTGATCTGGGCCGCGTCGAGGTCGAGTTGAGCCGCACATTCCTGCGGCTGGCACGCGACTTGCAAACCGGCATGCTGATTCCATCCGACGTGGACAGCGGAATCGTGCGGGCGGTGCCGTATCGCGATCCCACGTCCTATCTGACCAATTTCACCAAAAGTAGCCCGCGGGGGTTTTTCCGCGCTCTGCCGCCGACATCCGGCGAATACGCCCGCCTACTGAAGGAAAAGACCCGGCTGGAGCGCCAGTTAGGCGCTGGTGGCTGGGGTCCCAAGGTGCCTGCCAACGCGCTCAAACCCGGATCCTCGGGCAATGCCGTCGTGGCCCTGCGGAACCGGCTGACGCTGATGGGCTTTCTGGCGCGCTCGTCCTCCAGCACCTATGACGTAAAGATCGAACAGGCCGTTCAGCGGTTTCAGGCCGCCCACGGGCTGGAGGCCGACGGCACCGCCGGGGCATCCACGATCAAGGAAATCAACGAAACGGTCGAGACGCGGCTGGCCTCGATCATGGTCGCAATGGAACGCGAGCGCTGGCTGAACATGCCACGCGGCAAACGGCACGTGCTGGTCAACCTGACCGATTTCAGCGCCCGTATCATTGACGACGACAAGGTAACATTCAAAACCCGCGCCGTGGTTGGCAAAAATACCGGCGATCGCCGGTCGCCCGAATTCTCGGACGAGATGGAATATCTCGAGATCAATCCGACCTGGAATGTGCCACGCTCGATTGCGGTCAAGGAATACCTGCCGCAGATGCAGCGCAATCCCGGAGCGGCAGGCCACCTCAAGCTCTATAATGCACGCGGACAGCAGGTCAGCCGGGCAAACATCAACTTCGGCGCTTACAACGCGCGTAATTTCCCCTTTGACCTGAAACAGCCGCCATCGTCGCGCAACGCGCTGGGGCTGGTCAAGTTCATGTTCCCGAACAAGCATAACATCTACCTGCACGACACCCCATCCAAGAGCCTGTTCCAACGCAACGTCCGGGCCTTCAGCCACGGTTGCATCCGTTTGCAGGATCCCTTCGACTTTGCCTATGCGATCCTGGCCAAGCAGGAAGCGGACCCAAAGACGTTCTTCCACTCGATTTTGGATACGCGGCAGCAAACCCAAGTAAAGCTGAAAAAGAAAGTCCCGGTGCATATCATATATCGGACGGCATTCACGCAAGCCAAAGGCCCGACGCAATACCGCGATGACGTTTATGGACGCGATGCACGGATTTGGTCCGCTCTGCAAAAGGCAGGGGTTTCACTGCGCGCCTTTCAGGGCTAAATACACCCTCGGAATTGAGGGTTCAGATGGCCTATACGATTAAAGAGATTGCGCAGGCACTCGGGGCGACAGCCTTGGGTGCCTGTGACATTGAAATCGACCGCGTCGCAGAGCCGGCAGAGGCCGGACCGCGCGACTTGGCGCTGGCCACCAAACCCGCCTATGCCGAGGCGCTGCCAAAGGGGCGCGCAGTGGCGGCGATCCTCTGGGAAGGGGCCGATTGGCAGGCGTTGGGGCTGAAGGCCGCGATTCTACCGCCGCGTCCTCGCTTCGCCATGTCAGCACTCACCGCGATGATGGACCCCGGAGAGGGCTGGGAGGATGGCATTCATCCCTCTGCGGTCATTGATCCCAGCGCCGAACTGGGCGCGCGCGTTCATGTTGGGCCACTGGCCGTTATCGGCGCGCGGGCGCGTATCGGTGACGATACCCGGATTGGCCCGCATGTCAGCATCGGGGCGGATGCGACAATCGGCGCGAATGGCCAAATCCGCGAAGGCGCACGTATCGCGGCGCGTGTACGTATCGGCGCGCGTGTGATCATCCACCCCGGCGCGGTTCTGGGGGGGGACGGGTTCAGCTTTGTCACCGCCGAGGTATCGGCCGCCGAAAAGGTCCGCGAAACACTGGGCGATCAGAGCGAGGCAAAAGCACAGCCTTACTCTCGTATTCACAGTCTTGGATCGGTCCGGATCGGTGACGAGGTTGAGATTGGGGCGAATACGGTGATCGATCGCGGCACGATCCGCGATACGGTCATCGGGGACCGAACCAAACTCGACGCAGCCGTGATGATCGGTCATAATTGTGTCGTCGGGACAGATACCCTGATTTGCGGCATGGTCGGGCTGGCGGGGTCGGTGACGGTCGGCAATCACGTGGTTCTGGGTGGACGTGCGGCGGTGGCTGACAACACCTTTATCGGGGATCGAGCGATCATCGGCGGCGGCTCTGGCGTGATCAGCAATGTGCCCGCAGGGCGCGCGATGATGGGGTATCCGGCGGTAAAAATGGATAGCCATGTGGAGATGTACAAAGGCATGCGACGTCTGACGCGTCTTTTTGCTGACGTGGCGGAGATCAAGAAAGCGGTTTTCAAGCCAAAGCAGAGCGACTAAAGCGTTTCTGCATCTGGACGATATGTCGTGCTATACAAGGCAATAGCCGCGACACGTTATCGCGGCAGACCCAGAGATGTCACATTACGCATCTAAAAGAATGCGGAATGCTTTAGAACAATACGGCAAGGACGCCGAAGAGGATGCAGAACACATGAGCGACATACCGGACCGGGTGATAGCCATCATCGCAGAGCAGGCTGTACTGGAGCCATCCGATGTCACGATGTCGAGCACGCTCGAAGAACTGGGCATCGACAGCCTCGGTCTGGTCGAAAGCATTTTCGCGATCGAGGAAGAATTCGACATCAACGTTCCGTTCAATGCCAACGAACCGACAGAGAGCGATTTTGACATCTCTACCGTTGCCAGCATCGTCGCTGGCATCACGAAGCTGGTGAAAGAGCAGTCGTGAAACGCGTTGTCATCACCGGTGCCGGCACCATCAATTCACTGGGCCATGACGTCCCCACCACGCTAGAGGCGATGCGCGAGGGCCGCTGCGGGATCGGTCCGCTGGAGTTTCGTGATGTGGAACGCCTGCAAATTCGCATTGGCGGGCAGGTGCGCGGCTACGAACCCGAGGCGCGCTTTAACCGTCAGCAGCTGTCGCTTTACGATCGTTTTACACAGTTCACGCTGATTGCCGCGCGCGAGGCGATCTCGCAATCTGGTCTGGAGTTTTCCGGCGAACTGGCCGCGCGTGCCGGGGTGATCCTAGGCAATTCGGGCGGCGGCATGACCACGCTCGATGAAAATTACCGCACAGTCTATGAAGACGGCAAAAACCGGGTGCATCCGTTCGTGGTGCCCAAGCTGATGAACAACGCCGCCGCCAGTCATGTGTCGATGGAGTTCAACCTCAAAGGACCCAGCTTTACCGTGTCCACGGCCTGTGCATCGTCCAATCATGCAATGGCGCAGGCCTTTCAGATGGTACATGGCGGCGTCACACCCGCGATGATCACCGGTGGGTCGGAATCCATGTTGTGCTTTGGCGGCGTTAAGGCGTGGGAGGGGTTGCGCGTCATGTCCAAGGACGCCTGCCGCCCATTCTCGGCCAACCGCAATGGCATGGTACAGGGCGAGGGGGCCGGCATTTTTGTGTTCGAGGAATACGAGCACGCGAAAAAGCGTGGTGCCGAGATTCTTGCCGAAGTGATCGGTTATGCCATGTCGTCAGATGCCGCCGACATCGTGATGCCATCCAAACAGGGCGCGGCGCGTGCCATCGCGGGGGCGATGCAGGATGCGCGCGTGAATCCCGAGGATGTCGGTTATATCAACGCGCATGGCACGGGTACGGCTGCCAATGACAAAACCGAGAGTGCTGCGGTTGCAGACGTTTTCGGCGCACACGCGGACAAGCTGATGATGTCGTCGACCAAATCCATGCATGGTCACCTGATCGGCGGCACTGGCGCGGTTGAATTGCTGGCCTGCATCATGGCTGTGCGCGACGGCGTGATCGCACCAACGATCGGTTACGAAGAACCCGACCCGGAATGTGCGCTGGATGTTGTGCCGAACGAGGCGCGCGAGGCGCGTATCGACGTGGCGCTATCGAACGCATTCGCCTTCGGCGGGCTGAATGCTGTGCTGGCGCTGCGTGGGGTTTAGACACAGCCGAACACGGCAGGACGTACCTGACATCGCATTCAAAAAATGGCCCGGCCTGAAATTTCAGAGCCGGGCCATTTTTTGATTTCCATCGCGGATCGCTGCGACTCTAGTCCTTAAAGACTGAAACGGCGTCGAAGCCTTTGGTAAACCCGCTCAGCGACACGTTGATGCGGACCTTTTGATCCGCCGCCTGAGCGGGAACCAGCGTGATCGTCGCCTTTGCTCCGCGCTTGAACGACGCAATGTCTTCGCTCGTCAGGCCGATCTGGGCAATACAACCGGACTCGGTGCAGACACGGTAGGGATAGCTTTTGGGATTGCCGCCATCGACCGAGATTTTCAACTCTTCGGTCAGTAGCGTAAAGAGAGGCACAATGACCGTGCCGCCCGCGATTGCCGCACCCTGATCCTCGATATCGAAAATGCTGAATTCGGCGACGGGATTACCCTCTGCTTCGGTCAGCAGTTGATAGAGCTGGCAAAGATCGTCTTCTCCTTGCGTGCGAAAACAGCGCAAGCTCCAATCACCGAACGTCTCTTTGATGTATGTCGGGCTTTCGTCTTCTGACACTTCTCGGCCTGTGGAGAACGCAGAGTCGCCCGTTGCGCTGCCTTCGGCGGCTTCTGCTGCCGTGGAGTCTTCGGGTTCCGCTGTTGTGGCCTCTTGGGCCAGAGCCGCATGACCAAGGGTCGCGGCCAGTGCAACCGCCAATATGGAAAGTGATCTGGGCATAGTGTCCCCGTCTATCATTTAAAGTCAGTGGCGATCTAACATGTTGCGTCGCCAGTGTCAGGAATAAATCGCAGACCGCTTGACGCCGCAAGGCGGAATTCTGCTGCTTGTTCTCAATAGCGGCTGAATAAAGACCATAGTAAACGCGACAGTCGGCGGGCAAAGAAAAGGGGCCTCGACGGCCCCTTCTCGCGTTTTCTCCCTGCCGGACATGGCCGACTAAATATTAGATGGACGCTAGGACAGAATGGAATCATCGTCAACAGCCAAAATATCGGCAATCGGAACCGAAAAAAGGCCGCACCCGAGGGCGCGACCAGTCTGACAGGGAGGAAGTCGCCCCAGACACCAAGAGGACATGCGGCATCGGGACTGTTTTATACTGGCGGGGAGTGGTTAATTAAGTATGGTCTATGCGCGCGATGGGCATAATTCTGGGGGCATAGCATTGGAAAACAAGGTCTTTATCGGCGGCGGCGGGCCGGAATACGGTGAAAAGCAAGGACTGCGCCTTGACTACGCCAACCGTCACGGGCTGATTGCCGGGGCCACCGGTACCGGCAAGACCGTCACGCTGCAAATTCTCGCAGAAGGGTTCTCGGCGGCGGGCGTCCCGGTATTCCTGTCGGATGTAAAGGGCGACCTGTCGGGGCTGGCAGAAGCCGGCAGCGTCGATTTCAAGTTGCACGACGCGTTCACCAGTCGCGCTGCCAAGATCGGTTTTACTGATTACAGCTATCAATCGTTCCCCGTCACATTCTGGGACCTTTTCGGCCAACAGGGCCACCCTGTCAGAACCACAGTGGCCGAAATGGGGCCCTTGCTGCTCAGCCGTCTGATGGAGTTGACCGACGCCCAAGAGGGCATCATGAACATCGCCTTTCGCGTGGCCGACGAGGACGGCATGCCGCTGCTGGACCTCAAGGATTTGCAGGCATTGCTGGTCTGGATTGGCGAGAACCGCGATGCGCTTTCGCTACGCTACGGGAACGTCTCGCCGCAATCCGTGGGCGCGATCCAGCGACAGTTGATGGTGCTCGAAAATCAGGGCGGTAGCGCGCTGTTTGGTGAACCCGCGCTGGAACTGGCCGATCTGATCCGCACCGATCCGGATGGCCGGGGCCGCATCAATATCCTCGCGTCTGACAAGCTAATGGGCGCGCCGCGCCTCTACGCCACGTTCCTGCTGTGGTTGCTTAGCGAACTGTTCGAGACGCTGCCCGAAGTGGGCGACCCGGACAAACCCAAGCTGGTCTTTTTCTTTGACGAGGCGCATCTGCTGTTCGACGATGCGCCAAAGGCGCTGGTGGACAAGGTCGAGCAGGTCGCGCGCCTGATCCGGTCCAAGGGGGTAGGTGTCTATTTCATCACCCAGAATCCTGATGACGTACCCGAGGATATTCTGGGGCAGTTGGGCAACCGGATACAGCATGCCCTGCGCGCCTTTACCGCGCGCGATCGCAAGGCGCTGAAACGCGCTGCCGAAACCTATCGCCCCAACGCGCGCTTTAGCACCGTTGACGCGATCCGGGACGTCGGCACCGGCGAGGCCGTGACCTCGATGCTAGAATCCAAGGGCGCGCCCGGCGTCGTCGAGCGCACACTGATCCGACCGCCATCGTCGAAACTGGGGCCAATCGACACCGCCCACCGGCAAAAACTGATGAAAACCTCTCCTATCGCGGGCAAATACGAGGCGTTGATCGACCGCCGGTCTGCCTATGAGATCCTCAAGGGGCGGGCTGAAACAGCTGCACGCGAAGCACAAACCGCCGAAGAAGCGGCGGATGAACAAAGTACCGCAGAACGCGAATTCAATGCAGGGCGTCGCTACTCGGGTAAGCGCGTGACCAGATCCAGCTCTCGTGACGAAGGGTTCGGCACCCAGTTCGGCAAGGCCATCAGCGGTGCCGTGATCAAGGAAATGAAAGGGACCACCGGCCGCCGTATCGTGCGCGGTATCCTCGGCGGACTGTTCAAGGGACGTTGAGAAATCCGATCCTGACGGGCAAGGCCAATACCGGGATGTGGCACTGACCCAACGTAGAGATCTAGGGCAGGGGGGTTAGCCACCGGCTCCCATAGCGGCGCCCAGAATCAATGCAACGGTCAGCAGGGCGATCATGCCCTGCACATCACCATTGCTGCTTTGCACCGCCGCTTCGGCCACCACTTCGGACGTCACGATCGGGTCAGACAAGCTACCGGATACTGCTGGAGTTGCAGCGAGAAAAAGCACGCAACCCAAAACACAAATAGAATTTTTCACAATATTTCCCCCAGAAATTTGTGTTGCCATTTTATCTGCGCACCCGCAGCCACGTCAACTGTCCGCTGGCTATTCGAGGGCATTCCTCCTAATCTGTTTCCAGAGCAGAAACAATGGGGGCAAACATAATGACAACCCGTACCAAATCGACAGCTGAGGGCACCACCAAGGCGAAATCACCGTCTCGGTCCAAGAATCCGAAACCGCCCGCCAAGGCGCGACTGAATCCCGGTGTTCCCAAACCACCGGGGGTAAAACCTGTAAAACGCGCGGATCGCGGACCCGTTGTAGCGGCATCGCCAGTGGTGACAGAGCCAGCAGCAGATCTTGAGATGAAAAAGCAAGAGCTTTTGGCCAAGGTTGTTGAACGTTCCGACATCAAGAAAAAATATGCCAAACCGGTCGTAGAGGCGATGATTGCCGTTCTCGGAGAGGCACTGGCCGAAGGGCGCGAACTTAACCTGCAACCCTTGGGCAAGCTGAAACATAATCGGACCAAGGAAACCCCGACCGCCCGAATTATCGTCGCCAAGATACGCCAGAAAAAACCGCGTGCAGCGGGCGCGCTGGACGTGAAAGAGAGTGTTGCAGACACGACTGACTGACGCTAAACAACGCGCGGCGGGTGATTAGCTCAGTGGTAGAGCGCTTCGTTCACATCGAAGATGTCAGGAGTTCGAATCTCTTATCACCCACCAAAGGTATCTCGCCCCGCGAAATGCCCGTCTCTTCAACCACCCACCATTTAGCGGCAGGCGTTTCGCTTCGCGGAATGCCGAGAGCGGGTGAAAACCACCTGTTATACGCATACGTCGCCAAGTTCTGCGCACTACCAATATGAAAGACTGGTCTCTTGCCTGATTATCCCGATATCTGGTTTCTGCGACATGGCCAAACATTGTGGAACCTTGAAGGTCGCATTCAGGGGCGACTGGATTCCGACCTGACCACGCAGGGCAAGGCGCAGGCTGCACAGCAGGCCACGCTTATCGCGCCGATTGTACCGCGCGTTCTGGCCGCTGGCGGCGCAGTTTACGTCTCGCCGCTGGGGCGCGCGCAGGCGACGGCCGAGATTGCAATGCCGGGCACCACGTTCGAGATATCACAGGACTTGGCAGAGGTGGGCACCGGCGACTGGGAGGGATGCCTGAAATCGGAATTGCCTCATGCTGGCACAGATCTGGACATCTACGCCGCTGCACCGGGCGGAGAAGGCTTCGACGAACTAGAGGCCCGCGTGCGTCGGTTTCTGGCCCGCCTGCGTGCGCCCGCCATCGTCGTATCTCATGGGCTGTTGGGGCAGGTGATGCGCGGCCTGATCTGCAATCTGGATCGCCCGGCGATGGCCACGCTTCCCAACCGGCAGGGATGCGTCTTTTTGTTGAGCAACGGTGAAGAAACACTGCTGGAGACACCGCAGTAGCGACGACTACGCCGGCAGAATACACAGAATTCAACAGACCCTCTTGCGCGGCGTGGCGTGTCCCGTTAAGAGGCGCATGGCAGGGTGATTAGCTCAGTTGGTAGAGCGCTTCGTTTACACCGAAGATGTCGGGAGTTCGAGCCTCTCATCACCCACCAAGCGCCTTTCGCATAGCAAAAGACCGGTCCCCCCGAACACCCACGACCAGTGACACGCGTTTCGCATAGCAAAATGCCGCGAGCGAGATCGCAGACCGACCTGTTTCTGATGGTCCCGAGGCGAACGCAGATCGCACTGACGCAATACCGACGTTTTACCGACGTGATACCGGCCTCTGCGCTTGACGCCGCTGCGCGCCGCCACTAAACCCTTCTAACGCTCCGAACAGAGCGCGCAGTGGGCGGTTGTAGCTCAGTTGGTTAGAGTACCGGCCTGTCACGCCGGGGGTCGCGGGTTCGAGCCCCGTCAACCGCGCCACCGCTGCATTTTCAGACATTCAGGTGTTTTCCAACGACGTGGTTCATTCCGTATTGGCGCGCGATTCAAAAATCGCACCGCCATGCAGCTTTTATCTGCTTTGGGGCATTGACTGGCCTGCGCGCTTGGCCTAATCCACCCCTCACGCGCGGTTGTAGCTCAGTTGGTTAGAGTACCGGCCTGTCACGCCGGGGGTCGCGGGTTCGAGCCCCGTCAACCGCGCCACTTTCCCCTTTGCTTTCTATGGCTTGTAACCACGATGCACATCGCGGTTCGGCGTCAGGGCGTCTGGCCAGCCATAGAAATGTTCATACGCCGCCAGCGCGAGGCACAGGACAACGATCCCCAGTACGAACTTGACCTTTGCCGGACTGGGTGGGTTCTGCGCCCAGCGGGCCATTTTGAGCAACCAACGGGTATTCATGGCGCAGGTGTCACGTCCCGGTAAACCGCACCTTGCCGATATAGGGCAGGTTGCGGTTACGTTGTGCATAATCAATCCCATAACCGACAACGAATTCGTCGGGTATTTCGAACCCGGTCCAGTCTGCCTTGATCGGCGCTTCGCGGCGCGACGGTTTGTCCAGTAATGCAATCGTCCGCAGCTTGCGTGGTTTGCGGTTGTTCAGCAGCGTCAACACATGGGCAAGCGTGTGCCCGGTATCGACGATATCCTCGACGACCAACACATCGCGCCCTTCAATGTCGCCGCGCAAGTCTTTGAGAATACGAACTTCCCGACTACTCTCCATCGCGTTGCCATAGGAGGAGGTTTCGACAAAATCGACCTCGACGGGCAGCGGCAATTCTCGGACCAGATCGGCAATAAAGACGAACGAGCCGCGCAGCAGTCCAACGACGACCAGCTTTTCGGTGCCTGAAAACTCCGTCTCGATCTCGCCCGCCAGTGTTTCGATCCGCGCGGCGATGGATTTGGCAGAAATCATCTGGTCGATCACGTATGGTTTGTCGCTCATGCAGCCCCCTTGAATTTCCGGGTCCAGTCTAAGACAACGTGAACTCCTGTCACGCGAAATCCGAGGCGCAATTGACCAGCCACTCTGAAACCCGCCAACTGCCATACACCGCGCAGCAGATGTATGATCTGGTGGCTGATGTGGCGCATTACCCCGAGTTCCTGCCGTGGACCGCAGCCGCGCGGATACGTTCTGTCACGCCTCAGGATGATGGGAGTGAGGTGATGACCGCTGATCTGGTGATCAGCTTCAAGGTGTTCCGCGAACGGTTCACCAGTCGCGTCGTTTTGCGCCCGGATGCGCTGACGATCGACACGGAATACTTGGATGGCCCGTTTAAGTATATGATTTCCAAGTGGGGTTTCACCGATACCGACGCTGGCTGTGATGTTTCGTTCGAAGTTGATTTCGAGTTCCGAAATCTCTTGTTGCAAAAAGCGGGTGGGCTATTTTTTTATGAGGCGATGCAACGGATCGTACGCGCATTCGAGGCGCGCGCCGACGCCCTTTACGGCTAATTCGGCGCGCGCTGGTTTGCTCTCTTTATCGAACTTGCGGCATTAACTGGACATGTCGTAGGCGCGGTCGCCATGAGAGCTGAGGTCCAGACCGTTCGTCTCGGATTCGGCATCGACTCGCCGTAGTGTGACTAGGCTGACCAGCTTGACCAGCACGATGGTCACAATGACCCCAGTTGCGCCGCCCAAGTGCCGGCACCAAACACGGCGACCATAATCGTGCCAAAGATGCCACTGCGGCGGAGATATGCGTGACCGTAAGCGCCATCGCTGCCCCGTCATCGGCAGCCAGTTGCGAGCCACCGTTAAAGCCGAACCACCCGACCCAAAGCATCGCGGTGCCAACGATCACATAGTCAGGATTGTGCGTTGCCGTGGTCTGGTGACGCTGCGGACGAAGCTAGCAATTTGCCACGTGCCTGATTGCTGGGCGCGACTGGAGGGATATGCCGAAAACTGCGCCGAACTTAGGACGCGGCACGCAACAGCAATGTAAGCGCATGAGCGCAAGCGGCCTGCCGAACAGCTGTGCGACCAAGTGGGCCGAACTCCTGCGTTTCGACGAGGACGGCGGGCATACCTGCGCGCGCAATGCCAAAGCATACGCGACCTTCGGGCTTGTGATCCGATCCACCGGGACCGGCGACACCTGTGATCGAAACGGCCAGTTCTGCATGCGCATGTGTCAGCGCGCCAGTGGCCATCTCGGCGGCGACCTGCTCGGAAACGGCACCATAGCGTTCCAGTGTGTCCTGCAAAACACCAAGCATCTCTATTTTTGCGGTATTTGAATAGGTTACAAACCCTCGTTCAACCACGTCCGAGCTGCCGGGAATATCCGTGAGGGCCGCGGCGACCATACCGCCTGTACAGCTTTCTGCGGTGGTGATCCGCAGCCCGGCCGCGCGTGCGGCGTTCAAAACAGCCGCGGCGTTCACAATCCCAAAACCCCGTGGCTAATGGCCGCAAACAGGATGACACCAACAGCGGCAAAGATGCCCGCGATGACATCATCGAGCATCACGCCCAGCGGATCGCCACGCCGATCTGCCCAACCCACAGGGCCGGGTTTGGCAATGTCAAAAAGCCGGAAAAGAGCAAAGGCCGCGATCCAGCCCGGCCAAAGCGCAGTAATTGAAGCACCAGCGTGCCATGCGCCGAATGACAGCGGCAGCAGCGCGATCCACTGGCCCACGACCTCGTCTATGACAATCTCAGAAGGATCGTGATCATCACTTCCGCGCGTAACCTGAGTTGTGGCCCATACACCTTTGATAAATCCGGATATAATCGCAATTAATAGTAACCATGGTCCGCCAATCACGTGGATCAGCCAGCCCAATGGTAACGCGGCCAGAGACCCCCATGTGCCCGGTGCCGGGCGCAAATGTCCAACACCGCAGACGGTGGCGATAAGGGCGGCAATTTTCATGGTTTTATCAACAAGGCAGTTGCGATTGCGGCAATGCCTTCTTCGCGACCGGTAAAGCCCAATCGTTCTGACGTGGTGGCCTTGATCGAGATGCGGTTTGGCGCAAGGTCCGTCATCTCGCCCACAACTGACTGCATCGCTGCGGCATGCGGGCCGATTTTAGGATGTTCACACACAAGTGTGAGATCCATATTGCTGATCCTAAAGCCTTTTTCTGTTGCCAGTTCAACCGCGTGGCGCAAAAAGATATGGCTTTCGGCACCTTTCCACTGCGGATCACTGGGGGGGAAGTGGCGACCAATATCACCCTCGGCAAGGGCACCATAGATCGCATCCGTCAGCGCGTGAAGCCCGACATCTGCATCAGAATGCCCTTGTAACCCGCGATCATGCGGTACCGCGATGCCACAGAGCATAACGTGATTTCCGGGACCAAAGCGATGCACGTCATAGCCATTACCGATGCGAATATCCATCTGTCCCCTCAGGTGCATCTCTGCGCGCGCGAAATCGCTTGGATGCGTTATTTTCAGGTTGGATTCATCACCCGGCACGATCACCACGTCAAGCCCGGCGGCCCGCGCAATGGTGACGTCATCGGCGGCAATGTCCGGATGGTTCCGGTGCGCCGCGAGTATGGCCGCAAACTCGAAACCCTGTGGCGTTTGGGCACGAAAGAGTCCGGTGCGATCTTGTGTGCCAACTACACGATCATTTTCCCCGTGCCAGAGCGCGTCCGTGACGGGCAGCGCCGGGGCGGCGGCGACCCCCAGCGCGTCTAGCACGGCATCAATCGTTTCAGGTGAAGTGCAGGGGCGGGCAACATCATGGATCAGAACGTGGGTCACATCGCTGCTGGCCAGATGCTCCAGCCCGTTTCGCACGGATGCGGTGCGCGAGGCATCTCCGGTTACAGCCTCGATGCCGCGCGTTTCCGGCCAGTCAGGCAGATCATCGGGATGCAGTACGAGAACGACTCGTGAAATGCGGGGGTGCGAGAGGAAAAGAGAGAGAGCCCAATCGATCACGCGCCGGTCTGCCAGCGGTTGCCACTGCTTTGGCACTGGCCCGCCTGCGCGGGTGCCACGCCCGGCGGCGACGATGATAGCGGCGACTTTCATACGGCGTGTGATAGCCCGGCCGGTCCAGCCAGCGCAATGGGGCTGTTGAGCGCCTAAATTTTAGGCAATTCTGCCAGGGATCGTGCAAATATACCCTGTGTTTGTTGTGATACTAAACCCAGACAGGTAAAACGACCACATTGCACAAGGATTGAGCATTTGCACCTGACGCTACCGAATATGACCCTGACGCCACCAGTCCTGCTGGCACCATTGGCCGGAATCACCGATTTGCCCTTTCGCACGTTGGTCGCGGGCTTTGGTGCAGGGCTTGTTGTCAGCGAAATGGTCGCCAGCCAAGAGATGGTACAGGCAAAGCCGGGCGTGCGCGAGCGCGCTGAACTGGGTTTCGGTCAAGAGGCAAGCGCAGTGCAGATTGCCGGGCGCGAGGGCTATTGGATGGCCGAAGCTGCGCGCATGGCCTGCGCGAATGGCGCGCGTCTGATCGACATCAATATGGGTTGCCCGGCCAAGCGGGTGACCAGCGCCAGTGGCACAGGCGCTTCTGGTTCGGCCTTGATGAAAGATCTCGATCATGCGCTCAGCCTGATTGACGCAGTCGTGGCTGCCGTCGATGTTCCGGTCACGCTCAAGACCCGGTTGGGGTGGGATGACACCCTGATGAACGCACCCGAGTTGGCCCGCCGGGCTGAGGGGGCAGGGGTCAAGATGATCACGATCCATGGGCGTACGCGGTGTCAGTTTTACAAAGGCAGCGCCGACTGGGCCGCAATCCGAAAGATCAAGGATGCGGTGCGCATCCCTGTTATCGCTAACGGAGATATCATTGATGAGGACACCGCATGTCGTGCGTTGGACCAATCCGGGGCAGATGGTGTGATGGTCGGTCGCGGCGCGCAAGGGCGGCCCTGGCTGTTGGCTGAAATCGCACATGAGCTTTTTGGTGCGCCCGCGCCGGTGGTTCCGCAAGGGCCGGAACTGATCCAGATGGTTTCCAACCATTACGAAGCAATACTTGGCTTTTACGGGATTGACCTAGGACTACGTGTCGCGCGCAAGCACTTGGGATGGTACTTGGACGGTGCTGAGGTAGGAATAGAGATGCGTCGCCGCATCCTGACCAGCCGCGCGCCCACAGATGTCCTGCGTCTGCTGCCAGAGGCGTTGAGTACGCCGCAGGAGGCTGCTGCATGATCGATGGGGACGATGCAATCTGGACTTCGCTGCCGGTGCCGGGGCTGATCCTCGACACGAGTGATCGGATTGTCCGGATCAATCCCGCAGCCGAAGGGTTTCTGAACTCTTCTGCCAAGGCGGTTATCGGCGTACCCGTCTGGGACATCTTGATGGTCGACGCGCCTCTGGAAGAGGCATTCGCCCGCGCCCGGCAAATCGGAACGCCGTTGTTTGTCAATGATGTGGATATCGGCACCGGTAGCCGGGCACCGTTACAGTGCAATCTTCAAATTGCACCGCTTGGCGGGTCACCGGGGCACATGCTGGTGTTGGTGTCCCCGCGCGAGTTGGCGGGACGGATGACACAGAACCATTCCGTGAAATCTGCGGCCAAGTCGGCAATCGGCATGGCCGAAATGATGGCCCACGAGATCAAGAACCCGCTGGCGGGAATCACTGGCGCCGCGCAATTGCTGTCTATGGGGCTGTCGCCCGACGACCTTGAGCTTACCGATCTGATCGTCAGTGAAAGCCGTCGGATCGTTGGTATTCTCGATCAGGTAGAGCAGTTCGGCAATGTGACAGCCCCGCGGTTGCAACCGGTGAACATCCACGATGTTTTGGATCGTGCCCGGCGTTCTGCTTTGCTGGGATTTGCCGCCGACATGACTGTGATCGAGGCCTACGATCCATCGTTGCCATCTGCCAGCGGCGATCCTGATCAATTGCTGCAAGTGATTCAGAATCTGTTGAAGAACGCTGCCGAAGCAGCAGGTGGGCAGGGGGGCACGATCACCTTGCGTACCTATTACGAGCAGTCCTTGCGGGTTCGCGGCTCTGATGGCGCGGGGCGGTCATTGCCCTTGCAGATAGAGGTCATCGACGATGGTCCCGGTCTGCCTGCTGACATCGCGGACGACGTTTTCGATCCGTTCGTCTCCGGCCGTGAAAACGGCACCGGCCTCGGCCTCGCGCTTGCGGCCAAAATCATTTCTGAAATTGGCGGCTGGATTTCGGTCAGTTCGGTTCCGGGACGAACGATATTCCGCATTTCGCTGGCACGCGCGCAAACCACTGATAAGGAGAACGGCTGATGGATGGCACGGTTCTGGTCGCCGATGATGACCGTACAATTCGTACGGTCCTGACGCAGGCACTGACTCGCGCGGGATGCAAGGTGCATGCGACCTCTTCGCTGACGACGCTGATGCGCTGGGTGGCTGAAGGGCGCGGAGATGTTGTGATTTCGGACGTGATCATGCCGGATGGTAACGGATTGGAGATGCTGCCGAAGATCGCCGAAGACCGGCCCGGCATGCCGGTCATCGTGATATCCGCCCAGAACACCATCATGACGGCTATTCAGGCTGCCGAGGCAGAGGCGTATGACTACCTGCCCAAGCCCTTTGATCTGCCCGATCTGATGAAGCGCACTGCGCGCGCGCTGGAGAGTCGGCGCAGGAGCGGCGGCCGCGTTGACAATGATCGGGTGGACCGCCCGGAGGATTTACCGCTTATCGGTCAGACACCTGCAATGCAGGCGCTGTATCGCGTCGTGGCCAAGGTGATGAATGCCGACTTGCCGGTACTGATCCGCGGCGAGTCGGGTACAGGAAAATCGCTGATCGCACGGGCGATCCATGATTTTTCGGATCGCCGCACGTTGCCCTTCATCACCGTAACGCCTGCAGATTTGAATGACCTTGAAGGACCCGCACGTATCATGGCGCGCGCAAAGGGCGGAACCATCGTACTGGACGAAGTCACAGATCTCGACGATGCGGCGCAGGGGCGCGTGGTGCGTATGATGGACGCGCCGGGCGATCACCTGCCGCGCTTCATGGCAACAAGCCAGTCCCGACTGTCACAACCCGGCGAAATGCGTGATGATTTGTACTATCGCTTGGGTGGGGCCGTGATTGATGTGCCCGGTTTACGTGAACGCGTTGATGATATTCCGTTACTGATCACGCATTTCTTGCAAAAATCCGAACGCGACGGCGCGTCTGGTCGCCGTGTGTCCGAAGCCGCGCTGACGACGCTGCGCAATTACAGCTGGCCGGGCAATGTTCGCCAGTTGGAGAATGCAGTGCGACGCATGGGGTTGACCGCGCGCGCGGATGAGATCAGCCGCGACGAGGTCATCGCGGTATTGGGGAACCAGCCCGCCGCAGAGCCGGTGATGGGGCAGGGCGATTCTGAACGGTTGGCCAGTTCGGTTGCGCAGCATCTGCGGCGCTATTTTGATCTGCACGGTGCGATGTTACCGCCCGCTGGCCTGTACCCGCGTATCCTACGCGAAGTGGAGTTGCCGTTAATCGAAATCGCGCTTGAGGCAACGGGTGGAAATCAGGCAAAATGCGCCGATCTGCTGGGCATCAACCGTAACACTCTGCGCAAGAAGATCACCGATCTGGATATTCGCGTGACTCGTCGGCGCAAGTTGATGTAAAACCGCAACATACCTGTGGCGCAAAAGGGGCACTGTCCGTTTTCGCCACAAGATGTTGTGGTGTGCTATGCCAGCATGCCTCAGAGACAGGGGGGGACCGGTGGCAACCGGGACACGCAAAACCACGTGGGATCGGATCGTCCGGCTGCGGCGCTGGCAACGTTTTCAGAACGTTGCGACGCTGGGTCTGGTCGTTTTGGGGCCAGTTCTGGCACTGGTTACGTTCCTTGTAATGGGACCGCTCGAACAAGGTGCGCAATCCAACGTACTGCGCATCGTGCTGTTGTCGGACCTGATTTATGTCATCATCGTTGCAGCGCTGGTTCTGCAACGTGTGGTGCAGATGATAGCGGCACGCCGCGATCAATCGGCGGGTTCACGTCTGCACCTGCGCCTGACCGGCGTGTTTGCAGTGATGGCGCTCCTGCCCACGGTTACTGTCGCGGTTTTCGCAACGCTTTCTGTCAACATGGGGTTAGAGGCGTGGTTTTCCGATCGTGTAGGGCGCGTGGTCAGCAACTCGGTTGCTGCGGCGGAGGCGTATGAAGAGGAACACCGGCGCGACCTGATCACCGATGCACAAGTTCTGGCATCGATCATAAATGCGACCAAGCGCGCGACCGTGTTTCTGGATGATGGTGACATCCGCAAAGTGCTGTCGGAGGGGCAGCGCGAAATCCAGCGTGGCCTGCGCGAGGCTTTTGTGATTGACGGAACGGGCGAGATCCGTGCCCGTGGCCAAAGTTCGTACCTCTTTGATTTCGAGGAACCGACTCCAGAACAAATCAAGCGCGCGCTGGATGAGGATGTGATCGTCATTCAGGATTGGGACAACAACGAATTTCGCGCGCTGTTGCCCTTGCGGACCATTCCCGACCGGTTTCTCTATGTCAGCCGCAACGTGGATGGTGACATCCTGAACCTGCTGGACGAGACCAAGGAAACGGCCGTTTTCTATCAACAACGTGAAAGCGAACGGGGGCGGGTTCTGTTTGAATTCGGCCTGTTATACCTAGGCTTTGCCGTCATTTTGATTCTCGCTGCTGTGTGGCTGGGTCTGTGGTTCGCAGAGCGGTTATCGCGCCCGGTGGGACGTCTGACCAGCGCTGCACAGCGTGTCGGTGCCGGCGATCTGGATACGCAGGTCCGAGAGGAAGACGGCAACGACGAGATCGCGCAACTCAGTACATTTTTCAACCAGATGACCCGGCAGCTAAAGGCGCAGCGCGCCAAGCTGCTAAGCAATACCGAACAGGTAGAGCGCCGCCGCAGGCTGTTTGATTCCGTGCTCGGTTCGGTTTCATCGGGCGTTGTCGGACTAGATGCCAAAGGGCGTGTCACCTTTGTGAACCGCGCCGCTGAACGGCTGCTTGACTGGCAGGAAGACCGGCAATCGGTCGACCTGTCCGTAGCAGTGCCGGAATTTGCCGACCTTTTTGATCGCCTCCGACGCAGTGCGGCCGATTTTGTTCAGGACGAAGTCCGCGTGACGCGGGGCGGCACGCAAGAGCATCTGCTGTTGCGCATTTCCACCCGCCGCAGCGAATCTGGCCGACGCGAGGGGTATGTGGTGGCCTTTGACGATGTAACCAATCTGGTCAGTGCACAGCGTATGGCGGCATGGGGCGATGTCGCGCGGCGCATTGCGCATGAGATCAAGAATCCGCTGACGCCGATCAAGCTGTCGGCAGAACGCACCCAGCGAAAATTCTCCAAGTTGCTGGAGGAAAAAGATGCGGCCGATCTTGCGCAGTTGACCGGCGTGATCGTTCGCCAGACAGATGATCTGCGCCGCATTGTCGATGAGTTTTCCAAATTCGCCCGCATGCCCGAGCCACAGCGCAAAGCCGAGAGCCTGACGCGTCTGATACGTGAGGCCACGTTGTTACAAGAAGCCGGGCAGCCTGACGTGCGGTTCGAGACCGACTTTGCCGATGGCGATTTGTGGGCCGATGTAGATGCAACCATGATCAGTCAAGCTCTGACGAATTTGATAAAGAATGCCGGAGAAGCAACGGAAACCATTGTGGAAAAAGGGTGTGACCCTGAGGGGTTTAAACCAACCATCAGGATTTCAAGTTGTCGCAACGCAGGTCGCGCCGAACTGCGCATCGCCGATAACGGCGTCGGCCTGCCGGAGGACAGATCACGATTGTTTGAGCCATATGTGACGACCCGCGACAAGGGCACCGGATTAGGCCTGCCGATCGTGAAGAAGATTATCGAAGAACATGGCGGCAAGTTGGAACTGGTGGATGCCGATCCGTTTTCCGACGGGGCGCATAGGGGGGCGATGGCAGTCATCACCCTTGATTTGACAGTAGCGGACAGCGGCACAGGTCATGCCGCAGAGGCAGTGTGAGGGGACCCATGAACGATATTCTGATTGTAGACGACGAGCGTGATATTCGTGAGCTGATCTCGGATATTCTGGAGGACGAGGGATATTCCACTCGGCTGGCGGGGAATTCGGACGACGCGATGGCAGCGATTGCAGAACAGCCCCCGGCATTGTTGATTTTGGATATCTGGCTGAAAGACAGCAACATGGATGGGATCGACATCCTTAAGGCGGTGAAGCGCGACTATCCCGATGTGCCGGTGGTCATCATCTCTGGCCATGGCAATATCGAGATCGCTGTCGCCGCGATCAAGCAGGGTGCCTACGATTTCATTGAGAAACCGTTCAACATTGATCAACTGATGGTCGTCATACGTCGCGGTATGGAAACCAGCCGCCTGCGACGCGAGAACCAAAGTCTTAAACGGCGTGAGACCGGCCCGGCGGACATGCTGGGCGAAAGCAGCGTCTTTCGTTCCTTGGTCAGTCAGTTGGACAAAGTTACACGCTCGAATGGGCGGGTCATGTTGACCGGTCCGGCGGGCAGTGGCAAGGAACTGGCGGCGCGGTATATCCATGTCAATTCCAACCGGGCGGATGCGCCTTTCATCTCAGTCGGGTGCGCATCAATCGAGGCCGAGCGCATGGAAGAGGTGCTGTTTGGACGTGAAAGCGAAGACCGCGGGATAGAGCCGGGCCTGCTGGAAGAGGCCAGCGGTGGTGTGATCTATTTCGACGAGGTGGCGGATATGCCTCCGGGTACACAGTCCAAGATTTTGCGCGTACTGGTTGACCAGCAATTCCTGCGTGTCGGTGGCTCGGAAAAAGTTCAGGTCGACCTGCGCGTGATCAGCTCTACCAGCCATGATCTGGAGACTGAAATTGCGGCCGACAGGTTCCGCCGCGAGCTTTTCCATCGCTTGAACGTTGTACCGATCAGTGTGCCATCGCTGGAAGAGCGTCGAGACGATATTCCCCTACTTGCCAACTACTTCATCGAGATGCTGAACAAAACGCAAGGGTTGCCACTCCGCAAGCTGAGCGGAGAGGCAAATGCGTTGTTGCAGACGATGCCATGGCCCGGAAACGTGCGCCAGTTGCGCAATATGGTCGAACGGGTTTTGATCCTAGGGGAAGGCACAGGCGATATCGAGACACAGGAATTGCCCGGTGAAAGCGCCGTCGGCCCGGACGATGGACGCGTGGTATTGGCCGGGGCGCTCGCTACAATGCCGCTACGCGAAGCACGAGAAGCCTTCGAACGAGAGTACCTGCTGACACAGATCAACCGGTTTGGAGGAAATATCAGCCGCACCGCTGAGTTCGTCGGAATGGAGCGCAGCGCACTACATCGCAAGCTGAAATCGCTGGGCGTGGTCACGTCGGCAAAATCCGGCGCGCGCGTGGCCAAGATTGCAGAGGAGGAGGCGGACGAATAGGCAGGCCAGCACCATCGCTGGCTGTGAATTGATTTGACCCCGCACGCCCCCTCTGCCATGCCTTGGGTCCGGTCAGGGCCAGAGGCTTGAGGTCATATGAAGGTCATCATTTGCGGTGCGGGGCAGGTTGGCTGGCAGATTGCCCGGCATCTGTCGGGCGAACGTAACGACGTTACTGTTGTTGACAGCAACCCCGATCTGGTGCGCCGCGCCACTGATACACTAGATGTGCAGGGACTGGCTGGTTTTGCCAGTTATCCTGACGTTTTGGATCGTGCGGGCGCGCGCGACGCCGATATGATCATCGCCGCGACCTATTCGGACGAGGTGAACATGGTCACATGCCAGGTCGCCCATTCGGTCTTTGCCATCAGTCGCAAGATTGCGCGCCTGCGCAGTCAATCCTATCTGGATGCTATCTATTCCGACCTCTATCGGCGTGATCATATGCCGATCGACGTGGTGATCAGCCCGGAAAAAGAAGTGGCAGAAGCCGCGTTGCAACGTTTGGGTGCCCCAGCGGCTTTTGATACGGAAAAGTTTTTTGATGGCAAAGCTCAGCTCATGGGCCTGCGCCTCGAAGAAGATTGTCCTGTGGTCAACACGCCACTGCGCCAGTTAAGCGATCTGTTTTCGACGCTACGGGTTGTGGTTCTGGCCGTGCGCCGAGAGGGGCGACTGTTTGCGCCGGAGGCCGGAGATCAGCTGTTTGTCGATGACGAATGCTATGTCTTTGCCCCGAACGAAGATATTCCACGCACGCTGGAGGTGTTCGGCAAGAAAGCGCAAAAGCAGGAACGCGTCGTGATCTTGGGTGGCGGCAATGTCGGGCTGGCGGTTGCGCGCGCGCTGGAAACCAGCGGACGGCGTATCCGCGCCAAGATGATTGAACGAAGCCGCGCCCGTGCCGAACATGCCGCCGACGCGCTGGAACGAACCATCGTGCTGAATGGTGATGCGCTAGATAGCACGCTGTTGAACGAGGCAGGCATTTCGCGTGCCGATGCCGTGCTGGCTGTGACCGACGATGACAAGACAAACCTGCTGGCCGCGGTGCGCGCCAAATCCGAAGGCTGCCCCTTTGCCATCAGTCTGGTCAATGATCCGACGCTGGTGCCATTACTTCAGCCTATCGGGGTAGATGCCTATATCAACCCCCGTGCGACTACAGTCAGTTCGATCCTGCGCCATATCCGACATGGGCGGGTGCGCGGTGTCTACTCTATCGGCGATGCCGAAGCTGAGGTGATCGAAGCGCAAGTCATGTCCACGTCTTCCATCGCGGGTGCCGCGATCCGCGATATTGATTTCCCCGAAGGCGTGTTGATTGGCGCGGTGAAGAAGGGGAAGGAGATTTTCAAGCCGACTGGCACGATGCGTATCGAAGAAGGCGACGTCATCGTGATCTTTGCCATGGCATCGGATGTGGCGCGGGTTGAGCAGCTGCTTCAGGTTTCGATTGATTTCTTCTAACCCGATATCGGACCGCTTGCTGCGGTTTCCTCTGATCCTGATCCTGGGAGGCATCGCATCCGTTGCCATGTTCCTGCCTGCGTTGCATGCACTGGTGCTGGAGGATCATTCAGTTTCTCGCAGCTTTGCATATTCCGGGATATTGGGGCTTGCCGCCGTCGGATTGATTGGCTTGGCAATGAGCGGCAACGTCAGTCGCCACGAGGCCAGCGACCTGAGCAACCTTCTGTCACTGTGCCTGACATTCATCGTGCTTCCGGTGTTCCTTGCGGTGCCGTTTTACGAGGGTGTGCGCAATACAAGTTTTCTGAATGCTTACTTCGAGATGGTCTCGTCACTGACCACCACGGGCACGACGCTCTTTAACACACCGGGTCGTCTGGGCGATAGCCTGCACCTCTGGCGGGGCATGGTCGGCTGGTTCGGCGGATTGCTGATGTGGGTTGCTGCCTCGGCGGTACTTGCGCCTCTAAATTTGGGTGGTTTCGAAGTTACAGCAACGGCTGAGCCGGGGCAGGGCGAGACACGTCTCGATCGGTTCGAGCGCGCGGGCGCGGGCAAGCGCATGGGGCAGGCCACGTATTTGCTGGGGCCGATCTATATCGGATTGACTGCGGCGCTTTGGCTCTTTCTGGTGTTGTGTGGCGATCGGCCGCTGGTGGCGGTTGTACATGCGATGTCAACCATGGCCACCAGTGGCATTTCACCGGTCAACGGCGTTCAGAATGCCGGCTCCGGTCTGGGTGGAGAGATCGTGATCTTCTTTTTCATGATGTTTGCACTTTCACGCCTCACGTTTTCATCCGACACGATCACGACTGCGCGCCCCGGACTGCATCATGATCCAGAGTTTCGGCTGGGAATGCTATTGATCCTCGGTGTACCGTTGCTGCTGTTTTCAAGACATTGGTTGGGTGCGCTCGAGGTGGACCAGTTCGAAGAAATCCCGACGGCCATCGGGGCGCTCTGGGGGGGCACGTTCAGCGTATTGTCATTCCTGAGCACAACCGGATTTGAAAGTGCCTATTGGGAGACGGCGCGTGACTGGTCCGGTCTTGGGACGCCGGGGCTGATTCTGTTGGGCCTGTCGCTGGTGGGGGGCGGTGTCGCGACCACGGCCGGCGGGGTCAAGCTGTTGCGGGTCTACGCGCTTTACCTCAACGGTCAGCGCGAGATGGAACGACTGGTACATCCGTCGTCAGTGGGGCGGGCAGGCGCGCGCAGCCGCCGCATGCGACGGCAGGGCGCATTCGTGGCTTGGATTTTCTTTATGCTCTTTGCGCTGTCATTGGCGACGATCACGGTCATTCTTTGCGGGCTCGGGCTCGGGTTCGAACCATCGTTGATCCTGTCGATCGCCACGCTGTCGACCACGGGGCCACTGACCCAAGTAGCCGGCGAGGCGCCGATCATACTTAGTCAGATCGGTCCGGCAGCGAAACTGGTATTATGCGCTGCTATGGTGTTGGGACGGCTCGAAACGCTGGCGATAATCGCGTTGATCAATCCGTCCCTGTGGCGGGATTGAGACGAGTTGGAACTAAACACTGACAGGGAATTGATTTTTAGGCTGGAAACTCTGTCACGGGCGAGACATACTTGGTATCAAGTATAAAATTCCGGCACGGATCCGCCGCGCATACAAGAATAAAGGCTTTGGGGATAAATGGCTTCTGACCGTCAAAATCTGCAGGACGCATTTCTGAATCAAGTGCGCAAAACGAAAACACCTGTCACGGTTTTCCTGATCAATGGTGTGAAGTTGCAGGGCGTTATTACTTGGTTCGACAACTTCTGTATTCTGCTGCGCCGCGATGGGCAGTCTCAGCTGGTCTATAAGCATGCGGTTTCGACCATCATGCCGTCGTCGCCGATCAACCTTTATGATGGTGACGACCCCACTTGATGGATCACGCGCCCGTAGACACCCGCGCATGGGTGCTGCACCCTGATATCTGGTCTCGCGACGACTCTGCCCGCACACCCGCGTTGGCATTGGAAGAGGCGATGGGGCTGGCTCACGCGCTGCCCGGTCTCAAGGCAGTGGGTGGCACAGTCGTCAAGCTGCCCAAGGCACATCCCGGTATGCTGTTCGGTAAGGGCAAGATCGAAGAACTGCGCGCAAAATTCGAGGCGGAAGACATCGAACTAGTGTTGATCGACGGGCCCGTGACGCCAGTACAACAACGCAATCTCGAAAAAGCCTGGGGCGTAAAGCTATTGGACCGAACCGGGTTGATTCTGGAGATTTTCAGTGACCGTGCCGCCACCCGAGAAGGTGTATTGCAGGTCGAGATGGCTGCGCTGAGCTATCAGCGCACAAGGCTGGTACGGGCCTGGACGCACTTGGAGCGGCAACGTGGCGGTCTCGGTTTCGTCGGTGGCCCCGGTGAAACGCAGATCGAGGCGGACCGAAGGGCCATTGACGATCAGTTGGTGCGCCTGCGCCGCCAGTTGGAAAAGGTGGTCAAAACCCGGACCCTGCATCGGGCTGCACGAGCCAAGGTGCCATTCCCGATCGTCGCATTGGTGGGATACACGAACGCCGGCAAGTCGACGCTGTTCAACCACCTCACAGGGGCCGAAGTGATGGCAGAGGACATGCTCTTTGCCACGCTTGACCCAACGATGCGCCGGATCGAATTGCCGGAAGGTGGTCCAGAGCTTATTCTGAGTGACACCGTTGGTTTTATTTCCGATTTGCCGACAGAGCTGGTCGCTGCTTTTCGGGCAACACTGGAAGAGGTGCTGAGTGCGGACCTGATTTGCCATGTGCGCGATATTGCCCACCCCGAGACAGAAGCTCAGAAGAAGGACGTAGAGGCAATTCTGGAAAGCCTTGATGTGGCAGAGGACACGCCGAGAATCGAGATATGGAACAAGATTGATCTACTGGACGATGATGACCGCGCGGCGATGATGACCCGCGCAGAGCGGTTAGAGGACGTACAGGCACTTTCCGCAGTGACGGGAGAGGGAATGTCGGCATTGGTGGCGCGCATCGCAGCGGCGCTCACGCCAGAGACCGAAGAGAAACAGCTACATCTGCGTTTTGACGAAGGCCGCAAACGTGCTTGGCTGTTTGAGCGTGGGCTGGTTGAACACGAAGTGCAAACCGACAGTGGATTCGACCTGACGATACGTTGGACGGCGCGCGAAGCGGCGCAGTTTAACGCGCTGAACTAGGCCCCTTGACAGCATAACATCTCGCTCCCATTTGCGCAGTACTGCGGGTCGGCTTTGCCCCAGGCATCCCGGTTTCAAAGCCCAGAGTAAACGCCGGTGATGGATATTTTTCTCGTTAGCATAGGGTTGATCGCCCTTTTGGCGGGTGGCGAATTGCTGGTTCGTGGCGCTGTGTCGATGGCGCGCGGAATCGGCATGAGTTCGATGGTGATCGGAATAACACTAGTCGGATTCGGCACATCCGCCCCAGAACTTGCTGCCAGCCTCAATGCTGCATTGGCAGGGTCGCCGGGTATTGCCGTCGGTAACGTTGTCGGCAGCAATATTAGCAACATTCTGCTCATCCTAGGCCTGGCGGCGATAATATCGGCCTTGGCGGTGCCGCAGGGCGTGCTGGCACGGGACGGCGCGGTGATGCTGCTGGCAACAGTGCTGTGCGTTATCGCCGTGCTATCGGGCACAATGGGACGACTCGCGGGGTTGGGGTTGTTTTTGGTGTTGGTCCTGTATCTTGTCGCCACGTTTTGGCTGGAGCATCGCAGTCACGCACCAGAGACGGTCGACGACGTTTCAATGACCCGCTCCGGTATCGGCCGCGCGGCGCTGCTCTTCACCTGCGGTTTGATCTTCGTCCTGCTGGGCGCGCATGCTTTGGTCAGTGGCGCAATCGCAGTCGCGGCAGATCTGGGACTTTCAGAGGCTCTGATCGGTCTTACAATCGTTGCAGTCGGCACCTCCATGCCCGAATTGGTCACATCGGTAATTGCTGCACGCAAGGGAGAAGGCGAGGTGGCGTTGGGCAATATTCTGGGCAGCAATGTTTTCAACATCCTCGGCATTCTCGGAGTGACTGCCTTGGTACAGCCGCTGAATATTCCCGATCAGATCGCGGCGTTTGACATATGGGTGATGTTGGGCGCCACGGTGCTGCTGCTTGTGCTCGGCTATTCCGGGGCGCGGATTTCACGGGCAGAAGGCGCGCTGTTGTTCGCGGCGTATCTGGCTTACATGGGGTGGTTGATCATCACGATCTAGGGACTGGCAGGGCGCAGGTTGGTGATCCCGACTGCCGCCGCGCGGGCCAACTGCGGATCTAGTGACATCGGAATATACTCCCCTCGCCGCCAAAGCTGCGCAAGATCATCGTAATACCTGCTGAGGAAGTGCCCCGACTGACCGGTAGAGATAACGAAAACGCTGCTGTCAGGGTCTGCAAAGTCATATACACCACGATATCCGGCACCATGCACGTTCTGGAATGGGTCCGGTCCTGTGCCGCGTGTCAGTCCGCGTTGCAGTGTGTGGTCGCCACCCGAGGTGGATTGTCGGATGTTGACGAAATACCGCACCCACGGGACGTCCCCCAAAACCGGATGATCCTGAACCGCCTGATGAACATCGCCCCAGCGAAGCGATTCCAAAGCTGTTCCATAGCGGTCTGTGATCCAGACCAATGCATCGTCCAACGCCAGTCGGGCGATATCTGTGCAGGTCTCAACCGGGCTGGACTGGACCACGTCGCACCAGATCGCCGCGCCATCTACATCGCGATAGACGCGCTCGATAAATATCGGGTCGGCATGGGTGAACTCGGAGTTGAGCGGTCCTAATTCGTCCTTGGCCAATCGCGTTTGGAGCGCACGCAGCCATGCCGCGTAAATTAGCGGTTCTGGCCGATGTTCGTTCATCTCGCCATTCCAATCGGCCAAAAGCGACAGGGCACGTTGACGCAGACCCTGAGCAGAGCCTTCGGGCGCGCTTTCGCCAGTAAACCACAGATCGGCACCAATGAGTGGCAGCAACGACCTTGCGGTAAAGCTGACGGTATCCAGTTGCGCCTCGATAAAGCTGTCTCTGGTGTGGACATGTCGGGTTTGCATCAACCGCTGCCAGCGATGAATACGCTGCGTATCGCCCCAGACATAGCTGACATGTTGGGGAAAAGGCCGGTCAACCGTCTTGTTATTGGTATTGCCAAGGATACCACCAACCGGGGCTACGAATTCTGGGTTCGCAGAGTGCGGAAAACGCCCCTGCCAGCGGTTATTATCAATCCAACCGCGACTGGGCAGGCGTCCCTGGCTTTCGTGATCGGCGTTGCGGCGGGGCATTGCACCCATCAGTTTCATCGCTATTTTTTCACGATCCACGACGGTAAGATTCTGGGCCGGAGCTACAAAGAGTTCACCGGCCTCAAGTGCATCCTCGACGGTACCTGCCCGCATCAGGGCAATCGCGGCGCTCATGGTTGTATCATGCGCGCTGAGCGCGGTCCAAGCGAGGCTGGCCACATGACCAGAAGGTGTCACCGTCCCTAGGTTGTAGTGCGACCCGGGCAGCACCGGGCCATTCTCGGTCCACCGCAAGGTCATCGTCACCGGGTCCTCTCCGGAAATGTTGATGATCGAGCGGCGCGTTTCGAATGGTTTGAATCCATCCGGCGTCAGGTATTCTTCGGGGTTGTCGGGATTCAACTGCTCGATATAGACGTCCTGATCGTCAAGATTGGCCGAGGTGATGCCCCATCCCAACCGTTCACTGCGCCCTGTCAGAACGGCCGGTACACCGGGTATTGTACCACCGATCACCCCTCCGCTGACCAGTTCCAGCCGTGCCAGATACCAGATCGCAGGCGCTGAAAACCCCAGATGGGGATCGTTAGCCAAGAGTGTACCGCCAGCAGCGGAACGCGACGGCGCTGCGGCCCATGCGTTCGAGGCACCGGCGAATTCTGGCGCAGGGAATGGAGAAAGCGGGTGTTGCGGCATCGGTGTGCCGATCGCATAGCGCGGAAGCTCCAGCCCCGGCATCAACTGGGCGTAGTCCGGCAGTGCGGCGATACCGGTGCCGGGCGCATCGGGCAGAATATCCGCCAACCGGGCTGAGTCCCCCAGAACCAGCGATGTGCGCGCGCGGCGTACCTCGTGACTCATCTGGGCCGATAGCTGAACCGCCATCAGCTTGATAATTGCAATGCTGTCCGTGGCAGACCAAGGCGAAATCGGTGCATTAAAGAGGAACATCTCGGGCGCGCCGCGCCCCAAGGCCGAGGAATTGATTTCGTCCACGCGGGCGTTCACTCCCGCGGCATAAGCTTCGAGTGCGGCCGTCGTGGCCGGATCCTGCGCCGCCACCGATGCACGCGCGGCCCCGTAGATGTCGAACCGGCGCAGCAGTTTGTCTACGCTCAGTGTCCGTGTCCCGAACACCTCTGACAGGCGACCCTGCGCTGTGCGGCGCAATACGATCATCTGCCATAGCCGGTCCTGCGCATGCGAATATCCAAGGCCAAAGAAGACACCGGTATCTTTTTCGCTGAAGATGTGTGGAACGTTGGCGTTGTTGCGTACAATCTCGACCGGCGCAGAGAGGCCCGCCACATCGAGCGATTTATCGTACTCGGGCAGTGAGCGTGACAACAAAAAGTAGAGCCCGATGACCGCCAGTACCGCCAGCGCCAACAGCACGCCCGTGATCCGCATCAACCATTTGAAGAGATCTGCCATTGGCCGCGCCACTTAACCTGTCATTTGCCCTTGCATCCTGGGCCGGGATAGTCAGAAATTCAGGCCAAGACAATGGCAAGCGGGGAAAGAACATGAGCACACTGGCATTCTTGGGCATGGGAGTTATGGGCTATCCGATGGCGGGCCACTTGCAGGCTGCGGGTCATTCGGTCTGTGTGTACAACCGGACCACCGCAAAGGCAGAAAAATGGGCCTCCGAACACGGTGGCACCCATGCGACAACCCCAAGAGAGGCTGCGGCAGACGCCGATTTCGTAATGGCCTGCGTTGGCAATGACGATGATTTGCGCTCGGTTTGTCTGGGTGAAGATGGTGCTTTTGCAGGGATGAAACCCGGCGCGACCTTTGTCGATCATACGACCGTGTCATCAAAAGTTACCGAAGAGTTGTATGCGATGGCCAAGGATGCCGGATTGAATTTCGTCGATGCGCCAATCTCAGGCGGGCAGGCGGGCGCGGAAAATGGGCAGCTATCCATCATGTGTGGCGGTGACCAATCGGCCTATGATGCAGCCGAACCGGTGATGAATACCTATGCCAAGCTTTGTCGCCGGATCGGTGATAGCGGGGCGGGGCAAGTAACAAAAATGTGCAATCAGATCGCCATTGCCGGACTGGTTCAGGGGCTGAGCGAGGCGCTGCACTTTGCCGAAAAGGCAGGGCTGGACGGGCGCGCGGTCACCGAAGTGATCAGCCAGGGAGCCGCCGGGAGTTGGCAGATGGCAAACCGGTACGAGACGATGCTGGACGACCATTTCGAACACGGATTTGCGGTGGACTGGATGCGCAAGGATCTGGGGATCTGTCTGGATACGGCCAATGAAACCGGCGCATCTCTGCCGGTCACGGCACTGGTCGACCAGTTCTACAAGGATGTACAGAAAATGGGCGGAGGACGCTGGGACACATCCAGCCTGCTCAAGCGGTTACGCCAAATGGGATGACGCCAACACTGGTGATTATGCATTGACTGTATCCTCGTCAGAACGTTCCGAATCTTTGCCGTTCTCTGCGCGGGTGCGAAGCGGGTCCTTGAACGTGAGTGTCCGATAAGGAAACGGAATTTCGATTTCGGCGTCGTCAAGCGCCCTCTTTACCGCGGCAATGACTTTGTCACGCGATTGCCGGATATCGAGCGGCGTAGAGCCGGTCCACCAAGTGATTTCAAAATTTATGGAGCTATCCGCGAATTCGTGGGCATAGATTTGTACATCTTTGACATCGCTGTGCACTAAATCAACCTTGCGCACCGCCTCTGCTATGACGTCGCGCGCGGCATCTACATCCTCTCCGTATGCGACGCCACAGATAATCGTGGTGCGGCGCAGGTCCTTTGATGTGCGTACAGTGACCGGATTTTTGAACAAGAATCCATTAGGTGTGACAACCAATTGACCGTCGGTCTGGCGCAACCGCGTGTCCCGAACCGTGACCAGTTCAACCTGTCCTTCGATGCCCTCGCATTCGATAAAATCACCTCGGGTAAACGGCTCTCGAAGAAGAACCAGTACACCGGCAAAGAAATTCTCAAACGTGTCCTTGAACGCCAAACCGATCGCGATACCGCCCACACCCAGCGCCGTTAGTGCCTTGCCGGGGGTTATGGTGGGGAAAGCGATCGTTGCCGCAATAAGAAGGCCGAAAAACCAAATCAGTACGGTCAACAGCATTGTAGACACTTCGATCAACGCGTTGCGGGTTCGCGCGCGTCGAAGGATACGGGGCAGGAAGGCACGTACAAGTGCAGCAACGACCCAAACCAACAAAACAAAGATAAGCGACGCGATGAGTTGAGGCAGAACGGCCCAGAAACCTTCGATGTAATCGTTCAGCTTTTCGCGCATCGGTTCTGGGGCTATTGCCCAAACAGACTGTGATGCCGCGCTGGCGACCTCAGCCGCGTTGTCTGCAATCGTCTCGGTGCTGTCCGCCATATCCCGTCCTTGTTGTTGCAATGAACAACCCGGTGAGCCATGGGAAGGTTCCGAAACGACAGCGTTTAAAAGGACGGGCGCTTTGGATACCCCCGCCCAAATGGGGGAAATGAAAGGTGTACGAAGGCTTAGCCCGGCAGCGCTTTGTTCAAATTCTCATCGACCTTTTCAAGGAAACCCATCGTGGTCAGCCAACTTTGGTCCGGACCAACTAAAAGCGCCAGATCCTTAGTCATGTGACCAGATTCGACTGTGTCCACCACGACCTTTTCCAGAGTTTCGGCAAAGTTCAGCAACGGATCGTTCTCGTCCAGCTTTGCGCGATGCTTCAGTCCGCCGGTCCATGCGTAAATTGACGCGATTGAATTGGTCGATGTCGCTTCGCCCTTCTGGTGCTGGCGGTAGTGTCGCGTCACAGTGCCGTGTGCCGCTTCGGCCTCGACGGTCTGTCCGTCCGGTGTCATCAAAACGGACGTCATCAATCCGAGCGATCCAAAACCCTGCGCAACGGTGTCAGATTGCACATCGCCGTCGTAGTTTTTGCACGCCCAGACATAGCCACCATTCCATTTCATCGCGCAGGCAACCATGTCGTCGATCAGGCGGTGTTCATAGGTGATGCCTGCCGCTTTGAACTTGTCGGCAAATTCAGTGTCGAAAATCTGCTGAAACAGTTCCAAAAACCGACCATCGTACTGCTTGAGAATGGTGTTCTTGGTCGACAGGTAAACCGGCCAACCTTTTGCCAGACCATAGTTCATTGACGCACGGGCGAAATCAATGATCGACTTGTCGAGGTTGTACATCGCCATGACCACGCCGCTGTCGGGGGCGTCGAATACTTCGTGCTCTATCTCTGTGCCATCTTCGCCGACGAACTTGATCGTCAGCTTGCCCGCGCCGGGAAATTTAAAATCGGTGGCGCGGTATTGATCGCCGAACGCATGACGCCCCACAACGATAGGTTTGGTCCAGCCGGGGACGAGGCGCGGCACGTTCTTGCAGATGATCGGCTCGCGAAAGATCACTCCGCCCAGGATATTGCGGATCGTGCCATTTGGGCTGCGCCACATCTTCTTCAGGCCGAATTCCTCGACCCGCGCTTCATCCGGCGTAATCGTGGCGCACTTTACGCCGACCCCGAATTCCTGAATCGCGTGGGCGGCATCGACGGTGATCTGATCTTCGGTACGGTCGCGTTCTTCGATGCCCAGATCATAGTATTTCAGATCAATATCGAGATATGGCAAGATCAGCTTTTTCTTGATGAAATCCCACATGATCCGGGTCATTTCATCGCCGTCTAGCTCTACAATGGGATTATCGACTTTGATCTTGGACATGTGACAGCCTTTCGGAATGCTACAGATATGCGTGGTTTGCCTGCACAGCAGATAGCACCGCCTTGACGAAGGTCAAAGGCGGTGTTGTCATGCTGGTCAATTCACGGTTTAGCCAATGATCCCATTCAACGTCGCACTCGGGCGCATGACAGCCGTTAGCTTTTTCGGGTCGGGGTGGAAATAGCCACCGGTATCTGCCGGTCGACCCTGCGCAGCGGCCAGTTCGGAGGTGATCGCGGTCTCGTTTTCGGCCAATGCTTTGGCCACCGGTGCGAATTCTTCGGCCAATGCCGCGTCATCCGACTGTGCCGCCAGTGCTTCGGCCCAGTAACGGGCGAACCAATAGTGACTATCGCGATTATCCGGCTGACCGACTTTGCGGCTGGGCGAACGGTCGTGATCCAGAATGCCCTGGGTTGCGGCCTCGACTGCCTCGCCCAGAACGCGCGCGCGCACATTGCCCTTGGCATCGGCAAGAAACTTGAAACTTTCGCCGAGTGCGCAGAACTCTCCCAGACTGTCCCAACGCAGGTGGTTTTCCTCATCCAGCTGCTGAACGTGTTTGGGCGCAGAGCCACCTGCGCCAGTCTCAAAGAGGCCGCCGCCTTGCATCAGCTTCACAATTGATAGCATTTTGGCCGATGTCGCCAGTTCGAGGATCGGAAAGAGGTCAGTCAGATAATCGCGCAGCACGTTGCCGGTGATTGCGATGGTGTTCTCACCCTTGGTGATTGTTTCCAGTGACGCGCGCGTTGCCTCGGCTGGGGCCATGATTTCGAATTTGTCGGTTACACCTTTGGCCTCAAGGATCGGTTTGACCAGCGCGATGAGCTCAGCATCGTGGGCGCGGTTCGCGTCCAGCCAGAAGATCGAGCGATAGCCAGTCGCTTTCTGACGTTCGATGGCCAGATTGACCCAATCCTCAATTGGCGCCTTGCGGGCCGACGCAGACCGCCAGATATCGTCCTTGGAAACGGCATGTTCATGCAGAACTGTCCCATCGCCCAGGATCATCTGAACCGTCCCATCTTCGGGGATTTCAAAGGTGGTCGGATGGCTGCCGTATTCCTCGGCCTTTTGCGCCATCAGGCCGATGTTTTGGACAGTCCCCGCCGTGGCGGGGTTCAGCTTGCCATTGGCTTTGAAGAACTTGACCGCCTCATCATAGACAGGTGCATAAGAGTTGTCGGGGATGACGCAAACGGTATCTGCCTCGTTGCCATCAGGGCCCCAGCCCTTGCCGCCCGCGCGGATCAGGGCGGGCATAGACGCATCAATGATCACGTCAGATGGTACGTGCAGGTTGGTGATACCCTTGTCCGAGTTCACCATGTACATCGGCGGACGCTCTGCCGTGACTGCCTCAATCGCAGCCATGATCTCGGGGACATCCTTGACCCGCTCGAGCAGATCGCCAAGGCCGGAATTGGGGTTCACGCCCAGATCGTTCATCCGATCACCGTGGATCTCGAATACCGGCGCGAGCCAGGCTTTGACCGCGTGGCCAAAGATGATCGGGTCGGAAACCTTCATCATCGTAGCTTTCATATGCAGTGAAAACAGCACGCCTTCGGACTTGGTCCGGTCGATCTCGGCCGCGAGAAAGTCGTCCAATGCCTCAGCCGACATAAATGTAGCATCGACCACGGTGCCTGCCGGGTAGGAAACCGCGTCCTTTAGAACTGTCTCGCCAGAGGCCGTTTTCAACACAATCCTAGCTGTGGCGGCATCTTTCAGAGTGATGGATTTTTCGTTCGAGAAGAAATCATCGCCGGACATGCTGGTAACACGCGTTTTGCTGTCTGCTCTCCACTCGCCCATGCGGTGGGGATTGTTCTGCGCGAATTTTTTGACAGCAGCCGCGGCCCGGCGGTCGGAATTGCCTTCGCGTAGGACCGGGTTCACCGCAGACCCCTTGATCGTGTCAAAACGCGCGCGGATCTGCTTTTGCGCATCCGTTTCGGGTGTTTCGGGATAATCTGGCACCGCATAGCCTTGGGACTGCAATTCACGGACTGCCGCGAGCAATTGCGGCACCGAGGCAGAGATGTTGGGAAGTTTGATGACGTTTGCATCTGGTGTTTTCACCAACTCACCCAAATCTGCCAGATCATCAGGAATACGTTGATCGTCTGTCAGGTGATCCGGAAAGGTAGCGAGGATGCGCCCCGCCAGAGAGATATCCTTGGTACCGATAGAAACATCTGCAGCGGCGGCAAATCGTTGAATGATCGGCAACAACGATGCGCTGGCGCGTTCGGGCGCCTCGTCGACCTTGGTGTAGATGATATCGGGACGGGATGTATCGGTCATTCTGGTGTCCTTTGCGGGGAAAGGTGAATTGAATTTATGGGGCCTCATACCTCAAAAAGCGGGGAGGGGGAAGCACTGTATGCGAACGTATACAATTTTACTTGCAGGCAAAGCGCCTATGATCTGCTAGCGGATCAGTCCTCGGGACCGGATCGATCTTCTTTGTGGGCAAACGCCCCCGCGGGGTGGCGCCGCAGATGACCGCCATGTTCTCGCTCGCGTAATGTGTAGCTAACGAATTGTTGTATCGTGACCGCGAAAGCCCCGAGGCCGACAAAGATGAAGCTCGGCGTACCGATCTTGCCCGCGGCCGTGACCGGGACAAGGCTGCCATATCCGACGGTAAGCAGGGTCACGACGGTGAAGAAATAGGCGTCGAGCTAACTCCAGCCTACGGTCAGCCCGAAGAATACCGTGCCGCTGCACATCACCAGCAGCAATGTGGAAACAAGGGTGATGACCCGAAAGCTGGTCATCGGCAAAGTCAGTCGGCGGCCTGAATGCGGGCGATGATATCGTCGATCACCTGCAACCACAGATCTGTGTCCTGACAGCCCGGCACAGCATGCTGACCGTTGACGATAAAGGTCGGCACACCGGTAATCCCCATCTCACGGAACTGTGTGTCACGGGCGCTGATGTCGTCGCGATCCGCGTCGCTTTTCAACAGTTTGTGCACCACGGCGGCATCCATGCCCAACCCGTCGGCGATGTCGCCCAGAACCTCGTGGTCGCCGATATCACGACCATCCTCAAAATAGGCGCGGAATAATGCCATCGCAACGGCGTCCTGCTTGCCCTCGATCCCGGCCCAATGCAGTAGTCTGTGCGCATCAAGCGTGTTGGGCGTTCGCTGCATCGCCTCGAAATTGATGCCAAGGCCCGCCGCCTTGGCGCGTTCTACCACGGGCGCGTAGGCACGCACCGCACCCTCCTTGCCGCCAAACTTGGTTTCTAGATACGCGCGGCGATCCATGCCGTCGGCTGGCATGTCAGGGTTGAGCTGAAAGGGATGCCATTCAATAACAAAGGGATGATCCGGGCGCTGCTCCAACGCGCGGTCGAGCAGTGTCTTGCCGATGTAACACCATGGGCAGATCGGATCAGAGATGATGTCGAGCTTGACAGTATCAGTCATGACAGCAGGGCCTTTTGATAGAATGGGCATTCCCAAGAAGACAGGATGGAGGGCACATATAGGCCGGAACAGCGTGTGGTACACCCCGAAAGCGGGTCAAATCTGATCGCCATGCTTGCGAAATAGGGCAGCCAAACGGGAAGAAATCAATCTTAGGCTAACCTACACCTGTCAGGCGTCATCCAGACAGCGGGGTATGCTGCCGTTGTACTTGACCGTGCGCATCGCGGATTTGACCCCTTGTCGAGCGCCAAACCCTCCTTTGTCACTGCTGCCAGGCGCTCGCACGTCGCAAAACATCAGGCGTGAACTTTGGCCTTATTAACATCCGACAGATAGCAGTTGCTGAAGCTCTCGGGCAGGGCCTCGCGTTATGCTCGATCAGCAGAAAGCAAGGTCAATTCCATTTTGCCGCGTCAGACGACGGGTAAAGGCGGGGAAAATGTGACTAGGCATTATCCTTCGAGAAGTGAATGCAGTGACTTTCGCGCGACTTTACCATTCGCGTTCGCTGGAATGTGATCAACACGATAATAGGCACGGGGCTGCTTGTAGTTGGCTAACTTCGTGCTGGCATAGGCGCGCAGGTCCGCGTCCTTCTGTGGTGTATCACTGGTGTAGAAGGCGGCGATGATGCGCACATCGGTCTTGATTTCGATGTCCGTCACCGCGATTTGGCCGATGCCGGGACAATCTGCCAATGCCGCTTCCACCTCGAGCGGGGAAACACGGAAACCTCCTGCGTTCATCATATCGTCGTCTCGACCCAGATAGGTGATCGCGCCATCTGCATCCATCTGACCCAAATCACCAGTCCGAAACCAGTCGCCTTGCATCTTGGCCGCTGTTGCCTCGGCCGCGCCTTCGTAGCCCAGCATCAGTCCCGGATCAGCGCGATGAACAGATATCACACCGGGTGTTCCGATCGGAACGGGGCCGTCGTCACCAAGGATAGCAACGCGGCGGCCCGGTTGTGGTCTGCCAAGCGTACCGGGTGGGGCCGGCTGAGACGGCGACCCCGAGAGAAATGTCGAACATTCCGAGAGGCCATATGCCTCGAAAATCGGCGTACCCGTCGCCTGTCGCCAATTATCGGCGATTGATTGGGACAGCTTTTCCCCTGCGGACACGCCATGGCGAATCTTGGGCAGGTTAAGGGAACTGCCCTGCTTTAGAAACTTACGGTAAACACCTGGTGCGGCCGCAAATATCGTGGCTTCATAAGATTTAAGAATGAGAGGTAGCTGCTCTGCGGCAACCCCCGGTTCGGGGATTAATGCCGTCGCGCCAGCACGCCACGGATCCATCAATCCGACACCCATCGTGTAGGTCCAGTTGAACGCCCCGGCATGAAGCAATCTGTCGTCGGCAGAAACCCCGAGCCAACCGGTATGCATCATTTGCCGCGCCCAGACTGCGCGATGGGCATGGACCACGGCGCGCGGCGTGCCCGACGTACCGGAGGTATAGACGATATAGGCTGGACGGTTCGGATCGCCCATCTGCCAATCGGCCTCTGGACCGCCCCAAAAGGCGCGCAGGGCACGGGTATTCAGGACAGGTCGGTCGGTTTCTGCACAGGATACATCGGCGTCATGCAGGATCAGGGTTGGCTCGAGATGGGTCAACACCTTGGCGACCTCGGTCGCCGTTAATTGTGGTGACGTGGGAATCGGGACTATGCCCACGGCAATTGCCGCCAGATAGGCAATGGGATACTCGACAGTATTTCCAAGCCGCAATAACACCCGGTCTCCGGGGGACGCGCCGGCGGCCAGCAACCCTTGGCCGGTGGCCAATACAGCAGAGCGGAGTTCACCATACCGCCAGTGCGTCGCACGATTTAAACCAAGTATCGACAGTGCTACCTTGTCCGGGTGCGTCGCTGCGCAGTCCAGCACATGGGCGGCCATATTGAATGAAGCGGGGCAGGGTGGGAAGGGTCCCACATCGAAAAGAGATACCATATCATTGGCCTAGGCCGCACGCGCGACCATTGCAAGCCCACAAATGGCTGGCGTATAGGTGGAGAATATGAGCACACGCAATGCAAACCTGATCCAGATATCCCGTGACGATGGCGCAACAGATCAGGGCGAGCCATTAAACTTGGGCGCGCGGGTCCGTGACCTGCGAAAATCCCGCGGTTGGACGCTGGAACAAGCCGCCCGTCAGGCGGGTCTGGCGCGGTCAACGCTATCAAAGATCGAAAACGGCCAGATGTCGCCAACCTATGATGCTCTGAAAAAGCTGGCGGTCGGGCTAGAGATTTCGGTGCCGCAGCTTTTTACTCCACCTCAGCAGGGGCAAATCAACGGGCGCATGGATGTGACCCGTGTAGGGCGTGGAACGCCCTATGCCACAGCCACCTATGAGCACACGTTGATGGCTGGTAGCCTGCGACAAAAGGCGATGATGCCCTACACGGCCCGCATCCGCGCGCGCAAAATCGAAGAGTTCGACGGATGGGTGCGTCACGACGGCGAAGAGTTTCTCTATGTGTTGACCGGGGTTATCCGGCTCTACACCGAATTCTACGAACCCGTCGAGATGCGTCGCGGGGATAGCGTCTATTATGACGCGACGATGGGGCATAATGTCATTTCAACCAGCCCCGAGGACGCCACGATCCTGTGGGTTACCGCCCTGACCTGACAAACAGAAAAAGCCCCGGATGCGCCCGAGGTTCTATCGTTATTCATGCCCCGATTCGATTTCGAGACCATGTGCTTGTGCTGACGGGCGAACTGGTCAGAACCAGCCTTGCACGCCACGCGCTGCACCAGAGATGTCACGTCCGACACCATCCACAGTGGCACATCCCGCCAACGCGGTCAGCATCGCAACAACGATCCACTTTCTCATCAAATTAGCCTTGCCTGCTTTTCGTTCGTTTCATTCATCGCGCTGATTTTCTCAGTCTGTGATGATCTTCTGCTCGTCTACTCATCGGCATACCACCAGACTTCGGGCAGGAACCCCACACCATCGCCATAGATCGGTAACCGATCATCAGGATAGTGCAACTGACGGATATGGGCAATACGCCCGACAGAGTACTGATGAATCGGAATAACATAGCGACCTGAAATCAACACCCGATCCAGCGCGCGGGTGGCTGTGATAAATGCCTCTCGGGTGTCTGCTGCCAGCATCGCGGCGATCATCGCCTCGGCGGCGGGGCTGTTCATTCCCATCAGGTTACGGCTGCCCGGCGTGTCAACGCCATCCGACCCCCAGTAAAAATACTGCTCGTTACCGGGGCTGAGCGACAGCGCCCGGCGGATGAAGGTCAGGTCAAAATCATAGGTGCGTTCGCGCTCGGCATATTGCGCCTTGTCGATGCTTTCGATCGTCAGCCTGATCCCCAGCCTTTCTAACGCCCGTGCATAGATATCCATGATCGAGGTGGCCTGTTGGATCAACCCGTCCTGTTGCAGAACAACGGTCAGTTCCAATGGTTGACCCGCCGCGTTGCGCATCACGCCTTCCTGCACAGTCCATCCCGCCTCTTGCAACAGCTTCATCGCTGCCCTGATATTGCGCCGGTTGCGTTGTGTGCCATCGCTGACCGGCAGGGCGTACCCCTCCAGCGTGCCGGGCAGCAGGGTTTCCCAAAAAGGTTCCAACAATGCGCGCACCTCGTCGGGGGCGGGACCAGGCAACATGGCCAGTTCCGAGCCGGAGAAGTACGACGTGATGCGGGGCTGGCGACCACCTGTGAGAGTGTCGTTGATGTATTCAAAATTGAACGCATGCAGCAATGCCTCTCGGACCCGCCAATCATTCAGTGGCGGATTCCGCGTGTTCATCACGAAGCCGGTGATGCCTGACGGCTTTTGATGCGGGATCTCTGATTTTACGATGTCGCCGTTCTGAACGCTTGGGAAATCATATTGCGTCTCCCATTTCTCGGCGTTGAATTCGCGGACGTAAGACACCGTGCCCCCTTTGAATGCTTCCTTTAACACTGCGTTGTCGCCGTAGAACTCGATCCGGATTTCGTCGAAATTGTTGGTCCCTCGCCGCAGGGGCAGGTCCTTGCCCCAATAGTCGGGATTACGGGTCAGCACGACATTGCGATTCACCTCGTAGCTGGACACGACATAGGGCGCGGTGCCGATCGGAATGTCCTCGATCGTGCCATCGACAAAGGCAGTTTCGCTCCACTGGTCTTTCTTCAGGATCGGGCGCAGTCCGGCCAGCAAGGCGAGGTCCTGCTCAGCGGCGTTGAATGTCAGGCGTACGGATCGCGGGCCGGTCTGCTCAATCGTTTCGACCTTGGACCACAGATCACGATAACGCAGGTGACCCTCGCTGCCGATCGTGCGGAACGACCAGATCACATCTTCGGGCGTGACCGGTGTGCCGTCAGAGAATCGGGCCTCGGGCCGAAGGGTGAATTCGACCCATTCGCGATTCGCGCCTGTCTCGACCGATTCGGCCAACAGGCCGTAAATCGTGAACGGTTCGTCCCAAGATCGGCCCATCAGGGACTCGTAGGCAAAATATCGCAGTTGCCATGGCGGGGAGCCGGTCAGCTGAAACGGATTGAGCGAGATCGAACCCGCCGACATTGCCCGTCGCAACACGCCCCCCTTTGGGAGCGTCTGGATTGGCGTAAGGTAAGGACACAAAATCAGGTGGCAAGGCGGGAGAGCCATACATAGCTATGCCATGCGCCGAGTCGGCAAGAGCAGATTTGGACAGCAGAATCGCCAGAACAGCAGCGGGCAAAAGTGCATCAAGACGCTGTGTCGCGCGGAAAAATAGTGATCTCATATCGGCAACAATCCTTCGTGCGCGTTGTTTGTTTGGGGCAAACGGTAAAGTCGGTTTCATGTCTTTTCAAACTTTTAGCTTGGATGCGGCCGCGAGATTGATTATAAAGGTCTCACTGCTCGATAGGTTTCTTGCCTGTATGAAACCTGCCTCAATAACTTAACGCCAGCCTTGCGCTGGCGTTTTTTTTTTGAACCAGCCATCTGTTTGCACATCGACAGATCAGCCCTTGAACGATGCCCGAAAATCCGCCCTGACATTCGCAATTGCAGCATGGTATGCTGCACCTGCAACGTCAGAAAGGGAGTGCATCACATGAGCGTCAAAGGCAAGACCGCCATCGTCACAGGATCGAATTCTGGTATCGGGCTGGGGATCGCACGCGAGTTGGCCAAGGCAGGTGCAGATGTGGTGCTCAACTCGTTCACCGATTCGCCCGAGGATCACGCATTGGCACGCGATGTTGCCGAGGAAACCGGCGCGAACGTCAGATATATTCAGGCGGACATGTCCGATCCTGATGCCTGCCGTGGGCTAATCGAGACCGCAGGCGCCTGTGATATCCTGATCAACAACGCCGGCATCCAGCATGTGGCGCCCATTGACGAATTCCCGACGGCAAAGTGGGACGCAATCATTGCGATCAACCTGAATTCGGCATTTCACACCACCGCCGCCGCGCTGCCGATGATGCGCAAGGCAGGGTGGGGCCGTATCGTCAACATCGCCAGCGCCCATGGGTTGACCGCCTCGCCGTACAAATCCGCTTATGTCGCGGCCAAACATGGCATCGTCGGCATGACCAAGGTCGTGGCGTTGGAAACGGCCCAAGAGCCGATCACCGCCAACGCTATCTGTCCGGGCTATGTGCTGACCCCTCTGGTAGAGGCACAAATTCCCGACACGATGAAAGAATACGACATGAGCCGCGAGGATGTGATCCGCGATGTCATGCTGACCCGCCAGCCATCCAAGGAATTCGCCACCGTTGAGCAACTGGGCGGCACGGCCCTGTTCCTGTGCTCGGACGCGGCAGCGCAGATCACGGGCACCACAATCAGCGTCGATGGCGGCTGGACTGCGCTCTGAGTGACCTCTCTTTTACTTCTTCTGGCTGAAAATATACCCGCCGGAGGCATCCAACCTATGCTCAGAAGGGTCAGCAATCTATGGCAGTGAAACGTATCAATCTGGCCCTTCAAGGTGGCGGCGCACATGGGGCGTTCACTTGGGGAGTTCTGGACCGGCTTCTGGACGACGAAGAGATAGAGGTGGCGGCGATTTCGGGCACCTCTGCCGGGGCGCTGAACGGTGCCGCTTTCAAGGCTGGTTGGGTCGAAAACGGGCGCGACGGCGCGCGCGCTAACCTTAACTGGCTTTGGGGGCGGATGGGGGCCGTTCAGGACATGCGCATGCCGGCGTGGATGGCCGGGGCGCTGCCGATGCCAGCTTCGGTCAGCGCAGCACTGGAGCAATCCTGGCCTTTCACGATCACCGATACACTGTCACGCATGGTATCCCCCTATGCCTATGGGCCATTCTACAGCAATCCATTGCGCACCGTAGTCGAAGCCTTCGAATATGACAAAGTTTGCGCAGAAGACGCGCCGCTGCTCTGCGTCGGGGCAACCAATGTGCATAGTGGCAAGATACGCATCTTTTCCGGCCATGACATCAGCACCGATGCGCTATTGGCGTCCGCCTGCCTGCCGACATTGTTTCAGGCAGTAGAGATCGACGGAGCGCATTACTGGGATGGTGGTTATACAGGCAATCCGGCGCTCTTTCCGCTCTTTGACGCTGATCTGCCCGCTGATATCCTCATTGTTAACATCAATCCACTTGAACGCGCCGAAGTCCCGCGCAGCCCGCAAGACATCCAGAACCGGATCAACGAAATCAGTTTTAACAGTTCGCTTTTGCGCGAATTGCGCGCGATTTCCTTTGCGCAGCGGCTGTTGGATACTGGGCGCGTTCCCGAAGGCGGGCTCAAGCGGCTATATGTGCACATGGTTGCCGATGATGCGCTTATGCGTGATCTGTCTGTCGCGACCAAACTGGTGCCGACAGCCTTTATGCTGGGCAAACTAAGGGATGCAGGCCGCGCGGCGGCGGGAGCGTTTCTGGATGCGCACAAGGACGATATCGGCACCCGTGGCACCACCGACCTGACGGCGATGTTTAGCTAACGCGTTTTGCGTTTAGTCCAAAGCCAAGGCCGGGTACGCACCGGGTACGCAATGGCCACATTCGCGGTGGCACCGTCCTCAGTCGTCCTTGTCAGCGGTGTCTGCGTCGTCCGGTGATTTCTTGCTGCCCGGATAGACAAGCCCGGCCGAAATCACCAGCTTAGCCGCATCCTCGACAGTCATATCGAGCTCGATCACGTCCTCTTTTGGAACAAAGAGCAGAAAACCCGAAGTTGGATTCGGCGTGGTGGGCAGAAAAATGCTCATCAACTGCCCGCCGGTTTCCGCGCGGCGCGAAATCTCGCCTTTGGCCGAGGTCGAGATAAATCCGATGGCCCATATCCCTTTGCGCGGATACTGGATAAGGCAGGCTTTTTCGAAAGAACGCTCGGTCTGGGCAAAAATCGTTTCGGCGATCTGTTTCACACCCGAGTAGATCGAGCGGACCACGGGCATCCGGTCCACCAAAGATTCCGCAAACCGGATCAGCGACTTTCCGATAAGCCCCTTGGCAATCCAGCCGACAATAACCGTGAACACCAGAAAGAAAATGACCCCGACGCCGCGCAGGTTGATACCGATGTATCGTTCGGGATTGAATTCATAGGGCACCAGCGGCAGAACAACGCCGTCCACCCATCCGATCAGTGTCCAGATCAGCCATACCGTCAGACCAACAGGGGCGATCACCACCAGCCCCGTCAGGAAGCTCGCGCGGAACCGTGCCAGCAGGCCGGGGCGGCGCGGAACGACCGGATCTTCGTCGAAAGGCGTGTTCATCGGGTGGCTCGCTTCATTAATCTTCAGTTATCTAAGCGCAATTGACGTGGGCAGCAATGGTGATGCGCGCCGGCAGCGGGGCAGACAGAAAAGACATTCAACCTTGCCTGACAGATAGGCAACAAGCGATTTCAGCGCCAAGGCGCGCATTGTTCAAAACCAACGCGATGTTGGCCTTGAGCGAGCGTCCATCGGTTAGCGTATAAAGGCGATCCAGCAGATACGGCGTCACGGCCTTACCGGTGATCCCTGCCGCCTCGGCCTCGGCAGTGGCCTGCGCGATCAGTGGCGCCATTATCTCAGTGGAAATTTGATCCGTGGTGGGGATCGGATTTGCAACCAACTGTCCGCCGGGCAGACCAAGCGCGCCCCGCACGCGGTGGGCCGCCGCAATCTGTGCAGCGCGGTCCATGCGCAAAGGTGCACCCAGATCAGAGCGTGTCGACCAGAAGGCGGGTAGGACGTCCTGTCCGTAGGCAATAACCGGAACACCCAGCGTTTCCAGAACTTCGAAGGTTTTTGGCAGATCCAAGATTGCTTTGGCTCCGGCGCAGACCACTGTGACCGGGGTTTGCGCCAATTCCTGTAAGTCGGCTGAAATGTCGAACGTCGTTTCAGCGCCCTTGTGAACGCCGCCGATCCCTCCGGTGGCAAAGACCGCGATCCCGGCATGTGCGGCGGCAATCATTGTGGCCGACACCGTCGTGGCACCCGTGCCACCGGTGGCGATACAGGCGGCTAGGTCGGCGCGGCTGAGTTTGCGCGCGTCTGGTGTCTGCGCCAGCGCATCAAGTTGCGCATCGCTCAGTCCGATGTGCAGCACCCCGTCCAAGACGGCGATGGTGGCGGGCACCGCACCGTTGGCGCGCACTGCATCCTCTACCGCGCGGGCCGTTTGCAGGTTCTGCGGATAGGGCATGCCGTGGGTGATGATGGTGCTTTCGAGCGCCACGATCGGGGCGTCGGCGTCGCGTGCGGCGCGTACCTCGTCAGACCAGTGAAGCAGGATCATGTGGCAATATCTCCAGAAACATAGGTGGCAGCCGTGTCGAGCGCATGGGCCAGAGCAGCAGAGCGATCAGCACCTCGCAGTTCGGCCGCGATATGGGCGGCCATGAACGTGTCACCGGCGCCTGTAACACGGGTAACCAACACTTCGCGCGGCATCGCCGTGACGGGCCCCGATTGCCCAGCATCGCAGGCTGCATTGCCGCCATCGGTGACCAGTGCGCGCGCGGCACCGCGTTCCAGCAGCCCCTCGGCGGCCTCGGGCGCGGTGCGGAACTGCCGCTGGCAAAGGATGCCCGCCTCTTCGATATTGACATAGAGGACTGCATCATGGCGTTGCACAAAAGGCAGCAGGCGTTCGGCCTTTCCAGGTGATGCGGGCGCGACACGCAGATCGGCACGCGCCAGCAAATCACTGGTGGCAATCGTCTCCAACAGGTTTTGCGTCAGGTTACCGTCCAGTGCCACCGGACCGATATAAGGCTGCTCAGCACTGCCGAGGCGGCCATCGGCGAGCGGCGACAGGATCTTGTCCCCTGCTGCCTCGAGTGAATGGGCGTCGGCAATGGCGGCGATCAGGCCGTTGGCCCCTTCGACCGCCATGTAGCGGTCCGTTGGCAGGTCGTCAGAGCGGTAGATATGCTGCGTCTCGATCCCCAAATGACCGCAAGCTGTGATCAATTCGTCGCCTTCAGGATCACGACCCACAGCGCTGAGCATGGACGGGCGCAGACCGGCGCGCACCAGCGCCATCGCGATGTTAAGCGCAACACCGCCGGGAAGGCGGCGGATACGGCCCGGCACATCTGCACCTTGTTGCATATGGCTGGCGGATCGTCCGATGATGTCCCACAGGACCGATCCGATACACAGGATTTGTTCGTCTGGCTGCATGATAACCTTGTGGCGCGCTGACGCGGTGGAAACAAGCCTAATGACCGCCCAATGTGGCAGGCCGATGCCCCAGAACAATCAATGCAGACCGGATCAGTTGGGGATCGCAAAGGTAAGCGATGCCCAAAGCGTTTCCCACACCGCATCATGTTCGGCAGCCACATCAGGCGCAGGGGCGCGCAACACCACATTGTCCAACAGATAGGCATGGCCGGGCTGCACAGGCACCTGTGCAATACCTTGGTCGTCCGTTTGGGCTGTCGACACGGTGACGGTACCATCCGGCGCACGCGCAAAAATCTCGACCTGCGCGTCGGCGCGCGGGACGTTCTGGTAGAGTACCTGCACGGGCAAGGGGTCAGTTTCACTACGGGTATAGGGGTTTTGCAGCGCGACGATCTCAATCTCCAGCCCTGTGGCATGGTCGTCGCCCCGCGCTCCCGCTATGCCGATCAGGCTTTTGGCATAACGGGTATAGACTTCGGTGAAGTCGGCGTCGGGCAGGTCGCGCTCCGCATGGCGTGAGGTAATATCTGCAAAACGCTTATGTTCAGCGAAACGCGCGAATTTCTCCCATTCGCTGTAGCTGACCTTGCTGGGCGTGGATTGATACGTGAGGATCATCAACCCCGGCGCAGGAGCTGTCATGCTGAGTGCCGGGGTATCGCCCGCGCGGGCCACAACGGGTGTGGTTACGCCGTTCATATGCCAATCAAAACGAACGATGCGGCGGTCGAAATAGGCCAGGTTGATACCCTCGAAATCCTGCCCATTGCGCAACGACGCTGTGAGCGTGGCGCCATTTTCGACTTGAAACTGCGTAGGTTCGATCCAAAACTCGTGAGCAAGGCTGGCGCGCGCTGGCCAAAGCAAGGTAACTAGACAGGCGAGTGTAATGGTGAGGTGGTGTTTCATGGTGGGTAAACTGAACTGGTGCGCAGCACTGTCAAGCTTTGTTATGATGTTCTGGGGTATGGCGGCGCTATCGCACGAGGTTTCGCCCAGCATTGCCGATCTGACTGTCACGGATGGCCAAGCCGCGCTGCAAATCAAAATGAACGCCGAAGCATTCGTGGCGGGCATTGACCTGGACAACGTGACGAACACCAATGAAACCGACCAATCCGATAGTTACGACGCGCTGCGTGCCCTTCCACCTGAGGCACTGGAAACCCGGTTGCGTGAAGGCTGGGATGATTTGGCCGCCGGGATCACATTGCGGGCCGGTGAAACGGCCATACCGCTTCAACTGGACATGGTTGAGGTCGCAGCGGTGGGCAATACAGAGCTACCGCGCAACACGGTGCTGCACCTGAGCGGACCAGTCCCAAGCGGCACCCAAACCGTGACGATGGGATGGGGCGCGGGCTTTGGCGAGCTGGTGTTGCGTCAACAGGGGGTCGAGAAACCTTACACTGGCTATATCGCGGGCGGCGAATCCAGCCCGGCAATCGGTATCGGCGGGGGCGATGCGCAGGGGGGTGGCAGGCCTTTGCCAGTTACATCCCTGTCGGTTTCGACCATATCCTGCCCAAGGGACTGGATCATATCCTGTTTGTACTGGGCCTGTTTTTCCTGTCCTCGCGGTTTCGTCCGCTGCTGTGGCAGGTCACTGCATTCACCGCCGCGCACACAGTCACGCTGGCCTTGGGGGCATTGGGCTGGGTCACCGTACCGGGCAGCATTGTTGAGCCGCTGATCGCCGCCTCGATTACTTATGTCGCGGTCGAAAACATCTGGGCACGCGGGCTTAGCCCCTGGCGGCCTGTGGTGATCTTTTGCTTCGGGTTGTTGCACGGGCTGGGCTTTGCCAGTGTGCTGGGTGAGTTCGGATTGCCACAAGAACAGTTCATCCCGGCGCTGCTTGGCTTCAACGTGGGCGTCGAACTGGGCCAGCTGACCGTGATTGCACTGGCGTTTCTGGCAGTCGGTGTGTGGTTCCGTAACAAGGACTGGTACCGCGCCCGGATCGCCGTTCCCGCGTCATGCGTGATTGCGGCAGTGGGAGCGTATTGGTTCGTGGAACGGGTGTTTTTGTAGTTGGTATGTCGTCAGCCGGGCAGGGCACGCGCACCCACCAATCAACCATTGTGGCGGTCAGAAAACGCCTGTTGCCTGAAGCCGCCATCCGATCACGACCAGTACAAAGATCGCAGCGATGCTGGCATTCACGCCCAGTAGCATCCGCACGATGGTCAGGAAGGCGGCCATCGCTGCCATCAGAGTGGCGGCCCAGAATGCGGTGCCGACAGGTTTATCGGCCATGCGGAAAATCACGAAGGTTGCAATCGCCAGCACCGCGATCACGCCGGGCATGTTTTTGCGCATCCACTCCAGATGTTCTTCTTCGCTGCGTTTGGGCATACCTGATCCCTCTGGCAGCACGGTATCATAATTTGGCAGGGTGGTCTTGCGTCTCCCGACAACCGCAGCTATACGCGCGCCATTGAAATCCGCAGGTACGGGCGGGCTCATGGGGGAGACATCCCCATTTGTCCACCGGTTGAGGCATCCGCCTCTCTCCCCGTGCCGAGGCGAAAACCGGAAAAGGAATACGACATGGCTCTTCCCGAGTTCTCCATGCGTCAGCTGCTCGAAGCTGGCGTTCACTTTGGCCACCAGACGCAGCGTTGGAACCCCCGCATGGGCGAGTTCATCTATGGCGCGCGCAATGGCATTCACATCATGGACCTGACACAGACGGTTCCCATGCTGGACGCGGCGCTGAACGTGGTGCGTGAAACCGTTGCCAAGAACGGCCGTATCCTGTTCGTCGGAACCAAGCGTCAGGCCGCTGGTCCGGTTGCAGAAGCCGCAGAAAAATGCGCGCAATACTACATGAACCACCGCTGGCTGGGCGGCACGCTGACCAACTGGCAGACCGTGTCGAAATCCATCCACCGTCTGAAAGAAATCGACGAATCGCTGGAGGGCGGCGCCGAAGGCCTGACCAAGAAAGAACGTCTGGGCATTGAGCGCGACCAAGCCAAGCTGCAGGCGTCGCTGGGCGGTATCCGCGAAATGGGTGGCGTACCTGATCTGCTGTTCGTCATTGACGTTAAGAAAGAAGCTCTTGCCGTCGCCGAAGCTAACAAACTGGGCATCCCGGTTGTCGCGATCGTCGACACCAACTGCTCGCCAGATGGCATCGACTACATCATTCCCGGAAACGATGATGCGGCGCGCGCCATTGCGCTCTACTGTGATCTGGTCAGCCGTGCGGCACTGGATGGCATGTCCGCACAACTGGGCGCCGCTGGCGTGGATATTGGTGCGATGGAACAAGCGCCGGTCGAAGAGATCGCCGAGCCTGCAGCCGCAGAAGAAGCTGCACCTGCTGCAGAAGCAACGGAAGAAGCCAAGGCATAAGCCAAAGGCCTCGTACGTCGCGAAACTGACATGAGGGGGCGGGTATCACCGCCCCCATCCGATCTGAATTCTGAGGAGAGCCACAATGGCGATTACCGCTGCAATGGTAAAAGAGCTGCGCGACACCACAGGTGCCGGCATGATGGACGCGAAAAAAGCATTGACCGAAACCGATGGTGACATGGAGGCGGCTGTTGACTGGCTGCGCACCAAGGGTCTGGCGAAAGCGGCCAAGAAATCGGGCCGCACCGCGGCAGAGGGCCTCGTGGCTGTGAAGGTTGAAGGCGGGCGCGGTGTCGCGGTCGAAATCAACTCCGAAACCGATTTTGTCGCCAAGAACGCTGATTTTCAGGCGATGGTCGCTGCCATCGCCGATGTCGCGGTCAAATCCGAAGACCTCGACGCGCTAAAGGCGGCCGATCTCGATGGCAAATCTGTCGAGGACACAATCACGGCCAAGATCGCCACCATTGGTGAAAACATGTCACTGCGCCGCATGGCGTCAGTGAACGGTGATACGGTTGTTTCTTACGTGCACAACGCTGCCACCGATGGCATGGGCAAGATCGGCGTTCTGGTCGCGCTCACTGGGGACGCGGCATTCGGCAAACAGATCGCAATGCACATCGCCGCCACCAATCCGGCCGCGCTGAATGAGGCAGAGCTGGATGCGTCGGTCGTCGAGAAAGAACGTCAGGTTCAAATCGACATCGCCCGTGAAAGCGGCAAGCCTGAGCAAGTCATCGAAAAGATGATCGTCGGCCGGATGAAGAAATTTGTCGCCGAAGCCACGTTGATGGGGCAGGCTTTTGTTATGAACCCTGACTTGACGGTTGAAGATGCCGCCAAGGAAGCGGGGGCAGAGATCACCGGTTTTGTCCGTCTCGAAGTGGGCGAAGGCATCGAAGTCGAGAAAGAAGACTTTGCCGCCGAAGTGGCGAAAGCAGCCAAAGGCTGATCTCTTTTACCGGATTGAGTTTGCAACGGGGCGTCCAGATAGGACGCCCCGTTTGCGTTGATGCGTCAGGAGAAGCACCGACAGCCGATCCTCAAATCCGGTCGGCTGTCGGTATCCGGTCAGACCGGACAGATCAGAAGAGCCTTGAAATCGCAAGGGTTTTGACCCGATGTCCCCGGGCTAAAAAAGCCACCACTCACGGAACATCCACAGCATGCGCTCTAATACCGCATCCGAGAAGTCCGGGATTCCTTACCTTTTGGTTAAAATGCCAAGTGGGCTTTATTGGTCACGCCGCCGAAATGTAGATCTGGTGTTGAAAAGAGGCTTTTAGCACGGCCTGCGCTGTGGTCTCGACGCAAAGCGCATCACGCGCCAGACGCAGGTGTTTTTCAATCGTGGCAGGTGTCAGTTCCAACAGCAGGGCAATGTCCTGAATGGTTTTGCCGTCGCCGACCCAGCTAAGAACCTCGCGTTGGCGTGACGTCAGCACACGACCCGGTGCGATGTACGGTAACAAGAGAAAGCGCAAATGCGCGATGGTGCAAAGCGCCTGAATGTCTGCCCCATGCGCATCCCAGTTGCGATCTGCATCGGACTGATCCAGCCCTGCGCGCGCCGTCAGTGCCATGGCCCCTTTTATCCGAGGCGACGCGGAGCGAAAGCTGATGGAGTACCCCGCCGTCACCCCGTGTTCGGCGTTGAATGCCATGACTTTGCGCTCTGCGTCGGTCATCAGGCCATCCTGCGCGCGTCCCCGCAACACGGACCAAGACGAAGCGCCGTCGTTCTCAAGTGCCCATTTGACCATGGGCGCGTGAAAATAGAGTGCGCCGCCGACGAACTTGTCGGTGTAGGCAGTGTCATGTGTGCTGAGCAGGATGAAATCCTCGGGATCGCCCAAAGATGCGCCACTGCGATACCGCGTGGCACCATAGAGCAGTCTGTCAAAACCAGCTTGCTCCAATCGCGCGCTGAGCAAGCCCCACAATTCTTCGATGGTGGAGACAGAAAGAAACTGCTGCAGCTCCGGGGGTGAGATCATCCCGCCTGTCCGAGATGCCCCGCCAGCGCGTCCATCGCAAGGGTGTAACCCGTCGCACCAAAGCCACAGATCACCCCGAGCGCAACCTTGGCGATGTAACTGCGATGGCGAAATTCCTCGCGAGAATGGATGTTTGAGAGGTGAAGCTCAACTGTCGGTATCTCCACCGAACTGATCGCATCCATAAGGGCGATGGAGGTATGCGTGTAGGCGCCGGCGTTCAGGATGATTCCGTCATGGACGCCGCGCGCGGCATGAATATGATCCACCAGCGCCCCTTCGCTGTTGCTTTGGCCGAAGGCGATCGCGATACCCAATGCCGTTGCCTTGGTCCGGCACATCGCCTCGATGTCGGCGAGGGTCGTGTGCCCATAGACGTCAGGCTGGCGGGTGCCAAGCAGGTTCAGGTTGGGGCCGTTCAGGATCAGGATCGAAGTCATTTTGCGCCTCTTTTCCCAAGTCTTAGACTGGTGCGCCCATACCTGTCGAGCCGCCATTGCGAGCGGGCGGCGATTACGCGCGACCATGTTGCGTGCTCGCATATGGCCCCACAGCACAGATTGACGCCATGAAAGCGCGGGAAAGTGTGGCTGGACCCTTCCCTTGGGCGGCGTTTTGATCTTTGTTAGGCGTCAAGTTAATCAAGCAACCGAAGGCGCGAAAAAGACACGCGTCCGGCATCACCAAAAGGGAGAGAGATAATGAAATTCAAACTGATCGCAGCGGCGGCTTCGGCGGTCGCCCTAGGCACCGCGATGCTGGGAACGGCCGCAACGGCCGGTGCGCATATGAGTGATGTCAAGGTCGGCATGATCACCACGCTGTCCGGCGGTGGTGCGGGTCTGGGGATTGATGTGCGCGACGGGTTCATGCTGGCCGTAAAAATGGCCGATACCGGACATATCGAAGTGATCATCGAGGATGATCAGCGCAAACCCGACATCGCCGTGCAACTCGCTGACAAAATGATCCAATCCGAAAAGGTCGATATTATGACCGGTATCATCTGGTCAAATTTGGCGATGGCAGTGGTGCCGAGCGCAACCGCGCAGGGGAAAATATATCTGTCGCCCAATGCGGGCCCTTCGGCGCTGGCAGGTAAGGGCTGCCACGAGAACTACTTCAACGTCGCATGGCAGAATGACAACCTGCACGAGGCGGCCGGCGCCTATGCCAATTCCGCTGGTTATAAGAACAGCTTTATCCTCGCGCCCAACTATCCGGCGGGGCAGGATGCGTTGACCGGCTATAAACGGCAATATGCGGGCGAACTGGCAGGCGAGCTGTTCACTCAACTGGGTCAAAAAGATTACGCCGCAGAACTGGCACAGATTCGGGCCAGTGATGCCGACAGCGTCTTCTTCTTTCTTCCGGGCGGAATGGGTATTTCCTTCCTCAAGCAATACGCCGACAGTGGCATTGATCTGCCCGTGGTTGGACCTGCGTTCAGCTTTGATCAGGGCATCCTGCAGGCCGTGGGCGATGCGGCGTTGGGCGTCGTAAACACCAGCCAATGGAACAAGGATATCGACAACGCTGCCAACAAAGCATTCGTCGAAGCCTTTCAGGCCGAATATGGCCGTTTGCCATCGCTATATGCATCACAGGGCTATGACACTGCGAACCTGCTGATCAGCGCCATGGGCAAGGCCGATATCCACGACGCTGACGCATTCCGCGCCGCGTTGAAGGAAGCAGATTTCGAGAGTGTCCGTGGTGATTTCGCGTTTGGTAACAACCATCACCCGATCCAGGACATTTACGTTCGCGAAGTGATCAAGGAAGGCGACGTTTACACCAACAAAATCATCGGTGTTGCGCTGGAAGATCATCAGGATGTCTACGCCGCAGATTGCAAGATGTAGGCTGATCCGCCCCGGCGGCGCGTTCGCCGGGGCACATATCAGGTTTCCCCATGACATTTGTTTTATTCGCCGAACAGGTGCTGAACGGTCTTCAGCTGGGTGTGATGCTGTTCTTGATGGCATCGGGCCTGACGCTGGTGTTCGGCGTGATGGGCCTGATCAACCTTGCACATGGGTCGCTTTATATGATCGGGGCGTTTGCGGCTGCGGTCGTGGCGGCGGCGACCGGATCGTTTCTGTTGGCATTGGCCGCGTCGCTGGCCGCTGCCGCTGCGGCGGGCGCGATTGTTGAGATATTAGTGATCCGGCGACTATATGCGCGTGACCATCTGGATCAGGTGTTGGCGACCTTTGCGCTGATCCTGATTTTCTCTGAAGGCACTCGTTGGATATTCGGTTCTTTTCCACTTTACCTCAATGTTCCCGACTATCTGGCCGGACCAATCACGTTACCGGGGGGGATACAGTACCCACTATATCGGCTGTCGCTGATCGCGATCGGGTTGACGGTCGCAGGTATGCTATATCTGATGATCGCGCGCACACGGTTGGGCATTCAGATCCGCGCAGGCGAGGCCGACCGTGAAATGATCGCAGCACTTGGTGTCGATATTTCAAGGCTTTACACGATTGTCTTTGCGATTGGTGCCGCACTGGCAGGGCTGGCTGGCGCATTGGTGGGCACGATTCAGTCAGTACAGGTCGGTATGGGCGAACCGGTGTTGATTCTTGCGTTTGTGGTCATTGTGATCGGTGGCATCGGCTCGATCAAAGGGGCGCTGGTTGGCGCGATACTCGTGGGGCTGACCGATACGCTGGGTGGTGTGTTGTTGCCCCGGTTTTTTGCCACGTTCATGGAGAATTCCAGCGCCACGTCGGCGGGATCGGCACTGGCATCTATGCTGATCTATCTGTTAATGGCGGCCGTGCTATTTCTTCGCCCCAAGGGCCTCTTTGGTGATGCTGCATGATCGCTGAACGCTATTTTAATGCCGCTCTGCTAGGGGGGCTGCTGTTGGTGGTTTTCTGGGCCTACAGCGCGGACGAGCCGTTTACTATCACCTTGGCGACTAAGGTGGCGATCCTCGCGCTGGCCGGTGTCGGGCTGAATATCGCGCTGGGGCAGGGCGGGTTGGTCAGCCTCGGTCATGCGGTTTTCTTTGGCATTGGCGGGTATGCGATGGGCATCCTTGCCAGCCATGCGCAAAGCTATCAGCCGCTCACTCTGGGACCTCTGGTGATCGAAGGCACCAAATCCATGCCGGTGATATGGCTGACGGCGATAATCGCATCGGGGATTGCCGCACTGCTGATCGGATTGGTGTCACTTCGTACCGGCGGCGTCTATTTTATCATGATCACGCTCGCCTTTGGTCAGATGTTTTATTACTTTTCAATATTTTGGCCCGCATATGGTGGCGAAGATGGGCTGAGCATCTATGTTCGCAACGCGTTCCCCGGGTTGAATACGCTTGTCCCGATCCAGTTCTTTTCCATCTGTTTCGTGCTGTTGCTGCTGGCGCTGGCGTTCCATGCAGCATTGGTACGCGCGCCCTTTGGGCTGGCGTTGAACGCCGCACGCCAATCCCCCGAGCGGGTGCAGGCCGCAGGACTGAATCCGTTTCGTCTGCGGCTTACTGCGTTCATACTTTCAGGAATGATCACTGGTTTGGCTGGTGCGCTCTTTGCTGACCTTAACCGGTTCGTCAGCCCTACGATGTTCAGCTGGCAATTGTCCGGAGAAATCATGGTGTTCATCATCCTTGGTGGTACAGCGCGGTTATGTGGTCCGTTGGCCGGGGCCGCGATGTTCATCGCGCTCGAGCATTGGTTGGGTGGTCTCAGCGAGTACTGGCATATCTACCTCGGACTGCTTTTGTTGTCGGTCGTGTTGTTTGCGCCCGGCGGTCTGATCGGGATCGCGACACGTCAGAGATCTGCCCATGACTGACCCGGTGATCGAAACCCGTGGATTGTCCAAACGGTTTGGTGCGCTCGAGGCAAGCCGCGATGTGTCGTTGGAGCTACGGGCGGGTGAGATACACGCCATAATTGGTCCCAACGGCGCTGGAAAATCTACTCTTATCGGACAGATATGCGGTGGACTTCAACCCGACACCGGACAAGTCTTGCTGTCTGGGCAAGATGTGACGGGCTGGGGTGTTGCAGCGCGGGTGCGGGCAGGGATGGCGCGCACATTTCAGGTGTCCGCGCTGGCAATGGAAGACACCGTTTTGCAGAACGCATTACTGGGGGCCTTTGGCGCATCCGGTTGGAGGCTCGGGTTTTTCCGACCTGCATTGTCACATTCCGATCTGCGTGCCCATGCCATGCAGGCGCTAGAGCGTGTTGGGCTTGCCGAATTCGCGGCGCACCGGACCGGAATCCTGTCCCACGGCCAACGGCGTCAGTTGGAGATTGCGATTGCGCTGACACTGGCGCCCAAAGCATTCGTTATGGACGAACCGATGGCCGGGCTGGGGCTGGAAGGCGCCGCGCAGATCACTACATTGCTGGATGGTTTGCGCGCTGAGGCACCTGTGCTGCTTGTCGAGCATGACATGGACGCGGTCTTTGCGCTGGCTGACCGGATCAGTGTGCTGGTCTATGGCCAGATCATCGCGACTGGTACAGTTGCTGAAATTCGGTCAGACCCCCAAGTTCGCGCGGCCTATCTGGGGGACACGGCATGAGCCTGCTGGAACTGGAGCATGTCACAGCGTCTTATGGACCTGCTCAGGCGCTCTTTGACGTGTCGTTTACCGTTTCCGAGGGTGAAGTTCTAGCCCTAATGGGTCGGAATGGAATGGGAAAATCAACCACGGTCAAGGCAATCTGCCGAATGCTGCCGACAGGCGGCCGGCTGCGCTTTGCGGGGCGTGAATTGGGGCCGCTGAGTAGCGCCAGAGCCGCGAGGCTGGGTCTTGGCCTCGTGCCTGAAGGACGACGCTGCTTTGCGCCGCTAACGGTTCGCGAGAATTTGATTGCTGCTGCGCGGTCGGGATATTGGGATCTGGCCCGTGTTTCCTCGCTTTTTCCGCGGCTTGAAGAGCGCCGTGATCAGGTCGCGGCAACGCTGTCAGGCGGGGAGCAACAGATGCTGGCGATTGGCCGCGCGTTGATGACAAATCCGCGAATGTTGATTCTAGATGAGGCGACCGAAGGTCTGGCCCCGCTGATACGCGCAGAAATCTGGGCCGCATTGTCGGCGCTACGTACGCAGACAGAAATGGCAATTCTCGTCATCGACAAATCGCTGGGAGAGTTGCGCGCCGTCGCAGATCGCGCGGTGATACTGGAGCGCGGAGAAAGCGTGTGGCAAGGACCATTTAGCAAGCTGGACTCCCACGTAGCAGATCGTTTCTTGGGGGTGTAGCCGATCGGAGTGATAAGTTATGATTGGGTCGTAACCCATTCTTCTTGATGGATATTGTGGCGATAATCGTAAGATGTATTATTTACATAATACTGATTATGCGCATTGCCGTATGACGGTTTCAGCACAAAGCTGTTGCGACGAAAGCCACATCATCGATGCGCGTCAGCCGGACTACCAGAGGCTGCCCTAACGGTTCGCTCTAGCCAGCACCGCTTGCAGAACGACGGTAGCGGCCTGGACCGTCGGTTCACGCGCGATGTTCTCGGCCTCGTTGTGAGTGATCCCATCTATGCACGGGCAGAAAATCAACGCGGTCGGTGCTACATGGCACAGGTTATAGGCATCATGTCCGGCCTGACTGCGCATTTTCAACGGCTCAATGCCCTGCCCGCGCGCTGTATCACAGATCAATTCGATCAACTCAGGATCGAAAACCTCATCGCCAAAGGTCCATTCCGCCTCGATTTCATAATCCACCTGCGCAACTCGGGCCGCTTCGGTCAATGCTTCACGTGCTTGCACCACCATCTGATCAGTAACGTTCTTGTCACGGTGGCGCATGTCCACGGTGGTTTCTGCATAATCCGGCAGGATCCCGTTTTTGTTGGGCCACAGGCTGATCCGGCTGGCGGTCGATTTGCCAATGGGCGCATGGGCCCAGCCGATGTCATTCACCGCCGAGATGAACTTGGCCGCACCGACCAGCGCATTACGTCGGTTTTCCATCGCCGTGGGCCCTGAATGGGCGGTTTCGCCCCGAAAAATCACGTTCATGCCGTGGGATTTGTACCCACCGACCACCACTCCCAATGGCAAGCTTTTGTTATGGAGTTCGGGCCCCTGTTCAATGTGGAATTCGAAATAGGAGTCGATCGGAAAGGCCGCGGCGGGTGTCTTACCTTTGTAGCCGATCCGCGCCAGTTCATCGCCGAAGGTTAACCCGTCGTCGTCCTTCAGCGCGTAGAGCCAGTCGAGTGTCTTGACCCCGGCAAAAACGGCGGATGACGTCATCGGGGGCGCAGATCGTGCACCTTCCTCATTGGCCCAGTTCACCACCTCGATCGGACGCTTTGGAGTGATTCCCACCTCTTTCAACACGCGCAGGATCTCTAGCCCGGTCAACACACCTAGGATACCGTCGAACCGTCCCCCCGCCATCTGCGTGTCCAGATGACTTCCGATCAGGACCGGCGGCAAATCCTCGCGTCCCTCCATCCGGGCAAACATATTGCCTGCCTGATCTATACGCACAACACAGCCAAGATCTTCGCACCAGCGAACAAACAGATCACGCATCTGCTTGTCGGCGTCAGACAGAGCCAGACGACGCAGCCCACCCGCCCGGCCGGGACCGATCTGCGCGGATTGGTTCAGCGTATCGAACAGGCGATCACCATTGATTTCGATCTGTGCTGCGTCTGTATTTTGTAACATGTCACATCCTTTTTGGTTCTCAGCCATGCTGCTGTCCACCGTTCTAACAAAGGCCATAGCCCGAAAGATGCGCAGGTGGATCGCAACAGAACAATCCGATCAGAACTACTTCTCAGAGCCGACCCAGAGGGCGCTGGCATTACTTTTCCATGGGATTCCAGATCCCTTGTTCGCGATGCGGAATTCCGGCCCGCGCAGCGGGTTGGTAATGGCGCGCACGCCCAACGGGTCAAAGTCACACGCGATGTTGGCCATCTAGCGGTTCATTCCACCTCAGCAAGCGCGCGTTCGTACTCTTGCCCCGGGATCGCATCCAACAGGCTCCGGGTATAGGCCGTGTCGGGATCATGCAGCACCTTGCCGGTTGGACCCACTTCGACGATACGCCCCTTCTGCATGACGATGATCCTGTCACAGATACGCGCAGCGACGCGCAGATCGTGGGTGATGAACAGCATCGACAGATTAAGCCGTGTTTTGAGGTCCGCCAGAAGGTCCAAAACCTGCGCCTGGATGGAAACGTCGAGTGCCGACACCGCTTCATCCGCGATGATGATCGATGGATCCAGCGCCAACGCGCGCGCAATGCCGATCCGTTGCCGCTGACCACCCGAAAACTCGTGCGGGAAGCGCCCCATGGCCGACGCGTCAAGGCCGACCATTTCAAGCAATGCACGAGCCTTCTCCATCGCTTCGGATTTTGATGTGCGATGGGCAATCAGTCCTTCGGTCAGGATGCGAGAGACTCGCGCGCGTGGGTTCAAGGACGAGAACGGATCCTGAAAGATCATCTGCATTTTGCGTCGTTGATTGCGAAGTTGTGCACCGGACATATGTGCGATGTCGGCACCCTCAATCATCACCCGGCCCGCTTCGGGGTCAATGAGACGCACCAGACAGCGACCGACTGTGGATTTCCCCGATCCGCTTTCACCGACGATGCCGATGGTCTCACCTGCGAACAGCTCAAAGTTGACGTCCTGAACCGCCTTTACCACGCGTTGCTTGCCAAACAAGGTGCCAGAGCCGGTCTTAAACGTCTTGTTCAGTCCCTCGACAGTCAGGATGGGCTTGCGCTCCGTCTCGGTTGCCTCGTCGTGGCGCGTCAGGCGTGGGATCGCATCGATCAGCGATTGGGTATAGGGATGTTTGGGTTTCAGTAGCACGTCGTCGGCGGTGCCGGTTTCCACGATCTCGCCAGTCTGCATAACGATAACGCGGTCCGCAATATCGGCCACAACGCCAAAATCATGGGTAATGAAAATGACGGCCATGCGGCGTGACTGGCGCAGATCCTCGATCAGTTTCAGTATCTGTGCCTGCGTGGTGACATCAAGCGCCGTTGTCGGCTCGTCGGCAATCAGGATGTCCGGCTCCAGTGCGAGTGCCATGGCGATCATCACGCGTTGGCGTTGCCCTCCCGACAACTGGAATGGATAGGCCCGGATTGCGGCTTCTGGATCGGGGATGCCGACCTCGTCTAACAGCTTTAACGCCCGCGCGTGACGTTCGGGGCCTTTCAGGACGCCGTGCGCCTCAAAGACTTCGGCGATCTGGGCCCCTACCCTCAACAGTGGATTGAGCGCGCTCAGCGGTTCCTGAAAGATCATAGAAATCCGCCGACCGCGCAGTGCCATCATCTGGCTCTCAGACAGGCCCAGTATTTCTTGTCCGTCAAAGTTGATCGTGCCGCCGACCGCTTTGACGCCTTGTGGCAAGAGGCCCATCACCGCATTGGCGGACATCGACTTGCCCGATCCACTTTCGCCAACAATGCACAGGATCTCGCCGGCCTCTAGGTCAAAGTTGATGTCTTTCGCCGCCAGTTGTCGGTCAGCACCCTCTGGCAGGGCAATGGCAAGGTCGCGGATGCTCAGCAGGCTCATTCGGATTTCCTCGTCAAACGCGGATTCAATGCGTCGTTCAGCCCCTCACCAATCAGGTTCAGCGCCAACACGGTTAGCAGGATTGCCATGCCCGGCAGGAAGGACAGCCACCATGCAGTGCGGATGACGGTCCGCGCAGCACCGATCATATATCCCCATGACATGATATTCGGGTCGCCTAGCCCCAAAAAGGACAGCGAGCTTTCCAATAGGATTGCTTGCGCCACCATCAATGATGCCAGAACGATGATCGGCGGCAGCGCATTGGGCAGGATGTGCCGCAGGATGATCTGAGTATTCCCCAAGCCCGACAGCGTTGCCGCCTCGACAAATTCGCGAGTGCGCAGGCTCAGGACCTCGCCACGCACAAGGCGGGCCACCGGCGGCCAGGATACGATCGCAATGGCGATGATGACAAAGGTCAGACTGGGCTGAAAGATCGCCAACAAAACGATTGCCAATGCAAAACTGGGGATCGTCTGAAAGAATTCAGTAAAGCGCATCAGCGCGTCATCCGTCCGTCCGACGAAATACCCGGCCAAGGCCCCGACCGGCACCCCGATGGCAAGCGCCACAACGGTCGACACCAACCCGACCAGCAGGCTGACATACGCCCCATGTGCCAGACCTGACAGCACATCACGGCCCAATGCATCGGTGCCCAACGGCAGACCATCTTGTGTGAACGGCGGCAGGAATGGGCGTTGCACCATCTTCCATGGGCTTTGCGGAAAAATGAATGGGGCTGCGATCGCGGTGGCAATCACAATGGCCAGAATTACCAGCCCGATCACGGCACCACGGTTATAGCGGAAACGTTTCCAGAAATCCTTCATCCTGTCAGCCTTATGCGCGGGTCAACGATGACGTAGATGACATCGGTAATCAGATTGAAGAGCAGCACCATGGCGCCGGAGATGTAGAAAACCCCGAGGATCACAGCATAGTCGCGCTGGTTGATCGCCTCGAACATCAGCCGCCCGATGCCGGGCCAGGCAAAGACCGTCTCGGTCAGGATTGCCCCACCGAATATTTGCCCCGCCTGAAGACCAGCCAGAGTGATGACAGGCAACAATGCGTTGCGCAGGATATGCCGACGCTGGATCACGCTGCGTTTCAGGCCCTTTGCACGGGCGGTTTTGACAAAGTCCAGTCGGCTGACTTCCAGCATCGAAGCGCGTGTCATACGCATGTAGATCGCCATAAAGAAGAGGCCCAATGTCGAGGCTGGCAGCACCAGATGTTTGGCAACATCCATGACATGCGCAAATCCTGTGTAGCCTGCGCCGATCGTCTGGTAGCCAAAACCGGGCAGCCAGCCCAGCCAGACCGAAAAGACGAGCGATGCCATCAGCGCCACCCAGAACAATGGTGTCGCGTAAAACAGCAGCGCCAGTGTTGAGATCACAGTATCGCCCCACGATCCCTGCCGTGCAGAGGCGGCGACGCCCGCGATTACGCCAAGCACCAGCGACAACACGAACGCCACGCCAGTCAGAAGCAAAGTCGCGGGCAAACGGCTGGCGATCAGTTCGGCCACCGGCATTTGCTGGCGATAAGAAAACCCAAGATCCATCTGAATGGCACCTTTTAGGTACGTCCAGAGTTGGATGTATAGCGGTTGATCTAGGCCAAACCGCGCCCGCAGGTCGGCGAGAAATTTCTCGTCCGCGGCGCCTGCCTCGCCTGCCATGACGGCAGCGGGATCACCGGGTGCTGCATGGATCAGCAGAAAGTTAAAGACGAGGATGGCCAGCAGGATAAACACCGCCTTGACCAGCCTGCCCAGAATGAAACGTATCACGCGGTCCGCCCCGTTTATTGATTATCGGTAGGTCCGGGCCACCATAGCAGCCCGGACCATCAGGCAGTTGCCTTAGTTTTTGTCGATCCAGACATCCCGGAAGCCGTCATTGACACCAAAGGCGGTGTTGACCGGATTCTTGATGTTGCAACGAGAGATCGTTGGGAAACCCAGTTCAAGAAGCCACAGATTCGGCACGTCAGAGACGATCTGATCCTGAATTTTCTTGTAGGCAGCCTTGCGATCCTCGGGGCTGGCCATCAGGGCTGCCTCGTCGAACATTTTGTCCGTTTCAAGGTTCTGATAGTTCGCGACGTTGTTCCATGGGGAACCCGGCGCAGCATTGGTGCTCATGTAAGTCCGGGAAACGCCCAGAGCTGGATCGCCGTATTGATAGAGATACGTAAACGCCAGATCAAAGTCGCGGTCGCTGATCTTTTGGTTCCAGCCTGCAACGTCGGATGGAACGATCTCGACGTTCATGCCGATCTCGGTCAGGTTTTGTTTGACCGCTTCGGCCCAGCGTTGCCATGTCTCGCCATATGGCAGACCCAGAAGGCGGATCGTCTCGCCGTCGTAGCTTGATTCCTCAAGCAGGGCTTTTGCCTTTTCCGGATTGTAGGTGATGTCCGGCGTGTCGCTTGCATGGAACCTTGTCGAGGAAGACAATGGCCCGGTCGCAACCTTGCCCAGACCATTCCACAGCGCGTCCTTGGCGAACTCGCGGTCGAGCGCATGCATCATGGCCTGACGAACCTTCAGATCATCCATTGGCTTGTTGTTCAGGTTGATCCAGATCCATGACAGTGGTCCAAAGAATTCCCAGCCTTTGTCGGTGAGGCAGGTGTTCTCCATATCGCGGATACGTGGCACGTCGAAATTCTCGATCGATCCACCCGGAAGCACGTCCACCTTGCCCGTCTCGTAGGCTACCGCACGCGAGGCCGCGTCAGGAATGACGTGATAATAGATGTCATCGACATAGGGTTTGCCATCCATGTAGTAGTCATCGTTCTTGACCAGATGGATATAACTGCCCTTGACCCACTCATCGAATTTGAAGGGACCGGTGCCGATGGGCGTGTTGTTCGCCGGGTTGTTGGCGAAATCAGTGCCTTCATAGATGTGCTTGGGGATCATCGGTGCGGTGCCCGGCTCGAAAATGCCGATGAAGGGGCCAAACGGCTGTTTCAGGTTGAAAACCACCGTCAGCGGATCCGGAGTGTCGATGCTTTCGACGTGCTCCATGTAGGTCCGCATCCGTGAATGGGATTCACGCAAGAACACATCCATCGAGAATTTTACGTCTGCGGATGTAAAGGGTTCGCCGTCGTGGAAGGTGACGCCATCGTGCAGTTTGAAGGTGTAGGTCTTGCCGTCTTCGGAAATTGTCCACGATTCGGCCAACTGCCCCGAGGGCGTAAGGTCAAAATCGTAGCGCAGCAGGCTTTCATAAATGTCGCCGGCGACCATTTGGGTCGGACCGTTCTGAATCAATCCGATCATCAATCCGGGTGGTTCAGGTTGAATGACGACGTTGAGCGTTCCCCCCGCCTGCGGCTCGCCATCTTGCGCGGCAAGCGGCCCGGCCAGCGCAAGAGCGACGGCAGCGGCAGCAAATTTGAGTTGTTTTAACATTTAACTTTCCCTGTTGTTGCGATCGGTTCGAGACTCGATGCTCGAGTCAGCTTAACTTAACAATTGACCTGACGTCACCCCGGCACTGGAGCAGCGGCATCTGGGCGTTTGTCAGTCTGCTTTGAGCGATGTGATGTATGCGATTATCCCCTCCCTTGATCCTTTGATATCTGCGCGCATCGCGGCTCGAGCGGCATCAGGATCGCGACGCTCGCAGGCTGAAACGATGGCGTGATGTTGTTGCACCATGTCCTCTTGCGCGCTGGCATAATAACTCGCGATCAGTGGCCCCATCCGCAACCAGAGCCGGTGTAGGGTGTCTAACAGAACGGGCATCTGCGCGATCTCGGCCAGCGCGAAGTGAAATTGCTGATTCAGCTCGGCCGCCTGCGGCCAGCGATCCGCTGCTATCGCCTCTTCGTTGCGGGCAATGATACGTTGTAGTCGAGCAACATCCCTGCCCGCGGCGACTTCGGCGGCCTTGGCCGCGGCAAGTCCCTCCAACTCGACACGCATTCTGGAAATTTCCATGTACTGCCCTGTGCTCAGAACTGGCACACGCACATCCCGCACAGAGCGCTGATCCAATGCGTTGTCCTGTAGCAAACGCTGAACTGCATCCCGCACAGGGGTGGAACTGGTTCCCAGCGCATCGGCCAGTCCACGGATCGTGATCTTTTGATTCGGGCGCAGCTTGCCGCGTACCAGATCCTGACAGACCCGTCCGTAAATAGTATGTCCAAGGGAGTCTTTGCTAATTTCCTTCATCTCCCCCCTCTCTCATTGGTCTATGCGTTCACACTGCCAATTTTGATGCATCATGCATCAATAATATTGAACCGGCAAACAAAAACTGCAATGTTGCCCTCGGATCGCTACTGGGCGCTATTTCCTAGGGCGAAATAACTTGTCACTTGCGAAAGGTCCGGACATGAAAGCCTTCTTCGATGCGCGTCAATTGGGGCATGCGCCTACGGTCTATTTCCGGCGCGGGGCCGCGATGCCGCATCAGGAACAACCACAACGGGCTGAGATCCTGCGCGATATGCTAATAGGTGAAGGATTCGAAATCAGCGCCCCGCGCGATCACGGACTTGCTCCGATCAAGGCTGTGCATAATCCAGATTACGTGGATTTTCTGCCCGATGCCCATGCGCGATTCGTTGAGAGTGCCGGAACCGAGGCACTGGCGATCCCAACGACGCATCCCGGCTTGCGCCGCGGCAAGGAGCCGCGCGACATTCACGGCCAGCTCGGTTGGTGGATGACGGACACCTCGACGCCTCTGACCGCAGGCACTTGGGAGGCGGCATATTGGTCGGCGCAAACGGCCATTGAGGCCGCCGAAGAGGTCATGTCAGGCGCGCGCGCGGCCTATGCCCTGTGCCGCCCACCCGGACATCATGCGATGCGCGATTGCTCCAACGGATTCTGCTTCTTTAACAACGCCTGCATCGTGGCGCATCACATGACGTCGACGTTCAAGAAGGTCGCGTTGATTGATATCGACGTGCATACAGGCAATGGTTCTCTCGATATTTTGTATGAACGGGGCGATATATTCTTTTGCTCGCTACACCCTGACCCGACCACCTACCCGACTTTCTTTCTTGGGCATGCCGATGAGACCGGCGAAGGCGAAGGGGCAGGGAAATCTCTGAACATCCTGCTTGAGCAAGGGGCCAGCGAGGACACCGTGCTGGCGGCGCTCGACAAGGGGATTGCGGCGATCGAAGCGTTCGGCGCTGACGCGCTGGTGGTTTCGCTTGGCTTTGACATGGCTGCAGATGATCCCCTGGCTGGCGTGTCGGTCTATCCCGAAGGTTTTGCAGAAATGGCCCGTCGGCTGGCGGCAATGAACCTGCCTACCGCGTTGGTGCAGGAAGGCGGATATCTGGGCCCATCGCTGGCAGACAATGCGAAATCATTTCTCACCACCTTCCGCGAGGCGACCCGATGACCAGCCATCCAAAGGAAATGAACGGCGCCGAGAGCGTTGTGCGCAGCCTGAACTCCGCAGGCGTTGACGTGTGCTTTGCAAACCCCGGCACGTCCGAGATGCAATTCGTGGATGCGCTGGACCGGACTAAGCTGATGCATTGCGTGCTGGGTCTGTTCGAAGGGGTCGTAACCGGTGCCGCTGATGGCTATGCACGCATGGCTGGCAAGCCAGCCGTGACCCTGTTGCACCTTGCTCCCGGTTTTGCCAATGCGGCGGCCAACCTGCACAACGCGCGCAAGGCCCGCGTGCCCATGGTTAATCTGGTCGGCGATCACGCACTGCGCCACCAGAAATACGATGCGCCATTGTCGGCCGATGTCGAGGGTGCCTGCGCGCCTTTCTCGGACTGGGTGCGTTCGGGGCGTGACGCGGCCAGTTTCGCGGCGGACGCAATGGAGGCGCTGCGTGTCGCCAAGGGGGCGCCCGGACGGATCGCCACGCTGGTTGCACCCGCTGATATTGGCTGGGACGACGGCGGTAAGATCGCTGCCGAAATTGCGCCTGATGGCCCTACCCCGCTGAACGAAGACACGCTGAGTGCCGCCGTGCATGCGTTGGAGAGCGGCGACAGAACCGTCATCATTGCAGCAAATTCGGTGCTTGAGGATGTCGCGGCAATGGCTCTGCTGCAAGGCATCGCAGAGAAAACCGGCGCGGATATCCTTGCGCCGACCTCTAACCGTCGGATGGAGCGTGGTCGGGGGCGCGTGCCGATCTCAAAAATTCCGTACCCCATCAACGCCGCATTGGAATGTCTTGCCCCTTACAGCCGCGCTGTTTTGGTCGAAGCCGTCCCGCCGGTTGCCTTCTTTGCCTACCCCGGCAAGCCGAGCCTGCTACTGCCCGAAAACTGTGACACAGTCACGCTGACCGGACTGGATGGTGATGGTCCGGCGGCACTGGCCGCCCTTGCCGACCGTATCGGCGCACAGCCGAGTAAGCCGCGCGATGCTGCTGTGCCTGCACGCCCGCAGGCCGGTGCGATCACGTTAAAGAATATCGCAGCGGCCCTCGCCAATGCGCTGCCGGAGGATGCCATCATCATTGATGAAGCGGTTTCATCGGGCGGCGATACCTTCCCCGCTGGGGATGTCGCCAACCCGAACACCTGGCTGGCGCTCACCGGTGGCTCTATCGGTATCGGGATACCACTGTCGGCGGGGGCCGCGATCGCCTGCCCTGACCGGCCGGTAATCACACTGCAGGCCGACGGATCAGCTATGTACACGATACAAGGTCTATGGACGCAGGCGCGCGAGGGATCGAACGTCACCACGATCATCTTGGCCAACCAATCCTATGAGATCCTGAAGGGTGAATTGCACAATGTTGGTGCTCAGCCCGGCCCGGATGCGTTGAGCATGTTGAATCTCGACCGGCCGGAGCTTGATTTTGTCGCAATGGCGCGCGGAATGGGCGTGCCGGGCCGCCGGGTCGATGACGTTCAGGACCTGATACGCGCGATTGAAGATGCCGCAGCCGAACCGGGGCCGTTCCTGATCGAAGCAATGATCTGATTTGAGAACCGAAAGGCCAAACTCATGACACTCGACTCTAATTTGCGCGATCGCATCATTAAATCCGTCGTGGACGGGTTTGACGATCAGGTCGCATTCACCCAAAAGCTCGTCCAGATGCCATCACTGCGTGGTCGCGAACATGCCATTCAGGACCTGCTGTTCAACGAACTTCGGTCCCGTGACTATGCAATGGATCGTTTCGCGATGGACCGCGCGGCGATCGAGGCGCATCCCGGCGGATCAAAATTTACCAAAGACCACTCGGACGCCCCCATTGTCGTCGGTATCCATCGCCCCCGCGATGAAACGGGCCGCTCGCTGATCCTGCAATCGCATCTTGATGTTGTGCCCGAAGGGTTGCACGACATGTGGAACGATCCGCCCTTTTCGGGCAGGATTGATGGCGATTGGATGTATGGCCGCGGTGCCGGCGATATGAAGGCCGGGGCAGCGGCAAATATCTTTGCCCTCGATGCCTTGCGGCGGATTGGCCTGCAACCTGCGGCAACGGTTTATGTGCAATCCGTGGTCGAGGAGGAATCCACCGGTAACGGTGCTTTGCAGACTTATCTGGAAGGTTACACCGCCGATGCTGTGCTGATCCCTGAACCCGAGGATGAGATGCTGGTGCGGGCGAACACAGGCGTGCTGTGGTTTCAGATACAGGTGCGCGGCGTGCCCGTGCATGTGCGTGAAATGGGCGAAGGTGCCAACGCGATCGACGGCGCGACCCGGATCATCGCCGCGCTGCGCGAGATCGAGATCCGATTGGAATGCGGAAAAAGGCGCGCATCCCCATTTCGAGGACGAGGCGCACCCGATCAACTTGAACATCGGCAAGATCGAGGGCGGCGATTGGGCCTCTTCTGTGCCAAGCTGGTGCAACATCGATTGCCGTGTATCGATCTATCCCGGCCAGACCGCCGAAGACGCAGCACAGCAGATCACAGATCGGGTCGCCGCCTTTGCGCAGAAGGACAGCTTTCTGTCCAACAGTCCGCCGCGCGTCGTCTTCAACGGCTTTTTTGCCGAAGGTTACGTGCTGGAACCGGGCTCTGAGGCCGAAGCCGTGCTCGGCAGGGCGCATCAATCCGCGCTCGGGCAGCCACTGAAATCCTTTATGACTGCGGGCTACCTCGATACGCGCGTTTATGCGCTCTACAACAATATTCCGGCGCTGTGTTATGGGCCGATTTCGCGCAACATCCACGGAATTGATGAATGTGTCAGCCTGTCATCTGTGCAGCGGATCACCCAAGCGATGGCACTGTTCATTGCTGAATGGTGTGGCGTCGAACCGGTGAAAACCTGATGAGTGTCCCCCACTCTACGCAGGCGGGTCGACTGCCTGCGGTGATCGCTGTAGCCGATGCAGTTGCGGGTGTTTCCACTGCCGATCTGCTCAGTCACGATGCGCCGGCGATCAGCGTCGAACGTGCCGCGGATCTGGCTATGGAGATCTACGGGATCACCGGCACGATCCGTCCGCTTAGCGCGGAGAAAGATGCGAATTTCCATATATCTCTGGCCTCCGGGCAAGAGGCGCTGCTGAAAATTACCAACGCCGCCGAAGATCGCGCCGTGACAGACATGCAGACCGCTGCATTGATACACCTGATGGCAGTTGATCCGTCTCTCCCGGTGCCACATGTCTGCCAAACGTTATCTGGCGCTGCCTCGCACATTATCACCGAACCGACAGGTCAGGCCCATGTGGTGCGCCTGCTGACGTATCTGAATGGCACCGTCCTCAGCATGGCCGAGGACGGCTCGGGGTTGTACCATGATATCGGCGCGCTGCTGGCACGGTTGACCCGCGCATTGCGGGGGTTTTTCCATCCGGCGGGCGGGCATCTGCTCCAATGGGACATCAAGCAGGCGCATCGGTTGCGGCCAATGCTGGCCGCTGTAGAGGATAGCGATCTGCGTGGTCGATTAACACGTTTGCTGGACCGGTTCGATGCCGAGATCGCGCCCCGTCTGCCAAACCTCCGCGCACAATGCGTTCACAACGATTTCAATCCGCACAACCTGCTGGTTGATGCACCGCGCGCGACGCGGATCACCGGGATCATCGACTTTGGCGACATGGTGCATACGCCCATCGCCTGCGATCTGGCTGTCGCCTGTTCCTATCAGATCGCCAACGGCCCGCGCCCGATGGACCACATTGCCAAGATGATCACCGGCTACAATTCGGTCCTGCCGCTCGAGGATGCCGAGATCGAGATGTTGCCCGATCTGATCCGACTGCGCCATGCGACGACGCTGGGCATCGGCGCGTGGCGGGCGCGTCGGTATCCGCAGAACGCCGAGTATATCCAACGCAATGGTGCGGCATCGCTACGCGGACTGAATGCACTGGATCAAATCAGCCACGCTGATGTCATCAACGCTCTACAAGCCGCTATGCGCGCATCTGAGAAGGAGTAATCGACCATGACAATGGTCAACGCCTACGACTCGACACAAGGCACCCAGCTCAATGTGGAAGATGCAGCACTGATCGCCCGACGCAATGATGCACTGGGGCCTGCGTATCGCCTATTTTACGAACAACCCCTGCACTTGGTGCGCGGCGAGGGCGTCTGGCTGTGGGACAAGGATGGCAAGGCCTATCTTGATTGCTATAACAATGTCGCCTCGGTGGGGCATTGCCATCCAAAGGTGGTCAACGCCATCACTGGTCAATTAGGCATTCTGAACACCCACACCCGATATCTGCACGACAACGTGGTTAACTATGCTGAGCGGCTTTTGGCTACGATGCCGGACGCTCTGGCGCATATCATGTTCGCCTGCACCGGATCAGAAGCCAACGATCTGGCGTTGCGTATTGCCCGATCTCATACCCGGCGTCAGGGCGTTATCGTCACGCGTCTGGCTTATCATGGCCTGACAGAGGCCGTCTCTGAATTGTCGCCATCCTTGGGTGATTTCGTGGATCGGGGCGCCCGCGTGCGGCTGATCCCTGCACCAAATGCGCTGACGGTTCCCCCCGAGGAACAGGGTGCGCGCCTTGCCGCTGACCTTGCCATTGCAATTGCCGAGATGCGTCAGGATGGCATCGAACCTGCGGCGCTGATCGTCGACACGCTCTTTTCCAGTGACGGACTGTACCCCGATCCGGCGGGTTTTCTGAAACCAGCCGTTGAGCTGATCCGTGCCGAGGGGGGTATTTTCATCGCCGACGAAGTGCAGGCGGGGTTCGCACGCACCGGTGATCAATTTTGGGGATTTCAGCGGCATGACATAATCCCCGACATGGTCACGATGGGCAAGCCTATGGGAAATGGATTCCCCGTCTCAGGCGTTGCCATGCGCCATGATATGGTCGAAGAGTTCGGCACAAAGGCCCGTTATTTCAACACATTTGGCGGAAGCCCTGTGGCGGCGGCTGCGGGCATGGCGGTGCTGGACGTCATCGAGGGCGAAGAATTGCAGCAGAATGCCCGGAGCATCGGCCGCGTGTTGAAGCAAGGGTTGCAAGATATCGGCACCCATCGCGGAGGCGTCGCGGATGTACGTGGTGCGGGGATGTTTTTGGCGATGGAATGCGTGACCGACCATGACACCAATGCACCCGATGCCCGACGTGCGGCCCATGTGGTCAACCACCTGCGTCAGAACGGCGTGCTGATCAGCGCCACCGGACCGGGGGCAAACATCCTGAAAATCCGGCCGCCTTTGGTGATGCAACAGCCTGATGCGGAACGATTCTTGGAGGCTATGGACGCCGCTTTTGCAACCGGGTGACGATTACCAAATCATGGTATCCTTTGCCCTATTCACTGGCGCAATGGTCCGGTAGTTTGTTCAAGGCAACACCATGGGACGAATGACACGGGGCTGATGCAGAGCTTTTCCAAGATACACAAGCTGATCGGGACTGGACAGACAATCGTCCCACAGCCAAATGCATCGCCCTCCGATACCGTGAGCATCGGTGCACGGCTCAAGGCGATCAGGACCAAAGCGGGCGTTTCAATCTCGGCTCTTGCGCGGGATTCGAACGTGTCCAAATCCAACATATCAAAGATCGAGAACGGTATCATTTCGCCGACATTCGAGATGATGGAAAAAATCTCAAAAGGCCTCGAGATATCGACTTCTTATCTCTTGTCCCGTGACAGCCTGGGCAATGTCGGAATTTCACTGAGCCGTGCGCAAAGCGGTTTCAAGATGACCGACCAGCATTACGAGTTCGAATTTCTGTTCTCAGACCTGCAAACCCGGCGCATGGTGCCCTTTGTGACCACGGTTACATCTAACGGCCTGCCCGCCAAGGAACCAGCAGCACACAAGGGCGAGGAATTCTTTTATGTCCTGTCAGGGTCTGTCGATTTCGTGGGCGGCGATAATGATCCCATTGCAATGGAAACCGGCGACTCGGTCTACTTTGACAGCAATGAAAAGCATCTGGTGGTGAACCGGACCTACGAGGAATCAAAACTCCTGTGGGTCTGGCTCGAGTAACCCCGCCCTCGCGCTCGCGCGCTATTTCGGCATCTCGTGCAGCACCTTTGTTGCCGCCGCGATCGAAACATCAATGTCCTCTTGCGTATGCGCGGTACAGCTGAGGTTGTGCAGGATCTTGTTCCCGGTAAAGAACACACCTTCTTCGCGCATACCGGCGGCAAAGGCGGCATATTTCCCCAGATCAACCGAGGCGCAAAAATCGCGGTATCCGGTGATCTCTTCCAGGTCGGTGAACACCGGGTGGAACATCGATCCGATATTCTGAACCCGCATGTTCTGACCGGCATCACGTGCGGCCGCGTTCAGCCGGGTGGTCATCTGTTCTCCGATTTCGGTTATTTTCCGGAACCCGGCGTTGTCGTCTTTTGTCATCTCTTCGAGCATAGCCTTGACCGCGTATAGCCCCAGCCGGGGTGCATTGTGGCTGCCATAATGCAGGACTTTGCCGTATTCGATGCTTTCCATGATGTGGTCGGGACCCGCAATGGCGGCAACGGGGAAGCCTTGCCCCAGTGCCTTGCCGTAGGTCACGATATCGGGCTGCAACCCGTACAGCTCTGCCGCGCCACCGGGCGCGACCCGGAACCCTGTCACGGTCTCATCCAGATAGAACAACACATCGTACTTGCGACACAACTCCTGCACCTGTTTGAGATAGCCGTCTTTCGCAGGAATTACGCCCATATTGGACATGGCCCCTTCCATCATCACACAAGCGATTTCGTGCCCGCGGATCTTAAGGATACGCTCCAGCGCGTCGATGTCATTCCAGACCGATACGAGTGTATCCTCCCACGATCCGGGGGTCAGGCCGGAACTATCGGGTATTCTCACTGGATCATTCGGGTGCCCCAGAGTGGTCACCGGCTGGGGGTTGGAGCTGACCAACAGACCATCATACCAGCCGTGATAATGGCCTTCGAACTTCAGCACCTTGCGCTTGCCGGTGATGCCGCGCGCCATGCGAACGGCTGTCATGCAAGCCTCTGTGCCGGTATTGGCAAAGCGCACCTTGTCGACATGCCCCAGCATGGCCACCATCATCTCGGCCACCTCAACCTCGATTTCCAGAGCCGTGGCAAAGTGGGTGCCGTTTTCGACTTGCTCGCGGATAACCTCGACAATTTTGGGGTGCGCGTGACCCAGAGGCAGGCAACCAAAGGACAGCTGCCAGTCGATGAACTCGTTGTCGTCGACATCCCACAGGCGCGCGCCCTGCCCTTTTTTGAAATACGACGGATGTGGGCTGTAGTTGAGCGGCCCGCGGGACGCGGAACTGCACCCTTCGACCAGCACCTTCATGGCCCGGTCAAAGAACTTTGCTGATTTTTCGGTTTTCATAGTTGCGTTTCCATCTGTTTGGATTGTCTGCGTGCGCTCAGAGCGCCTTGAGTATCTCTTGGGCTTGTTCTGCGGCTGTGTGGATCGTCACGCGCTCAATGGGCTTACCGACCAGCTTGGCAAACGCTGCCTGCGTGACCTCGGTAAAGGTAACGGAACCGTCGGCCTCAATCGCTTCGATGCCCTCGCACGGTAGCGAACGCAGGTTTGTGTCGATTGCGTCGGCCTCGCTCCATGCTGGGTGTAGGTCCAGTTTGATCTCATTGTTCTGCACAGTGACCGGATAACCGCCCACCAGACCGTTGGGTGCGGGCAGATGTACGGCTGTCGCCTCTGGGATGACGAAACTATCGAAGGCCTGAATGGCGGCAGATGCTGTTACTCGGTTAAAGAACAGGTCGAACGTGAACGGGAAAGGCTCTAACAAGATCTCTCGGGCAAGCTCGGTGACATCGTTGCCGTTTGCTTCGGCATGAAGCAGATATGGCGGCAGATCGGCAGATGCGCCGTCAGACAAGACCGGGTACTCAAAGGCATGTTGCGCCACAAGCCTGACCGAGATTTCATCGGTTGGCACCTGCAATCGGTTGCTGAGGCCCGATAGCAATTTCGGAATTGGCTCCTGCACATTGCCGATCCCGCATAGCGGGCCAAAGCCTGTGCGGCACAGAATCGGGTTCACCACATCCGGATAGGATGCGCCGATCCAGATGGCATCCAGATCCGCCTCGGCGAGGCGATCCCGAAAGGTTTTCATTACGGCCAGATGCAATGATACATAGCCGCCAAAGGGCAGCTTGGGCGCAGACGACTGGTCGACCTGCCACCAAGGCATCAGGGTTGCGGTGGTAAAGACGAAATCCGGATTGATCGCCTTGATGTCCTTGACGAATGAGGGGTTGTCGACATCCAGCTGCTCTCCAACGATGGTTGGATAGTGGCCCTCAAGTCCCGCACCGATCAGAGCGCCATTTGCCCGCGCGCGCGCTTTGGCTGCATTCCTGCCAGCAATAACAATCCTGCTGAACAGGCCCGAGCGTGCCGCTGCTTCCAGCACATTTGTGCCCAACTCACCGACCGACACAATAAGAAGTGTAGGTTTATCCATGCTCAAACTCCCTGAGGAACCGGCTGACGGTCGGACCCAGTTCTTCGCTCTCATATCCGCCTTCCTGAACAAAGACGGTCGGCAGCGACCAGTCGCGTATCAGCCGGGCCAGTGCGACATAGCCATCGGGCGTGATAGAGTGACCGCCATGCGGATCAGAGCGCAGTGCGTCCAGCCCAAGGGCGATCACCACGGCATCTGGCTGAAACACCTCCACAGCGTCGGCAATCTTTTCGAATGCGTTCAGAAAGCCGCCATCATCCGCATCGGCGGCAAAGCAGACATTGGTGTTGAAACCCTCGCCTGCCCCTACCCCACATTCATCCTCATACCCGGTGTGAAACGGATAGTAAGAGGACGGATCGGAATGCATCGAGGCGGTCAACACGTCGGCGCGATTATAAAAGATGTCCTGTGTGCCATTGCCGTGATGCACGTCGATATCGACGATCGCGACCTTTGCATATCGCTGTCTCAATTCCTCTGCCGCGATCGCGGCGTTGTTCAGGAAACAAAACCCCATTGCCAGCGCCGCCGCCGCATGATGGCCCGGCGGGCGGCACAGGGCGTAGGCCGCATCGTCTGACGTTGTGACCATCTGGGCGGCGTTCGCGGCACATTGGGCCGAGGCATATACGGCGCTCCACGTGCCATCTCGAACCTCCGCCGCAAGGTCATTGACGTAAAAACCCAAGGCACCGACCGTGCCGACCGGTACATGGGATGATTTTCCGCCCGCCATCACATTTGGCAAGATCGCGGCATTGGTGCCAAACTCTGCCACCCACCGCGCATGTATCGTTTGCAGGAAATCTAGATATTCGATCGGATGCGTTCGCAGCAAAGGCGCAAGACCCAGATCGACCGGTTCACTTATCGTGAACTCTGGTTCGCAGAGCGCGTTGAGGATGAGATTGGCCCGGTTCGGCGTTTCCGGGCTTTGACGCAACATTCCGGCTTTCAGAAATCGTGCGCCCTGATGTTTTGTCTGATTGGGGGACCAATAAACCTGCATCGGCGGCGTGTCCTGTCGTGGTAAGTAAGAGGTGGCAAGCGCATCAGTGTCGTTTCTTATTTGAAACCCTATGGCGTTGCAGCCAGATTTGTCAACGCCGCAGATCAGACGGTGGCAACACATTACGGCAGTCGACGTTCAAGCAGCGAACATCACTGAGGGCGCCTCATTGGCGACGTCGTGCGGGCGAGTTGAACTTTCCAATGGATTTTGGATACAACATCCATTACTGAATTGACAAAGACGCGTTCCCGGGGATTCTGTGCCCTGCCAGAACACAAAACAAAACCCGCAGCCCGTGTATTCTGCACAGCCTGCACCAAGCGCCACGCATCAGCCATAGCTCGAAATCGAGCCGTTTAAGATACCAAGGAGAAGCACCATGTCCAACATCTTTACCGGCACGATGCCGGCACTCATGACCCCCTGCAAAGCAGATCGCACGCCTGATTTCGATGCACTGGTTAAAAAGGCCAAGGAGATGATCGCGGCTGGTATGTCCGCTGTCGTGTATTGCGGATCAATGGGGGATTGGCCGCTGCTTTCGGATGAAGAACGGATGGAAGGAGTCGAACGTCTGGTAAACGCAGGTATTCCGGTCGTTGTCGGCACAGGAGCGATCAATTCAAAGTCTGCGACGGCACATGCCGCACATGCCCAGAAAGTCGGCGCCGCCGGTTTGATGGTCATTCCACGTGTGCTGTCACGCGGATCGTCGGCACTGGCACAAAAGAACCATTTCAAGTCGATCCTGAACGCGGCACCCGACGTGCCTGCGGTCATCTATAACAGCCCGGTTTACGGGTTTGCCACACGGGCAGACCTGTTCTTTGCTCTACGCGCCGAACACCCAAACCTGATCGGTTTCAAGGAGTTCGGCGGCAAGGATGATCTGCGCTACGCAGCCGAATACATCACATCCCAAGATGACAATGTCACTCTGATGGTGGGGGTCGACACCGAAGTCTTCCACGGGTTTGTCAATTGCGGTGCAACCGGGTCAATCACCGGCATCGGAACTGCCCTGCCCAAAGAAGCCCTGCTGCTGGCCGCCCTGTCGCAAAAAGCGGCCCAAGGCAGTGCCGAGGCAAGGATGCGTGCCCGCGAACTGGAAGAGGCAATCGGCGTCCTTTCCAGCTTTGATGAGGGTACGGATCTTGTCCTTTATTACAAGCATCTGCTCGTATTGAATGGCGAAGAGGAATATCGTCTGCATTTCAACGAGACAGATGAACTGACAGACGCGCAGCGCAACTATTGCGAACAACAATACAGCCTGTTCCGCGCATGGTTTGCTGACTGGGCAAAGCAAGGTGGAATCATTACCGAATGCATGTAGTCGACAGCCACACAGGCGGGGAGCCAACCCGCGTGATCCTTGACAGCGGTCCCGACCTCGGGACGGGACCACTGTCCGAGCGCGCGCAGTTACTGGCAACCGAATACGAACCCTTCTATCGTTCGGTCATGCTGGAACCACGCGGTCAGGTCGCGATGGTCGGCGCGCTTCTGGTCGAGCCTGTTGACCCTGAGTGCGTCACTGGCGTGATCTACTTTGATTCCGAGGCTGTGCTGGGAATGTGCGGGCATGGCACCATTGGTTTAGCCGTGACTCTTGCCCATCTGGGACGGATCGGGATCGGACGACACAAGATTGAAACGCCCGTAGGCGTTGTCGAGGTACTTTTGTCCGACCCCAACACCGTAACGATCACCAACATCGAAAGCCGCCGCACCAGCCGCGCCGTCCAGGTCACGGTTGATGGTCTGGGCACGTTCACAGGCGACGTGGCATATGGGGGCAACTGGTTTTACATCATCGATCCCAGTCCGATTGCCGTTACCGTTCAGAACATTCGCGCGCTGACCGACGCGGGTATCGCCATTCGCGAGGCGTCGATTGCGCAGGGTGTCGGCGGCGATGCGGGCCAGCCAATTGATCACGTGATCTTTCAGGGCGCGTCACCGGATGAATCCATTCATAGCCGTAATTTCGTGCTTTGCCCGGATGACACCTATGACAGATCCCCTTGCGGCACGGGCAGTTCTGCGCGGTTGGCCTGTCTCGCGGCGGATGGGCGTCTGCAACCGGGACAAGAGATTGTTCAGGAAAGCGTGATCGGCAGCCCCTACCGCTTGTCCTATCAAACCGGATCAGGCGGTGGGGTTATCCCAAGCATCACTGGCCAAGCATATATCATGGCCGAAAGCACGTTGATTTTCCGTGAAAACGACCCCTACAGACAGGGCATTTCGCTGTCATCTGATATCTAGACCCTGAGTTGATCAGGTCGCTATCCGCTCTTTTGGATTTGTAATGGAACATAACGAAGTCAAGGTCATCGGGGCCGGGATCATCGGCATCAGCGTGGCCTTGGAATTGCAGCGTTGCGGATTCAAGGTTCGGGTTCTCGACCGCACCGGTGTCGCAAGCGAAGCATCCGCCGCAAGCGCGGGTGCCTTTGCGTTTGCCGACATCGTCCCTTTGGCAACACCGGGAATCATGCTGAAGGCGCCCAAATGGCTGCTTGATCCGCTTGGTCCCCTGTCCGTTCCGCCAGCATATGCATTGAAAATTGCGCCGTGGATGCTGCGGTTTTGGCGTGCAAGTTGGCGGGATCGCTACGCGGCATCCCTAACGGCACAGTCGCAACTCAATGCCCTGTCGCGCGACGCACTGGAACGCCAAATCATCCAACATGATGGCGAATCTCTGATGCAGCGCGATGGGCAATTGCAGCTCTACGAAGGTGAACAGGAGTTTCGCGCGAGCCTGCAAGGATGGGAGTTGCGCCGCCAACACGGCGTGAAGTTCGAACATCTGCATAGCCCCGGCGCAATCGCTGAGATTCAGCCGGGACTTGCTGATCGGTTCACCCATGCGGGCTTTACGCCTGAATGGCTGAATACCGTGGACCCCCGACGCTGGACCGAACATCTGGCGCAGTGCTTTCGAAACCGGGGGGGCGTAATTGAGCAGACCGAAATTTTGGCGCTGAAGCAGGATGAAAATGACGTAAAGCTGAAAACGGCTACAGGCGACTTGCACAGCTCTCGTGTGGTGGTGGCCGCCGGCGCATGGTCACACCATCTGGCACGCACATTGGGGGATCGTATCCCGCTGGAAACCGAGCGTGGATACAATACCACGCTGCCCGAGGGCGCTTTTGATCTGCGCACCCATCTGACATTTGGCAGTCATGGATTTGTTGTGTCGCGTATCAACGGCGGCGTGCGGGTCGGCGGGGCGGTCGAACTGGGCGGTTTGAAACTTCCGCCCAACTTCAAGCGTGCTGATATCCTGCTGCAAAAGGCCGCAAAGTTCCTGCCCGGTCTACAGACCGATGGCGGCCGTCAATGGATGGGGTTCCGGCCTTCGATGCCCGACAGCCTGCCCGTGATCGGCCCGTCCCCGCGCGCGCCGAACGTTTTCTATGCCTTTGGTCACGGGCATTTGGGACTGACGCAATCCGCTGCAACAGCAGAACTGGTATCCGCGCAGATGTCCGGCGAAGGCCTCAGTTTGCCAACCGCCGCTTTCGCACCCTCTCGGTTCTGAATGGGCGCTCACCCCTGCTGAGACTGCACAACTGCAATCAGGGCAGAAGCGCCAGCAAATCCTCGTGAAGCGCGGCAGGTATCTCGACATATCCGCGATGCAGATTCCGCTCGCGCGCGGCAAAGCGACGTTGCGACGGCAGGCGTGCGCCCTGATCTATGATATCCGCAAAAAGACGTTCGGCACGCGCATCGTTTTCCGCCAGTTTCCCACCCGAGAATTGTGCGGGATCAAAGGCCAGAACAATCTCGCCATGATATGGCGCGCCACCTTTGCCCTCGGCAAACTCGTGACTTTCCAGACTGGTCAGATCGTCGATCATCGGGCCAGCCATCAGTTCGATCATAATCGACAGGGCCGAACCCTTGTAACCACCAAACGTCAGCATCGCACCACCCAGCGCCGCGTCCGGGTCGTTGGTTGGGTTGCCCTCTTTGTCGATCGCGACGCCATCTGGCAGCGGCTTGCCCGCACGCTTGTAAAGCTCGATTTCACCACGCGCAAAGGCACTGGTTGCGAAATCAAAGGTGAAAGGCATTTTTCCCTGACGCGGCCAACTGAACGCAAGTGGATTGGTCCCAAGTGTGCCACGCGTGCCGCCTGCCGGGGCCACCCATGAATGGCTGGGAACCATCGCTATCGCCGCCAGACCGGCGGCAGACAAACGCTCCACCTCGGGCCACAACGCAGAGAAATGAAAGCAGCGATTAATCGCCATTGCGGCAACCCCGAATTCGCGGGTTTTGTCGATCAGCTCTGGCATCGCCGCCTGCATCGCCAACAACGACATTCCCCCACGGGCGTCGGCACGAATGATCGCCTTACCGGGATTCGTGATCTGCGGTTCAGCCTGCCCGTCGATTTTGCCTGCCTTAATGGTGTCGATACACATGAAGAGACGAAACAGACCGTGCGACTGACAATCATCCAGCTGGCACGTGTAGAGCATTTCGGCAATGGACTGGGCGTGGTCAGCGCCGTATCCAGCCCCTTTCAGGATGTCATGGGCCAGCGTCTTAACGTCGTTCAGTCGGATCTTAACGGTCTGGTTCATCTGTCTGATTTTCCGTTATTATTAGGCATTATTGGATAATGGATACGACCTTATGGCTTGCCCGTACAGCCCCATTTTGTCGAAACCATACAGCAATAATATGTTGGAAAAACAATCTGAAACGAATAGCTATATCCAAAATGCAGAATTGTAAGAGATTTCCAAAGTGGCTGGGAAAAGATCAATAACCCGACAGAGCCTTCCCGATGTCATCACAAGTGACATCCGAGAGCGAATTTTGAACGGCGACCTTTCAGAAGGCGTCACCATCCGTCAGGAAGCGCTGGCAGAAGAGTATGACGTCTCTCGAATGCCTGTCCGCGAAGCCCTGAAACGTCTTGATGCCGAAGGTTTGGTGCAACTGACCAACAATCAGGGCGCGACGGTAACAAAACATTCGCTGGACGAGATCGGCGAGATCTTCGACCTGCGCATCCTGATCGAAGTGGACCTGTTTCGCAGGGCTATCCCTGCGATGACGGCACCACATGTTGAGCGCTGCGAGAGAATTCTCGAGGCGATGGAGCTCTCCTACGATGCGGATGATGTCGGCAAGTGGGGCGCGTTGAACTATGATTACCACTCTGCCCTATATGCCGCGGCGAACCGCGGGCTGACCAATGATGTGCTGCAACGGATCAACCTACAATCTGATCGCTACGTTCGCATGCACCTGAGCGTGATGAAGCAACGAGATCCCGCCCGACAAGAACATCGGGAACTGTTGGAATTGGCGCGTGAGGGCAACACCGAACAAGGCTGCGCCCTCTTGACGCGCCACATTTCACGGACCAAGAAAAATCTGCTGGAGTTGATGGCGGCCAAGCGGGCTGACGACAATCTGTGACATCCCGGTTCTACGACCTTTGGGTGTTTGCACCTTCTGTATTTTTGGATACAATATCCACAAATTGGAATCGGCAGCCTAGCAGGCAGAAAAGAGAGTTTGATGACCTTCGCACCCCACGGAAAACATTTGATCGCAGGCAATTGGGTGGATGGTGATGCCCGGTTCTCGTCAGAACCTGCATCCGGATCGGCCCATTCCTTTGCCGTTGGTCGTGTCGGCGATGTCGATGCCGCCGCCGAAGCCGCAGAAGATGCATTCTGGAGCTATGCCTACTCCACTCGCGAAGAGCGTGCAGCGTTCCTGAACGCGATCGCCGATGAAATCGAAGCGCGGGCCGATGCAATCACCGAGATCGGCACACAGGAATCTGGCCTGCCAGAGATGCGCCTGAACGGGGAGCGCGGTCGAACCACTGGTCAGCTACGCCTGTTTGCCAGCCATATCCTGCAAGGCGGCTATCTTGACCGGCGTCACGATGAAGCGCTGCCAGACCGACAACCCCTGCCCCGGTCCGACCTGCGGATGATCCAGCGCCCGATTGGTCCTGTGGCCGTCTTTGGTGCTTCGAATTTTCCCTTGGCATTTTCCACCGCCGGTGGTGACACGGCTGCCGCGCTGGCCGCCGGGTGCCCTGTCGTGGTCAAGGGCCACAGCGCTCATCCCGGCACCAGCGAGATTGTGGCCGAGGCGATCCACGCCGCGATCCAGAAATGCGGGGTCCATCCCGGCGTATTCAGCCTGATCCAGGGTGGTAACCGTCAGGTCGGATCCGCGCTGGTTCAGCATCCATTGATCAAGGCCGTCGGTTTCACCGGCTCACTCGCTGGTGGTCGTGCGTTGTTCGATCTATGTGCCGCGCGCGCTGAACCGATCCCGTTCTTTGGCGAATTGGGGTCCGTGAACCCGATGTTCATCTTCTCTGGCGCGCTGGCCAATCGTGGTGATGCGATTGCCAAAGGCTGGGCCGGATCGCTGACCATGGGCGCGGGACAGTTCTGTACCAATCCCGGTATCGCCGTCGTGCTGGCGGGAAAACACGCCGACAGTTTCGCCAAAGACGCAACCGAGGCGCTGTCGCAGATTGATGCGCAAACCATGCTGACCGACGGTATCGCGGCGGCATATCGTGATGGTCAGAACCGCGTCGCAAGCGTCACAGGTGTGCAAGAGTTGCTGGCAAACAGCTGCGACAACCGCAACGCAATGCCTTATCTCTACGCCACGACCGCAAAAGACTGGTTGGCGAACGCAGAACTGGCAGAAGAGGTGTTCGGCCCGCTTGGTGTGATCGTAACCGCAGACACGCTTGATCAGATGCGCGAGGTCGCTCACAGCCTTCAAGGGCAACTGACATGCACGGTTCATGTCGACGCCGAGGATACGACGGATGCAGCCAGCTTCATGCCTATTTTGGAACGCAAGGCAGGCCGCGTGCTGGCCAACGGGTTCCCCACCGGCGTCGAGGTTAGCGATACGATGGTGCACGGTGGCCCCTACCCGGCCTCGACGAATTTCGGCGCGACGTCGGTCGGAACGCTGTCGATCCGTCGGTTCCTGCGGCCTGTCTGTTATCAGGATATGCCCGAAGACCTGCTGCCAGACGACCTGTAAACAGGGGGTCGCAGATAACGAAAACAAGAGGCCACAACCTGCTGGGATTGTGGCCTTTTCTGTTGAGCCGGAAACTCTACCCTCTGGCAATCAGGTGTATTTCGGCCACGTGTCTGACAGCCGGTACCCTTCGGGCCAGGGATCGCTCGGATCCAGCATGTGCTGATGGGTGCCTGTCACCCAACCCCGACCGCTGATCTGCGGCCGAATAGCGGGCACATCCCCCACCATCGTTTCGCCCAGAATCTTGCCATGAAATTCCGACCCGATGATCGAAACGCCGGTCAATCTATCCCCGACCTTCATCTGACCTTTGGCATGTAACAGGGCCATGCGGGCGGAAACCGCCGTCCCGGTGGGCGAACGATCCAGTTTACCCGGCTGAATTGACACCACCGATTTGGCGCGCAGCCCGTTCTCGCCCCGTTCCAACGCCCCTGCAAACAGACAGAATGAATGATGCCGCCAATCCGGCTGCGTGGGATGATGAAAGGCCAGTTGTTCATTGGCAGCATTGGTGATTTTCACCCCTAACTGCGCGAGGGCCTGTGCCTGATCCGGGTCGAAATCCACCCCTAGCGATGTTGGGTCAACAACCACGAAACTGTCGCCACCAAAGGCCGTATCGACGGTGATCGTTCCCACATCTTCGATTTCAAGCGGAACATCCAGCAGGCCAGCAAACGATGGCAGATTCTCGACTTCAATACGCTCAGCCTTGCCATTCGCGCAATGCGCGCGGACCCGCACCAGACCGCCCGGCGCCTCCAGCGTCATTTCTGTGATCGGTTCCACCATCGGGATGATCCCGGTATCCAGCAGGACCGTCGACACGCAGATTGAATTTGACCCCGACATAGGGGGCGTATGTTCCGGCTCCATGATGATCCATGCCGCTTGCGCATCCGGATGTTTGGCCGGCACCAGCAGGTTCACATGCCGAAAAACCCCGCCGCGCGGCTCGTTCAGGACAAAGTTACGCAGGGTGTCATCCTCGGCGATCCAGTTGCGCTGCTCCCAGATTGTGTCACCGGGCGGCGGCGCGATACCGCCTACGATTACATCACCAACCTCGCCTTCGGCATGGCAAGACACCACATGGATTACTTTCGCACTGCGCATTGCGGTAACTTACCTGATGTTAGAGAGAAATTTCTGAAGGTGCTCAGACTTGGGTGCGCCAAAGATTGCAGATGGCGTGTCGATTTCCTCGATCACTCCCTGATGGAAAAATGCAACCCGGTCAGATACATCCCGCGCAAAGCTCATCTCATGCGTCACGCAGATCATGGTCATGCCTTCTTCGGCCAACAGACGCATGGTGTCCAGAACTTCGCCGACCAGTTCAGGATCCAGTGCCGATGTCGCCTCGTCAAACAGCATGTATTCGGGTTCCATCGCCAATGCCCGCGCGATGGCAAGGCGCTGTTGTTGACCACCGGACAGCGCGCTTGGATAAACGTTTAGCTTGTCACCCAGACCGACATGCTCCAGTCGTTTCGCGGCGATATCACGCGCTTCGGCCTTGGACTTGCCCTTGACGATCTTCGGGGCCAGAGCCACGTTTTCCAACGCCGTCAGATGCGGAAAACTGTTCCACTGCTGGAACACCATTCCCAGTTTCTGACGCAATGCGTTGATGTCGGTGCCTTTGGCGTGAACATCCGTGCCGTCAACTTTGACAGAACCGGCTTGTATCGGCTCCAGCCCGTTGATGCAGTAAAGCAAGGTCGACTTGCCCGAACCTGATGCGCCAATGACGGACAGGACCTCGCCCTTGGGAACATCTAGGTCGATGCCTTTGAGGACTTGCAACGTGCCAAAGTATTTTTCCAGTCCGCGAATTTCAATCATGAGGCCCACCGTTTTTCGAGTGTCGCGGCGTAGCGCGAAATTGGATATGACAGCGCAAAGTAGAACGCGCCAGCGAGTGTCAGGATAAGCAGCGGTTCCTGCGTTCGGGTGATCAGAATCTGGCTGGCTTTGAGCAGTTCAATGTAGCCCAGAACCGATACCAGCGCGCTGTCTTTCATCACGCCAAGCGCGACGCCGACCCATGAAGGGAACACAGCCCGACCACCAATCGGCAGGACCACGTAACGCAGGTCTTGCCAGTAGCTCATCCCGAGCGAGCGTGCCGCCCGGCGCATCGTGTTGCCGACGGCCTCCATGCCGCCACGCGCCACGTTGGCCACCAAAGCAGCGCAGTAAATCGACAAGATGACGACCCCGGACAGGAACGGGTCAAGGTTCAGCCCGATGATCGGTGCGAAGTTGTAGAACAGGACCAACTGAATGATCAGCGGCACGGATCGAAAAACATCGAGCAATGGGCCAAGCGTCAGGGCAGCGGTCCACCGCCCCTCGTATAAAATCCAGCCAAAGAAGATGCCCAGCACAGTGCCGATCGAGATCGACAAGACTGAGATCAACAGCGTCTTCCATGCCGCTTCTGCCAAAAACCACAGATCGTTGAGCTGAAAGCCGGAAAAGAAACTAATGGTCGGTTCCATGCGGCTCTCCTCAATACTTGAACAGGCGGGTCGCCAGCAGTCGCGACGCGCCCAGAATGATTTTGACGATCACGTAGTAGATGACAGCCGTGACGGCGAAATACTCGAAAATCCGGTAGGTCCGGCTGGCCAGTGCCTGTGTTTCGCCCGACAGTTCACGGAACCCGACCAGCATCCCCAGCGATGACATCAGCACCGCCCAGACCATCTGATTGGTCAACGGGTGATAGACGATGCGGAAAACCTGCGGGATGATGATCCGTGTATAGCTTTGCCAAGCTGTCATGCCCAATGATCGGGCTGCACGAATTTGGGTATCTGGAATGGCCTGAAATCCGCCGCGAAAGTTTTCGGCCAGATAGCCTGCGCAGTTAAAGCTGAGCGCTGCAAGCACGATGGTATAGGGCGACAAATGCAGGCCAATCGCCCCCAGACCGAACCCGAAGAAAAACAGCTGGAACAATGCGGGCGTGTTGCGGGCCAGTTCGACCCAGATCGATGCGCACCATTTCAACGGTCCGCGCAAATGCATACGGGCCAAGGCCAGCACCAGCCCGATGATGATGCCGATCACCATCGACAGCACAGCAACCTGAAGCGTTGTAAGGCCTGCCTCTAGCAAGTCTGGCAGGCTCTTCAAGACCGGCCGCCAGTGGAAGTTGTAGTCGAACATACCTGAGGCCCTGTCCTGTGTGGTTCCTCGCCCAAATGAATGGGCGAGGAAATCAGCTTAGTACATTACGCCGGGAATGCGTAGCTCAGGTGCTTCGCCGCCAACATACTGTCCCCAGAGTTCTTGGTAACGGCCAGAGCGGACCTGATGTGTGACAAACAGGTTGAGGTAGTTCAGCCAAGTAACGTCTTCACGCTTGCCCACAACCGAGGTGTAGTCGGTTGTCCAAGGCATACGCGGACCAGCCAGAATATTTTCATATTGCTGGGTGATTGGCTTGACGGTTGTGTTCGTGGTGATACCGATATCGGCTTTACCTTGTGCAACAGCCAAGAAAACCTCGTTCTCGGACTGATAGCCTTGGTAGTTGCCTTCTTCGCCCCATTCGGCAGCGATCTTGAGCCACTCTTGCTCTGGCACCGTGCCGACAGCCGCCGCGACGCGTTTGCCGCGAATGTCCTCGAATGTCTCGATGCCGCTGTCCGCACCAACCACACCCTGCGCATAGTAGATTGCGTATGGGATGGTGAAACCGACCGTACGGGCACGTGCAAGGCTGTCAGAGGTGCCGCCAAAGACAACATCCGCGCGTCCGGTGACGATAACTGGCAGACGCTCGGACCATGTCAGAGGCAGGATTTCATGCTCGACCTCAAGGGCCGCCGCCAGATCGGCGCAGTAATCCACGTCAAAGCCGGCAGGTTCGTTATTCTCGTCACGATACCCGATTGGTGGAAAGTCCAGAACGACGCCGCAGCGTAGCGTTCCACGGTCAACGACATCGTCAAGTGTGTCGGCCGCCACGGGTGTCGCGACGCTCGACGCTGCGATCGCCGCGGCTGATATGGCAGTGAGTATGATGCTTTTCATGTCAATTCCCTGTTGTGGTTTGATTCTAGTGCGCCTAGATTGGATACAATAAACATTATCCAAAAATCAATTACTGAGTTTAATTCGACCAATCGACGATGGAAACGGCACTGGTACAGTTGGAGGATAACATGGGCTTCAAGTCAGTGAACGTCGCTCAGACCAAATCAGCAACACAAATTATTTTCGACGCATTGCGTCAGGCCATCATTCTGGGCGAGTTGGAAGACAGCGCCCCTTTGCGTCAGGAAGAAATTGCCAAAGCATTCAACACCAGTCGCATCCCTGTTCGCGAGGCGATCGCACGACTTGAACAACTCGGCCTTGTCGAAACGCGCCGGTATAAGGGCGCCGTTGTCGCGGCCATATCAATAGAAGAGTTCAACGAAATCATCGACCTGCGCTCTGTCGTCGAAAGCGATGCGATCCGGCGGGCCGTTCCCCTGATGACCAAAGAGACATGTGCCAAGGCGCGGTCACATTTTGAAAATTTTGCCGTGGCGACAAAACCAGAAGCATGGACCGCCCTAAACCGTCAGTTTCACTGCTGTCTTTACGAGGCTGGACGATCACCAAACTATCTGGGTGTCATCAACCGTCTTCTGGATCGGGTGGATCGTTATCTGCGCACACAGCTTTCTCTGAGTGGAAGAATGGAAACGGCCACCCAAGAACACGAATGTATTTTGCTGGCCTGCGAGGCCGGAGATGCTGACCGAGCAGCCGCGCTGACATACGACCATGTGCAAGGCGTCAAGACGTCGCTCGGCAATTATCTGAAATCGAAAAGAGAACGCGCGTGCTAGGGGTGGGGTTAATACCTGCTTCTTTTCCGGCATTCCGAGCAATGCGCATTGCGCAGATGGCGTATCCTCTCACCGACGACCTGAAAGGCCTGACATGACGACGACAGCCGAACACAAAGCGACACTCTTTGTCCAGAACAACGCGCGCGGGCAGGTTTTGACCTGTAAGGAAGGGTTAAGCTTCTGGGGCGGGGTTGACCCTGACACCGGGGTGATCATCGACGCTCATCATCCCGACCACGGGGCCACCCTTGCGGGTCGGATTGTCCTGATGCCGACCTCTCGGGGGTCGTGCAGTGGCAGCGGTGTCATGCTGCAACTGGCGCGTAACGGGCAGGCCCCTGCCGCGCTCGTCTTTCGGGAAGAAGAGGACATTCTGACACTGGGTGCCATGATCGCGGCACGGCTCTTTGATCGGCCGATCGCAATCCTGCGGCTTGCGCCCTCGATCTATGACGCCTTGTCTGCGGCCGAGGTGGCAGAGGTTCGGGACGCAGAATTGCTGTTTGATGAACAAGCCATTGCCTTGCATCAGCCCAACGCCCACATGTTGAGCCTGAGTGAAAACGATCAAAAAATGCTGAGCGGACAAGGTGGCGACGCCCAGAAGATCGCCATGGAAGTCCTGTGCCTGATGGCCGCCGCGCAGGGTGCAACCCGCTTGATCGATGTGTCGCGCGCCCATATCGACGGCTGCATTTTGGCCCATGACGCCAACCTCGACTTTGCGGAAAAGATGCATCACATGGGGGCCAGAACCACCATCCCCACAACGATCAATGCCATTTCGGTGGATCGGGAGAACTGGCAAGATCAGGGCGTGGTACCGGTGTTCGGCTCCAAGGCGAGCCGCCTCGCCGATGCCTATGTCAACATGGGTGCGCGTCCGACATTTACCTGTGCTCCCTATTTGCTGGATGATACTCCCGCCGAAGGCGAGGCGATTGGGTGGTCCGAGTCCAACGCAGTCATCTATGCAAACTCGGTACTGGGTGCGCGTACACAAAAACATCCCGACTATCTGGACCTGTTCATCGCAATGACCGGACGCGCGCCCGATACGGGGGTCTATCTGGCCCAAAACCGACGGCCCAATTGCGAGGTGCATGTCCACCTGCCTGCGTCTTACGATGATGCAATCTGGCCGATGCTTGGCTGGCTGGCTGGAGCCGCCTCGCCAAGTGGTATCCCCATGCTCACCGGGCTCGAAGCCGCGTCACCCACGCCAGATGATCTCAAGGCGCTTTGCGCGGCCTTTGGCACGACATCCGCTGCGCCAATGCTGCACGTTCGCGGCCATACGCCAGAAGGTGCCCTGCCCCTACCTGCGGACGCTGAACGGCATGACATAACAGCGGCTAGTCTGGCGCAACTTTGGCAGGAATTTAATGCCGCGGATAATCATGTTGATCTGGTCGCAATCGGCAGCCCGCACGCATCCTTGACTGAATGTCGAAACTTCGCAAACTTCATCGGCGATGGAACCTGTCACGCCAACACCAAAACAATCGTAACGGTGGGGCGCAACGTTCTGGCCGAGGCCACTGACGAAGGCATCGTGAAACGTCTTGAGGCGGCCGGCGTCCGGATCATCCCTGACCTTTGCTGGTGTTCGATCACAGAGCCGATCTTTCCTCCGACAGCATCTGTACTGATGACAAACTCGGGAAAGTACTCTCATTACGCCAAAGGTCTGACAGGCCGTGATGTGCGGTTCGGCAGTTTGCAGGATTGTGCAGATGTTGCCCTAAACGGTGTTGCGCGCAATGGGCTGCCCGAATGGCTGTTGTCTGAACAGTAGTCAGACCTTTGGGCATGGGCCAAGCGGGGCATTTTGCCCCCGGCATCACCGCTGATTTCTATTGCACATCACATGCATCCGTAGATCCTTGTACTGGAAATGCGGAACGGGCGGATTGACGGTGGGATTGCCAATCACCCGCAGGCTGAGCCACACAGCGATAAAGGCAAAAATCACACCGCCGGCAGCCTGACCGATCAAAACACCCGGCGCGCCCCATAGCGCAGCGCCCCCGATGACCAGTGGCCATGTCCCAATCGTATGGCGTCCCCAGTTGATCCAAGTGGAATATCCCGGATGGCCAAGGTTGTTGAACGACGCATTGGCGACGAAGATTGCACCGTTAAAGAATGTGGCCAACGCGAGCGGACCGCAAAAGAGGAAGATCAACGCCTGCATTTCACCCGTTGCGTCAAAGAGATCGGCGATATGTCCGCGCAGAATAAAGAGCAATACCGAGACCGCAATCACATACAGGGCCACAAAGGTCAGCCCATCAAAGAACGCCTCGCGCACCCGTCCCATCTGACCTGCTCCAAAGTTTTGACCGATGATCGGACCGATGGCCCCCGACAGCGCCAGCACAACCGCAAAGACAACAGGTGTCATTCGGTTGATAACCGCCAGTGCGGCAACAGCATCCGTTCCGTGATTGGCCATCTCACGTGTGACAATGGCGAGATCCGACAGGTGTCGCGATCGTTGCCAGTACAGCAGGGATCGCAATCTGCGATGTCATGCGAAAATCACGTACTATGCATCGCGTTCTGGGTAGAGAAAACGCTGCGTAACGCCGGATTGCCGGATAGAATGCCGTCAGCATCGTGGCAATCCGCGCCAGCACCGTGGCAACAGCAGCCCCATCCAGCCCCATCCCGAGAGAGAAGATAAGGATCGGATCCAGCACAGCATTGACCGTGCCTCCGACCAATGCCGGATACATCGCCCGGCCCGCATCGCCATAGGCGCGCAATACCGCGACGGCCGTCATGCCAAGCCCGGAAATCGCGGTGGTCGGCAGGATAATCCACAGATATCGCTCAGCGGCGATCGCGACCTCGCCCTCGGCACCAATCAAACTCAGCAACCAGGTCATATTTGGCAGCGCCAGCAGCGGCACCAGCAGGCCCACGATCACGGCAATAACAGCGACACTGGCCGCAAATTCCTGCGCGTCCTGTTCGTCCTTGCCGCCTAGCGCGCGCGAAACCAATGCGCCGGCAGCAATCGAGAGGCCGATGTTGATCGCGCTGGCAAAGAACATCACCGTGCTGGCGTAGCCCGCAGCTGCGGCAAGCGCCTCCTGCCCCAACATCGAGATGAACAGAATATCGATCAGATCGACCGCAAAGATCGCCATCAGCCCGATACTGGACGTAAGCGACATGACCGAGACATGGCGCATCAGATTGCCGGAAACAAAGCTGGGGTCGGTGGCGAGGGTCATTTATATGCTCAATCAACAGTGGGCGGCGTCAAATCTGCCAGACCCGGGATTGAGCAGGTAAGTACGCGCCACGCAATAGCAAGCGGTAATGAGTGGTTGTGCAAAATTGCACAACCACTGCACTTGTGTCACGTCATGCGCGCCCTAGGACAGGGATCAGAAAAACGCCTGCAGCCCGGTTTGCGCCCGCCCGAGGATCAGCGCATGCACGTCATGCGTCCCCTCATAGGTGTTCACGGTCTCAAGGTTCATCATGTGACGGATCACCTGGAATTCTTCGGAAATGCCATTGCCGCCATGCATGTCGCGGGACATGCGCGCAATATCCAGCGCCTTGCCACAGTTGTTACGCTTGATCAGCGAAATCATCTCTGGCGCCGCATTGGCATCATCCATCAGGCGCCCCACCCGCAGTGCCGCCTGCAGGCCCAGCGTGATTTCGGTCTGCATGTTGGCCAGTTTCAACTGAAACAGCTGCGTCTGTGCCAATGGCTTGCGGAACTGATGGCGGTCCAGCCCATATTGGCGTGCCCCGTGCCAGCAGAATTCGGCTGCGCCCATAACCCCCCATGCGATGCCATAGCGCGCACGGTTGAGACAGCCAAACGGACCTTTCAGCCCCTCGACATTGGGCAGCAACGCGTCTTCGCCAACTTCGACATCCTTCAACACGATTTCACCGGTGACAGAGGCGCGCAGACTTTGCTTGCCGGTGATCTTCGGCGCGCTAAGGCCCTTGGTGTCTTTTTCCAGAACGAATCCACGAATTTTGCCGTCATGCGCGTCGGATTTGGCCCAGACAACGAACACGTCGGCGATGGGACTGTTGGAAATCCACATTTTCGACCCGTTCAGACGATAGCCGCCATCGGTCTTTACCGCGCGGGTTTTCATGCCCGACGGGTCACTGCCCGCATCGGGCTCTGTCAGGCCAAAGCACCCAATCAATGTGCCAGCAGCGAGACCCGGCAAATACTTCTGCCGCTGCTCTTCGCTGCCATAGGCGTAGATCGGATACATCACGAGGCTCGATTGCACGGACATCATCGACCGGTATCCGCTGTCAACACGCTCTATCTCGCGCGCGACCAGACCGTAGCCGACATAACCGCCGCCCAGCCCACCATATTCCTCTGGAATGGTCGTACCCAACAGGCCCATTTCGCCCATCTCGGCGAACAACTCGGGCGCAACGGTTTCTTCGGCATAAGCCTTGATTACGCGGGGCTGCAACTTTTCCTGCGCAAAACTGCGCGCGCTCTGTGCGATCATCCGCTCGTCTTCTTCGAGCTGATCGTTCAGGCGAAACGGATCCTGCCAGTCAAAATTTCCCAGATCGGGGGCATCTTTGGCTTTGAGTTTGGGGGCGTCGAGGCTCATGTCGGGTCCTTTCATGCGGTTTGCGCAAGCTGCGTCATGTTGGCTTGCTCTATACCGCGCATAAGGGCAAAAGAATAGCGAGGTTTTGGCAATCATACATGAGGAAATCGCATAGATGCCCCTGCCCCGCCGTTTTCTGCCATCCATCGCCAGCCTACGCGCGATCGAGGCGCTCGATCGTCTTGGCAGCGCCACGGCGGCCGCCGACGCCCTATCGCTGAGCCAAAGTGCGGTCAGCCGACAGTTGCAGACGTTAGAGGAACAGTTGGGCGTGTCTCTGATCCGCCGCGAGGGGCGCGGTATGACCCTTAGCTCCGAGGGCGTCGCCTATGCCGGGGAAATTCGCAACGCGCTGGGACAAATTGCCCAGGCGTCGATGAAAGCGGCGCTCAACCCGGCGGGCGGTAGCCTGAATCTGGCAATTCTGCCCACCTTCGGCATGCGCTGGCTGGTGCCCCGCCTGCCGGATTTCGCCCGCGCCCATCCCGAAGTGACAATCAACCTTTCAACACGCTTCCGGGCGTTCAACTTTGCCGCAGAAGGATTCGACGCGGCGATTCATTTCGGTCAGCCTGATTGGCCCGGCACTGACGGTATAAGGCTGCGGCCCGAAGCTGTGATCGCGGTCTGCGCGCCCGGTCTTTTGGCCGAGCATCCGCCGCGAACGGCACAGGATTTGTTGTCCCTGCCCCTGTTGCATATCGAGACGCGGCCTGAAGCATGGCCGGCATGGTTTGCTGCGCATGGCGTCGAGGTGACCCGCGCCGCCGGAACGGTCCATGATCAGTTCGCAACCATCACGCAGGCCGCGCTGCATGGCCTGGGCGTGGCGCTGTTGCCCGACTATCTGGCAGAGCAGGAACTGGCCGCCGGGCGGCTCGTCGCGGCATGGGGTGGTGCGACAGCATCACCGGGGGCTTATTGGCTGGTCTGGCCAGAAGCCAGAGCGCAGGATGCCGCATTGGCCAAGTTTCGTGACTGGATTGGCAGCCAGATCAACGAAGATGATTTGCTCCCGCGCTAGATGCACGAAAAGCTCTGGCGTTCCGGCTTGGGATTTTGCAACCGACCGCCGCGTTCTTCAACCGAGCGCGTAACCCGCGCCGCGCACCGTCCGCAGCGGATCGTCACCACCATGCTGGCACAGCGCCTTGCGCAACCGTCCGATATGCACATCGACGGTCCGGGTGTCCACATAGATGTCACGGCCCCAGACACGGTCCAGCAATTGATCGCGGCTCCAGACGCGGCCCGGCTTTTCCATGAACGTCGCCATCAGTCGAAACTCGGTCGGCCCCAGCTTGAGCTGCTTTTGGGACCGTGTGACACGGTGGGTTTCCGCATCAAGTACGATATCGGCGTATTCCAGTCGCTGGCCGACCGTGGCTGGCCGTGTACGGCGCAACTGCGCGCGCACCCGCGCCATCAACTCCACAACAGAATAGGGTTTCACGACATAGTCATCCGCACCCGTCTCTAATCCACGTACGCGGTCCACCTCTTCGGAACGTGCCGACAGCATGATGATCGGCACCGCGCGCGTCTCGGCCTTGATCTTGAGCTGGCGGCACACTTCGATCCCCGACACCCGTGGTAGCATCCAATCAAGAACAATAACGTCGGGTTGAACTTCGGGAACCATCAGCAATGCTTCTTCGCCGTCTTCGGCGGTGGCCACCTGAAACCCGTCCGCCTCCAGATTGTAGGTCAGCACCTCGCGTTGTGCCGGTTCGTCCTCGACCAGCAAAATCCTGGGGCGATCAAAACTCATTCCATCTGCTCCTTTACACACCCAACCCGGCGTCAGTCGATGTCAGATCACCCTTTGGACGGGCTTCATCGGGCATCTCACCTGTTACCAGATAAATAACCTGTTCGGCGATCGAGGTGACATGATCCCCCATACGTTCGGTGTTCTTGGCGATGAAATGCAGATGCATGCACGACGTGATATTACGCGGATCTTCCATCATAAAGGTCAGGAATTCGCGGAACAGAGCATTATACATCTGATCGACATCCTCATCACGCTGGATGATTTCGGCTGCCAGTGCCACATCGCGCTGAATATAGCTGTCCAGCGCGTCCTTGAGCATACGCTCCACCTCGCGCGCCATCCGGCGCAACGCGGCCGGTGATCCCTCGACAGGTGCGTAGCCCGCCAGCAGCCCCGTCCGCTTGGCCATGTTCTTGGCGTAATCACCGATCCGTTCCAGATTGGCGCTGATCTTGATCACGGACAGGATCAGACGCAGATCCTTGGCCGTGGGCGACCGAAGCGCGATGACGCGCGCGGCTTCTTCATTGATCTGCATCTCGAGCGCATCAATCGCCTTGTCGCGGCGGCGCACGGTATCTGCCAACTCTCCGTCGCGTGTCTCTAGCGAAATAGCGGCGTCTATGATTGCCTCCTCGACAAGCCCGCCCATCTTCATAATTTGGGCCTGAATCGTCTCCAGATCGCGGTCAAAGGCCGAGGCGATATGAGTATCCTGCATCTGTTCTCTCCCTAGCCGATCCGTCCGGTGATGTAGGACTCTGTCCGCTCATCTTCGGGGTTGGTGAATATTTGTGCCGTGTCGCCAAATTCGACCAGATGGCCGAGGTGGAAAAATGCGGTCTTCTGGCTGACGCGCGCCGCCTGCTGCATCGAGTGGGTGACGATCACCACCGAATAATTGCCGCGCAACTCGTCAATCAGCTCTTCGACCTGTGCCGTTGCAATCGGGTCAAGCGCGCTGCACGGCTCGTCCATCAGCAGCACTTCGGGCTCGGTGGCCACGGCCCGCGCGATGCACAGGCGCTGTTGCTGGCCGCCTGACAGGCCGGTGCCGGGTGCATGCAACCGGTCCTTGACCTCGTTCCAGATCGCACCACGGCGCAATGCTCTTTCCACGATATCATCCAGATCGCTCTTGGTGCGGGCCATTCCGTGAATGCGCGGCCCGTAAGCAACGTTGTCGTAAATGGACTTGGGGAACGGGTTCGGCTTTTGAAAGACCATTCCGACCTGAGCACGTAGCTGGACGGGATCCACACGCTTGTCATAGATATCAGTGCCATCAAGGCGGATGTCACCGGTCACTCGGCACACGTCGATGGTGTCGTTCATCCGGTTCAGGCAACGCAAGAAGGTGGACTTGCCACAACCCGAAGGCCCGATAAAGGCTGTCACCGTCTTGTCCGCGATGTCCACACTGACATCCTTGATGGCGTGGGTGTCACCATAGTGGACCTGCACGCCGCGGGCGGAAAATTTGATATCTTGTTGGTTCACTTTGTTCTCCGCAAGATTGGGGGCGTCATACATCGTTTCTATCCTTTTCTACCACTTCCGCTCAAACTTGCTGCGCAGGAAGATGGCGACGGCGTTCATCGTGATCAGGAAGGTCAGCAGCACCAGAATGGCGGCAGACGTCCGGCTGACAAAGCCGCGCTCCGGGCTGTCGGCCCATATGAAAATCTGCGTCGGCAGTGCGGTCGCACTGTCGAGCGGTGTATCGGGGGCAGAGGTGATAAATGCGTTCATCCCGATCAACAACAACGGGGCCGTCTCCCCCAGTGCCTGCGCCAGACCGATGATCGTGCCGGTCAGGATACCCGGCATGGCCAGAGGCAGGACGTGACCGAATACCACCTGATGCTTGGACGCGCCGACACCCAGCGCCGCCTCGCGGATCGAGGGTGGCACGGCCTTGAGCGCGGCGCGCGTGGCGATGATGATCGTCGGCATGGTCATCAGCGCAAGCGTCATCCCCCCCACCAGCGGCGCGGAGCGTGGCATACCGAACCAGCCTATGAACACCGCCAATGCCAGCAAGCCAAAGACGACCGAAGGCACCGCCGCCAGATTATTGATGTTCACCTCGATAATGTCGCTGAACCGCGTCCTTGGTGCGAATTCCTCCAGATAGATTGCCGCGCCAATACCGATTGGGAACGAGATCAGAAAACACACCAGAAGTGCCCAAAAGCTACCGATCAGCGCGCCTTTGAGGCCCGCCAGTTCAGGAAAGCGGGAGTCGGCGTTGGTGATCAACCCCCAGTTCAATGGTTGGCTGATAGTGCCAGCCTGTTGCAACGTATCAAACCATCCGATCTGGCGGTCCGACAGCTTGCGTTGGTTCTCGGGGCTGTCTCGGTTGACCTGGCCTTTGGTCAGTTGGTCATAATCGTCTGAAACCGGCACTTTGATCGTCAGGATCTCTCCGATCAGGTCTGGGTTATCCTTTACCCGGTCGCGCAACTGAAATTGTGCGCCCTTCGACAGAATGCTCTCCAGTTTACGCAGGTCAGCCCGGCCCGACACTTCGGGAAAATATGACTGGAGACTGTGAAGCAGGATATCATCAAACTTACCGCGTTGTATTTTGTCCTTCGAGATTTCGTCAGGATCAATAAACACTTCAAGTTCAATATGTGTTTGAATGAACGCCTTGTGGCCGCTGCTGACCAGCGATGCAATCAGGATAAACAGCATCACCGCAGCAAAGCTGATCGCAGCGATTCCCAACCCCTGAAGGATCACCTGATTGCGGTTGCGTCGTTTCACGTTTGAATTGCCTGCCGACACTATGGACGACTTGTTCGCGGAAATATCAGTCATTGCGAGGGTCCTTAGTCGTAGGCTTCGCGATACTTGCGCACGATACGCAAGGCGAAGACGTTGATTATCAGCGTGACGATGAACAGCATCATGCCTAGTGCGAAAGCCGCCAATGTCTTGGGGTTGTCAAAGGACGTATCCCCGATCAGCAAGGTAACAATCTGAACGGTCACGGTTGTTACGCTATCCAGCGGGTTGATCGTCATCTTGGCAATCAGTCCCGCCGCCATGACCACGATCATCGTTTCACCGATGGCGCGGCTGACGGCCAACAGGACGCCGCCGACGATGCCGGGTATGGCGGCCGGAAACAGGATATTCGTCATCATTTCGGCTCGCGTCGCCCCCAGCCCCAGCGCGCCATCACGCAGGCTTTGCGGTACCGCCGACAACGCATCATCGGCAAAGGAAGAGATGAATGGGATCAGCATGATCCCCATCACGCTGCCCGCTGCAAGCGCAGTGTTTGGCGATACGTCAAGCCCGATGGACTGACCGAAACTCCGGATTGCAGGTGCCACGACCAGAACCGCAAAGAAGCCATAGACAACCGTTGGCACCCCGGCGAGGATTTCGAGAAACGGCTTCGCAACCGCGCGCACCCGCTTTGGTGCAAACTCATTCAGATAGATTGCCGACATCAGCCCGACCGGCACTGCCAGAAACAGGGCGATGGCCGTGATCACCAATGTGCCCAGAAACACCGGCAGCCAACCGAATGCTCCCTCAGCCGCGATTTGATCCTCGCGCAGTGGGATTTGTGGCTCCCAGTTGGTCCCGAACAGGAATTCGGTGACCGGCACCTTGGCAAAGAATTTTGCCGTCTCAAACACCAGCGAGGCAACGATACCGATGGTGACAAAAATTGCCGCCACCGCACAAAAGATCATCAGGCCCGATACTATACGTTCCACACCGTGACGGGCACGAAACTCGGCAGAAACCTTGCGGCGGGAAAAGACCATCAGGACCAGCGAGAGCGCCACCACCATGACCAGCAACAGCTGGCCGCTGCGCGCGTTCGCGGCGACATACCGCTCTGCGGCGTCGAGCTTCCATTGCTCGGGAGTGCCAAAGATGTTGCCGATGGCGATGGACTTGATTTCGGCGACGATCAGCTGGACCTCACCTGTCCCCAGCCCCTCGAGACGGTCGGAAATGTCGGATTTGAGGATCGCGTCAATCACGGTGCCCTGCAGCACCAGCCACAACAGTATCAGCACCAGTGTTGGCACCAAGATCATAAGCAGAGAATAAGAGCCGTGAAAGCGCATCAACGAATGGAGTCGCGCCCCACCATTTCTGATACCGGCCGCAGCCTGACGATTCCAGACATAGCCAAAAATGGAAAGCACGAGCAGGCAGAGAAAGGCAGCGGTGGTCATGACGCCCTCGATCCGAGAAAAAGAGGCCGCCCGACGGTGTCGCGCCGGGCAGCCGATTGAACAGAGCGGATGATCAGGATTTTGCTTCCATGTTCATCGCTTCTACAGCGTTGTCCTGCATCTTGGTGCGCGTCGCGTCACCCAGCGGGACGAGGCCGCGCTCGGACAGGTAGCCACCCGGACCCATTGCATCTTCGGAAACATATTCCTCGATGAACTCTTGAAGGTTCGGGATCACGCCGCGATGCGCGTTCTTGACGTAGAAGAACAACGGGCGCGAGATGTCGTAGTCGCCGCTCTCAATGGTATCAAAGCTGGGCTCGACACCTTCAATCGACACAGCTTTCAGCGTGTCCGAGTTCTCATACAGGAACGAGTAGCCAAAGATGCCAACCGCGTTCGCGTCGGCTTGCAGGCGTTGGACGATCAGGTTGTCGTTTTCGCCGGCTTCGACAAAGGGGCCGTCCTGACGCAGACGCGCGCAGTTATCTTCGGCCCAGTCGTGACCTTTTTCCTTGATCATCGGGATGTCCATGCAGCCGTCGACAATTGCCAGTTCGACGAATGCATCACGGGTGCCCGATGTCGGCGGGGGGCCATAGGCAAGGATATCTTCATTCGGCAGACTGGCGTCGATGTCGGACCATTTCATGTAGGGATTGGCGACCATTGCGCCATCGACGGGAACCTCAGCCGCAAGTGCGAGGTAAACCTGCTCTTCGGTCAAATCCCAGTCGTGCGCGCTCTCGCGCGAAACAGCGATGGACAACCCGTCATTGCCGATCTGAACTTCGGTGACCTCTGTCACGCCGTTCTCAATGCACAACGCATATTCGGATGCCTTCATTGCGCGCGAGGCACCAGTGATGTCGGGGTGGCCTTCGCCGATACCGCCGCAAAAGATTTTCATGCCACCGCCGGTGCCGGTCGACTCAACGATTGGCGAAGGCGCGCCAGTGACGTTCGAGAATTGCTCGGCCACAGCTTGGGTGTAGGGGAATACCGTGGATGAACCGACGATGCGGATTTCGTCGCGCGCAGCAGCCGCAGTGGCAGACACGGCAACGAGGGCAAGCACAGAGGTGCTGACTTTTCCAAAGGACATGTAAAACTCCTGATTTCGTTTTTGGGCGGAGGCTTGCTCAGCCCCTCACAGGTTGCTGAATATCCCTGCTCTGCTGCGCTTTTGTTGCAGTTTTGTAACGAGAACATGACACCGCTGGATGCCGTAGGGTCACACGCGGGGTTGCTGCAAATGCGGTAATCGCCCTACTGGGGTGCGGCTGGCAGCAACACCTTGAATGTGCTGCCAATTCCTACCTTGCTGTCAATCCTCAGTCGCCCACGGTGGCGATTGACGATATGTTTAACAATCGCCAAGCCCAAGCCGGTCCCACCCATTTCACGACTGCGGTGGCTGTCCACGCGATAGAATCGCTCGGTGAGTCGCGGCATATGCTGAGGGTCGATTCCCGGCCCCTGATCCGTAACCGCGATCACCGCCCCCGACCCGCGTAGCGCCGGTTCGGCCTCTGATAGATGCAGAGTAACGTCGACCCGTTTGCCGGCCCCTCCGTATTTCAGCGCATTCTCCAGCAGGTTGGTAATGACCTGCCGCAACTGATCGGAATCGCCCGGCACGCTGATACCGTCATCTGGCAGATCGAGAACCACCTCGACCGCCGCGCTTTCGGTCAGCGGGCGCAATGTGTGGCAGACTGACTTTAGCAATGCGCCCAGATCGACCATATCCTTGGGGCGCATACGCTCTTGTCCCTCGACCCGGCTGAGCGACAGCAGATCGCGCACCAGACGCTCCATCCGGCTGGCCTCGTGGTGCATTGTGGTCAGGAACCGTTTTTGCGCTGCCATGTCATCCTTTGCCGGTCCTTGCAGCGTCTCAATAAACCCCAGCAACGCCGTCAAAGGTGTGCGCAACTCATGGCTGACATTTGCGACAAAATCCCGTCGCATCTGGTCGGCTTGCTCCAGATGGGTGATGTCCTCCAGACACACCAGCACACCGACCTCTCCGGCGAATTCCACATAGCTGGCAGTCACGATGAAAGTGGTGTCCTGCGCCCCATCACTGGACAGATACCGGGTGGTGCGCTGATCGTGATCGCGCATTGCCCCCTCGATGGCATCCAGCACGTTCGGTTGACGTAATGCGGTGATAAAATGCCGCCCCGTCAGCGCGCCACCCAACAACGCGCGCGCGCGGTCGTTTGCTCCGACAATCTGCTCGGTCGCACCAATCAGCAGCGCGGGCATCGGCACCGCTTGTAACAATGCGTTGAAATCGACCGTCTGCATCCGCTCTATCCGCGCAGTGGTACGGCCAGCGGCATCAGCCCGGCCCGGAACCTCCGCATGTTTTCCTGATAGTGCAACGCACTGGCCTTCAGTCCCGCAATCGCCTGTGCGTCCAGCTGGCGCACCACTTTGCCCGGACTGCCCATTACCAGACTGCCATTGGGGATCACTTTGCCTTCGGTAATCAGCGCACCTGCGCCGATCAGGCAATTGTCGCCGATCTGCGCCCCATTGAGGATCGTCGCGCCCATCCCGATCAGGGAGTTGGTTCCGATGGTACAACCATGCAGCATCGCCTTGTGTCCGATGGTGCAACCCGCGCCGATACGCAGCGGGTACCCTATATCCGTGTGCATGACGGTGTTTTCCTGCACATTGCTGCCGGCCCCGACTGTGATCAGCTCGTTATCGCCCCGCAACGTGGCACCGAACCAGATCGACGTGCCGCTTTCCAGCGACACCCGCCCGATCACGTTGGCATCAGGCGCGACCCAGTAATCGCCGTCTTCCGGCGGCTGCGGCTCAATACCGCCCAAAGCATAAAGTGTCATTTGCGATCCTCGAATTGCAGTTGCAAATTGCGCACGTGCTGGGTCAGGCTCGGTTGCTGGATACGCCGCAGCCGCGCGGCCGAGATGATCTCTTTCAATTGCGCCTCGGTCGCGTCCAGATCGTCATTGACCAGCACATAGTCATACTCGGCCCAGTGGCTGATTTCATCCCAACTCTTTTGCATGCGCTTGGCGATCACCTCTGCGGTGTCCTGCCCGCGCGCATCCAGCCGGCGATGCAGTTCGGGGATCGAGGGCGGCAGGATAAAGATCGACAGCGTGTGCTTGCCTAGATCAGAGTTCTGGATTTGCTGCGCCCCCTGCCAGTCAATGTCAAACAGCACATCGCGCCCGGCATCTATCGCGGTTTCAACAGGAGCTTTGGGTGAGCCGTAAAAGTTACCAAAGACAAAGGCATGTTCCAGCATCTCTCCCTCGGCCACATCACGGCGAAATCGTTCTTCGGTGAGGAAATGATAATGCTCGCCATCCACTTCGCCATCGCGCGGCGCGCGCGTGGTGGCCGAAACTGAAAAACTGAGACCCTCGTCCCATTCCAACAGTCGCCGCGACAATGTGGACTTTCCGGCACCAGACGGTGACGACAGAATAATCAAAAGGCCGCGCCGCTGGGTCATATCCAATCCTTTTGCATCTGAGGGCTATTCCACATTCTGCACCTGTTCACGCATCTGGTCGATCACTGCCTTGAGCGCAAGACCGATGGTCGTCAAACTACCCGACTGCGCCTTTGAACACAGCGTGTTGGCCTCGCGGTTGAACTCCTGCATCAGGAAATCCAGCTTGCGCCCAACAGCGCCATCCTGCGTCAGCAGGTCGCGCGCTGCGGTCACATGGGTTCGCAGGCGGTCAATCTCTTCGGTCACATCCGATTTGACAGCAATCAGCGCCAATTCCTGCGTCAGCCGCGCCTCGTCCACGCCGTCGGTATTGTCCATCACCCGCGCCAGCGACGCGCGCAGTGCACTCGCCACCTCGTCCCTCCGTTCTTCGGCAGCGATCACCGCCTCATCCGTCAATCGCGCGACCTCGTCCAATTGCTCTGTCAGAATACTGTGCAACGCTTTGCCCTCGGTGGCGCGCATCTGCTGAAACGCGTCCAGAACCGAATAAAAATCTGCCAACAACACCTTGGATAGGGCGCTGCTGTCCTGATCTGCGCTGGCTGTTTCCAACACGCCACGCACAGACAGTACATCGCCGGGGCGCGCAGGTGCCAGCGACAGCCCCTGCGCCATTGCCCGCGCCTCGACCTCTGCCATTGCGGCCAGAACATCATCGAGCTGCGCCGCGTTTACACGCAACCGCCCCCCTGTTCTTCGGCCTGAATACGCAACCCGACAGAGACATTGCCACGGGCCAGTGCCTTGGTCAGCCGTGCACGCAGCCCGGCCTCCAGCCCGTCGATCCAATCAGGCGCGCGTACACGCAGATCCAGCCCCTTGCCATTTACGCTGCGCAATTCCCAGACCCAAGAATACCCCTCATGCGCGCCGCGTGCCGCGGCAAAACCGGTCATTGATATCAGCAAGCGAGATCCTCCTGGATAGCCAGATCACATCATGCTTCGTGTCCTAAGGGGTTGCCCCAGTATAGGCAAGCATGCGCCACGTCCTATCCTTGGCGCGCGACGGGTTAACCAATTGCAGCGGATTTTAGATAATATCGCTTTGAAATGTGCGATATCTTCAATGCCCCGGACGCAACGCCCGGCGGGACGGATACGAGAGGTGCGTAACATGTATGACGAAGACTGTAGTGATAAGCCCGGTAACCATGACACGGATGATGTCCATCATCTGCACCCATGTCCGAACGAAGCTGAGGATACGCAGGCTATGGAGGCGGTCATCGCCTATTGGCAACGGTGTCGCGTCAACGGTCCTGTACCACGTCGATCTGATATTGATCCGCGCGGCATTGAGCCGCTTTTGTCCAACGCCTTCATCGTCGAGAGGATCGCGCCCGGTCTGGCGCGTCTGCGGGTGGCAGGGGCACATCTGTCGGACCTGTTGGGAATGGAAGTGCGCGGCATGCCGATCAGCGCTTTTTTCAACCCCGACCAGCGCGACGCATTGGCACAACACTTGGTGCAGGTGTTCGATGCTCCCGCCATTATGCACCTGTCGCTGCGATCAGACGGGGCTTACGGCACATCTGCGCTGACCGGCTCTATGGTGCTGCTGCCGTTGGCCAGCGATCTGGGTGATATTTCGCGCGCATTGGGGTGTTTGATCACCCACGGCGACGTGATCCGCGCGCCACGGCGCTTTGACATCACCCACCACCGGACTTCGGCCATCGACCCGGCACTCTCCGCAGAGGTAGGATTCGCCGATACCCGCGCCGACTTCGCCCCCCGAAAGACGTCAGAGCGGCCATACCTGCGGTTGGTTCAGTCCGAATGATCTGGCACTGCGGAAATGAAAAAGGCCGGGCGAAAACCCGGCCTCTTAATACTTTGTTGGTTTAGGCCGCGTTTCGGCCCGGCACCCGTCAAACGGCTTCGACAGCCGGACGTTCGCCGCGCAGACCTGACAGTTCTTCAGCCACTAGAAAAGCCAGCTCCAGCGATTGCGACGCGTTAAGGCGTGGGTCGCAGGCCGTGTGGTAGCGATCACTCAGATCTTCGTCGCTGACCGCACGCACGCCGCCGGTGCACTCGGTCACGTCCTGACCTGTCATTTCGAAATGCACACCACCGGGAATCGTACCCTCGGCCTTGTGAATGCCAAAGAATTCACGAACCTCGCGCAGCACCGCCTCAAAGGGACGGGTCTTGTACCCGCTTGCCGATTTGATGGTGTTGCCGTGCATCGGATCACAGACCCAGACGACGTTGGCGCCCTCTTCCTCTACCGTGCGAATGAGGCGCGGCAGGTGTTCGTTGACGTTGCCCGCCCCGAACCGTGCGATCAATGATAGGCGACCCGCCTCGTTTTTCGGGTTTAGCCGTGCCATTAGCACTTTCAGGTCTTCGGATGTCATCGACGGCCCGCATTTCATGCCAATCGGGTTCAGTACACCACGTGCGAATTCCACGTGCGCGCCATCGGGTTGCCGTGTGCGATCACCGATCCAGATCATATGACCAGACCCCGCGAGCCATTTGCCCGAAGTACTGTCGAGCCGCGTCAGCGCCTCTTCGTATTCCAGCAACAGCGACTCGTGACTGGTGTAGAAATCGACCGTCTGCAACGCTTCGTTGCTGTCACTGTCCAGCCCGGCGGCCTTCATAAAGTCGAGCGCGTCACTGATCCGGTTGGCCATATCACGATACCGCTCGGCTTTTTCGCCCTCGGTAAAGCCAAGCGTCCAGCTATGCACCTTGTGCATGTCCGCATAACCGCCCTTGGAAAACGCGCGCAGCAGGTTCAACGTGCCCGCCGCCTGCGTATAGGCCTGAAGCATCTTGGTCGGGTCGGGAACCCGCGCGCCTTCGGTGAACGCCAGCTCGTTGATGATATCGCCGCGATAGCTGGGCAATTCCACACCGCCCTGCGTTTCGGTCGGCGCGCTGCGTGGCTTGGCAAATTGCCCAGCCATGCGGCCCACTTTTACCACGGGTACCTTGGCCGCGAAGGTCAGTACCATCGCCATCTGCAACATCACCTTGAACGTGTCACGGATCGCATCGGCACTGAACTGGTCGAAACTCTCGGCGCAGTCCCCACCTTGCAGCAGGAACGCTTCGCCGCGGGATGCGGCGCCCAGCTCTGCCTTCAGGCGGCGCGCCTCTCCGGCAAAGACCAACGGCGGAAACTGCGACAGTTTCGCTTCGACCTCGGTCAACGCGTCCGCGTCGATATAGTCCGGCATCTGCACCCGTGGCTTGCTGCGCCAGGTGGTTTTTTGCCATTCTGTCATGGTCTCAGTCTCCGATATGCGTCAGATTGAATTGCTTCTTTAGCAAAGGCGTTTCTGATAGACCATATGGGGATGGTGCAATTTATTGCAATTTAGCTGCCCAAGCCTTGTCATTTGCGACATTTTCGTGAAACACGATCTGAACAAGGGACCGTAACGCAGGAGTGGCATCCGATGGTCGAAATGACGACAAAAGGTCCGACAGGCACCCAGCGTGCCCCACGTCGTTTCGTATTCGTTCTGGTTGATAATTTTACGCTGCTCAGTTTCGCCGCCGCCGTTGAATGCCTTCGCATCGCAAATCGCATGGCTGAACGTACTCTGTATTCGTGGGTCGTTGCTGGCGACACGGAAACAACCATTGCCTGTTCTGCCGGCGCGCGGTTCCAGATTGACATGAATCTGGATGAGCTGACTCGTGACGACACAGTGCTGATTTGTGGCGGGGCAGACATACAACAGGCCACCACGAAACGACTGCTCAGCTGGCTGCGGCGCGAGGCGCGACGTGGGTTGAAAATCGGCGGATTGTGCACCGCGTCCTATGTTCTGGCGCGTGCCGGTCTGCTGGAGGGCAAACGCGCCACGATCCACTGGGAAAATCACGACAGCTTCTCTGAAGAGTTCGAAGAGGTCAATCTGACCAAATCGGTGTTCACCGTTGACGGCAACCGGATGACCACTGCGGGGGGCACGTCCTCTATTGATCTGATGCTCAAGCTGATTGCGGATGACCACGATGAAAAGCTTGCCAGCGCGGTGGCCGATCAACTCATCTACAGCTCGATCCGCACCGATCAGGACACGCAGCGCCTATCTGTGCCGACCCGCATCGGTGTGCGACACCCCAAGCTAAGCCAGGTCATCCAGATGATGGAGGCCAATATCGAAGAACCGATCAGCCCATCAATCCTTGCCAAGGACGCGGGCATGTCCACGCGTCAGTTAGAGCGTCTCTTTCGCCGCTATCTCAGCCGTTCACCAAAACGCTATTACATGGAGTTGCGGCTGCAAAAGGCCCGTAACCTGTTGATGCAGACCGATATGACCGTGATCAACGTCGCACTGGCCTGCGGGTTCTCTTCGCCATCGCATTTCTCAAAATGCTACCGTGCGCATTATGACACGACGCCCTACCGTGAGCGCGGTGCACATGCCTCGCGTCTGTCTGTCTGACATCTGCCGTTTAAAACAGCTCGTTCAACGTGGCAAACGTTGTGTTGAACTTGAAATGCACCGCGATCAATCTGTCTCCACGATCATGCAGAAGTACATAAACATACAGATAACGCAGCCCGGTCCAGTAGACGTATAGCTCCTGCCGCCAGCCGCCGCCCATCTCGTCGATCTTCATCACATCCACATGCTCGAAATCCTGCGGAAACAGGCGGCGTACCCGTTCCTGAAGGCCTGTCAATTCTTGTTCCGTCATCTCGTCCGCGCCGCCAAAGGCACGCATCACGTCCGCGATGTCGCGTGACATGATCAGCCCGTCTAGCGTCGCGCGCATGTCTGCGTAGTCTTTGAAAATCGGCTCGTCGGTCTGTGCGGCCGCTGGCATGGTCAGAACCAAAGATAAGATTAAAGCGAGGAAATATCGCATTCAGAACCTCATAATCTGTAAACTCTATCCGGTCAGCTTGGCATGCGTTCGTCCACCTGACTAGGGAGAAAGTCGAAACAACGCGCCCTGCCCTTCGGACAACACCCAAATTGTGCCATCTGGGGCTTCGCGAATGTCACGGGTGCGCGATGTTTCGTCGCCTTTGATCCGCTCGCGCAATGCCAGCGGCTGGCCTGATAACCGCGCCACATGGCCAAATTTCAATGACCCGACAAAGAAATGACCGCGCCATTTGGGCCAGAGCCGCCCGGAATAGATCATCAACCCCGAAGGGGCGATCGAGGGATCCCAGTAATAGGCGGGCTGCTCCATTCCCGGTTTTGCGGTGCCTTCGCCGATCTTACGACCCGAATAGTGCCGCCCGTAGGAAATCACCGGCCAACCGAAATTCGCGCCCTTGCGGATACGGTTCACCTCGTCGCCTCCTTTGGCGCCGTGTTCGCTGACCCAAAGCTGCCCTCGCAGGTCCAATGTGGCACCCTGCGGGTTTCGATGGCCATAAGACCAGATTTCGGGCTGCGCCCCTGCTGTCCCGACGAACGGGTTGTCACCGGGCACACGTCCGTCCCGGCTGATCCGCAGGACAGAGCCGTTTTCGCGCCCCAGATCCTGCGCTGACGGCCTGTCACCGCGCTCGCCTACCGTGACAAACAACATACCATCGCGTCCTTCGACCAACCGCGAGCCGAAATGACGCCCGCCGCTGCTACCTCTTTCCATCTCAAAGATCACTCGCCAGCCGGTCAGGCTACTTGCATCGCCATTCAACCGGGCCGTCGCAACGGCAGTACCTGACCCGCCACCCGGCTGTGCGAGCGCATGACTGAAATAGAGCTGCCGACTTTGTGCAAAGTCGCGCGGGACCAGAACATCCAGCAGACCGCCCTGCCCGTTCACGTCCACCGGCCCGACACCGCCCACTGCACGCCGCTGACCATCCGTCCCGACATACCATAGGCGACCGCGCTTTTCGGTGATCAAGACCCCGCCTCCGGGCAGAAACCCGAACGACCATGGCGACTTCAGTCCGCTTGCGACTGTCTCCACCTTAAGCCGACCTGCGCTGCTGTCGAGCGCAGCCGCAGGGGCAGCCAGCCCCAGCAAGAAAACCGGCAGGAATATGAGGGTGTTCAGTACGCGCATTTGCAAACCTCCGTATCGTACCATCTACGAAATGGAGGGATTGGCCTCAAAGTCCAGCATGTAATTATCAACTTTATTCACAGGTCCCTGTGGATAAGTCTGTGGATAAATTTACAATACCCAACGTCAGGCGCGTTTTCCAGATATCTGTGCAACGCCCAGAACATCCAGTACCTTGGCCTCAATTTGCGCGGCATCCATTCCGGCAACCTTGTACATGTCTTCCGGGCTGGCCTGATCAATGAAAATGTCAGGTAGCACCATCGAGCGGAATTTCAGGCCGCTGTCGAAAACGCCCTCCTCGGCCAGCAACTGCGCAACATGACTGCCGAACCCGCCGATCGCGCCTTCTTCAATCGTAATCAGTGCCTCATGTTCGCGCGCCAATCGCAGGATCATGTCGTGGTCCAGAGGTTTGGCAAACCGCGCGTCGACGATGGTGGGCGCAATGCCCTTGGCGCCCAGGCTTTCCGCCGCGCGGCGAACTTCGCCCAATCGCGTGCCAAAGCTGAGCAACGCGACCCGAGTACCCTCTTGGATCATCCGTGCCTTGCCGATTTCCAGCGGTACACCGGCCTGGGGCATTTCCACCCCTTCGCCTTCGCCACGCGGATAACGGAATGCGATGGGACCATCATCATGCGCCGCCGCCGTCGCAACCATATGCACCAATTCGGCCTCGTCCGCTGCGGCCATGACCACGAACCCCGGCAGGTTGCTTAGAAACGCGACATCGTAGCTGCCTGCGTGGGTCGCTCCATCGGCCCCGACCAACCCGGCGCGGTCAATGGCAAAGCGTACCGGCAGGCGCTGGATCGCAACATCATGCACTACCTGATCATAACCACGTTGCAGGAATGTCGAATACAGCGCGCAGAACGGACGCAAGCCGCCCGCCGCCATGCCCGCAGCAAATGTCACCGCATGTTGCTCTGCGATTCCCACATCGAAACACCGGCTTGGGTATCGTTCGTTGAACAGGTTCAGCCCGGTCCCGTCCGGCATCGCGGCCGTGACGGCGCAAATCCGGTCGTCGCGAGACGCGTGTTCGACCAATGCTCGACCAAAGACTGACGTGTAGCTCGGTGCGTTGCTGGGCGCTTTCTTTTGCTTGCCCGACACCACATCGAACTTTGCCGTGGCGTGACCGCCATCGCGCGCCTCTTCGGCCGGGCCATATCCTTTGCCTTTCTTGGTCAGAACATGGATCAGGATCGGTCCCGTTGCGCGCTGTTGCACCGTACGCAACACCGGTAGCAGCTGATCCATATCGTGACCATCAATCGGTCCGACATAGGAAAACCCCAACTCTTCAAAGAGCGTGCCGCCTACGGCAAAACCTTTGAGCAGATCTTTGGCCCTGCGCGCGCCCTGTTGGAACGGCCCCGGCAATAACGACACAGCGCCCTTGGCCGCCGCTTTCAGTTCCTGAAACGGTGCCTCGGCATAAAGTCTTGACAGGTATGATGAAAATGCCCCTACCGGGGGTGCAATCGACATCTCGTTATCGTTCAGGATGACAATCAGCCGCTTTTTCAGATGCCCGGCATTGTTCAACGCCTCGAACGCCATGCCTGCGCTCATCGCACCGTCGCCGATCACGGCGATGGCATCACCATGTCCGGTCTCGCTTGCCCCGCCCAGATCGCGCGCCACGGCAAATCCCAGTGCCGCGCTGATCGAGGTCGAGCTGTGCGCCGCACCAAACGGGTCATAGGGCGATTCGCTGCGCTTGGTAAAACCGCTCAGCCCGTCCTTCTGCCGGATCGTGCGAATGCGGTCACGCCTGCCGGTCAGGATCTTGTGCGGGTAACATTGGTGGCTCACGTCCCAGATGATCTTGTCGCGCGGCGCGTCAAAGATCGCATGCAACGCCACAGTCAACTCGACCACGCCAAGGCCCGCGCCCAGATGGCCTCCGGTTTCGCTGACCGCGCTGACGGTTTCACTGCGCAGCTCATGCGCCAGTTGCGTCAACTCCGCGTCGCTGAAACGCTTCATGTCTGAGGGGCTGCCAACACTGTCAAGCAGCGGTGTTTCTGGGCGGTTCGACATTAAATGGCTTGCCTCCGTCGGCGTACGGGTTCCGGGCTGGCTATGTTCAGCTCTCGCGCGAGATAACGAAACGCGCCAATTGCTGCAAGGTTTCCGCGTCCTTACCGTAAATAGATAGAGCATCCACAGCATCGTCAACCAGCGCGGCGGCGCGGCGCTTTGCCCCATCCAATCCCAATAGCGACACAAACGTGGCCTTGCCCGCAGCAGCATCCTTGCCCACGGCCTTGCCCGCGGCGTCGGCATCTCCGGTCACGTCGATCACATCATCCTGAATTTGGAACGCCAGCCCGACAGCGGCAGCATACCGCCGCAGCGGATCGGTATCGGCCCCTGCCATCCGCGCGCCGCATGTCGCCGCCCAGTCGATCAAGGCCCCGGTCTTGCCAGCCTGAAGGGCTGTGATCTGCGCGATGTCCAGCGGCTCTGACGCAGTTTCGGCCGCAATATCCAGTGCTTGCCCCAGAACCATGCCTTGTGCCCCTGCCGCCTTTGCAAGGTTCAGTGCCAGTTCCGCGCGCACCTCTCCTGCACCAACGTCGGGATGCGTGGTCAGTTCAAACGCCAGCGCCTGCAATGCATCACCGGCCAGAATTGCGGTCGCTTCATCCCAGCGGATATGCACCGTCGGTTGCCCGCGGCGCAGCGCGTCATCGTCCATGGCAGGCAGGTCATCATGGACCAGACTATAGGCATGCATCGCCTCGATGGCCGCTGCAGGCCACAGCGCCCGGTCCGCGCCCACACCGTGCAGCCGTGCCCCCTCGATCACCAACATAGCGCGAATGCCCTTGCCACCCGTAACGGCGTAACGCATCGCCTGCGCAACCGGGGCATCCCCAATAGCGGTGAGCACATGCGCCAGATGCGCCGCGACCGCACGCTGCGTTGCTTCCAGCTTGTCCTGCACAGGCGTTACTGCGCCTCGACCGGAGTTGTTCCGGTGGGTTGACCGCTGGCATCCAGAGTGATCGCCGCAACTTTCTCTTCTGCTTCTTTCAGTTTGTCTTCACAGCGTTTTTTCAATGCCGCACCGCGTTCGTACAAGGTGATTGACGCATCAAGCGCGACATCGCCGCGCTCCAGTTGGCCGACCACCTGCTCCAGCTCGGTCATTGCCTCTTCAAACGTCATTTCCGAAACCGACTTATCGGCCATTGGCGATGCCTCCCTGCTGGCTGAATGTCCGGGCACCTTAGCGATGCACGAGGTCGGGTTCAATTCGGTTGACGGCCTTTCGCTGTTCGGCTCAATTGAGGCATGACGCAGCCCGAATTCACCCCTCCTTCAGCGGATTTTGACAGTGCAATGGTGATTGCCCACCAGTTGGAATCGGCGTGCGCGACTGACCCGCGCGTGGCACAGATCAAACCGCGCGCTCTGATCCGCCATGTAAAGGGGAAACGGGCCATCTTTCACGCCGAGTTCGAGGGGCACGACGCCGTGGTGCGCTTGTTCTTGTCTCCGGACGACGACACCGCAGCACGCGAATGGGACGAAATGCAGCGTCTCTGGCCATATATGAGCGAAGGCACCCTGCGCATCGCCCGGCCGCTCTTTGCCTGTTCTGCGCACGGTATTGTGGTCACTGCGGCCGTCCCCGGCACCCCGTTGTTGGAGCATCTGTGGACATTGGACCCTGCCGACCGGTCGCCCTACCTGCCCGCAGCTGCGGATTGGTTGCGCAAAAGCACAGCGATGAGCGAAGGCTGGCGCGTCGCCTCGGCCAAAGGCTGGCTGCGTCGCGCGCGTGCCGCGTCTGAGAAACAGCCATGGGCGCATCTCGCAGAACTGGAATCTCGCATTATGACCGAAATGGCGCGACTGGCTGGGCAGATCGAAAAAGCCCAATGGCGCACAGCAATCAGCCATGGCGATTTTCACCCCAACAACCTGATTGCAAAAGAAAACCAACTTACCGGTATCGACATTGGCGGCTCGCGGCGGATGCCCATTTACAAGGATATGGCGCGGTTTCTGATGCATTTGGGGCGACGGCGCGTCGACATGGGTAGCCCGCTGATTTACGGTGTTAGTCGCGCAGGGTTCGAGGCATTCTGCGCCGCCTTCCAGCTAGAGCCCGTCGAACGCAATACGTTTCTGCCGTTCATGCTGGGGTTCGAGGCGTTGATCCGGGTCGAAACAGAATCGCTGCCCGCCTCGCGGATCAGACGAGCCGAAAAGGCCTATGGCGATCTGCTCGCGGATTTGCGGCGTAACGCGACACCTGCATAAGCCGACCTCCAGATACGCCGCCTCACACAAAAAAGGGGCGCCATAAGCACCCCTTTTCAATATCTTATTGCAGTAACTTAATGTGCTGTCGCACCGCTGCCCTTACTCTCGTTCTTGAGCGCGGCTTCGGCGGCGGCGGCCTCTTCGGCGGCCTCATCCCATTCGATGGGTTCTGGCACTTCGGTCAGCGCCAGACGCAGCACATCGCGTACATGGGTCACCGGAATGATCTCCATCCCTTGCTTCACATTCTCAGGGATTTCCACCAGATCCTTCTCGTTTTCCTGCGGGATGATCACGGTCTTGATCCCGCCGCGCAACGCCGCCAGCAGCTTTTCCTTCAACCCGCCAATGGGCAGCGCATTGCCGCGCAACGTGACTTCGCCGGTCATGGCGATGTCCTTGCGCACCGGAATACCAGTCAGAACCGACACGATGGATGTGACCATTGCCAGACCCGCTGACGGTCCATCCTTGGGTGTGGCCCCTTCGGGGACGTGAACGTGGATGTCCCACTTGTCAAAGCGCGGCGGCTTGATCCCCAATGTCGGTGCGACCGAACGGACATAGCTGGACGCCGCATCGATCGATTCCTTCATCACATCGCCCAGCTTGCCGGTGGTTTTCATCCGACCCTTGCCCGGCAGACGCAACGCCTCGATGTTCAGCAGTTCACCACCGACCGACGTATAGGCCAGCCCGGTGACGACACCGACCTGATCACGTTCTTCGGCCAGTCCGTATTTGAACTTTTTCACACCAAGGAAATCACCCAGATTGTCAGCGTCCACACGGATGGTTTCGGCCTCTTTCTTGATGATCTTTGTCACCGCCTTACGCGCCACCTTGGCAATCTCGCGCTCAAGGTTCCGCACGCCCGCTTCGCGCGTATAGTGCCGGATCATACCGGTCAGCGCGTCATCGGTCAGCTCAAACTCGTTCTTTTTTAGCCCGTGGTTCTTGACCTGCTTGCTCAACAGGTGCTGCTTGGCAATCTCGCGCTTTTCGTCTTCGGTATAGCCCGCCAGCGGGATGATCTCCATCCGGTCCATCAATGGTCCCGGCATGTTGTAGCTGTTCGAAGTGGTCAGGAACATCACGTTCGAGAGGTCATATTCGACCTCCATGTAGTGATCCACAAAGGTAGAGTTTTGTTCCGGATCCAGCACTTCGAGCATCGCCGACGCCGGGTCACCCCGAAAATCCTGTCCCATCTTGTCGATCTCGTCGAGCAGGATCAGGGGATTCGTGGTCTTGGCCTTTTTCAACGCCTGAATGATCTTACCGGGCATGGATCCGATATAGGTTCGCCGATGGCCGCGGATCTCGCTCTCGTCCCGGACGCCGCCGAGCGAGATACGGATGAATTCGCGACCCGTGGCACGCGCCACGGATTTACCCAAGGAGGTCTTGCCCACGCCCGGAGGGCCGACGAGGCACATGATCGGCCCCTTCAGCTTTTTCGAACGTTGCTGCACCGCGAGGTATTCGACAATGCGTTCCTTGACCTTCTCCAGACCATAGTGATCGTCGTCGAGGATCTTCTCCGCACGGCTCAGATCTTTCTTGACGCGCGACTTGGTGCCCCACGGGATCGATAGCATCCAGTCGAGGTAATTGCGCACTACCGTCGCCTCGGCACTCATGGGGCTCATGTTCTTGAGCTTTTTCAGCTCGCCCTCGGCCTTTTCGCGCGCTTCCTTGCTCAGCTTGGTTTCCTTGATGCGTGCTTCCAGCTCGGCAATCTCGCCTTCGCCCTCTTCGCCATCGCCCAGCTCCTTCTGAATGGCCTTCATTTGCTCATTCAGATAATATTCCCGCTGGGTGCGCTCCATCTGGGATTTGACGCGGGTCTTGATCTTCTTTTCGACCTGCAAGACGCTCATTTCGCCCTGCATCAGGCCATAAACCTTCTCCAGCCGCTCGGAAACGGACAGCGTTTCCAGCAGTTCCTGCTTTTGCTCCACCTCGATGCCCAGATGACCCGCGACCAGATCGGCCAGCCGCGCGGGCTCTTCCGAGCCGGACACAGCCGCCAGCGCCTCTTCGGGGATGTTCTTCTTGACCTTGGCGTAACGCTCGAACTCGTTGCCCACGGTGCGCAACAGCGCCTCAATCGTGGCAGCGTCACCCGGCATCTCGGTCAGATACTCGGCACGCGCTTCAAAGAAGTCTTCATTCTCAAGGTATTCGACGATCCGCACCCGCGCGACACCCTCGACCAGCACCTTGACCGTGCCATCGGGCAGCTTCAGCAGTTGCAGCACATTGGCCAGAACGCCTGCCTTGTAGATACCGCCAACCTCGGGGTCATCCTCGCTGGGGTCGACCTGACTGGAGAGCAGGATTTGTTTGTCATCGGCCATCACCTCTTCTAGCGCGCGCACGGATTTGTCGCGGCCAACGAACAGCGGCACGATCATGTGCGGGAACACCACGATATCGCGCAGTGGCAGCACCGGGTAAGAGGAATTGAGGGGCTCTTGCATGCTCTTTCCTTTGCAATGCCCGGGTCTGTGCCCGGGTCTTTATTGGCAAGAGGGTCCGGCCCCGCCTGGCGGCAGCCACGCCCTCTCCGTTACAGGAGGTTAATCTGGGGCGCGCGTGCACCTGTTTCAACCTCGGTCGGGGCACAATGCCCGCCCCTGCACCGCTCAGCAAGGGCGATCCGTTCACAAATGGCGTGAAATTTCAGCAATCGTGGGGCAACCCTTGCCGCAAATCGATTTCTCAAATGTCTTTCAATGTTCTTCACGATACTCAACACCGTCCCGGCGTAATACCACGTCCACGTTCAAATCGGGATGATATCGCCTTTGGTCCGCTGCGCGTGAAATCCCTCCTGCCAAGCGTCAAAGGTGCCTTCTGAGATCGCATCGCGCATCCCAGACATCAGTTCCTGGAAGTAATGCAGGTTATGCCATGTCAGCAGCATGCCACTGATCATCTCGTGGCTGCGAAAAACGTGATGCAGATATGCACGGGAATACCCCGTGCAGGCGGGACATGTGCAATCTTCATCCAGCGGGCGCGGATCATCCGCATGACGCGCATTTTTGATGTTCACGACGCCGCGCCGGGTAAAGACCTGACCCGTCCGGCCAGAGCGTGACGGCAATACACAGTCCATCATGTCAATCCCGCGCGCTACGGCACCCACGATATCATCGGGCTTGCCCACGCCCATCAGGTAGCGCGGCTTGTCCTCCGGCAGCTGATCCGGCGCAAAGTCCAGCACGCTGAACATCGCCTCCTGTCCCTCGCCCACAGCCAGTCCGCCGACCGCATAACCGTCAAAACCAATGCCGCGCAACGCCTCCGCACTCTGCCCGCGCAGGTCTTCGTCCAACCCGCCCTGTTGAATGCCAAAGAGGGCATGACCGGGCCTGTCACCGAACGCATCCCGAGACCGCGCCGCCCAACGCATCGACAGCTGCATGCTGGCCTCGATCCGCTTGCGATCGGCAGGCAGCGCCGGGCATTCATCGAAACACATCACGATGTCACTGCCCAGCAGACGCTGTATCTCCATCGACCGTTCCGGTGTCAGGCTATGCTTTGATCCGTCGATATGGCTTTTGAACGTAACGCCCTCTTCAGTCAGCTTACGCAGGCCGGCGAGGCTCATCACCTGAAATCCGCCGCTGTCCGTCAGGATCGGGCGGTCCCAGTTCATGAACTTGTGCAATCCGCCCAGCCGGTCAATCCGCTCTGCCGTGGGGCGCAGCATCAGGTGGTAGGTGTTGCCCAGCAGGATGTCCGCCCCGGTGGCGGCAACGCTTTCTGGCAGCATCGCCTTGACGGTCGCGGCGGTGCCGACGGGCATGAAGGCAGGCGTACGTATCTCGCCGCGCGGGGTGCTGATCACGCCGCTGCGCGCGCGCCCGTCACGGGCCTTGAGGTCAAAGGAAAATCGGGTCATGGCCGCGCTATAGGCTTTGGCGCGCGGGCAGGCAATGGGAACAAATGCGCGCATTTGGTGTTGTGTCATATGACACTGCTTATCCGGCACTACGCCAAGGGACACCGCATCATGCTCCGACTGTCGCGCCTCGGGGCGCAGATTGCCCTGATCTGGGTACTGATCTCGTCCGCTGCCGCTCAGGATGCCGCCTTCGATGTGCCACCCCTCAATGCTGGTCTGGGCACGCCTCCACCCAGTCTGGACCGAAGCACGCCACAAGGCACGATCGAGAGCTTTCTGGAATTGGGCCATCAGGGGAGTTTCGCTGAAGCCGCACACCTGCTTGATCTCGGTGACATTCCCGCTCCGAACCAGCCGCTGGCCGGACCGTTACTGGCCGAACAACTCTTTGTCGTGATGGATCGCAAGGTCGTCATACCATGGGACCGGCTGCCTGATCGCCCTGATGGATGGCTCAGCGGCCCCAGTGACAACGAGGCTGTCGGGCGGGTGCGCCGCTCGATCGTGCTTGACTGGCTCGATCTTGGGTATCGCGAAGTGCCAGTCCGCCTGAACCGGGTTGCGCCCGCGACCAGCGACGCGGTTTGGGTGTTCGCCCGCCAAAGCGTCGGCAACATAGGCGCGCTTCACATGCGCTATGGACCGACCAATCTGGAAAAAAGGCTGCCTGCATGGTCTCGTCAGCGCGCCGTGGCGGGCATGTACCTGTGGGAAGTTCTGTTTTTACCGCTGCTGGTGATCGTATCGGCGCTGGTCGGGTGGTTGGCATACCGCATTGTCGGCGGGTTTCAACGGCGACGCGATACCCGTCTAACCCGCGCCATCGTACGGGCTTTGCGCTGGCCCGCCACCATCGCCATCACGGTAGGGTTCATCGGCTTTGTGACACGCAATGTGATGGTTGTGTCTGGTCTGCTTGACAGCTTCGTCAGCCCGGCCGTGGTGATCGGCTTTGTCACCGCCGTAACCCTCGCTGTCGTGCTGATCATCGACGAAGTGCTCGACCACATCAGCCAGAACAATCCGCATGAACTGGCCGAACCCGAAAACGCGCATCTGCGCAACATGGCCACGACCATATCGGCGGCACGTAAATTCATCATTGTAATCGCCGTGATTACCGGGGCCGGGCTGATCCTGAGTTCTGCCAACACGTTCGAGACCTTGGGTCTGTCACTGTTGGCCTCCGCCGGCGCGCTGACCATCGTGTTGGGCTTTGCCGCGCGCGAGGTGCTGGGCAATATTCTGGCATCCGTGCAAATCGCGATGAACCGGTCCGCGCGGATCGGTGACCAGTTGATTTTCGAGGGCCATTTCTGCACGGTTGAACGTATTCATTTCACTTATGTCCAACTCGCTATCTGGAACGGTAATCGCCTGATTGTGCCAGTCAGTTATTTTGTCAGGGATGCGTTTCAAAACTGGTCGATTGAGGATGTCCGAATGATCCGCCTGATCGAACTGACACTGGCGCAGACGGCGGATGTTGACGCCCTGCGCGACTTCTTTTTCGACAAGGTAGAGACAGAAGATGGCGAAGATACGGGACCATTGGACAAGGCGAAGGTAATGGTGACCGGACAAGACGTGTTCGGACAAAAGGTCCTCTTTGGTCTGCCGACCTCCGATCCCGCCATGTCTTGGGCGATGGAATGCAAAATGCGCGAACAGCTATTGGAAAAGGCCCGAGAAATAGAACGCGAGACAGGCCGTCAGATGCTGCCGTCAGAGAATGTGCAGGGTCTGCCTACGTCCTGAGACATCTCAGAACCGTTGCAGTTTTCCAGAACTGAGGCCATATCTCTTGCATTGGCACCCAATGTAAGGACGATCAGCCTTGGATATTGATACGCTGCTCAGCGATCTGCTGGAACAAAATCTGCTCTATCTTCTCGGTGCCGTGCTGTTGGTCGTTCTGGCGATCAAGGCCGTCAAGATCGTACCGCAATCCGAACAGCATGTGGTCGAACGCTTCGGCCGCCTGCATTCCGTTCTCGGGCCGGGAATCAACCTGATCGTGCCCTTCCTCGACCGGATCGCACACAAGATTTCAATCCTCGAACGGCAACTGCCGACCGCCAGTCAGGACGCCATCACCAAAGACAACGTGCTGGTGCAGGTCGACACGTCGGTTTTCTACCGGATCACCCAGCCGGAAAAAACCGTCTACCGTATCCGCGACGTCGATGCCGCGATTTCGACCACCGTGGCCGGGATTGTCCGTGCCGAGATCGGCAAGATGGACCTTGATGAGGTGCAGTCGAACCGGAATGAACTGATCGCGACGATCAAGGTACTGGTCGAGGATTCCGTTGATGACTGGGGTATCGAAGTCACCCGCGCCGAAATCCTCGACGTCAATCTGGATCAAGCCACGCGCGACGCCATGCTTCAACAGCTCAATGCCGAACGCGCCCGCCGCGCGCAGGTGACCGAGGCCGAAGGCCATAAACGCAGTGTCGAGCTGAACGCCGATGCAGAACTCTATGCTGCCGAACAGATCGCCAAGGCACGCCGCATTCAGGCCGATGCCGAAGCCTATGCCACCTCTGCCGTGGCGCAGGCGATTGCCGCTAACGGGCTGGAGGCAGCGCAATATCAGGTCGCGTTAAAACAGGTCGAGGCGCTAAATGCGCTGGGGGCCAGCCCCGGATCATCCACCATCGTTGTCCCCGCCAGCGCGCTTGAGGCGTTCGGTGACGCATTCAAGATGCTAAAGGGCAAATCGTGACCCTGTCCGCCGCACTCTGGTCGCTGTGGTGGGTGTGGATTGCCGCCGCGCTGGTGTTGGCGATTGTCGAGGTCATGCTGCCCGGATTTCTTTTTCTGGGCTTTGCCATCGGCGCAGCACTTGTCGGGCTGTTGCTGGCCGTAACGGGCGGCGGCTGGGGCCTGCCGCTGTTACTGGTGATTTTTGCCGCGCTGTCGCTGATCGCATGGGCGGCACTGCGCCGCACGTTTCGTTTACGCGAGGGGCAAGTGCGCTACTTCGAGGACGACGTGAATAAATAGACGACGAGGAATATTTTTCCCGCCGCGCTACGTAACGTATGTCCGAAATCCTGGGTTACGCCCCCTGCGAAACCCTTTACCCTGCCCCGAATCGCAGCCCAGAGAAATTCAACAGGAGCCACCTATGTCCCCATCCGAGCCGGTTGAACCGTTGCAATTCGGTTGGGAGGAATGGGTCGGATTACCGGATCTGGGTGTGCCCGCGATCCGGGCCAAGGTCGATACCGGTGCTCGTACCTCGGCGCTTCATGCGTTCGATATCGAAACCTTCGGACCTGTGGCAAAACCCAAAGTCCGCTTTACCGTGCATCCCATTCCGGGGCGCGATGATCTGATCATCCCGTGTTCGGCACCGATCATCGACCGACGCGATGTGACCTCATCAAACGGCGAAAAGGAATCGCGCTTCGTCATTCAGACGAACCTTTCGGTGAACGGTGACCATTGGCCGATAGAGATTACGCTGACCAACCGGGCGGGGATGAACAGCCGGATGTTGCTGGGTCGGCAGGCGTTGAAGGATCATATCTCGATCGTCGCGACCGACCGGTTCCTGCAGCCCGAACTCAGCTATGATGTCTATCACACAGCCAAGATGCGCCAATCCGCACCTGATCGTGCGTTGCGTATCGCGGTGCTCAGCCGCGAGGATAACTATTCGACCCGCCGTCTGGTCGAAGAGGGCGAAAAGCGCGGTCATACGGTCGAGGTAATCAATACCACCCGCTGTTATATGGCAATCAACGCGATGGCGCCCGAAGTGCACTACGATGGCAAACGCTTGCCACGTTTCGATGCGGTGATCCCACGCATCGGTGCGTCGATCACGCCCTATGGTGCTGCAATCCTGCGCCAGTTCGAAACCATCGGCACATGGTGCGTCAACGGCAGCACCGGCATCGTCGCCAGCCGGGACAAGCTGCACGCCCATCAGATCATGGCCCGCGCCAAAATCGGTATGCCCAACACGGCCTTTGCCGCCAGCCCACGCGATACTGGCAACATCATCGGCCTCGTCGGCACGGCCCCGTTGATCGTGAAACTGCTGGAGTCGACCCAAGGCAAGGGTGTCGTGCTGGCCGAAACCCGCAAGGCGGCGGAATCGGTTATTGACGCCTTTCGCGGGCTCAAGGCGAACTTTCTCGTGCAGGATTTCGTCAAGGAAGCCGCCGGAGAGGATATTCGATGTCTTGTGATCGGTGGCAAGGTCGTGGCCTCGATGAAACGCACCGGTGCAGAGGGCGATTTTCGCTCGAACCTGCATCGCGGCGGTAGCGCCAAATCCGTGCGTATCACCAAGGAAGAACGCGATACCGCCCTGCGCGCGGCCAAGGCTTTTGACCTGAACATGGCTGGCGTTGATCTGCTGCGCGCTGAAAAAGGCCCCAAAGTACTAGAGGTCAATTCCTCCCCCGGCTTTGAGGGGATCGAGGGGTCGACGGGCAAGAATATCGTCGGCACGCTTTACGAGATGATCGAAACGCGCGTGCGTCCCGCGCCGATCCGCCGACGCAAGGTCAAGTAACCGTTGCGCCCTTGTTGCGACCTCTCGTCACTGCCGGTGCTCTGGACGTGGGCTGCAGTAATCCCTATATGTTTGCTCAGGTAACGCAGCAGGCCCCAACATGACAGAGAACCCGCAGCCCTTTGAAGGCATTCCCCTGATCGCCCCGTCCAGCACCGACCATCCGCAATATGATGCGATCGTCGAGGCGTGCCGCAGCGTGTTCGACCCCGAGATTCCGGTAAACATCTATGATCTGGGTTTGATCTACACTATCGACATCGACGCCGAAAACGCGGTCAAGATCGTGATGACCCTGACCGCCCCCGGCTGTCCTGTGGCGGGCGAAATGCCCGGCTGGGTCGCGGAAGCGGTGGAACCTCTGGCCGGTATCAAACAGGTCGATGTGGAACTCACGTGGGAACCGCCCTGGGGCATGGACATGATGAGCGACGAAGCGCGTCTGGAACTGGGGTTCATGTAGGGCGCAAGCGTTTTGGCTTGCATTTTGTAAAAGCAAGCTGTATAGCTTGCGTATGAAGTGGGCTGTACTTACCGGTGATATCGTAGCTTCCTCCGAAATCGATCCTGATGCACTGGACGAAATCATGCGGAGCATACAAGAGGTTTCGTTGGAAGCTTCCGGCTGGGGTCACACCGGCGACGATGAAACCATAACAGGATTTGATCGGCGTGGTGGCGACGGATGGCAGTTGGCGACTAACCGTCAGGGCTTTGCACTCAGACTTTCCCTTTACATCCAAGCACGCCTTCGCCTTCTCGGGCCAGACTATGCGACGCGCATCGCTATAGCTACGAGCGAAGGTGAGGCGCTTGATCAGATGATGGCAGATCTCAACAGCGCGCACGGAATTGCCTTCACTGCATCCGGTCGCCTTCTAGAGGAATTGACTGGCCATACGCTAATGGCACATGCTCAAGGCGGGGCAGTCGATGCCGCATTTAGACTGGCTGACCATATTTCGCAGAGCTGGACTCAGGCGCAGGCGCGCTCGCTATGTCTGACACTTCCGCCTGACAGCGGCCCCCGTCGCGTTGCGGCCGAATCGCTCGGAATCTCCAGACAAGCTGTCGATCAGGCATTGAACAGTGCCGGTCTCCCGGCTCTCATTGATGCGCTCGAAGCCATAGAAAGCGAACAATGAAAAAGCGAAAGCCAAATGGCTTGCGATCTTCAAACGCAAGCTCAAACACTTGCGTTGATTAAGGGGAAAATACATGATCGCCACCCTCTCCGCGCTGCTTTTCGCCCACGTCCTCGCCGATTTCGCGCTCCAAACCGACTGGATCAACGCCAACAAATCACGCCCGCTTGTGATGCTCCTGCATGGTGGCATCGTCTGGCTCACGGCCCATGCAGCCTTGGGCACTCCCTACGATCCGATCCTGACAACCCTCGCTGTCACACATGTGGCAATCGACGCGACCAAGATACTGGCCGCGCGGCAATATAACCGGTTTCGCGGGTTTTCCGCCTTCATGGCCGATCAGGGCACGCATGGCTTAACACTACTGGCAGCCGCCTATATTGCCCCGACGCTATGGCAGGATGGCGCTTGGGCGCACCACCCCGGCCTTTTGCCGCTCTATGCGCTGCTGACCGGGTTCATCCTCAGCATCACCGCAGGCCAATACGCGGTCGGGCTGCTGATGCGTCCCCACAGCCAGCGTATCCGCAATAACGGGCTGCGCGATGGCGGGCGGCTGATTGGTGTGCTGGAACGTGGGCTGATCTATCTGCTGATCCTTGCCAACCTGCCACTGGGCGTCGGTTTTCTGATCACCGCCAAATCCATTCTGCGCTATGGTACCGCCACGCGCGATCAACGCACGGCAGAATATGTCATCATCGGCACGCTCGCATCGGTTAGTTGGGCGATTGCTGTCGCGCTGGGCACGCAACTGTGGCTTTCTGCCCTGCCCCCGCTTGAGATCGCGACGCAGGCACATTAGGTCTGAACTCAGAAGCACGAGGTTCCACCATGTTCGGCATACCCGGAAAACAAGCGGTCAGCATGACCGACAAAGCCGCAAAGCAGATTGCAAAGCTGATGACCAAGGATGGCCATCAGGGGCTGCGCATCGGCGTCAAAAAGGGCGGCTGTGCAGGCATGGAATATACCATGGACTATGTGACCGAGGTGGACCCCCACGATGAAGTCGTGGAACAGGACGGCGCGCGCATAATGATCGCACCGATGGCACAGATGTTCCTCTTTGGCACCGAGATTGACTATACTGTAAGCCTGCTGGAATCAGGCTTTCGCTTTAACAATCCCAACGTGACAGAGGCCTGCGGCTGCGGCGAGTCGATCAAGTTCGACGAAACTCTCAGCCAAAAGGAATGAGCGTCTCAAACGCAGACATTGCCTATGCGCGCGACCTGTTCGCCCCTCTCGGAACGATCACCCACCGCAAGATGATGGGCGGGGCCACTTTTTATGCCAACGGCACGATCTTCGCGATCCTCGACAGCGACAGCACCCTGTTCCTCAAGGCTGTCGACACTTTTGCGGATCGGCTGGGTGCGGCAGGCGCGCGCAAATTCAGCATGACAAGCAAGGATGGCAAGATCGCCACGATGGGGTATTGGACCATGCCCGATGACGCCCTTGACGATCCGAACCTAGCTTGCGATTGGGCAAGGCAGGCAATCGAAGCGCAGCAAAAGGGGTAGGCCATGCGACGGAAACTTGCGGCAGGCAACTGGAAAATGCACGGGTTACTTGCTGATCTGTCCCAGATTTCGGCACTGAATGCCGACCATCCCGATCCGGCTACAGATATTCTGATCTGCCCGCCAACGACGCTGATTGTACCCGCATGTGCGGCCATCAATGGTGGGGCAGTGCAAATCGGCGCTCAGGACTGCCACGCGCGTGCCTCGGGTGCGTTTACCGGCGATCTGTCTGCCGTCATGCTAAAGGACGCGGGCGCCACCGCCGTTATCGTCGGCCATTCAGAGCGCCGCGATGCACATGAAGAAAGCAGCGAAGACGTGCGCGCCAAGTCCAAGGCAGCCCATGCTGCGGGCCTGACGGCCATCATCTGTCTGGGTGAAAGTCTGGCACAGCGAGAGGCGGCCAACACACTCGACATCATCGCAGGCCAACTGTCGATTTCCGTACCCGACACGGCCGTTGCCGCCAATACCGTGATCGCCTACGAGCCGTGCTGGGCCATCGGCAGCGGCCTGACCCCGACGCCTGCGCAGATCGGCGAAGTGCATGATTTCATCCGTGCCCGTCTGACCACCCGCTTTGGCGAGGCTGAGGCGAACGGCATGCGTTTGCTCTATGGCGGATCGGTCAAACCCGGCAACGCGGCCGAGATTTTCGAGGTTTCCAACGTCGACGGGGCTTTGGTCGGTGGCGCGAGCCTAAAGGCCGAGGATTTCACACCCATTATCAACGCGTTGAAAGCCGCTTCTTAACAGCACCCGGCGGCCCGTAGGCCGGGCTTCAGCCCGGCACCCCGCCACGCGTCACAACGGCAGCATTGTCGTCGACTTGATCTCTTCCATCGACAACAGTGCCGTCACGTTATGCACCTTCACCTCTGAAATCAGCGCCTGATAAAAGATGTCATAAGCCCGCGCATTGGCCACACGGACCTTCAGGATGTAATCAATATCCCCGGCCAGCCGATGCGCTTCCTGCACCTCTGGCCGATCTTGCAGCGCCTTCAGGAATAGCTTCTGCCAACCGGCATCATGTTCCGAAGTTCGGATCAGGACAAAAAAGCACGCCTCAAATCCCAACGCTTCTGCATCCAGCAGATAGGTCTGTTGCCGGATCACCCCACGTTCGCGCATTTTGCGAATCCGGTTCCACACGGGCGTCTTTGAACTGCCTACGGACCGCGCGATATCGTCCAGCGATTGCCCGCCATCGGATTGTAACTCAATGAGGATTTTTCGATCCAGATCGTCGATGCGGACAGACATTCCATTATCCTTTTCCATTTGGAACGTTCCAGCATGTTTCGAGTCAACTTGGAACGTATGTCCTTATTGATCCGCACATCTGGCGCATAAATGGAAATATTTTCTATATTGAGGCAAGTCAACCAAAGAGCAGGCATGCCGCACATGAAACATTTTCCCATCTTCCTGGCGCTAGAAGGACGCCGGATCGTTCTGTCGGGCGGCGGTGATGCCGCACTTGCCAAATTGCGGCTGCTGATGAAGACCCAAGCACGTCTGATCGTCCACGCCTCGACCCCGGCCGAGGAAATCGTGGCATGGGCCGACACGGGAGCGCTTGATCTGCTGCGCCGCCCCGTTGCACCCGGCGATCTGCGCGGTGCCGCGCTGTTTTACGCCGCTGACGAGGAGGCAGCCGAGGACGCGCGCACCACTGCGATCGCCCGCGACGAAAATGTGCTGAGCAACATCGTGGATAACCTCCATGACAGCCAGTTCATCACCCCCGCCATCGTCGACCGTGATCCGGTGACCATTGCAATCGGGACTGAAGGCACCGCACCGGTGCTTGCCCGCGCGATCAAGGCGGATCTGGAAACCCGTCTGCCGTCGTCGCTGGGGCCGCTGGCGCGCGCGGCCAGCGCCTTTCGCCGGATGGCTGAGGCGCTCCCGATGGGTCGTGCGCGGCGCAGCTTTTGGTCGGAATTCTTCTTTGCCACAGGTCCCGATGCGCTGGACCGTGACGCCGGTGCTGATCTGCGCGGCGTGCTGCGCGCGCAACTAGCCACACATCTGGACGCCAAGCCCGGCATGGGCCGTGTGAGCTTTGCCATCGTGGCTGCCGCCGATCCCGAACTGCTGCCGCTGAAAACCCGCAACATCCTGCACGAGGCTGATCTGGTCCTGCATAGCGCGGGTGTCTCGCCTCAGATCCTTGATCTGGCACGGCGCGAGGCCACATTCGGCGCCCTGCCCCGCACCGCCCGACCGCTGATCGACGCGGCCACCGCTGGCCGCCATGTCATCTGCCTGATGCCTGCCGCACCCGACGCCCGCATGATCGCGGCCTGTCGCAGTGCCGGGATCGCCGCCTTGGCCATCCCCGGCATTGCCCCTCTACCCAATCTCACACCGTTGCAGGAGACTGCCTGATGCCCCGCGAATTCACCCCTAAAGTCATCACCGCCAACGCGCTTGTTCAGGGCGACGTCGTCTACTTCACCGCTCAGGACACGTGGACACGAGATCTTCGCCATGCCGATGTCCTGACCGACGAGGCCGACGCCGATCTGCGCCTGCTGTCCGCGCAGGCCCGTACTGGCGAAGTGGTCGGCGTCTATCTGGCAGATATGAAGCCCGGCACAGATGGCCCGGAACCGGTGCATTTCCGCGAGGAATTTCGCCGCACCGGCCCATCCAACCATTTCCACGGCAAACAAGCTGACATCGCGTCCCGGACCTGATCCGTCCCCGCGCGCCAAGACTGCCTTCAGGAGACATCTGATGTATACCTATTCCGAATTTGATTCCGCCTTTGTCGCGGCCCGCAACAGCCAGTTCCGCGCTCAGGTGGAACGCCGCATCGACGGTTCGCTGACCGAGGACGAGTTCAAGCCGCTGCGCCTGATGAACGGGCTGTACCTGCAACTGCACGCCTACATGCTGCGCGTGGCGATCCCCTACGGCACGCTGAACAGCCGCCAAATGCGCAAACTGGCCGATATCGCCGAGCGATGGGACAAGGGCTACGGCCATTTCACCACCCGGCAGAACATCCAGTATAACTGGCCTAACCTCGCCGATGTGCCCGATATGCTGGATGCGCTGGCCGAAGTTCAGATGCACGCGATCCAGACCAGCGGCAACACCATCCGCAACGTGACAGCCGACCATTTTGCTGGCGCTGCCGCTGACGAGGTGGCCGATCCGCGCCCGGTGGCCGAGCTGATCCGCCAATGGTCCACAGACCACCCCGAATTTCAGTTTCTGCCGCGCAAGTTCAAAGTCGGTGTCACCGGCAGCCCCAATGACCGCGCCGTAACAGCAGCGCATGATATCGGCTTGCGCATTATCGAGCGCGACGGTGAAATCGGCTATCAGGTCATCGTCGGTGGCGGCCTTGGTCGCACCCCGATGATCGGCAAAGTGCTGGCCGATTTCCTGCCAGAGTCCGATCTGCTGCCCTATATCGAGGCCGTCGTCAGCGTCTGGAACCTGCTGGGCCGTCGCGACAACAAGTTTAAATCGCGGATCAAGATCACCGTACACGAACACGGGATCGAAAATATCCGCGCTCGCGTGGCCGAGCGGTTTGCGATCATCAAACCCAGCTTTGCAGGTATTGACCAGGAAATGCTGGCGGCGATCCGCGCCGACTTTGCGCCACCCGCGTTTCTCACTGCATCGGACGAACCGTACAATCATGCGCGCCAGCACGATCCGATCTTTCGCTCTTGGGCAGACACCAACCTGTCAGAGCACCGTGCACCGGGCTATGCGGTCGTCTCGATCTCGCTCAAGGCGCATGGAAAAACGCCCGGTGACGCCTCTGCCCGCCAGATGCGCCTGATGGCGGCACTGGCCGAACGTTACGGCCATGACGAACTGCGCATTTCACACGAGCAGAACGTGATCCTGCCGCATGTTCACAAATCTCATATTCCCAGTGTGTTCGCTGCTTTGCGGGCCGAAGGGTTGGGGACGGCCAATATCGGGCTGATCAGCGATATCATCGCCTGCCCCGGCATGGATTATTGCGCGCTGGCAACCGCCCGCTCGATCCCCATTGCTCAGGAAATTGCGACCCGCTTCGACGAGCTGAAGCTGGAGCATGAAATCGGCGAGATGAAGATCAAGATATCAGGCTGCATCAATGCCTGCGGCCATCACCATGTCGGCCATATCGGCATCCTCGGCCTCGATCGCGCGGGCGTGGAAAGCTATCAGATCACGCTGGGCGGCGACCACCGGGCCGATGCGCGTTTGGGTGATCGCACTGGTCCGGGATTCTCGGCCGATGATATCGTTCCGGCCATTGAGCGGATCGTGTACGCCTATCTGGACCTGCGCACCGGCCCCGAAGAGACATTTCTCGCCGCCTATCAGCGGGTGGGTCTGGCTCCGTTCAAGGCGGCCCTCTACCAAACCGAGGCCCAAGCCTATGCCGCAGAATGATCTGGGCAGGCGGGTTGCGTCGCTGAATGACTGGTATCGGCTGAACGCAGCCCATACCGTCCTGCAACATGCGCTGAACACCCCCGACAGCGGGCAATTGGCGCTGGTGTCCAGCTTTGGTGCCGAATCGGTCGTGCTGTTGCATATGGTCTCGGTGATCCGGCGCAGCACGCCGGTGATCTTTCTCGATACCGAGCTGCTCTTTACCGAAACGCTGGTTTACCAGCAGGAACTGGCCGAACGGCTGGGCCTGACGGATATCCGCATCATTCGCGCCGACACGCTGGAGGCGACAAACGAGGACCCGGACAAGACACTCCATCTACGCGACACCGATGCCTGCTGCGCTCTGCGCAAAACGCGCCCGCTGGAGCGCGCCTTGCAAGGGTTCGATGGCTGGATCACCGGGCGCAAACGCTATCAGGGTGGTGCGCGCGCCGAGATGGACTTCTTCGAGACTGAGGATGCAACCGGGCGGATGAAAGTGAATCCGCTGGCACATTGGACGCCCGACGACGTGCGCACCTACATGGAAGAAAACCGCCTGCCGCGTCATCCGCTGGTGGCGCGCGGCTATCCGTCGATCGGCTGCATGCCCTGCACCTCGCCCGTGAAACCGGGTGAAGATTCGCGCGCAGGTCGCTGGCGTGGCGAAGAAAAATCAGAATGCGGTATTCATATCGTGAATGGCAAGATTGTAAGGCAAGGAGTGACCGCATGAGCGTGATCGTCACGGATAACGGCTTCGCCCCCGACGGCTGGAACGAAGCATTTACACCGCTGGAAGAGGCCAGCAATGAGACGGACGTACTGGATGTGCCCGCGGATGCCGATCTGGATGCCGTCGTAGGAAAAATCCCCAGCCTGCGCATGGTGCGCGTGGATTTTCCCAACTCGGCGGATGGGCGCGGCTTTACCATCGCGCGGCAGTTGCGCTTGCACGGCTATACAGGCCGTCTGCGCGCGCGGGGGCATGTGATCGCGGATCAATACGCCATGGCCCGCCGATCCGGCTTTGACGAGGTCGAGATCGACACAAGCCTCGCTGCACGTCAACCCGAGGAGCAGTGGCTGTTTCGGGCCAACTGGCAGGCAAATGATTATCAGGCACGGGTGCGCGGTTAAGCCCCCCTTTTCCTGATCCCAATCAACGCATAGTAAGAGGGGCCAGCCGAGCCGCTGGTCAATGGACCCATGAACGAGATTTTGCCTGTGAACGATGCTGCGCCCACCCGTGCCGTCCCGACCCTGCCCGACGCCCAGACTGTTACCCAAGTCAAACATTGGACCGATCGGCTGTTTTCCTTTCGCGTGACGCGCCCCACGACACTACGGTTCCGCTCGGGCGAATTCGTGATGATCGGCCTGATGGGGGATCCTCATCCGGAGACGGGCAAGCAAAAACCACTGTTGCGCGCCTACTCCATCGCATCACCCAGTTGGGATGACGAACTGGAATTCTATTCGATCAAGGTTCAGGATGGCCCGCTGACCAGCCGCCTGCAACATATCCAGCCGGGCGACCAGATCATCCTGCGCCCGAAACCCGTCGGCACGCTGGTGCATGACGCGTTGCTGCCCGGCAAACGGCTGTGGCTCTTTGCCACCGGCACCGGCTTTGCCCCCTTTGCCTCGCTTTTGCGCGACCCCCAGACATATACGGATTATGACGAGGTGATCATCACCCATACCTGCCGCGAAGCAGGCGAGCTGACATATGGCGCGGAATTGATCGACAGCATCCGCAACGACGAAATGCTGGCCGAACTGATTGGCGCGGGTTTCGCCGACAAACTGCGCTATTACCCCACCACCACCCGAGAGCCGAGCACCAAGATGGGCCGCATTACAGACCTGATGCGCTCTGGCGACGTATTTCAGGAATTGGGCGTACCACCGCTCTGCCCTGAGACTGATCGCGCGATGATTTGCGGCAATCTCGCCTTTAATCTTGAACTAAAAGAGCTTCTCGAAGGGTATGGGCTGGAGGAAGGCGCGAACTCGAAACCCGCACACTACGTTGTGGAAAAAGCGTTTCTGGATTGAATCGATGGCCGGTCTACCCGGCCAGCTACCGCAGACACATGACCATAAAAAAGCCCGCCTCGGTGATCCGGGGCGGGCTTTCCCATAGCTTGATTATCGTAATCAGAGGCCGAGACGCTCACGCAGCTGGCTCAGGACTTGCTTCAACACTTCAGGATTGTCGCGGGCCTGTTCCAACGCTGTTTTGGTGGCCATGCGCACACCTATGTTCAGGTCGGAATTGTCCACATATTCGACCACTTTATCATAATCGAACCCATCCACAGTCAGCAAATCGGCAATGTCGTTACCCGCTGCGTCGGTTGCAGCTTCCGCCGCGTCTCCTGTGGCCTCCGTTGCTTCGGTTGCCTCAGTCGCAGTATCCGCTGCTGCGTCAGACGCCGACTCGGCCGCTTCGGTTGCCGTGTCCGTCGCGGCATCGGTTGCCGCCTCGGTGGCCTCTTCTGTTGCTTCGGCTGCCTCTGTCGCAGTGTCCGCTGCGGCGTCAGACGCCGACTCGGTGGCTTCTTCGGCTGTCTCTGTGGCGGATTCCGCGTTTTCGGTCAGGTCATTCATCGCATCAGTCAGATCCTGCGCCGCATCATTCACTGCCTCGTTGGCATCGGTTGCGATCTCGTCGGCCATAGAATTGGCTTCATCCGCCATCTCTTCAACGGCGTCAGACGCCGACTCGGTGGCCTCTTCGACCTGTTCTTCGGCGGTTGTCTCTTCGACGGGCTCGACAACTTCTTCGGCAGGTTCTGCTTCTTCTATGGCCACTTCCTCGGCAGGTTCTTCCGGCTCGGCGGCCACTTCGACCTCGGCGGGCGCTTCGATCGGCTCTTCGGTCGTGCTGACCATCTCAGTTGGCGACTTGCCCGTCATCAGGAAATACCCGCCGACCAGTACAACCGCAGCAACAATAATCCACAGCAGATTTTTCATTGAATTAGTCCCCTTTGTTCGTTCGGCCTCATGCTAGATAGGAGGCCCTTCATTATTGTCAGATCAAATGCCGTCCCTCCTGCCAAGACACAAGGGGGAATATCCGCCCGATCGGCTCAGATCAGCCTATTTTGCGGCTTGAAACGCGGGGTTGGCACAGTTAGCTTGCCCACTCAGTCGACCTTGCAAATCATCGAAGGATAAATACCATAGCCCGCAGACCCCACAATGCGCCGCCAACGCGCGACACAGGCCCCCGTGTTAACGAGCGCATCAAAGACGATGAAATCCGCCTGATTGGCGCCGACGGCGAAAACGTCGGTGTTGTAACCGGCCGCCGCGGTCTGGAAATGGCCGAAGAGGCCGGACTGGACCTCGTCGAAATCTCGCCCAACGCGAGCCCGCCGGTCTGCAAGATTATGGACTTCGGCAAATACAAATACGAAACCCAAAAGCGCGAAGCCGAAGCCCGCAAGAAACAGAAGATCATTGAGGTGAAAGAGGTCAAGTTCCGGCCCAACACCGATACCCATGATTATGACGTGAAGATGCGCAACGTCTTCAAGTTTCTCGAGAATGGCGACAAGGTAAAGATTACCCTGCGGTTTCGCGGTCGCGAAATGGCGCACCAGGATCTGGGTCGCAACCTGCTAGAGCGTGTGGCCGCCGATGTCGACGGCGTCGGCAAAGTCGAAAACATGCCCAAGATGGAAGGCCGCCAGATGATCATGATCATTGGCCCGACTGCACGCTAGCACTTGTCATCTGATTAGTTTTCAACGGCGCTCCGAAACGGGCGCCGTTTTCATTTGGGCAACGGCTTATCTGTCACGCAACCATCTGTACGTATCCACGTAATCGAACCCCAGCGAAATCAGATCGACCGCCCGCAACAGCCACAGATAGCGAATGTACCCATCACTCGCCCCGCCCAAACCGGACAGTAACCAGACCAACAATGCCACGAGCGGCGTCCAGACTAACACGTGCGGTACAGCCATTGATCGGGGGAATCCCCGCATACGCAACATGATCCACACATTCGGCAGCATCCCCCCAATCGCCAGCGCCGCAACCCAGCCACCATAGGGGGCATCCACCCACAGGATTGCCGCAGCATTGACCGGCACCAGAATACCGAACACCCAGATTTGGACCCACAGGGGCAATGATCGGAAACTGTGCCAGATATCCGCGATCATCCCGCGGCACCCTTGCGGCCTCGGCGGGGCATCGGTCGGGTCGGTATTTCCTTCAGCAACCCCCCGACGCCCATACCCGCAATATCGGCATGGCTGACGTCGATTCCACAGGACACTCGGCTCAGCACCCAATCGGCCCCGTTGAGCGCAGGCGACCGCACACAACCGGGCAAACCGATCACCCGGCGGCCTCCCAGCGATCCCAGAAACAACAGATTTCCCGGATCGACGGGCATGCCAAATCGTTCGACCTGCCCTCCCGCAGCCCAGAGTGCCGCTGGCGCAGTGTCATTCGGGTCCGATGTGGCAGAGGCCGTCAGGATCAACACCAGATCGCTGCTGGCCGCGCCGAGCGCCGCGGCCAGCGCCTCCGTTTCATGCGGTACTCTTACGATCTCGATCAGATCAATACCAAGCGCCTCCAGCCGGGCACGGATCGCGTCACTGCCTTTGTCGCCCGGCCCGCCCGCGATCTCTGACACGATCAGCGTTGCTGTCTTTACCACTGGCACAGCCACCGCGATGGTCGCACGCGCGATCCCACACGCCTCGTCCACTGCCGCCTGTGGCACGGCATATGAGATGATCTTGACCGTCGCGATCATGCCGCCCGCACGCATCTGCTGATGATCGGGAACAGTGGCGATGGTAATCATCGGATGCACCATATTGGCCGCTCGGATCGCCGCAGCGTCCAGCGTGACCACCCCCGGTCCATCCGCCAGCAGGTTCACCCGTCCGGTAAAGGCACGGCTCAATGAAATCCCCGTCACTCCGTCCGTAACCGCCTCGGCCAGACGTGTCGCCGCCGCATCCTCGTGCAAATCGCCCGGCTCCAACCGTGCGATCGTGACCTCGTCGATTCCCGCTGCCTCTAATGCCGCGATCTGGTCCGGGCCAATCGTCACCCCCTTGCGCAACCGACCGCCCGGCACAGCCACCGAATGCGCCAGAATGCCGCCCTGCGCCTGCGCCAGTGAAACCGGACCAAAGATCATGCGCCCTGCCTCAACACGCGGATCATTTCCGCCAGAATACTCACCGCGATCTCAGCCGGTCCCGCCGCGCCAAGGTCGAGGCCAACTGGCCCGTGAATGCGCGCAATCTGTGTCTCGGTCACTCCGGCAGCCTTCATCCGGGCGACACGCGCCGCCTGGGTCCGGCTGGATCCCAGCGCACCGATGTAGAATGCGTCGCTTTGCAACGCCTCGATCAACGCCGGATCATCCAGTTTGGGGTCATGGGTCAACAACACCAGCGCCGTGCGCGTATCAAGCCCATAACCGCGCACGCCTTCGTCGGGCCAGTCATCCAGGATCGTTTCACCGGGAAACCGTGTATCATTGCCAAACGCCGCCCGAGGATCAATCAGCACCGGATCGAATCCCGCCAACCGCGCCATCGGCACCAATGCCTGCGCGATATGCACAGCGCCCACGATCAGCAGGCGCAAGGGCGGGTTGTGAATCGCAACAAATGTCTCGCCATTGGCCTCAAACCCGGAGCGGTCCATGCGAAACCGCTCTTCATGCCCCACCCGGTCCAATCGGGGCGCGACATTCATTCCGGTAACATAGGCAACTGGCGTGCGCGCCGCGCGTGCGGCTATCAGTTCCGCCAACAGTGGCTCTGGCAGGGCTTGCCCCACCGGCTCGACCAACACCCGGATCGTGCCGCCGCATGCCAACCCTACGGCAAAGGCATCACCGTCACTGACACCATATTCCAGCATCATCGGCTTGCCGGTCTCAATGGCGTCCAGCGCCTCTGCCACCACAGCGCCTTCAACACAGCCGCCCGATACCGATCCAGCGATTTCACCTGCCCCTGAAATTGCCAGTTGAGCACCGGTTCGGCGCGGCGCACTTCCCCACGTTTCGACCACTGTGGCCAATGCCGCCCCTTTGCCCGCCTGAAACCACGTCAATGCGGTCTCGGGAATATCGTCAAATCGGTCCATGGCACCGCCTCCCCATCTCTTTGCGGCGGCAGAATGCGCCTGTCACGGGTGAAGTACAATCGCCAGAACACATTCATTTCGCGTGCCCTTACGCCGCTGAAATTCGCGCAACGTCGTTCAATCCTCATGGATTTTCCCAAGTTTTGCCCAGATTGCCCCCTATTAACCGTCTCCAAACCGGCCAAATAAGACCGAACGAGCAGCAAGGACCCGACGTTATGCAGGACGCCGCCAATACATTCGACATGCCGCTTTCGGATCTGAAAGATCGCGATGCGTGGCTCGACAAAGTGACCGAGCTTACCGAAGAGGATGGCTATCTGGAACGTCTGGGCGACCGGCATGCCGCAATATTTGTAGAAGAAAAGCCGATCCTGCTCGTCACTTTCGAGACCCACCAACGGATCGCCGAGATTTCCGAGGATAGCCAGCCGATGGGCTGGGATATGGTCAAGGCTCTGGGCTGGTCGCATCTTTGCCTCGTCAGCGACGGTGACACGTGGTTTCGTGATCGTTCGGTTTATGGCTATTTTGATCGGCTCGTCGACGACGGGTTCTTCGAGGACTTCGATCAGGTCATCTTTTATGGCGCGGGGCCTTGTGGCTACGCCGCCGCGGCGTTTTCCGTCGCAGCCCCCGGTGCCAAGGTGGTGGCGATCCAACCTCAGGCGACACTTGATCCGCGCGTGGCCGAATGGGATGATCGCTATCTACGGATGCGCCGCACCGCATTCGATGATCGCTACGGCTATGCCCCCGACATGCTGGATGCTGCCGATCACGCCTATATTCTTTATGATCCCGAGATTGAGCTGGACGCGATGCACGCCGCTCTCTTTACTCGCTCGAATGTGACCAAGTTCCGCATGCGCTTCATGGCCGAGGATCTGGACAAAAGTCTTATTCGCATGCAGGTGCTCTACCGCATTCTGGCACAGGCCAGCGCGGACAAACTGACCCGCACGGCTCTGGCCCGCCTCTTTCGCGCGCGCCGCTCCGATACGGGCTACCAGTTCAACCTGCTGCGCCGCGTCACCGCCGACTCGCGTCACTACCTGACGATCCTTCTGACCAATAAGGTGCTCGAACAACGCCGCGCCCCGCGCTTTCGTCGTAACAGACAGGCCGCCATCGACACGCTCAAGGCCCAAGGCGCCAGCCTGCCGGCCGGGATCGAAGAAGAGGCACCCGCCCCGCCGAAGACCGGCACCTGATAACCCATCGACCGGCCTCTGGTGCTGCGTCCCGCGATTGTGTAAAGCCGGGCCATGACCCAGAGCCTGACAATCCGCACCCCCGATGACTGGCACCTGCACCTGCGCGACGGCGCAATGCTGCGCGCCGTCCTGCCCCATTCCACCGCCGATTTCGCCCGTGCGATCATTATGCCCAATCTGGTGCCGCCGGTGGTGACCTCTGCCGATGCGACAGCCTACCGCGACCGCATCTTGGCTGCGCGCCCCGCGGGCAGCAACTTCGCGCCTTTGATGACGCTTTACCTGACCGAAGACACCGATGCCGATGACGTCGCCGCCGCCCATGCCAGCGGACTGATCACAGCGGTCAAGCTTTACCCGGCAGGTGCGACCACCAATTCCGCCAGCGGCGTCAGCGATTTCGACCGCGTGCAGGCGGTGCTGGAACGTATGGCCGACATCGGCCTGCCGCTCTGCGTGCACGGCGAAGTGACCGATCCCACCATCGACATCTTTGACCGCGAGGCGGCGTTCATCGACCGGGTTCTCGATCCACTGCGCGCCCGTGTGCCGGGCCTGCGCGTCGTGATGGAACATATCACCACTGCTCAGGCTGCCGATTACGTGCGCAGCGCCGACAGTAGCCTTGCCGCGACCATCACCACGCACCACCTCGTGATCAACCGTAATCACATCCTCGCTGGCGGCATCCGCCCCCATTACTATTGTCTGCCCGTCGCCAAACGAGAAGAACACCGCCTCGCCTTGCGTGCTGCGGCCACCTCCAACGATGCGCGTTTCTTTCTCGGCACAGACAGCGCGCCGCACACCGACCCGGCCAAGCTTCAGCCCTGCGGTTGCGCAGGTTGCTTTACCGCGCCGAACACGCTGCCGATCCTCGCCCATGTGTTCGAAGAAGAAAATGCATTGCACCGGCTGGAGGCATTCACCTCACTCAACGGCCCGGCCTTCTATGGCTTGCCTCCCAACGACACCCAACTGACGCTGGAACGCGGCGCACCACAGATCCCCACGCAAATCGATACCGATGACGGTCCTGTGACGGTGTTCGACCCCGGTTTTGACCTTGATTGGCGCGTATCGCGCGCATTTTCTGGCTAACAATATCCTCGCCCGCTGCCGCGCGGTGGGTTCACCGGCCGAGAGGGCAGGCAATAAGAGCCTTCTACCCGCCGCACCGCAAAGGCCCGCACCGCAAAGGACAGCCCCATGATCCCCGCCACCTACCCTGACCAAGCCGAAATCGCCCGCCTCACCGCCCGCATGCTGCTCGAAATCGGGGCCGTCCATTTCAACGCGAAAGAGCCGTATATCTACGCATCCGGCCTGCCCGGTCCGACCTATATTGATTGCCGCAAACTGATCAGCTTTCCGCGCATCCGCGCCACACTGATGGATTTCCTGACAGTCACTGTGATGCGCAATGCCGGTTTCGAGGCCTTCGATAACATCGCAGGCGGCGAAACGGCTGGCATCCCCTTTGCAGCCCTCGTTGCCGAACGGATGGCGCTGCCAATGACCTATGTGCGCAAAAAGGCCAAAGGCTATGGCCGTAACGCCCGAATCGAGGGTGTAATGACCGAGGGCGAGCGCGTGCTGCTGGTCGAGGATCTAACCACCGATGGCGGCTCTAAGATCAGCTTTGTCGATGCGATCCGCGAAACGGGCGCGACCTGCGCACATACCGCCGTCATCTTTTACTACGGCATTTTTCCGGACACGATGAAAACACTGGGGGACCATGGCGTTACCCTGCATCACCTGTGCACATGGTGGGACGTTCTGGACGAGGCGCGTGCCCAAGGCAGCTTTGACGACGAAACCCTGCGAGAGGTTGAATCTTTTCTCAAAGCGCCGCGTGCGTGGCAGGATGCGCGGCAACGCGCCGAACCGGAGTAAGCCGCACCACAGGCAAATAACGGGAGCGATTCGCCTGAGTTATCAGCTCACAAGCGCCCCGGAACAATTGCACGATGCTGTTTCATCTTTGCCGCACGATTTCGACAGCGCCCCGACAGTGACGCAACATCTTGACCGATGAGCGTATTGCATCGCAATATAGGCCATCGCCAGCCGACCCCATGTTATCCACAAAAAGATACATGACGGCACTCGGCTGCGGTGGATTGCACGGCCATGCGGGGCACTTGTATGACGAACCCCGCCAGCCAACGGGACCCCAGATGAACGAGATCACCACATTCAATGCGACCGGCGCGGAAATTCAGAACGCCGACACCATGCCCCATTCGATCGAGGCCGAGCAGCAGTTGCTGGGCGCGATTCTGACCAACAATGATGTCTATGATCGCATCGCCAGCATCATCGGGCCGCAACATTTCTACGACCCGGTTCATACCCGTATTTATGAGACCGCCGCCGCGCGAATCGCCAAGAACAATCTGGCCTCCCCTGTCACGCTCAAAGCCTTCCTCGAAGAGGACGAAGGCCTGAAGGAACTTGGTGGACCGGCCTATCTGGTCAATCTCGCCGGGGCCGCCATCAGCAGCTTTGCGGTGCGCGATTACGCGCAAATGATCTATGATCTGGCGATCCGTCGCGAATTGATCAGTCTGGGGCAGGACATCGCGGGCAAGGCCGCGCGTATGGATGTCGACAGCGAGCCCAGCGACCAGATCGTCGAGGCCGAGCAGCAACTCTACAGACTCAGCGAACAGGGCCAGACCCAAAGCGGTTTTCAGTCTTTTCTAAGTGCCGTCACCGACGCCGTGAACGTCGCCAACGCAGCCTATCAGCGTGACGGCGGGCTGTCCGGTGTTTCTGCGGGCCTCATCGACATGGATAAAATGCTGGGCGGGTTGCACAAATCCGACCTGCTGATCCTCGCTGGTCGCCCGTCAATGGGCAAAACTTCGTTGGCCACCAACATCGCGTTCAACGTCGCCAAGGCCTATCGTCGTGGCACCAAACCGGATGGCACACAAGGCGCCGTCGAGGGCGGCGTAGTCGGTTTCTACAGCCTAGAGATGAGCGCCGAACAGCTGGCCGCACGGATCCTGTCCGAAGCCTCTGAAATCCCCAGCCAGCAAATCCGCTCGGGCGATATGACCGAGGCCGAATTCCGCAAATTCGTCGATGCGGCCAAGCAGCTGGAATCCTGCCCGCTTTACATCGACGACACACCGGCGCTGCCAATCAGCCAGCTTGCCGCCCGCGCAAGGCGTCTGAAACGGACTCAAGGCCTCGACGTGTTGATCGTGGATTATCTGCAACTGGTCCGTGGTACCGGCAAGAGCGACAACCGCGTGAACGAGATCTCCGAGATCACCATGGGCCTCAAGGCCATCGCCAAAGAACTCGACATCCCGGTAATCGCCCTGTCACAGCTCAGCCGTCAGGTCGAAAGTCGCGAGGACAAACGCCCCCAACTCAGCGACCTGCGCAGAATCAGGCTCGATCGAGCAGGACGCCGATGTGGTCATGTTCGTGTTCCGCGAGGAATACTATGTCGAGCGCGAGAAACCCTCTGACGAGAAGCTCGAAGAGATCGCCGCATGGCAAGAACGCATGGAGCGCCTGCACGGCAAGGCAGAAGTGATCATCGGCAAACAGCGTCACGGTCCGATCGGTACCATTGAACTCAGCTTCGAGGGTCGATTCACCCGCTTTGGCAATTTGGTAAAGCCATGGCAGCAATCCGGGGATCAGGAATTCTGAACCTGCTGCCTCGGCGTGCCAAAGATATTTCGTCGAATAATCTGGAAGCCAGAGAAAATTCGCGAATTTCCTCTTCCTGTGGCGGGCTGCCGCCCCTTATGCATCGCATAGGTTACGCTTTGCCCTTGACCTCTCGCGCCTCCATGTCAAAACCCCTGATATGAGCACGCCAACCCTTACAGTCGATCTGAATGCCATTGTCGCCAACTGGCGCGCACTGGATGCCTTGTCAGAGGGCGAAACCGGTGCGGCGGTCAAGGCCGATGCTTACGGGCTGGGCGCGGATCGGGTGGCACGCGCGCTGGCGCGGGCCGGGGCCCGGACGTTCTTTGTTGCCGTTGCCGAAGAGGGCGTCGCGTTGCGCGAGGCGCTCGGTCCCGGCCCTGCCATCTATGTCCTGTCGGGCCATATGCCCGGCGACGGGGACATGATCGGTGACCTCGGTCTGCTGCCGGTGATCAATTCGCTTGACCAGATGATCCGCCATGTCGAGGCGCTGCCGAACCGCAGCTTTGCCCTGCAATTGGATACCGGCATGAACCGGCTCGGCATGGAGCCGTCCGAATGGAGCGCGATACGCGACATCGCGTTGGCACAAAACCCGCAACTGATTATGAGCCATCTGGCCTGCGCCGACGAGCGCGATCATGCGATGAACCCGCAGCAGCTCAATCAGTTTCTGGATATGACCCAAGGCTGCGATTGTCCGCTCAGTTTGGCCAATACCGGCGCGACCCTGCTGGACCCCGCGTATCACTTTGACCTCACGCGACCGGGCATCGGTCTTTATGGCGGTTTGCCATTTGTCGAGGCGCGCCCGGTGGTGACACTCGATATACCCGTGATCCAATGCCGCGATGTGGTTCCGGGCGAAACGGTTGGTTACGGCGATGGCTGGGTTGCGAAACGTCCCAGCCGGATCGCGACCCTCAGCGCCGGCTATGCCGACGGTATCATCCGCGCGATGGGCCCACGCGCCCATGTCCACGCCGAAGATACCGCCCTGCCCGTCGCCGGCCGCATCTCGATGGATCTGATCGGCGTTGACGTGACGGACCTTGGCCATGATCCAAAATCGGTTCAGTTGCTCGGCCCGCATCAGTCGATTGACACGCTGGCGACCGCTGCAGGTACCATCGGCTACGAAATCCTGACCTCGCTGGGCGCGCGCTACACCCGTCGGTATCTCGGCGGATGAGCTGGATCACCGCCCTGCTCGCCTCAATCGGTCGCACCGTCCTCGGCGCGCTCGCGGCAATGGGGCGTATCTCGATTTATGCAGGGCAAACCCTCGGCCATATGATCCGCCCGCCGATCTATCTGAAGGAGATCGGCGGCGCCCTCCTGAGCGTTGGATATTTCAGCCTGCCGGTTGTGGGCCTGACCGCCTTTTTCACCGGCGGCGCACTGGCACTACAGATCTACTCTGGCGGCGCGCGGTTCAACGCAGAGGCGGTCGTGCCGCAAATCGTCGCCATCGGCATGGTGCGCGAATTGGGGCCGGTGCTGGTCGGCCTGATGATCGCCGCGCGTGTCACCTCGTCCATCGCGGCAGAAATCGCGACCATGAAAGTGACCGAGCAGATTGATGCGCTCGTCACCCTGTCCACCCATCCAATGAAATACCTCACCGTGCCCCGCGTGCTGGCCGGGCTGATCATGGTGCCGGTGTTGGTTGGCATTGGCGACATCATCGGCATTTTTGGCGGCTATATCGTCGGCACCCGCAGCCTGGGATTCAACCCGGCTGCATATCTGCAAAACACCGTAAATTTCATCGAATTGCGCGATATCGTCTCGTCCCTCGCCAAGGGCGCGGCGTTTGGTTTCATCGCCACGCTGATGGGCTGCTACTATGGCATGAACACCTCGCGCGGCGCGGCAGGCGTCGGTAGGGCGACCAAAGGCGCGGTCGAGGCCGCCGCAGTGCTGATCCTTGCTGCCAACTTCCTTCTTACCAGCATCTTTTTCACGATATGATTGAGCTTAACGACGTCCATAAATCCTTTGGCCCGAAACGGGTCCTGCGCGGGGTCAACCTGAGCATTCCAAAGGGCACGTCGATGGTCGTGATCGGCGGCTCGGGCACTGGCAAATCTGTCTGCCTGAAATCTGTTCTTGGCCTCGTGCGTCCCGATAGCGGCGTGATCACACTGGATGGCGAGGACGTTGCACGCGCCGAGCGTGACAGTTTCCTCGCCCGTTTCGGGATGCTGTTTCAGGGCGGTGCGCTGTTTGATTCGCTGCCCGTCTGGCAGAACGTCGCCTTTCGCCTGCTGCGCGGCTCACTGAAACGGCCAAAGGACGAAGCTCGCGCCATCGCGATCGAAAAACTGCGCCGCGTCGGGCTGACACCGGATGTGGCCGACCTTTTCCCGGCAGAGCTGTCGGGCGGTATGCAAAAACGTGTCGGATTGGCCCGCGCCATCGCAGCCGAGCCCGAAATCATCTTTTTTGACGAACCAACCACCGGCCTCGATCCGATCATGTCCGGCGTGATCAATGACCTGATCCGCGAAATCGTGGTCGAGATGGGGGCAACCGCCATGACCATCACCCACGATATGTCCTCCGTGCGCGCCATCGCCGACAACGTTGCCATGCTGCATGACGGGGTGATCCAATGGACCGGTCCGGTCGCGGATATGGATGCGTCGGGCGATCCTTACCTAGATCAGTTCATCCACGGTCGAGCCGATGGACCGATCGAGGCGGTACGGTAGAAAGGGTGTAGGCCGGGCTTCAGCCCGGCACCCCGCCACACGATGTGACGCTCAACATTCCGTCGTCCCTGCCGGGCTAAGGCCCGGCCCACGGACGTGCGCAACCAATTCCTTGATGTTTCCGAAATCTGCACCGACGCAATACCGACGTTAAACCGACATGAAACCGAACCAGTATTTCGCCAAACTTACAAAACCTTATGATCCAAAATTCAACTGCCAGAACACACCCGCCCTTGCACCTATCGTACGCTACGCCTAGCTGGTGTTAACCAGTCCTGCCCAAGGCTACCCCATGCTTCGCCTCGCCAACCTGACGCTGCTGATCCTGTTTCCACTCGCGTGGTTCGCGCCGATGATGCGCGCGGGGCTGAACCTGCCGCTCTTTGGTCTCACCGAAATCACGGTCATTTCCGGTCTGCAATCGCTGTGGGAAACCGATGTGGTTCTGGCACTTCTGGTCACATTCTTTGCCCTCTTTGCGCCCTATGCGAAAACGGTCGGTCTGGCGCTCATCCATTTCGGCCTGATGCGGCGTAAAACCCTGCCTGCGTTGCAGATACTGGGCAAATTGGCGATGGCTGACGTGTTCTTGATCGCGCTCTATATCGTGGTGGTCAAAGGCGTCGGCATGGCCACGGTCGAGACCGCGTGGGGTCTCTATTTGTTCACCGGTTGCATCCTTGTCTCTATCGCCATTGGATACTTGACCCAGCGCCGCAAACCACAAGGGGTTTGACGCGGCCCGCGCGCTGGGGCATGACCCAGAGCATGGCGAAAACACCCAGCTTCACCTGCAATGCCTGCGGCGCGGTCCATAACAAATGGTCCGGGCGATGCGACGCATGCGGCGAGTGGAACACGATTGTCGAGGATACCGGTCTCAGCGCCGGACCTGCCAAAAATTCGCTGGGCAACGCGCGCGGCAAGGGCATGACCCTCACAGACCTGTCCGCCAAGGAAACGCCACCACCACGCACCAATAGCGGACTAGCTGAACTGGACCGCGTTCTGGGTGGCGGCCTCGTACCGGCTTCGGCCTTGCTCGTAGGTGGCGATCCGGGGATCGGAAAATCCACCCTGCTGTTACAAGCCGCCTCAGCGTTTTCTCGCAAGGGTCTGAAAACTATATATGTTTCCGGAGAAGAGGCCAGCGCCCAAGTGCGTATGCGCGCCGAGCGGCTGGGGCTGCAAGACGCGCCTGTGCAACTCGCCTCCGAGACCAATCTGCGCGACATCCTGACCACCATGGAGGCGGAAAAACCGCAACTGGTGATCATAGATTCGATCCAGACCATGTGGCTCGATACCATCGGCAGCGCCCCCGGCAGCGTCAGTCAGGTGCGCGCAGCCGCCCATGAGCTGACCAGCTTTGCCAAGCGCCGGGGCGTCAGTGTTGTTCTTGTCGGTCACGTCACCAAAGACGGTCAGATCGCAGGCCCGCGCGTCGTCGAACACATGGTTGATACGGTGCTTTACTTCGAGGGCGAGCGCGGTCATCAGTTCCGTATCTTGCGCGCAGTCAAAAACCGGTTCGGCCCCGCCGACGAGATCGGCGTATTCGAGATGACCGGGCGCGGCCTTTCCGAGGTCACCAACCCCTCGGCACTGTTTCTCAGTGAACGTGGCAAACCTACGCCGGGTTCGGCCGTCTTTGCCGGGATCGAGGGCACCCGCCCCGTGCTGGTCGAGTTACAGGCGCTGGTGGCGCCAACGCCCCATTCTCAACCGCGGCGCGCCGTGGTGGGCTGGGACGGCGCGCGACTGGCGATGATCCTCGCCGTGCTCGAATCGCGTTGTGGCATTCCGTTCGCGGGGCTCGACGTCTATCTCAACGTGGCCGGTGGCATGAAGATCAGCGAGCCAGCCGCTGATCTGGCAGTTGCAGCCGCACTGCTGAGCGCACGCGAAGATAGCGCACTGCCCGCAGATACAGTTGTTTTTGGCGAAATCAGCCTTTCTGGCGCACTCCGCCCGGCCCCCCAGACCGAAAACAGGTTGAAAGAAGCCCAAAAACTTGGTTTCAACGCGGCAATCGTACCTAAAGGCGGCAAGCCCGGTGGCGCGAGCGGTCTGAGTTTGACACGACTCGAAGATTTGACCGCTTTTGTGGGTGACATTTTCGGCGCAGGCTAGCGCCCCAGCAGGACGAGGCAAGGCATATGGAAGGTTTCACCATCATCGACGGCGTGGTTGCGCTGGTTATCGTGCTTTCGGCGCTGTTGGCCTATAGCCGCGGTTTCGTGCGCGAAGCACTGGCAATCGCCGGATGGATCGTGGCAGGCATCGTCGCCTTCATTTTCGCCCCTCAGGTCGAACCACTGGTCAAGGAAATTCCGGTTGTCGGTGACTTCATCGCAGACAGTTGCGAGCTGAGCATGATCGGTGCTTTTGCCATCGTTTTCGCTCTGGCTCTCATTGTGGCGTCGCTGATCACGCCGCTGTTTTCATCACTGGTCCAGCGGTCTGCGCTCGGAGGGCTTGATCAGGGGATCGGGTTTCTCTTTGGTGTGGCGCGCGGCGTTTTGCTCGTGGCTGTGGCCTATTTCGTCTATGAGACGGTGATTACCAGCCAGAATATCCAGATGATCGACGACAGCCGTTCGGCCCGCGTCTTCGCACATCTCACCGGGCGTATCGAAGATGGCAACCCGGAACAGGCGCTTGGCTGGATTACAGCCCAGTACGAGGCGTTGGTTGGCGCTTGCGACGCACAATAACACCATGACGAATACGACCCTCATCGCCTTGGTGTTGATGGCCGCTTCGGGTGTGGCGCTTGCGCTTCAGGCCCCTCTTAATGCAATGCTCGGGCGCGGGATCGGCAGCCCGTTGGCGGCCGCAACCGTGTCTTTCGGCGTTGGCTTTCTCGTGTTGCTACTGCTGACTCTGATCATTGGCGACGGGGCCAGTCTGACCCGATTGGGCACTGTGCCGATCTGGCTGTTGATCGGCGGCACATTGGGCGCGCTTTACGTTTTCTCCGCTTTATGGAGCGTGCCTGTCTTGGGTGTGCTGACTGTCACGACCATGTTGATATTGGGTCAGATGGTGGCGGCACTGCTCTTGGATTATTTCGGTGCATTCGGCTTAGCTGCACAAGAACTGACAGCCAAACGATTGCTGGCCGCAGCACTGGTGGCCGGTGGCGTGGTGCTGTCGCGGATCTGACACCTGTCGCACAAGGTGACGTTGCGGCGGGGATGTCACAAAGCGCACTGTCTGCGGATCAACGGGTGACAACCGGGAACGCAGCGCCTATGTGTGACGCATCGGTGACAATCGGATTCGGAGTTGCCCCGCCTTGTCCAAGCACATGCCCCCTGCCCACCCGTTCGATTCCTCGTATCTGCGCGACGCCGCCGACGAGGATAAGCTAAAAGAAGAGTGCGGCGTTTTCGGCGTGATCGGCGTAACGGATGCGGCCAATTTCGTTGCACTCGGCCTGCACGCCCTGCAACACCGCGGCCAAGAGGCAGGCGGAATCGTCTGCCACCATCCCGAACACGGGTTCAACAGCGCCCGGCGATTCGGCTATGTCCGCGATAACTTTACCAAGCAAAGCCTGATGGAAACGCTGCCCGGCCCGCTGGCCATCGGGCATGTGCGATACTCCACGTCTGGCGGCAAGGCCCCGGTTATTCGCGATGTGCAGCCCTTCTTTGGCGAATTTGCCATGGGAGGTGCCGCAATTGCCCATAACGGTAACATCACCAATGCAGACGCGCTGCGCAAAGAGCTGATCGAACGCGGCAGCATTTTCCAGTCCAATTCCGACAGTGAATGTATCATCCATCTAATGGCCCGCTCACTGCAGCGTACCATCCCAGAGAGGATGGAAGATGCACTGCGCCGGGTTGAAGGTGCGTTTTCGGTGGTCGCGATGACCCGTACCAAGCTGATTGGAGTGCGTGATCCGCTGGGTGTGCGTCCGTTGGTACTGGGACAAGTGGCGGATGGCTGGGTTCTCAGCTCAGAAACCTGCGCGCTGGATATTATCGGCGCGAAATATGTACGCGAAGTGGCCCCCGGCGAGATGGTCGTGATCAACGGCAATGGTGTTGAGAGCCACTTTCCTTTCCGCCCGCAAAAACCACGGTTCTGCATTTTCGAACATGTCTACTTTAGCCGACCGGATTCGATCATCGGACAGCGCAGCGTCTATGAGACACGCCGCCAGATCGGGATTGAGCTGGCCCGCGAGGCCCCGGTGGAGGCCGATATTGTCTGCCCGGTTCCTGATAGCGGCACTCCTGCGGCCATCGGCTTTAGCCACGAATCCGGCATTCCCTATGCGATGGGTATCATCCGGAACCAGTATATGGGTCGGACCTTCATCGAACCGACAGAGCAGATCCGCAATATGGGGGTTCGGCTCAAGCTGAACGTCAACCGCGCCCTGATCAAGGACAAGCGCGTGATCCTCGTCGATGACAGCGTCGTGCGAGGTACCACAAGCCGCAAGATCAAGGAAATGATCCTCGATGCCGGTGCGAAAGAGGTACATTTCCGTATCGCGTCCCCGCCGACCGCCTGGCCCTGTTTCTATGGTGTGGACACGCCCAAGCGCGAAAAGCTGCTGGCCGCGACCATGTCAGAGGACGAAATGCGCGATCATTTGCAGGTGGATAGCCTGCGGTTTATTTCGCTTGATGGTCTGTACCGCGCTGTAGGAGAGGCATCGGGCCGCGATGCATCCTGTCCGCAGTATTGCGATGCGTGTTTTTCTGGCGAATACCCGGTGAAACCTTCCGACCAGATCGAAAAGGGTTTCGAGTTGAAGGCCGCCGAATAAACCACGCAATCCGGATTCTGTTGTTCATAGATCGCCAGCGGCGCTTTGCCGCTGCTGATGCTGCGTTGCGGCATTAACCCGCCGATGCGTTATCACCCCCCTTTCACCTGCCGGTATTTGGGCCTAGACGGCGCGCTGAACCACGCCTTGAAAGGGGATAACGTGACAGACTTCAGCGATACCACGACACCGTCGCAGGTGGTCAAGACCGCGGCGACTCAAGAGGTCCAGATACCATCAGGCACCGTTCTGATCGGGACCGTCACCGCCAAGAATCGCGCCTATGCACTGGTGAAATCCAGCACGGGTAAAATCGTGCAGGTCAAACCCGGCGATCAGATCGGCAAGCAAACTGTGGCTGCCATCGAGCAGGGCCAGATGATCCTGATGCATAATGGGCGCACTGAACGCATGCTCATTCCGGGCGGCTGACTCAAGACGGGCACTTTTGCCTCTTGATTTGCGCGCCAAGGGATGAAAAGCCCCCAGCATGACCAAAGACACCACCACCCCCGTCGCACTGATCACCGGCGCCTCGCGCGGCCTCGGTGCGGCACTGGCCGAAGAACTGGCAGCGCAGTATCACATCGTTGCCGTGGCCCGTACCACCGGCGCGCTGGAAGAGCTTGATGACCGCATTCAGGCTGCCGGGCATAGTGCGACACTGGCCCCGATGGACATCACCAATCCCGATGCAATGCGTCAGCTGTGCCGTTCGATTCATGATCGCTGGGGCAGTATCGCACTATGGGTTCATACGGCGGTTCACGCCGCACCGCTTACGCTGACGGCGCATCTAGATGCGCGCGACTGGGATAAATCCGTGGCATGCAACGTTACAGCCACAGGACAACTGATTCCGTTCATTGCACCCTTGCTGGGCGACAGCGGCCAAGCGATGTTTTTCGAGGACGTTAAGGCAGGCGATACGTTTTACGGCGCCTATGGTGCAACCAAGGCCGCGCAAATCGCTTTGGCGCGGTCGTGGCAGTCCGAGACATCGCGCACCGGACCACGCGTGCATATCGTCAACCCAGCACCGATGCCGACAGCCACACGCGCCCGGTTCCATCCCGGCGAAACCCGTGATGATCTGACCGACCCACGTGCCGAAGCCCGCCGCCTGCTAGAGCTTCTCGAGTGAATTCATGTCTGCGCCAAGCGGGCAACCGCTTGCCCGCCTGCCCCCTGCCCGCTACACAAGGCGAAAGCCACGCCGAACGGCTGTCAGGAGCGGACATTTGCGCATTCTCATCACCAATGACGACGGTATCAACGCACCGGGCCTAGAGGTCATGCAAGAGATTGCTTCGGGGCTTGCGGGTCCGAGCGGCGAGGTGTGGACTGTCGCCCCTGCATTCGAGCAGTCAGGCGTCGGGCACTGCATCTCCTACACGCAGCCGATGATGGTCAGTCAGATGGCTACACGACGCTACGCGGTACAAGGCAGCCCCGCCGATTGTGTTCTGGCCGGCCTGCATGACATCATGAAGGATAAACGTCCCGATCTGGTGTTGTCGGGCGTCAACCGCGGAAACAACTCGGCCGAGAACGCGGTGTATTCGGGTACTCTGGGCGCCGCAATGGAGGCTGCCCTGCAAGGCGTGCCCGCAATCGCGCTCAGCCAGTATTACGGCCCCGACAACCGCGATTTGGACGATCAGTTTGATGCCTCCCGTCAGCATGGTCTGACGACGGTTCAACGTTTGTTGGAAAAGGGTGTCTGGACACAAGACGACTATGGTATCTTCTACAATGTAAACTTCCCCCCCGTGCCCGGCGACGCCGTCAAAGGCCTGCGCGCCACGCGGCAGGGGTTCCGTCGCGACATGGGCTTTGGCGTGCAGCCGCATACGTCACCTTCGGGGCGTCGGTTCTTGTGGATCACCGGCGCACCACAGAGCCAGCCAACGTCAGAAGGGTCCGACGCTGACATGAACCTCAAAGGCTACATTTCGGTCACGCCGATGCGGGCCGATCTGACGGCCCATGATATCCTGGAGCCGCTGAAGGCCATCGAATGACCGGCCCCGACCAGATCGCCGAACGCAAAATGCAGTTCCTCTTCGCGCTGCGCTCCAAGGGGGTGACGGACGCGCGCGTGTTGGGCGCGATGGAAAAGATCGACCGCGGGCCATTTATTCGCGGCTATTTCGCCGACCGCGCCTATGAGGACATGCCGCTGCCCATTGCCTGTGGGCAGACAATCAGCCAACCATCGGTCGTGGCCTTGATGACCCAAGCGTTGAAACTCAGTCCTCGTGACAAGGTTCTGGAGGTCGGCACTGGTTCTGGCTATCAGGCGGCAATCCTTAGCCAGTTAGCGCGACGGGTCTATACTGTGGACCGGCACAAACGTCTGGTGCGCGAAGCCAGCGAAATTTTTCGCGCGCTGGATTTGACCAACATCACCGCCCTCACGGCTGACGGCAGCTTTGGTTTACCCGATCAGGCGCCGTTTGATCGTATCATCGTGACCGCCGCCGCCGAGGATCCCCCCGGACCACTCTTGGCGCAACTCAAAATCGGGGGTATCATGGTCGTGCCGGTTGGACAGTCCGACGCCGTGCAAAGCCTGATCCGAGTGACGCGTAGCGCGGACGGCTTTGACTATGACGAGCTGCGACCGGTGCGATTTGTGCCGCTGGTCGAGGGTTTAGGCCGCGATACGGCCTAATGTATGAGTATCTAAGACAAAGCCCCGGCGCATAAGGGGCAGATGATGAGGACGCGATCGAGATGAGTTTTTCCAAACGCCCCGCCATGCTCTTGGCCGGCACCGCAGCGCTGGTTCTGGGTGCCTGTGATGGTCCGCTCGACTTTGATATGCGCGGGGGGATCGGCAATGGGCTGGATACCGCCGAAGCGGCCCGCACCGCGACCGCCAATCGGCCGGAACCGGATAGCCGTGGAATCATCTCTTATCCGGGGTATCAGGTCGCAATCGCGCGGCGTGGTGATACCTTAGCCACCCTCGCGGCCCGAATCGGCATTGATGCCGCCGAACTGGGCCGGTTCAACGGGATTTCACCCGATGACAACCTCCGTCGCGGCGAAGTGGTTGCCCTGCCCCGTCGTGTTGCCGAACCGGCAGGCGGTCCGATCCAACCCGGTGGTGTGGATATAGCGACCATCGCTGGTGGTGCCATAGACAAGGCCGACAAGAACAAAGTCGAGACCAGCACGCTGGAACCTGCCCCGCAGACCGGCGCAGAACCGGTTCGCCACAAGGTGGCACGCGGTGAGACCGCCTATACCATTGCGCGGCTCTATAATGTCTCGATCCGCAGCCTCGCGGACTGGAACGGGCTGGGCTCTGACTTTGGTGTACGTGAGGGACAATATCTGTTGATCCCTGTCGCCTTGCCCGGCGAAGTCGGCAAGCCATTTGACGCGACTGAGGTGCCTCAGACCGAGCCGCCGGGGGTCGGATCGCCGACGCCAGAGCCGCCAAGTGCCGAAAAGCCGCTGCCAGAGGATGACACGACCCCGGTCACCAACATCTCAACCCCAAAGACAAAGCCGGGTGATGCGCCCGACCTTGGTGCGACCCAAACCAAGAAGAGCAAAGCCCGTATGAGCTATCCCGTGCGCGGCGACATCGTGCGCGCCTACTCCAAAGGCAAGAACGAAGGTATCGACATCGCGGCCACCCCCGGCACAGCCGTCAAATCGGCAGCCAAGGGGACGATCGCGCACATTGGCGCAGAAACAAGCGGGACATCTATCATCGTGATCCGCCACGATAACAATCTGATGACCGTTTATTCGAATGTCGAAAGTGTCACGGTCGAGACCGGAGATAAGGTGAGCCGTGGTGATACACTAGCAAAGGCAGGCAGCTCAGGCTCTGGCGCAGTCCATTTCGAAGTGCGCGATGGGTTCGAAAGCCTGGACCCGGTACCATATCTGACTGAGTAATTGCTGAATGTTTCAGGCTGCAATCTGTCGAAAACAAACGATCAACGCCCAAGAGCGTTAAGCCCTTACGGACCGAAACGCCCTGCCCGCCGTAGGGGGCTCTGATCGCGCATGAGGCGGATAATCAGGTTGGAATCGCTATGCCGCGTCGCCCGGCCAAGTCGGTGACATATTGCCACGCAACTCGCCCCGAACGCGCGCCTCGGGTCGCTTGCCACTCGATCGCTTCGGCGCGCAAGGCTTCATCGTCAATGTAGATGCCATAAGCATCACAATAGCCCCGGATCATCGCCAGATATTCGTCCTGCCCGCAAGGATGAAAGCCGAGCCAAAGACCGAAGCGGTCGCTAAGCGACACTTTTTCTTCGGTTGCTTCGCTAGGACTGATCGCGCTGGAACGTTCATTTTCAATCATGTCGCGCGGCATAAGGTGGCGGCGGTTTGACGTGGCATAGAACACCACATTCTCAGGTCGCCCTTCGATTCCGCCATCCAATACCGCCTTAAGCGATTTGTAATGTTGGTCATCATGGCTAAAGCTGAGATCGTCGCAAAAGAGTACAAATCGCGCATCACTGGAGCGCAGCAGCGCCAGAAGACGCGTGACGCTGGTCAGGTCTTCGCGTTGCAGTTCCACGATTTTGAGGGGTGCGCCCTCTGCGACAACAGCCGCATGTACCGCTTTGACAAGGCTGGATTTCCCCATGCCCCGCGCGCCCCAGAGAAGCGCGTTATTCGCAGGCAGCCCGCGCGCAAACTGGCGGGTGTTTTCAAGCAGCGTGTCGCGCGAGCGATCCACCCCCAGCAGCAGGCCCATGTCGACCCGCGAAACATGCGGCACCGGCTCCAGCCGGTCAGGTGCTACGTGCCAGACAAAGGCATCTGCATCAGCGAAATCCGGCGCGTCAAACGGCGGTGGGCTGACCCGTTCCAGCGCCGCGGCGATCCGTTCTAGCGGATCACTCATGGGCGTGGGTCCTGATCGGTCTCGTCCGAAACATCCTCTGGATGCGTCTCATCGTCGGGCATTTCGATATCATCGTCGTCATCAAACCACAGGCCCTCTGCGCGCAGCTTGGCCTCGCGCTTTTGCTCTACGCGCCGGACGAGGAAGATCGAAATCTCATAGAGACCGTAAACCACCACAAAGAGGATCACTTGGGTGATGACATCCGGTGGCGTGACCAGCGCGGCCAGCACCAGAATGCCGACCACTGCGTATTTACGCACAGCCTTTAGTCCTTCGGCACCGACCAGACCGGCCTTGCCCATCAGCGTCAGCAACACGGGCAGTTGGAAACACAAACCAAAAGCGACGATGAACTTAATCGTCAGGTTGAGATACTCTTGGGCAGATCCCTGAAACACGACACTAAGCGGCGCAGGTCCCTGTACGCCCTCGATGGCCTCGCCACCAGAGCCGAACTGCTGGAACCCCAGAAAGAAGTCATAGGCCAGCGGCGTTACCACGTAGAACGCAAAGCTGGCGCCAAGTATGAACATGAAGGGTGACGCGATGAGGAAGGGTAGAAATGCGCCCTTCTCTGTCTTGTACAAACCCGGAGCCACAAAGCGCCACATCTGGTTGGCAATGTAGGGAAAACCAAGGATGAAACCGCCCAAGAGCGATACCTTGATCGCAACAAAGAAGCCTTCCTGAGGCGAAATAAAGATCAGGTCGCAGTCTTGCCCCCGATCGGCCAGCACCGAACAGAGCGGTGCCGTCAGGAAGTTAAAGATCGGTGTCGCTACGGTAAAGCAGATGATCATGCCGATGAGAAACGCAACTACGGACCGGATCAGCCTTGTGCGCAGTTCCGCCAGATGCTCGATCAGCGGTGCGCTGCTGTCTTCGATTTCGTCGACGTTGCTCATGCCTTGTCCTTAGCCGCTTTTTTCGTCGCGGGCTTGGTAGCGGTCTTTTGCGCAGCAGGTTTTTTGGCCGCGGGTTTGGCTGCGGTCGACTTCGCAGACGTCTTAGCAGGCGATTTGCGCGCCGCTGGCTTCTTGGTCGCTGTGGACGTGGCTTTGGGCTGCTTCGCGGTGGCCGTCTTGGTCGGTTTCGCCTTGGTGGCTTTGGCTTCCTTCTCGGCAGCCGCAGCCTCTGCTGCCTTGCGTTCGGTGGCTTTCGCCGCAGTCTTTTCGCGAATTTTATCTGCCGCTTCCTGCCGTTCTGCACTCAGCTTGGGCTTGCCCGCGTCCCGGGTCGCCTGCGTAAAGCTTTCCGTGGTCTTGCGTACCTCGGACATGGCAGAACTGACCGGGTTCGTGGCCTTGCGCAGAGTATCGCTGACGTCCTTGACGCCCGCTTCGTCCGCTGCGTCGTTCATCGCCTTGGAAAACTCGCGCGCCATGCCCTTGGCCTTGCCGACGAACTTGCCAACTGTGCGGAACATTCCCGGCAGATCTTTGGGCCCCACGACGATCAACGCCACGATGCCAATCACCAGCAGCTCTGTCCACCCAAGGTCGAACATATGACGTTCAGACCTTGTCTTTTTCGGTTTCGGGCGTCACGTCCTTGGCATCATCACCGGATTCATTCGCGGCATCTTCCAGCTCTTTGTTGCCGTCGTTGATGCCCTTCTTGAACGAGGTGATCCCCTTGCCCACTTCGCCCATAAGCGATGAAATCTTGCCGCGTCCGAAAAGGACCAGCACGACAACAGCTATGAGCAGGATGCCCGGAAGGCCAATATTGTTCAGCATGCGTATTCTCCCTGTCTCGGGGCGGTGTCACATTTACCCCGGGAATTTCGTCAATAGTATCTAATCGCTCCGCACGCAGGTTAAAAGAACGAAAGCGCGGCTGCGCCGTCATTTTTATCGACCAGCGCGCTCAAGCCGTACTGGTACCCTGTCGAGCGGGGAACACAAAGCACCGATCACGCCGGATCATCAGCCACAAATTCTGCCCTTCGGATGGCAAAAATACATTGGGCACAGTTGCGCGCAGGATCGACCCGTCATGCGCCATCTTGAATTCAACGAGGCTCTCGGAACCCATGAAGCGCGCACGCTGAACCACGCCAAGCGCAGGAGTGCCATCGCCGGGCGTCGGGTTCGGTCCGCGCCCCTGCCGATCAAAGTCAATTTTAATATGTTGCGGTCGGATCACGATATCAACGGCCTGTCCGTCCGGGACGCCAGGCGTAAGAAACTGACCAAAGGGCGTGTCGGTCAACGCCCCCTGAACGACGCCACGTATCACGTTGATATCACTAAAGAATGATACAGAGTCACGATCTACTGGCGCATTATATATATTATAAGGCGCACCCTGTTGCACAATCTGACCCGCGCGCATCAATGCAATTTCATCAGCCATCCGCATCGCCTCGTCCGGCTCGTGCGTAACCAGCAGAACGGCCGCGTCCTCTTCACGCAGGATATCCAGCGTTTCGTCACGAATACCATCACGCAGGCGGTTGTCTAGACCCGAGAACGGCTCGTCCATCAGCATAATACGTGGGCGCGGTGCCAGCGCACGCGCAAGTGCCACTCGTTGTTGCTCTCCTCCTGACAACTCGTGCGGCAGTGATGTCTCGAACCGGGCAAGGCCGACTCGGACCAACATCTCTCGGATGCGTGCGGCGCGCTTGGCCCGGTCACCACCGAGGCCGAAACCGACGTTTTCAAACACCGACAAATGCGGAAAGAGTGCAAAATCCTGAAACATCAGGCCAATATTGCGGCGTTCGGGCGGCACACGGGTAACAGTGTCGCACACCAGCTTGCCATCAACCCAAATCTCGCCCGAATCTTGCATCTCGACACCTGCGATCATTCGCAGCGTGGTGGACTTGCCGCAACCCGAGGGACCCAGAAGACAAGTCACCTGCCCCGGATACACCTTGAGCGACACATCATCGACCACCACGCGCCCGTCATAACGGCGGACGAGGTTCTTGATCTCCAATCGTGGGGTCCGGTCTGCCAAGGGCTGTCCTTCGTGCTTCTCCGATGAAAACAATCGGGATTTTCATTCGGCAGATAGCAACCCAGACCGCTGCGTGCAAGACATGCGCGGCTTGCGCGCTGGCACTATGTCCGGCGAGAGGACCCCAGCAAAACGACCACGGAACCGATCAGAAGGACGACAAGGCAGATCACCAGCAACTGTTCATATTTATGCCCGTCCGGCACCATCCGGGCGGCCCAGATTGCATCGCGCCCAAAATACAGCATCGCCCCCGCCATCGCAGCAGCAAATGCTGCAAAATAGGACCAGAGCGCGATATGCCGACCCATTACGAGCCCAACGATTATAACAGGTGTCAGAAACATACTGGCCGTACCGCTGACCGCGACCGCGTCAAATAGCGTCTGATTGCCCCACAGCGTCAACCCCGCCCCAAGTGCCATAAAGCCACACATTGCCATACGTCCGGAACCCAGCGTGCGTGGTCCAAAGCCGAACTCTTCGACCACCAATCGCGCAGCGCTGGCCAGAGCCGAATCCAACGTGCTGAGTGCAGACACAAGCAGCGAGACAAGCAATGCTACGTAGAGCCATGCAGGAAACATTGCCCGCCACGTGCCCAGCAGTTGCCCCTCATAGGCAACACCGAGCAGACCCGCCTGAATGCCGAACATGCCAAAGGCGATGATACAGATTGTAGAGATCCAGAATGCATGCACAAACGAACGGCGCGTGGTGGTCGGATCGGCGAGGAAACCGCGATCCATCATCACCGGATCATGCGCCGGGTATGAAAACACCTGCAATAACGCGACCAGAAGCAATACCTGCCCATTCCATGCACCAGACGTACCGGGTGCGGTCAACACTGCTGTAAAGGAAAAGCCGGGACTGACGACCAATGCGATGAAGGCCGCTGCGAAAATAACGAGAAAGACGGTCATCTGAAGCACGTCTGTGCGCAGGGCCGCGCTCAACCCACCCCAGGCGCTGTAGGCCAACCCCAGCGCCGCGACGATTACGATGGACATCTCACGTGCCATCCCAATCTGCGGAAGCACCGCGGCAAAGATCAACCCGACAACCAGCAGATTGGCAAACACCTCTGACAGCAGGCGCAATGCAATAACCAGATTGTAGCATCCCCGTCCAGATGCGCCGAATTGCGCACCTAACCAGTCCTGCACAGAACGCGCGCCGCCCGCACGCAACCGGGCCACAATGAATCCCCCGGTCAGGAACGAGCCATAGTAGGTCGCATAGGCGAGCGTACCCCAGATGCCGTAGAAATAACCCAGAATTGCAGAATTCATTAGTGACCGGGCAAAAATCCAGGTCGTAACCTGACTGAGCACCAGAACCCAAAGAGATGGCGCGCGCCCATCAGCGCCCGCTCCACTGAAAAAACCTTCGATGCTGACGCGTCGTGGCGCTGCGATCAGGCTGGCGGCCACAACGAGGCCACACAGAATAGTTATGGCAGCAACATGCATGCGGCGGCCCCTTTTGCTCTGATAAGAACTTCAATCGGGTAGCCGCACAGATGTCGGTAGACCAGCCCCACAACGCGCGGTTGGCGCATTTGTGAATATGCGTCAACCGCGGTTGATGAATGGCAGGCGCTTACATCGTGGCGTTAACAAAGCCGCCATCGAGCAGAATGTTCTGCCCGACGATATAGCCTGCCTGCTTCGAACAGAGAAAGGCGCAAGCAGCGCCGAATTCTTCGATCGTGCCATAACGCCCGACAGGAATAGTGGCGCTGCGCTGCTTTTTAGCCTCTGCTTCGGAAATATCGTTCGCCTTGGCTGCGCCCTTATCAAGAGCAACGGCGCGGTCGGTCGCGTGCATGCCTGGCAGCAGGTTGTTGATGGTCACACCCGATCCTGCGACCTGCCGTGACGTGCCTGCAACATACCCCGTCAGCCCGGTGCGCGCCGAATTGCTGAGGCCCAGCACAGGGTTGGGTGCCTTTACCGCCATTGAGGTAATGTTGACCACCCGGCCCCAGCCGCGGTCCATCATGCCGGGCAGCAGTGCTTTCATCAGCGCGATGGGGGTCAGCATGTTGCTATCCAACGCCTTGATGAAATCATCGCGATCCCAATCCTGCCATGTCCCCGGAGGGGGGCCGCCTGCGTTGTTTACCAGAATGTCAGCATCACCTGCAGCCTTCAGCACTGCGGCCTGCCCTTCTGATGTCGTCACATCCACCGCCACCTCGGTGACTTCGACGCCGTACTCATCTCGAATCGCCTGCGCGGACGCGGCCAGCGCCTCGGCTCCGCGCGCGTTCATCACCAGATGCACGCCTTCGGCCGCAAGCGCACGCGCACAGCCAAGTCCCAGTCCCTTGGATGACGCACAAACCAGTGCCCGCTTTCCTTTTAGACCCATATCCATATCTTGTTCTCCATCTATATCCGCGACGAAACCTGACCATGGTCAAACGGTCGGAATTTCCCCGTGACGCCAACGCGCCGGCGGGTCAGAATGTCCTGAAATCCGCTGTAGTTCGACCTGTCTTTGCCACAATTTGGCACTAGCTTAAGGTTAAGGCAGACCCACCCGGACCAAAAGACGAAAAACGAGTTCCTGAATAATGACCCAAGCCATTGTCCAATCCATCCCGGTCTATCCCGCCGAAGCCATCAGCGTGGTGAATGGCGCGAACCTCGGCGATCCGCTATCTTTTGCAGCGGAACTAGACCTCGACGACACTTATGAATTGCACTTGGGTGGTGCGCTGGAACGACTGTCGTTCAGCACCGACAACGCTGGCGTTTTGACAGTCGCCAAGGGCACGCGACTGGGCCGACCGGGAAATCTGCTGCACCTAGATTGCTGTCTCACAATGATGAGCGCATCAGGCGCCACAACAGAGATATTGATTCTCGTCGAAGTGGATCATATCGGCGATGTGGATGCAGTTTTCGCCCTGCCACTGGCACCTATGACTCCACGCACGGATTATACGCTGGTTGGGATCGATACCGAAGGCGCCGCAGCTAAATTTGCCGAAGTGGCCTGTGTTTCCTTTTCGCGCGGCACCCATATCACTCTGGCATCCGGCGCACAGAAACCAATCGAAGAATTGAAAGTTGGCGACACGGTCCTCACCCGTGACGATGGACCGCAAAAGGTTCGCTGGGTTGGCAGCTCGACCGTGCGCGCGGTTGGGGCTTTTGCCCCCATCTGTATCCGAGCAGGTGCATTGCACAACACAAATGATCTGTATGTCAGCCCAGATCACCGGCTGTTCATCTACCAGCGCTCTGACGCGTTGGGGGCCGGACGGCACGAACTACTGGTGCGCGCGCGATACTTGGTAAACGGAGATACCATCGTTCAGGCAGATGGTGGGTTCATGGATTACTTTCAACTGCTCTTTGATACGCACCAGATCATCTACGCGGAAGGCATCGCAGCAGAAACGCTGTTGGTCGATACGCGCACGCGACCGGCATTGCCGCCGGAACTAAGCGAGAAACTGGCGCAATCCCTGACCGGACATGCCGAACGCATCCATCTAGATTTCGAAGTCAGCAAAGCGTTGCTAGATCATCCCGATGCCGCAGCCCTGCTAAGACGCGCCTCAACGCGCTAAGGCGTCATTCCTTCAGGTCTTTTGCGCGCTCTTTCTTCACCTGATCGTCTGATCCGTTGAAACCGGGTGTCAGCATCTGTGATTCCATCGCCTCTCGGGTCCATTCCGTATCAGGGCGTGGCGCGCCAAATGCATCTTTGGCTTCGACCGAGTTGTTCGTTTTGGCCTGTTCACCCGGTTTGCGCTCGGCAACGGGATTGGCCGGTTCTGCATCGGTCATTGAAACTGCTTTTGGTGGTTTTTTGGCGTCTCTTGGCGGGGCTTTCTTGTCCTGTGACATGAGTATCCTCCTTCTATGCTATAGAGGCAACGCGCGCGGACCTAGCATAGTTCCGGCTGCACCCGTTGGCGTATTGCACGCGTCTCGGCTGCGCTCTATAGCGGGGATATGCTGGACACCGCCCCCAACCGCCCCGATCTGCCGCCCGAAATTGCGCGGCGCCGCACGTTTGCGATCATCTCTCATCCGGATGCAGGCAAGACGACGCTGACGGAGAAATTCCTGCTTTTTGGTGGGGCCATCCAGATGGCCGGTCAGGTCCGCGCCAAAGGCGAGGCACGGCGCACGCGCAGTGACTTTATGCAGATGGAGAAGGACCGGGGCATTTCGGTGTCCGCCTCGGCCATGTCTTTTGATTTCAAGAACTTCCGGTTCAATCTGGTGGATACGCCCGGCCACTCGGATTTCTCCGAAGATACTTATCGTACCCTAACAGCCGTGGACGCTGCCGTGATGGTGATCGACGGCGCCAAAGGGGTCGAGAGTCAGACGCAGAAACTCTTTGAAGTATGTCGCCTGCGCGATCTGCCGATCCTGACCTTTTGTAACAAGATGGACCGCGAGAGCCGCGAGACATTTGAGATCATTGACGAGATTCAGGAAAATCTGGCAATTGATGTAACACCTGCAAGTTGGCCCATCGGCGTAGGTCGCGATTTTGTCGGTTGCTATGACATGCTGAATGACCGGCTGGAACTGATGGACCGTGCTGACCGTAACAAGGTCGCTGAAAGCATTGAGATCAAAGGGCTCGGCGATCCGGCGTTAGAACAGCATCTGCCTGCTGAACTGGTCGCCACCTTGCGTGAAGAGGTCGAAATGGCGCGAGAGCTACTACCCGCGCTCGACCCTCAGGCCGTGCTGGAGGGGCATATGACCCCGATTTGGTTCGGCTCGGCGATCAATTCGTTCGGCGTCAAAGAGCTGATGGACGGGATCGGCACCTATGGGCCAGAACCACAGGTGCAATCGGCCCAACCCCGGCAGATCGCCCCTGATGAAAACAAGGTTGCCGGCTTCGTGTTCAAAGTGCAGGCCAACATGGACCCTAAACACCGAGACCGCGTGGCATTCCTTCGTCTGGCATCGGGCCATTTCAAACGCGGTATGAAGCTGACCCATGTGCGCACGAAAAAGCCGATGGCGATTGCCAATCCGGTATTGTTTCTCGCTTCTGACCGCGAATTGGCCGAAGAGGCGTGGGCGGGTGACATCATCGGGATTCCGAACCACGGCCAGTTGCGCATCGGTGACACGCTGACCGAAGGTGAGGCGATCCGCGTGACCGGCATCCCCAGTTTTGCGCCTGAGCTATTGCAACAGGCCCGCGCGGGCGATCCGATGAAAGCCAAGCATCTGGAGAAAGCCCTGATGCAGTTCGCCGAAGAGGGTGCAGCGAAAGTGTTCAAGCCGGCCTTCGGTTCCGGGTTTATCGTCGGCGTTGTGGGTGCCCTTCAATTCGAGGTTCTGGCCAGTCGGATCGAGTTGGAATACGGCCTGCCTGTGCGGTTCGAGGCCAGCCAGTTCACTTCGGCCCGGTGGGCGCAGGGAGAGAAACGCGCACTCGATAAGTTCATCGAGGCCAACAAGCAGCACATCGCCCATGATAATGACGGTGACGTTGTCTACCTGACCCGGCTGCAATGGGATATCGACCGGATTGAGCGCGATTATCCGGACGTTAAGCTGACCGCAACCAAGGAAATGATGGTCGGCTAAAGGGGCACCACCGGCAGGATCCGCTAAGATTCGGCGCGAAAAGTTACCAGTTCCCGGGTCTTTCCGGGTCTGTGTATACGCCCGTGCCCTTGCCATCAGAGGCGTTTCTCTGGTCAGATGAGAAACCTGCCCCGCCTCAAGGATTGCGCCCATGACCACCGCACCACCCGCTGATCTACGGGATCTTATCGGCAGCTGTCAGAGCGGCTTTGCCCTGCCGCGCCCCTTTTACACACGCCCGGACATCTACGAGCATGATATTGCAGCCTATTGGAACCACAGTTGGATCTGGGTCGGACATGTCTGCCAGATCCCCGAGCCCGGCGACTACTTTCTGTTCGATTACGCGCAGGAATCGCTGATCATTACCCGTAACCGTGCTGGCGATGTTTGCGCCTATCTCAACATTTGCCGCCATCGCGGGTCACGCGTCTGCACCGAGGCCCATGGAAACACGCGTCTGTTCGTCTGCCCCTACCATGCGTGGAGTTATGACCTGAACGGTCAGCTGCGCGGCGGGCGTGAGATGGGACCGGACTTTGATCCATCCCAATACGGACTGTTCAAGGCGCATCTGCGCGTGTTCGAGGGCATGATATTCGTCTGCCCGGCTGAGGTCGCCCCCGAGATCGACACCGGATTGGAGCGTCTGCGCCCACTGGCTGCCCCCTTCGGATTGGACAATCTGCGGATTGCCCATAGCGCATCCTATCCGGTGCCTGCCAACTGGAAGCTGGCTGTGGAAAATTATATGGAATGCTATCATTGCGCGCCGTCACACAAGGACTACTCGCGCAGTCATAGCCTAAAGGATCCAGCGTCGATGACGCCCGACCTGCTCGACCCAATGCGCGACAAGGGCCGCGCCGCCGGGCTGCCGGATCAGGTCGTCAGCCTGCCAAACACCGGCGATCATGGTATGAACTTTTACTATCGGCGCTACCCGTTATATCCCGGCTACCAGACCGGCAGCCAGACTGGCACGCCTTTGGCCCCGTTGCTGGGCACGTTGACCGGGTATGATGGCGGCACGACCGATCTGCAGATCGGAATTCTAAACAATTTTCTGATCTATTCCGATCATGTGGTTGGCTACCGCTTTGTCCCGCGTGCCCTGCAACAAACCGATATCCAGATCGTCTGGTATGTCCGCGGCGATGCCCAAGAGGGTCGCGACTATGATCGCGCGGCGCTGACTTGGCTGTGGCATGTCACATCGCTGGATGACGAGCGGATCATTCGCATCAATCAGGAGGGTGTAAACGCCCACCGCTTTGTCCCCGGCCCTCTGTCACAGATGGAATGGGGGGTGCAGGCATTTTACGATCACTACCTGACAGGGATCGGGCACCGCTAGGACGCGCCGCGTTTCGGGCCACCCTTGCCGCGAGCACCGGGTTTACCAGCGTTCTTTGCCGCCGCTGCGCGCACACGGTTCTTCTTGCTGCTTGGTTTGCCTTTGGGTGGCGGCGGACCCTTGGCATGGTCTGGCTTGCCGCGCTTGGCTGTTGGACTGCGCTTTGACACCAATGCACCGTCTTCCATCGCGGTTTCAGACTTGGTTTTGGGCTTGGCATGTTTCGACGCACCTGCCGGTTTTGCATATTTCGGTGCGCGCGCTGGTTTGGCAGGACGCGCCGGGCCACCGGATTTAACGAAATCGGGCGCGCGATCCATTTGGGTAACAGTTGCTCCCCCTTCGACAGTGCCGCCGGGACCGATACTAGCGATGAAACTGGCGGCGCTGGGTTTGCGAATTTCCACATATGACATTTCGTCCCGAACCCGGATCGCGCCGATGTCATCGCGGGTGATCCCCCCGGCATTGCACAACACTGGCAACAACCGGCGCGGTTCGGCACCCGCAGCACGACCGCCGGTGATCGAAAACCAGACCGACGGACCAAACGGGGCGCGCGGCTCAGGCTTGGCCCCCGGATCGGACAGATCCTCTGGTGCTGAATGGCGTTCAGCGCGCAGCCGCAGATAGGCTGCCGCCAACTGCGTCGCAGTGAAATGCCCCGTCAGTTTGTCCACTGCGGCCTGTTCTTCCGGTGCGACCGCTTCATGCCACGCCGGATCGGCCAGCATGCGCGTTTCATCCTGCGCCATGACCTCATCTGCGCCCGGTGCAGGTGTCCATGTGGCGCGAACCTTGGCCCCTTGCAGGATGCGCTCAGCCTTTTTGCGCGACTTAGGGGGTACGATCAGCGCGCTGACCCCTTTGCGTCCGGCGCGCCCTGTCCGACCAGAACGATGCAGCAACGTCTCGTGGCTGCTGGGAAGTTCGGCATGCACCACCAGATCGAGATTGGGCAGGTCGATACCGCGTGCGGCCACATCGGTGGCAACACAAACCCGCGCGCGCCCGTCGCGCATCGCCTGAAGCGCGTGGCTACGCTCTGATTGGCTCAACTCGCCCGACAGCGCCACGACCGAAAACCCGCGATTGGACAACCGTGTGGTCATCCGTCCGACCATGGCGCGGGTGTTGCAGAACACGATGGCATTGGGGGCCTCGAAATAACGCAATACGTTGATGATGGCGTTTTCCGCATCCTGCGGAGCGACAGACATGGCACGATAGTCGATATCGGCATGTTGAGACTCTTCGGCGCGGGTCGCGACCCGTATCGCGCCTCGCTGATAATTTTGCGCCAACGTCGCGATCGCTTTGGGCACCGTGGCAGAGAAAAGCAGCGTCTGCCGATCCTCTGGTGACTGCCCGAGGATGAATTCCAGATCTTCTCGGAACCCAAGGTCAAGCATCTCATCGGCCTCGTCCAACACAACGGCTTGGACTGCACCCAAGTCGATGGACCCGCGCATCAGATGGTCTCTCAAGCGGCCCGGTGTCGCCACCACGATATGCGCACCGCGCGCCAACGCGCGACGTTCATCGCGCATATCCATACCACCCACACAAGAGGCCAGCACAGCCCCTGCCCCGGCGAATAGCCAACCTAGTTCGCGTTTGACCTGCATCGCCAATTCGCGCGTGGGTGCAATGACCAGCGCCAGCGGCGCGCCGGCGGCCTCAAACTTGTCGGCCTCGCCCAGAATGGACGGCGCGATGGCGATACCAAATGCCACCGTCTTGCCCGACCCGGTTTGCGCAGAAACCAGCAGGTCGGCCCCAGCGTGTTCAGGCAGACTAACAGCCTGTTGAACGGGTGTGAGCGTGGTGTATCCACGGGCGTGCAGGGCATCGGCAATAGCTTGTTTCACGTCAGTTCCGTCTCTTTCGGGGATGGGGTCGCCAATGCGGCACCGTAAGACAGCGGCACCTAAACCGCGTGGCGCGGAATGTATAGCGCCGAATGCAGACTGCGCAGGACCCGTGGCCCAGATACCAGCCTACCAGACCAGACGTGCTGGCGCGTTGTGCTGTGCCAAACGCTCTAGATTGACGATGGTGGATAACATCAGACGATCGTGGCTCCAGTCACCGGAGCGTTGCGTCGCGGCTGACAGCATCAGCAGCGACGCAACCACCATTCCGATGATTGCAGCATTCGTCCCTCGCCCAATTCGCGCCAGAGGCCGCGCGTGCAGCATCGACAAAATCCGACCGCGAAGCACAACAGAGGCGCGGCATCCGGCGCGCGCCGCACGCAGTGGAACAAGGCTGACCACTGGTACGCCGATCTGGCGGCGTCGGTCGTCGCGCAAACTATTGCGACACGCACGGATCAGACAATCGCAATACGCTTTGACGCTGAAGTGGCGGCGCGCCAGTACCTGTTGGTCACAGGCAAGCTCGCGCAGGCGTTCGACCTCCCGGCGCCAGAAATGATAGGCGGGGTTCCAGAAAAATAGCGCTCGCAACCCCTCAATGGCGAGAGCCCATCCCAGATCCCCTTGGCGTGCATGTTGTAACTCGTGCGCGACCGCGATGCGCAAATCACCCTCTCTCGCCAGCATCGCCGATGGCAGGACAACATAGTGACGCTGCACGCCCCGTGTGGAAAAGGGCACATGAATTTCGTCAGTCAATCGCAAATCAACAGATCCGATCCGCCGCCACAGATAGCTGCGTCCAATCAGCCCGTGCACCCGAATCAGGCTGCGCAGGCTACACACCAACGCCAACGCGCTGCCCAGCATCAGTGACACCGCGATAACCAACCCGATCGCTCCGGTCGGTGTGACGATGGCTTGTGTAAATCTGGCGCGCCAATTCAGCATATCCTCGAATGCCACCGGAGACATGGCAATTCTGCCATCCAGAAATTGCGCAACAGCGATATCGGATAAATTCAACACCGCGCTCTTGTCCAGCAAACCGCCGTTGCGCGCCAGTTCAAGCGCAAAAACAGACAGCGGCACCAACGCCATGGCTGCTAGCAATGTATAAGCAAGCCGCAATTGCAGCGCGAAAGCCGCACGCAGTGGCGTTGCGCGTAACGCCGCTCGTGTCAGTATCCAGACAGCCGCCGTGAGCACCAAGACAATATTGGCATCGATATAGATATCAAACGCATCATTCAGCCGGATCATCGCGCAGTCTCCTGTCCAGAAGTGCCCGTATCTCTTCGAGAGCCTGCTCCGACATGCCGGTATCATCGACCAGCCGTGCCACCAGCGTGGCCGGTGTGCCATCGAACAGCTTGTCCGACAGATCGCGCAGGGTTTTGGCCTGATAGGTATCCTTGGCCAGTAAAGGTACATAGATCAGTGATTTGCCCTGCATGTCGCTGCGAACAAACCCTTTTTGCTCCATGATCCGCAGGATTGTGGCCGCAGAAGTGTAGGCCAGCTTGCGTTCCGGAACGAGGCATCCCAAAACATCGCGAACGGAGCCTCGCCCCAGATCCCAAAGATGAGACATCAGTTCGAGTTCAACATCAGTAAGGAAATCGTGTTTCTTCCGTTGCCGCATTCATTACCCAGTTCAATTTATACACTTTTATCTGCTCGTCTCTGGTTAGTAGACAACAAAAGCGGCGCTCTGCCAAGCGACCCAAGTTAGACCTTCCAAAAGCAGAAAATCCCCCACGCAATGCTGATCCCAAGCGGAGCCCAGAGTGGCATCCCGACCAGCCCCAGCCAAGCTAGGAAAATATAAACCGTCCCCAAAAGCGTAATGAACAGCCGATCGCCCCGTGTGGTGGTCAGACCCAGCGCACCCTTGCGTTCGTCTCCTCCGGGGCGTCTGATTTCCAGCACGGTAATGATACCCATTGCGGAGAATATCCCGATAAACAACAGCAGAGTAACCGGCGTCCATGCCATCCAGAAGCTTGGCCATAGCGGCGCAGTCCATGAAAATGGTTTATCCGGTTCTTGCCCGACAGTCCCCCAACTGTTCTGGGCCTGGGCCGCAGCGGGGAACATAAGCAGGAACAGAATTGCCAATCCTTTCATCATACCCTCCCCAGGGCAAAGCCCTTCGCGATGTAGTTGCGCACAAAGTAAATCACGATCGCCCCCGGCACGATGGTCAATGTTCCAGCCGCAGCCAACAACCCCAGTTCATACCCGGCGCTACTCGCCGTTTTGGTCATGGTTGCGGCGATCGGTTTCGCAGCGACCGCTGTCAGGGTTTTAGCGAGCAGCAGCTCAACCCATGAAAACATGAAGCAAAAGAACGCCGCGACGCCCACGCCCGCCTTGATCGACGGCAAAAAGATGGTGACGAAGAAGCGCGGAAAGCTGTAACCGTCAACATAGGCGGTTTCATCCAGTTCCTTGGGAATGCCGCGCATGAACCCTTCGAGAATCCACACGGCAAGCGGAATATTGAAAAGGCAATGCGCCAGCGCCACGGCCAAATGGGTATCGAACAGCCCGACCGCCGAATAGAGTTGGAAAAACGGCAGCGCAAAAACAGCCGCCGGAGCCATCCGATTGGTCAAGAGCCAGAAGAAGAGCTGTTTGTCGCCCAAAAAGCGGTAGCGCGAAAACGCATAGGCCGCAGGCAGAGCCACGCAGATTGAAATTACCGTGTTCAAAGAGACATAAATGATAGAGTTAATGTAACCCCAGTACCAACTGGGATCGGTGAATATCACACGATAATTCTCTAACGTGAACGTGCGCGGAAAGAGCGAAAATCCTGAAAGGATCTCGTTCGTCGTCTTGAACGACATCGACACCAGCCAGTAGATTGGCAGCATTAGAAACGCGATATAAAGGATGGGAATCAAACTACGTTTTTTCATTGCTCGTCATCCTTCGTCATCAGCGTGTAGAACAACCATGACACCAACAGGGTGATCGCAAAGTAGATCAGGCTCATCGCCGCTGCGGGGCCAAGGTCGAACTGCCCCAGCGCGATCTTGACCAGATCAATGCTGAGCAACGTGGTCGAATTGCCCGGTCCGCCCCCGGTCAAGACGAACGGTTCGGTGTAGATGTTGAAGCTGTCCATGAAACGCAGCAGGATAGCGATGGTCAGCACTTGCTTCATCTTGGGTAGTTGGATGTGCCGGAACACCGCCCAGTTTGACGCGCCATCTATCTTGGCCGCCTGATAATAGGCATCCGGAATACTGACCAGTCCCGCATAGCAGAGCAGCACCACCAGCGACGTCCAGTGCCAGACATCCATCACGATGATCGTGATCCATGCCGCTGCCGGGTTTTGCGTCATGTCATAGGGCACGCCCAACACGTCGTTCATAAAGTAGCCCAGCATGCCGATCTTAGGCAGGGTGAATATGTTCCACATCGCACCGACCACGTTCCACGGGATCAACATCGGCAGTGCCATGAGAACCAGACAGACCGGTACCCACATCCCCTTTCGCGGCATGGACAGCGCGATGATGATCCCCAGCGGGATTTCGATCATCAGGATAATCCCGGTAAAGAGAAACTGCCGCCCAAGCGCCGCGTGGAAACGATCGGAGTTCAGCAACTCCTGAAACCAGCGCAACCCTTCCCAGAAAAAGATATTGTTACCAAAGGTTTCCTGCACCGAATAGTTGACCACTGTCATCATCGGGACCAGCGCGTTGAACGCCACCAGCAGCAGGACCGGCAGAACGAAAAACCACGCCTTTTGGTTATGGGTTCTCATGGCATTACCCTTTCTGTGGCTAACCATCCATCGCGATAGGCGCGCGTATGATCCGGGCGGAACGCCAAATGCACGGCACTGCCCTGTGCGGGCACCGGGCCCTCTGTCACCAGTTTCACAGGGATATCCCCGATCATCGCCTCGACCACATTATGCCGCCCCACATCAGCCATACGGCGGACGCGCGCAGGCAAGCCAGTTTCGGCCAATTCGATGAATTCGGGGCGAATGCCGATCTCCAGCTGTCCGGAGCCGGAGGTGATTGGTCCCTCCAGCGCGATGTCGTGCCCATCGAGCATGACGCGCTCGCCCTCTTGCGTCGCGGGTAGAATATTCATGCCGGGCGAGCCGATGAAATGACCCACGAATGTGTGTGCGGGACGCTCGAACAGTTCTACCGGGGTGCCGATCTGTACGATTTCGCCGTCCTGCATTACCACAACCTGATCAGCGAATGTCAGAGCTTCGGTCTGGTCGTGTGTCACGTAAATCATGGTGGCACGCACCCGTGCATGCAACTCTTTCAGCTTGCTGCGCAGCTTCCATTTCAGATGTGGGTCAATGACGGTCAGCGGCTCGTCAAACATCACCACATTGACGTCATCGCGCACCAATCCCCGGCCCATTGATATCTTTTGCTTGTTGTCAGGGCTAAGGCCCGCAGCACGTACGCCAAGCAGGTCGGTCACATCCAGCATCTGTGCAATCTCGGCCACCCGAGCCGCGACGCGGCTCTCATCGACTCCGCGATTGCGCAATGGAAAAGCAAGGTTATCGTAGACAGTCATGGTGTCGTAGATCACCGGAAACTGGAACACTTGTGCTATGTTCCGTTTGTCTGGCGGCAATCCGGTAACATCCTGCCCGTCAAACAGCACTTGACCTTCGGTCGGCACCAACAGTCCGGATATGATGTTAAGCAAGGTGGATTTACCACAACCTGAAGGGCCGAGCAGCGCATAAGCGCCACCATCGGACCAGTCGAGGTCAATCTGCTTCAGCGCAAAATCCTCTGGCCCCTTCGGGGATGGGTCGTAACTGTGTCGCAGGCGCCTAAGCGTGATTTTAGCCATCAGACAGACCCTCCTTGCGCGACAAGTGTGCCATCGGGACCAAAGTAGAAACATCCTGCCGGGTCTAGATAGAAGGGGTGTTGCTGCCCGATCTCGAACGGGTGGACCCCGCGAGACAGCGATACCCATGCGGTATCATTCAATCGGAAATGTGCGCTCGATTCCGAGCCGCTGAGTTCTGTTACCAGCACTTCACCGTTAAGGCGGACCGTTCCGGTTGCGCTGGGGCGCGGCGTTACGTGATGCGGCCGAACGGCCAGAGCATAGGTGCCATCGGCCAGCCCCGCCTGCGCGGTTGGAACGGACCAACGGACAGCGTCCCCCATCTGCATCTCGTTGCCGGTTTTGGTAACCTCGGCCACGTTGATCGGGGGATCGGAAAACACCCGCGCGGCGCTGAGCGTCGCAGGCGCGCGGTAGATATCCGCCGTTGGGCCGAATTGGACGACGCTCCCATCCTCCATCAGTCCGGTTTCGCCACCCAGCAACAGCGCCTCTTCCGGTTCTGACGTGGCATAAACCACCACGGCACCGCGTCCCGCGAAAAGCTCTGGCAGTTGCTCGCGCAACTCTTCGCGCAGTTTGTAATCGAGGTTGGCCAACGGTTCATCCAGAAAAACCGCCCGGCTTTCCTTCGCAATGGCACGCGCCAGGGCCGTGCGCTGTTGCTGCCCGCCAGATAGTTCATGTGGCCGGCGGTGCAACATCGGGCGCAATTGCAGGATGTCAGCCGCTTCTTCTACCCGTCCCTGAATCTCGGATTTCGCCATACCGGCAACTTTCAGCGGTGAGGCGATATTGTCGAACACCGTCATATGCGGGTAATTGACGAAAAATTGGTGCACGAGGCTGATGTTACGCTTTTGCGTGCTCAGACGCGTGACGTCCTCTCCATCCATGATCACCTGCCCGGCAGCAATCGGATCCAGCCCGGCCATCATCTTGATCAGAGATGTCTTGCCTGCGCCGGTTTGGCCCAGCAATACATTGAAGTGACCCGTGCGCAGGGTCAGTGTCGTTGGTTTGATATGCACCTGCCCCGCGACGTGCTTGGTGATGCCGTGTAGTTCGAGTGTCATATGAACCCTTGTCGGTTTCGGGCGCACAGGCCGGGGCGCGATTGGCGTCCCGGCCCAGCTTTGGCGTTAAGGATTACTGAGCGGCCCAGCGGGCAACCAGATCGTCGTAGTTGACGGTCTCGCCCTGCGGCTTTTCATTCTCCAGCTTGGGCTTGGCACCGCCATTGGCGAACCACCACTCCGCGTCCTTTTCTTCATTCAGACGTGGACCACAACCGCCATAAACGTTCGCGGCCTCGTCCGCGGCCTGCATGCGTGACATGGTAATGTCCATCTCGCCGGCAAGTCGGTCCATCGCTTCCTGAGGCGTAAAGGCGCCCGAGTTCACGTCACCGATCTGCTGCCACCAGATCTGCGCAAGCTTGGGGTAATCCGGCACGTTGATGCCTGTGGGCGACCAAGCCACGCGATCCGGCGAGCGATAGAATTCCACCAGACCGCCCAGTTTCGGCGCACGCTCACTAAAGCTTTCGTGATTGACCGAACTATCCCGAATGAACGTCAGACCGACATGGGATTTCTTCACATCCACGGTCTTGGAGGTCACAAACTGCGCATAGAGCCATGCAGCCTGCGCGCGGTCAGACGGTGTGGATTTGAGGAAGGTCCAACTACCCACGTCCTGATAACCGACTTTCTGACCCTCTTCCCAATAGGGACCGTGCGGGCTGGGCGCCATCCGCCACAGTGGGTTGCCATCGCCATCCACGGTGTTGTTGCCAGCGGATTGTGGTGCGACCATGTCGGCAGTGAACGCCGTGTACCAGAATATTTGCTGGGCCACGTTGCCTGTCGCCAGTGCAGGCAGAGACTGGTAGAAATCATAGCTCGCTGCGCCCGGAGGGGCATAGTTCCGCAACCATTCATCCCACTTGCGGATCGCATAGACCGCCGCCGGACCGTTGGCCGCCCCGCCGCGTGTCACCGAAGCACCGACCGGGTTACAGGTGCCCGCTTCCATGCGGATGCCCCATTCGTCGATGGGAATGCCGTTTGGCTCGCCCTTGGAGCCGGCACCGGCCATCGACAGCCATGCGTCTGTCATTCGCCAACCCAGATCCGGGGCGCGCTTGCCATAGTCCATGTGGCCGTAGATGCGCGTGCCGTCCACTTCCTTGACGTCGTTCGAAAAGAATTCGGCAATGTCCTCATAGGCTGACCAGTTCACTGGAACGCCTAGCTCATAGCCATATTTTTCTTTGAAAGCCGCCTGTAGGTCTTCGCGATCAAACCAGTCCTTGCGGAACCAATAGAGGTTCGCAAATTGTTGATCGGGAAGTTGATAGAGATTGCCGTCAGGACCTGTGGTGAACTGACTGCCCATGAAATCATCCAGATCCAGCGTTGGAGACGTAGTCGCCGCCCAATCGCCGTTCATCTGCTGTGTCAGATTATACGCCAGTTGCAGGCGCGAATGAGTACCGATGAGATCAGAGTCGTTGACATATCCATCATAAAGATTCCGACCGGTTTGCATCTGGGTCTGAACCGCTTGAACAACCTCGCCTTCGCCAAGGATCTGATGATTGACCTTGATCCCGGTGATTTCCTCAAAGGCTTTGGTCAACACATCCGATTCATAGGAATGGGTTGGAATGCCCTCGGACAGCACGTTGATTTCCATGCCGGCATAAGGCTGAGCCGCATTGATGAACCACTGCATTTCAGACAGCTGTTGATCCTTACCGAGCGTGGATGGCTGGAATTCCTTGTCGATCCAGCGTTGCGCCGCAGCCTCGTCGGCCGTCGCGGCATGTGACCCCGCAATCACGGCAGTGGCCGCAACTGCGGAGAGCAGATACTTACGCATCTTGTCTCCTCCCTTAGATTGTTTTGATCGGTCTCCCCCGATGCGATGAGTGTCATGGTTTCGGGAGCGAAAAGTCAAACTAAAAATTTAGTAGATATGTAGGGCTGCCCACCAAAGATGAGGTGTCAGCTGCGCCACAATTGAAGCCATATCCGCCTTGGGAAATAGAATCAGCCGCCACAATTCTGACGGGAATCATGAATAATTCCCCTGCATATGGGCGATCGATCCGAGGCAAACTCTGCTCGAAGCAGGGGATGCAGCTATGATTCTGGTGAATTCGGCCCAAAATGGGGCAAACAATCGGCGTTGCAAAACCGCCGCTATTTTTTACATTTATCAATCATCCCTAACGCCTCGTTTCCCAAACGGAAACAGTCGGCGATTTTGGGGCCGGTCGTTGTCATTTGACACATCAAAATACACGCTAAAGATGTAATTTTTTCAGGTTGTTAGCCGGCTATCACAGTGATTTAAGAAACAATGTGTTTCTACAGAATTCATTAAAAAATCGTTGAGAACTGGTAGGTTGGTTTTTGTCAAATTAGAGGCAATTTTTCGTCTCTGAGCTGTCCAAAACCGAACTTGATCCCGGCGCTTTATGCGGTCCTGGTGGAAATTTTCCGCCAAACCGCGCCGGGTTTGAAACACGGGAAGCCGCAGTAATCGCGGCGCCGGGCAGAGGCTGTTGAGTGGTGTGACTTGGGGTTTGGACGAGTAGGAGTGCCTATGACCGAGACGAATTTGCATATGCGCCAGCCGCACGGTTTGGGCGGCGGGCGGCCTCAGGCTGGTTTTCCGCATGCGGCGCTTTTGAGCTATGTCGTGCGTCCGTCGCCCGCAGAGGTCGTTGACGCATTGCGGCCACTGAATCTGTCGGCGCCTGTTGCCCCGCCCCTGCCCTCGAGCAGGTTTTATCGAACGACAGGCAAGCGGATCTTTGATCTTGCTTTCGTACTTGTCACTGCGCCCGTCGCGCTTTTCCTGATCGCGATCAGTGCTTTGCTTCTTTGGATTGAAGGCGGTTCACCGTTCTACCGCCAAGAACGGCTAGGCGCGGGTGGATCAGTGTTCCGAATCCTCAAGCTCCGCACGATGGTGCGCGATGCCGACGCCCGGTTAGAGCAAGTGCTGGCCGAAAATGATGATTTGCGCCGCGAATGGGATGCAACGCAGAAGCTGAAGAATGATCCGCGTATAACTCGTTTTGGCGCATTCCTACGCAAAACATCTCTTGATGAGTTGCCGCAGCTTTGGAACGTGCTGAAAGGCGACATGAGCCTTGTCGGCCCACGCCCGATGATGGTGGATCAGTTGTCAATCTATGGTGACGCGCATCACTATTTCGCATTACGTCCCGGCATCACCGGTTTGTGGCAGGTGTCCGAACGCAACGAAAGCCTGTTCAAGTTGCGTGTCCGGCTGGATGCAGAGTATGATCGCTGCCTGTCATTGGTTCAGGATCTCAAGGTCCTGCTTTTGACGGTAGGCGCCGTGGTGAAACGAACCGGATACTGAGATTTTTGGGGGCGCCTTGCCGGACTGGGTATCTGGCACATTTTTGTAAGGTGCAATTGTGGAAAGAAATAAAGACGCACGCGGCACACGCCGCTCGCAATCCAAGACGCCACAGTCGGCACACGAACACACTCGTGATGCCAGCGGTACGCGTGGTACTGTCCGCGCAGAAGCAGAAGATCTGCGCAATCTGCCCTTCGATCTGGAACTGACGCGCAGGGTCAACGGACAGTATATGCCGGCGAAATGGGGCACACGCGACCCATCCCTCGGTCTGGCTGATCAGTATGATTTTGAAGACGATGAACTGAACTTGCCCGCCGCACAGCGGGCGGCCCAGATTTCGCAATATGATAGCGGCAGTTGGGAAACGCTTGAACAGGTGCCGTTCGGCCATGGTGCGTCTTCGGCACTCAATGCGCAAATGGCGCTCGCCGGTGGCGATCGACGCATCCTGCGGGTGATCGACGACCTGCGTACGCAGCTGCTGCAAACCCTCCAGAGCGAGGTATGGAACCGGATCGCAGTCACCGCGCCCACATCTGGTTGCGGGACTACCTTCACAGCCGTGAATCTGGCGCTCAGCATCAGCCGCATCCCCGATTTCCGCACTGTGCTCATGGACCTGAATCAGCGCAATCCGGGCGTCGCAAAGGCGCTGGGTTTGCGAGGGCCCGGTGATATGCACCGCTATCTGGCGGGACAAGTCTCGGCGCGTGATCATCTGTTGCGCTGCTCTGAAACACTCACCGTCGGATTGAATCGTGCGCGTCCGGTCAATCCGTCGGAAATGCTGCACTCCAAACGCACTGGCGCCGTTCTGGATGACATGATTGGCACGCTTTTTCCGGATATCGTTCTCTACGACCTGCCCCCGATGCTGGAGTATGATGATCTTCAGGCGTTTCTACCTCAGGTCGATGGCGTCTTGCTCGTGGCCGATGCCAGCAGAACCCTCGGTTCACAAATCGAAGAATGCGAACGCAGGTTACAGGGGAAGACAAATCTGCTGGGCGTGATCCTTAACCGGACCCGCACTGCAGCCAGCAAAGTGGCGGCCTAGGCTGCAAAAGCTGGCTGTGCGTCATAGTTTTGCCTATATGATATGCGAGGCCTGAGGGCGAGCAACCCGAGATTAGCCGGGACAATAGCCGCCAAAAGGCGCGATGAGGCAGAGAGCGACTAGATGGGATCGATTTTTTCGATTGCAGACGCGATTGACATGGTGCGCCGCCGCATCGTGACGATACTTGCCGTCTTCTTGATCGGCTCCATCATCGGGTTCTTCTACGCGCTGTCCAAACCGCACCTCTATACATCGTCTGAAGTGCTGCAAGTCCAGAGTCCGACCATTGCCGCCGATTTGGCACCGACGACAATCGGCGGATCATCCGCCCGACGTCTACAACTGATCGAACAACAAGTCATGTCGCGTGGTGGCGTGATGGAACTGATCGAAAAGCTTGGCCTTTTCACGGATGCTCAGGGCATGTCCGACAGTGAAAAGGTCGCGCTGATCCGCCAAGCGGTCAAGCTGGAAGGCGTCGCCGCCGCGCGTGAGGGGTACAGCGATGACGGCACAGTTTCTTTGCTGCGGATCACCGCCAATTGGCCGACAGCGGCGGGTGCCCAGAAGATCGCGCATGAGTTTTCACTGCGCACCATCGCTCTCAGCATCAGCACACGACTGGAACAGGCCCGCGAAACACTTGGCTTCTTTGAATTGCAGGAACAGGCCGTAAGAGCCGAAATTGCAACGCTTGAGGCGGATATTACCCAGTTTCGCACGGAGAACGACATAGTACCACCGGGTAATCTGGAAGTGACGCAACGAGAAGTCGAAAGTCTGACCGAAGCGATGCTGAACATCGATCGGCGTATGCTGGCAGTACAGCGCCGTCTGGACACGCCTGCCAATAGCCGGATCGAGAAACGCCAGCGTGAGGCCGACCTTCTCGAAAGGCAGGGCCTCGAGGCCGAACGTGCGCTGCTGGCACGCACACTTGAGGCGTTGAACGAAAGCCTTGTCGGCACACCAGAGTTAGACCTTCAACTCGCTGAATATGATCGACAGCTGGGCGAGCTACGCGCCCAGTTGCAACAGGTCAGCGCCCGGCGCAAAGAGGCCCAAGTCGGTTTCCAACTCGAAACCCAACGCCAGTCAGAACGCCTGACGGTGCTGGAACCCGCGCCGCTGCCCGATTACCCATTCACAAGGGCGCGCAAACAGATCGTTGTTCTGGGCGCGGCCGCAAGTCTGCTCTTGGGAATTGGCCTGGCTTTTCTGCTGGATTTGCGCCACCCGGTCATCCGTTCTGCCGCACAGATGGAACGCGACATCGGCCTGCGCCCTGTCATTTCCATTCCTGAAATGAAACCGGTACGCCGTCGTAAACTGTCATCGGGTTGGTTGCGGCGTGCCTTAACCCCCAAGCACCGATAGCGCTGCGATCACGTCAAAGTGCACCCAGACTGCTCCGATGGTGATGGCACAGGCCAGCGCGCCAAATCCCAGATCATGGACAGGATCCCACGCACGGTGGCGCAACGCTAGCCCGACCAGTACCGCATGAACCAGCGCCATGGCGATCCCGTAAGAGACCAACCCGCCAATCAGCCCATAGTGGGTAAAGCCGGTATAGAGCAGGAACATCTGCACAAGTGACCGAGTGCCGGAAAAGATAAACGCACCGCGTGAATCCCCCGCAGCCAGTGCCGCTCGATCATAGCTGAGCCCGATCACCTGCGGAAGGAACCCACAGGCCATCAGCACGATCATGGCACCCGCCTGCCCATAGCGATCATCATAAAGCAGATCGACCAACCATGGACCGGCAAAGGCCATCGTAGCCAACATCGCAAACAGCCCGCCGGACATTGCCAGCCGCATCCGGCGCAAGCTCGCGCGATTAGCGATCGACGCCCCCGGAGGACGATCCCGAAAGATCGGAATCATCAACTGATGCGCCATCGTCATGCCAAGCATGATCGGAAAACTGGCAAGGAAATATCCGATGTTGTAAACGCCCAGAATCCCCAATGGCAGCAGCTTGCCCAAGATCACCTTATCGCCTTGTGCGCTGATGAAGGAGAACGCGGTGCTCAGGAATATCCACTTGCCAAAATGAAGCTGTTCATCGACTGCAGCGCGCTCTAACTGGAACCGGTTGCGTTCACCCGGCAGGTATCGCCAGGTCAGGATCAGTTTGGCCAGCGCGCTGAAAATCCCGCCAAGCACCAAGGCGAGCACCGAATGCGTGACGAGGGCTAGAACCACCATCATGCTCAGCCCGATCAACTGGGCGAGCAGATCAAGCATGGTCAGGCGACCAAGAACCAGATGCCGACGCGCGGTCTCAACGCGGGTCGGCAGAAACCCGGTGATGACCAATGCCAAACCAGCGATCGGCAGATATATGGCCAGATCGGGCTGATCATAGAATTGCGCCACGGGCCAAGCCAGCAATAGGGTGATCACCCATAGGCTGCCCCCCCGCATCGCCTGAATCGTCCATGCAGTGTTTAAAAAGGCGGGATCATCGCCGCGCTTGCTCTGACTGATGCTGGGACCGATGCCCACGTCCGAGAACATCATCAGGCCCACTGTGATGACGGTCACCAACGCCATCAAGCCAAATGCCTCTGGGAACAGAATACGGGTCAAGATCAGGTTTGACGCCAGCCGTATCGCCTGCGCTCCGCCATATCCGACCAGCACCCAAGACGTACTGCGCAGGATGCGCGCGGTCAGTTGGTTGCCGCTCATTGTCTGGATCAGAAACTTCATTGCGCCGCTTTTCTCTGTGCCGCCAGCGGCCTGTGCATAAATTCAACGCTATGCGCGACCATGACTGCGGTCAATCTCTGGTGGCTGACCTTTTGGGTGATTGTGCCAAAACCTCCGCGCAACAGCGGAAATCTTATGCAGGATGCTTTCCCTTTGCCGCCCCCCGCCCTACCGTGCGATGCAACACTCAACTCCGGAACCATTCGCCTTTGAAAATCGCCTACATCCTCAACACCTATCCGCAGCCTTCGCATAGCTTCATTCGCCGAGAATTGCAGGCGCTTGAGCGTCAGGGATTTCAGATTTCCCGTCTTGCGATGCGCGCTGCAGATGTGCCGCTGGTCGACGCCGAGGACAAAGCTGAAGCCACGAGAACGGACTACGTATTGCAGGCTGGTGTTTTGGCGTTGTTCGGTGCCGTACTTCGGATTCTGCTGACGCAACCCCGATCCGCAATGGTCGCAATAAGCCACGCCTGGCGCATGGGCGGTGTGTCCGAGGTTGGTCGATTGCGTCACTTCATTTACCTCGTCGAGGCGGCCTATGTAGCCCACCGCTGCACAGCTGAAAGCACCGAGCATATCCACGCACATTTTGGCACAAATGCGGCAACCGTAGCGATGTTGGCCCATCTGTTGGGCGGACCAAGCTATTCTTTCACGGTTCACGGACCGGAAGAGTTCGATGCGCCGCGCGCCCTGTCGCTGGGTAGCAAAATCGCAAATTCCGCCTTTACCATTGCCATCAGCCAATTCGGCCGCAGTCAGCTGTGCCGCTGGGTGGATTTCGATCACTGGGACCGCATCAGAGTTGTGCATTGCGGGATCGTGCCCGCCCGGTTTGCGAACCAGACACCGCTGCCCGAGCACGGGCTATCCTTCGTCGCGATTGGCCGATTTGTCGAGCAGAAAGGCCAGATGGTACTGATCCCTGCATGGACGCGATTGGTCGCCCGGCACCCAGAGATACACCTGACGCTGATCGGCGATGGCCCAATGCGGCGTGATCTGGAAACCGCGGTGCAGGAGGCAGGATTAAGTAGAAACATTACCTTTTCCGGCTGGCTGGATGAGGCGGGCGTGCGCGATGCATTGGCAGCCAGCCACGCGTTGATCATGCCCAGCTTTGCCGAAGGTCTGCCGATGGTCGTGATGGAGGCTATGGCCGCTGCCCGGCCAGTGATCGCCACCTACATCGCGGGCACGCCCGAGTTGGTGCAGGACGGTAAAACCGGCTGGCTGGTTCCAGCGGGCGATGTTGATGCGCTTGTCAACGCGGTAGAGGAGTTGGCAAACCTCTCACCTTCGGACCGCAACAAGATGGGCGCAGCCGGCCGCAAGCGCGTGTTGGCAAGGCATGATGTCGAGGTAGAGGCCGCAAAACTGGCCACAGCGATGCGTGCGGCCCGTTCACCAACGCGCTAAAGACGTCAACCCTACATAGGTCACCGCCCGCGTACCCAGCCACCTCGACCGGGTAGTTTCGTGGCCAACGCCACGCCGATATAGGCCATAAATCCTATAGGGTCGCGGAACGCGCGACGCACGATGCCACCAACACCCAAGCCATCCTTATCATCGTTGGTCAAAAGCTGCGGATACCGCTCGGCGATCTCCGCCACCCCGCGATCCTGCCGCCGCCTGACGCGCACGAGGTTGGCAAAGCCCTCGACCATCGGCCAGCAATAGGTGTGTTCCACCCGCACCCGCTCTTTCGGAGTAAACTGCAACCTTACGAAAGTATCATCCGAGATGATGTCGGGCCAATTCCCCCAGCGCGCGCGTCCTGCACCATTCACCGCAAAGGCGCCAAATCCCGGCGCGTTCTGTTGAACAAAGGGGAGCGTCTGCCAAAACCGCGCGTAGGCTCTTGTCACGACGTCACGCGCGCGTGCAATCCGGGGGACTCCGCTGGCGTAGCGCGGCACCTCGACGGCCAGAACGCTGATCAATTCAGCGATCAACCCGTGGCTCACAACAACGTCAGCATCCAAGTATATTCGAGTGCCATACAGCGCCGCCTCGTCCCCCAAACGCAAGGCATGCAACTTCCCCCCTTGGGGCGTCTCAATCACATGTAGCGGAACCGGCGCCCGAACGCCGATATCCCGCGCGATGCGCGCGGTGCTGTCAGTGCAGCCATTGGCAACCACCAATATCTCGATCTGCGCGTGACCCAGATCAGATGCCAGTACCGCGTTCAGACAATCGCCCAAATACGCCGCTTCGTTGTGCGCTGGCACGATCACGCTGGCGGCAAGTGGCGTATTCATAGCAGCCGCGCGATAGCATCCCAGCGCGGATTGGTATCACCGGGATAACGCAGTGCGCCCCAACTGCCCCATTTCCCAGGGGCCTGCATGTCGGCATAGTGGCTGAAAATTCCGCCCGTCAGATCGAACCATCCCGCCAGCAACGTGTCATAAAGCGCACCCATCTGGGGGGTATAGTTCAGATGAGTAAAAAACGCCGTCAGCGCGATATCCTCGACCTGAGAGCCGATCCCGACCACATGTGTGCCACCCTCATACATCAGCAATTGCAGGTCATGTTCGGCGGCGACGCCTGCGTGATAGGGCAGCACGCGCCCCAGCAGATCGGCGATGGAATCCTCCGCCTGCCCCGTTACGCTACCATCGCGCAATTCCGCAGCAGCCAGCATCACCGCCTGATCGTACTGGTGTGCCGTGACATGATCCGACAGCGCAGCGCCCGTTAGGCCCATTGACACAGCCTCATCCTCCGCTTTGGCGCGGCTTTGATCCAGCCAGTCATGCATCAGGTCAGCACGTCGATCGGTCCCCAGCGAGTGCCCGAAGTATCCGGTGACAGCATAGGCATCGAACACCGTATGCGGCGGCAGGTTCTGCGCTGGATTTTCGGCCACATAGAGCGGCGCGCCCAAAATATCCCGCTCCAACCCCAGCCAACCGGTTTGCGTGGCAATGACATTGATCAGCCGGGTGCGATCTGCGCCATTGAATATCTCAGCCCAGATCCGCGCAACATGTGCTGCGCGCATCCCGTGAAACTGCGCGCCACGATGTTCCTGCCCCCAACGTGCCTCGGCTTGGGCATCGGCCCATTCTGTCTGCTCGAATTGCCAGTTCCAGACCTCGTTGGATTGCTCTACATAGACGCGGCGCGACGGCGCAAGCCCTGCCTTCACCAGTTCGGCGAAGGCCCGCAGATAGGTATCTTCTGCCAGATGTGGCATGTTGAACCACGCGTCGCATTCCAGCGTGTTCGCCAGATCAATCATCACTTCAGCTGGAATTCCTAGGCGCGTATAAGAAAAGTCTGTTGGCTTTGGCCGTGCGTTCCAGTCACCCTGCCGGGAATCGTTGGTATTCATCCAGTCCATGAACCGCAACGCAGTGCAACCGCGCAGCATGTCGAGGAAACCCGTGCGAAAAACACGACCTTCCTCAAACGCCGCCCGATCTTCGGCGCGCGTGACTGTGATGTTGCGTATATAATCGCCTGTACCGCGCCGATCGCTGCGCTGAATGCGGATTTCGACGGGCCCCGGCCCGGGAGTGAAATCAAAGCTGATTTCACCTTTGCCATACCGCTTGTTTGTCGCCCGCCCAGCGACCTCGACGATACCGCTGCCGTCAAACCGCAGAACATAGCGCCCAGCCAGATCGGCATCCTCTGGCAGATCCGTCAGGACAAGCGTACCAATCGACCCTAGGTCGGAGGGTATTTCTTTGGGCCACCCTTGCGCGTCGAAAATGCCACGTGCCGCCAATGCGTCAAACTCGACGCCACCCCATTGGCCCGGGAGATGTCCGATCCAACGCCGCGCAGTTTTCATGATGTCCAGAAATGGTTGCTGCGTCGCCCAATCCGTCACTGGTGCAAGGTTCATCGCCATTGGCTGTGACACAGGCTGCGCCCAGCCCGGTAACGCCGCTGCGGCCAAGGGGCTGAGTGCAAGTGCACCGAAATCGCGCCGTGTCAGTGTCATGGCGCCACCCCGGTCTTTGGGTAGCCTGTCACAACCTCCCAAACAGTTTGCTGCATCAACTCTGCGACTTGCAGTTCTGGCGCGTCTGCGGCACTGCCGTCCGCCCGTTGCAGTTGATAGGGCAACCCGACCGGCGAGCGGTGGTAGAGCACTGCGTAATGCGTCAAGGCCACCAGATAAGCGCCTAGATCGTTCAGATGGATCGTATCAAGTGTTCCATCATCACGCCGCTGAAAGAGATCCTCGCGCCCTTGCATTGCGACCATGCCCCCCATCGCCTCGACGCTGCGCACAAAGCGCGCCAACACCTGCCCCGCAGGAATGACTCGCATCGGCGAATGTGCTGCATCGGGCTCTAGGATTTGCAGCAGCAGTGCGTTCTCCCAGTGGTTTGACAGATCCGCATCGATGCGTGTCAGCCACCCCTTGGGATCGTCAAGATTATGCCAGGTTTCATACAGGTAGAGCTGCGGTGCCGGGCTGGCCTGACGTGCGAGTGCAGCCCATTTTCCCAGATAGGCCGCGCTCTCGTGATATTTGATCGCATCCTTGATCTCGATCATCTCCGTCAGGATCACCGCATCGTAATCACCTGATCCGATCGCGTCGCGCGCATCGCGAAAATGGGGATGCGCGTTCTCGGTCTCGAAACCATTGATTGGCGTATCCGGTTCCCAATGTTCCTTTAGCGACGTGCCCCAGCCTAGCTGGCTATCGTACTGATGTCCGTCACCGGCCAGTTGCGCCAGCATGGCGGGCATGTCGCGTCCGACCAAACTATGACCGAGGTGAAACACTCGCAACGGATCGGCCGGAGCAGGCAAAGGCACCGAATAGGCAGCCGCCACGACCTCAGCCGATGGCAAATTGCTGCGAAGTCCCCGCCAGCTTACCACCAGTGCGATCGACAGCGCGGCCAATCCGCAGATGGCCCAAATCATCATGCGTCCCCGCATACCATATCACCTGCGTCTATTCCGATGCGGACATGCATGCTCATTGGCCCTGCATTGTCCAGCGCGGGCTGCGTGCAAGGACCATCGCCGTAACGATCACGCCTTGGCAAACTGTGAACCTGCCGTGAAAGCACGTCCCCGCCTCGAAAGGGGCAATATCACGGGTGAATGTGGCCTCGAACTGCCCGGTGTCTATGTCAGGGGTGATTTCCAAGGTGTCAAAATCAAAGAGTGTTCCCGTGACTGCAAACTGACATTTATAGGCACATTCCTTGGCCGAAAAGATCAACTTGGCAAGATTGCCGCGCATGGCCTCGGGTTGGATCGCCAGCCATGCACGTTCCGCCAGCGTGCAGACGGACGGGATCAGATCATCGTCCAGCGGGCTGTCATCCTCAACATCCACCCCAACGCTGCGCAATGAACCGGTTTCGCCTACAATAGCGATACAAACCCCCGTCGTGTGACTGATGCTACCAGTCAGTCCGCGCGGCCAGACAGGCGCGCGATCTGCACCGCAGGGTACCGCCTGCGGTGCATGCCCGAGCGACTGCATCGCATGTCGTGCCGCAGCGCGCCCCGATGCAAACTCAGACTTGCGCGCAGAGGTCGCACGCGTCATCGCGACGGCCTCGGCGGGCCACAAAGGCGCTTTGGGATTACGAGGGTCGGTGACCGATACCGCGACCCGCGGCCCGAACATCTGTCGTACCTCGGCTTCGATCGAGAGGTCATTGCGCAGAGGTGCGGCGGTCTGGGCATTGAGGGCAATCATTGCTTTGCCCCCCGGCCCGCCCGCATCGCGCGCCGCTTGGACATCGTGGTGGCCCGGTCCGGCGCATCGTCTGGTTCTGGCTGCGATATTTGTGTGGGTTCTGCGGCTTCCAGATGTGCCACGAGATCCCCGAAGACGGGGAAACGGAAAACGTCGGTGATGGTCAATCGTGCATTGCCGAGTGCCGCGCGAATATCTCTGTGTGCCTGTACCGCCAACAGTGAATGCCCGCCAAGATCAAAGAAATTATCGCGTATTCCGATGGCTCCCACCCCGAGGATCCCGGACCAAACGCCCGCCACGATGCGCCCCACATCCGATGCAGGTGCCTGCGTGACATTGGCAGCAGCTGGCGGCGCAACTTTTACGCTTGGTTCGGGCAGCGCATTGCGGTCAATTTTCTTGTTCGGCGTCAGCGGAAATCTTTCGATCTGCATCAAATGCGTGGGTACCATTACTGCTGGCAACTGCCGTTGCAGGTGCGGACGCAACATCATTTCAGGCACTGCGGCAGACGCGGTAATGTACCCCGTGAGCCGGGTGTCACCATCCGAATCCGTTCGCGCTACGACCACGGCTTCGGTGACGCCAGAAACTGTCTTGAGGCACGCTTCGATCTCCCCCAATTCGATCCGCTGACCGCGGATCTTGACCTGATTATCCGCGCGCCCGATGAACAGTAACGTGCCGTCCGGCTGCCACGCAGCCAGATCACCAGTATCGTAGAGACGCGCGGCACTGCCACTGGCGGGAACAGGGCGAAACCGTTCAGCCGTGAGGTCATCACGCTGCCAATAGCCCCGCGTCACGCCCGCGCCCCCAATCCAAAGTGTGCCGGGCACACCAATCGGCGTCGGCGCACCATCCGCATCAAGAACATGCATTTCGGTATTGGCCACCGGCGTCCCGATCCCAGCCACATTGCCGGGATCGGTGCCTACCTTCGCCACGGAGGACCAGATCGTGGTTTCAGTCGGGCCGTACATGTTTAGAATTTCAGCTTTGGTTGCATCGCGCAGATCACGCACCAGATCCCCCGGCAATGCCTCACCGCCAAGGTATAGGTGGCGAACCCTTCCGAGGGCATGCCGCGCCTCGGTGTTCATCGCCATGATCCGCGCCATGCTGGGCGTGCATTGCAGATGGGTGACGCCGTGGCGCACAATCTGCGCCGCGATCGAGAAGTCATCCTCCTCCAACGCCACAGGAACATTGGCCCGGCGCAGCACTTCGGCGAGCGATTTCAGCCCATCCATCACCGTGGGTGTGTCAATGCCATAATCAATCAGGCAGGCAATCTCGGTCACGCCAATTGCCTTCAGCTGTTCAGTCCGCGCAACGCCGTCCTCAACGGTTCCAAAGAGCCCGGCATCCTCGAAATAACGCTCAAAGGCGAAATCAAGGATTGCTTCCAGTTCGTCAGCCTCCAGCGCGCCGAGATCCATCTCGAATGCGTTCTTGACGCCTTCGGGCTTCTTGAAGGCTGGAAAGGCCCAAGCATATTGCTTGATCAAGCCCGCGGCACTGCGCAGATAATCCTTCATCGGTTCACGCGCGATGCGACGTGCGGTTTCACGATCCTCCGCGATGTAGCTGTGCAGCATCAATGTGACCTGAAAATCATCCGGATCGTGCCCGGCCTCTCGCAAGGCCGCGTGATATATCTCTATCTTGGATTTCACCTCGTCGATGCTCTGGCCCAAAAGGTGCGTCAGCACATTTGCCCCCAGTTCCCCGGCCTCGCGCCACGTCGCCGGATTGCCCGCAGTCGTGACCCAGACAGGCAATTCACGCGAGACGGGACGCGGTTGGGTCAGAACCCGGTGTTCATCCCCCTTGGCCGTCGGAAACCCGATCTCATCGCCGCGCCAAAGTGCGCGTACGGTATCTAATGTGTCGTAGAGTGCGGGCTTGTTCTGGGGTGGTGTATTCTCGGGGCGAAGGATGAAGTCATCCGGCTGCCAGCCCGACGCAAACGCAATGCCCGCGCGTCCGTTGGTCAGGTTATCAATGACCGCCCATTCCTCGGCAATGCGTGCCGGATGATGTAGAGGTGCCACGCAGCTACCTGCCCGGACGCTCAGATTCTGGGTTACCGCTGCCACTGCGGCACCGGTCACCGCCGGGTTTGGATAAGGACCGCCAAAGGCATGGAAATGCCGCTCGGGTGTCCAGAGCGATGTAAATCCATTTTGATCGGCAAATTTCGCGCCTTCCAACAGCAGCTCATATTTCTTGGGACCTGCCCCGTCATCGTTGCCCCAATAATAGAGGCCAAAGGCCATGCCCTTGTCCGAAACCGGGATAGCGCCACCGCTGACGGCGGCACGATTTTCGTCCCCCGCGATCACCACGCGGTAGCCACGCGCGAGAGTATAGAACAACTCTAACACCGATATATCAAACGCCAGGCTGGTCACGGCCAGCCATGTGTCACCCTCGCTATGGGTGATATATGCGTCCATACCGGTAAAGAAGTTTGCGACATTGCGATGCTCGACCATCACGCCCTTGGGCAAACCGGTGGAGCCAGAGGTATAGATCAGATATGCCAGATCATCCGGCCCTGCCCCGCCATCCACGTCCTCATCCTGTACACCGGAAGTATCTTCCAATATGATAACCTGAGCGTTGCCCATCGGCAGGGTGGTCTTCAGCGCAGCCTCTGTCAGGATAACGGACGCGGCGCTGTCTGTCAGGCAATGTTGTAGGCGATCAGCCGGGTAATCGGGATCAAGCGGCAGATAGGCTCCGCCAGCCTTCAGGATTGCCAGTGCCCCGATCAACAGCCCCGGCCCCCTGCGCAGGCACAAACCCACATTCACACCCGGATGCACGCCTGCTTTGATCAAAGTCGCCGCCACAGCATTCGCACGCGCATTGAGAGCGGCATAACTGAGCACCTCAGCCTCATGGATCACGGCCACGGCATCAGGTGTCTTGGCCACCTGCGCCGCGAATGCGCGATGGATGGTTTGAATTTCAGGCAGTGGCGTGGTGGTTTCGTTCCAGATCTCGATCAGGGATACATCTGTTGATCGCGGGTTGTCATTGCGTAACGTCGCTTCAAGCCGCGCATGTAGAAGCGTGATCGCCTCTGCGCTCAGCCGTGCCTGATCGAAATGCAGGGTCATGGTGTCGCTTTTACCCGGCGTCACCGTCACGACCGTACCGGGTAATGGCCCTGTATCGCTGATCGCGACAGCTGGTGTGTTCACATCCCGTAATGCCGGATCACGCAGGAAAATATCACAGGCAAAGCCTGTATGCTTCTCCGCCTGATCAAGCTGAGACGCGATCTGTTCAGCATCCCCACATTGTAGGGGCACCCATTGGGTGACGTATATGTCCTGCGTGCCCATGCGACGCAAAACCGGACTGTGATAGGCGAAATCTGCCTGTTGCTGTCCGCTCCCATATAGCGCCCACTGCGACACGACAGCAATCCGCGTGGCAAAATCCAGCTCAGGATCAACAGGGATATTGACCGGCACCCAATCCGGGCTCTGACCGGTCTTCTTTGCCAGCGGCACTTGCAGTGCAGTCATTTGTGCAAGACGGGCACGCCAGAAATCCTCGTGCCGCGCCAGCGTGGCCATCGTACGATCCAACGCCTCCAGCGGTTCGGGCATCGATATCCGCTCGCCCTCTTGCAACAGCGCGCTTGGGTCTGCCGGACGCCCCGCCATATCCCGCAAATCAGACAGTCGCAGCGCACCATCCTGAGCCGCCACCGTGATCATCGTATCTGTCAGGGCCAAAACCTGCCCACACTGGCCCGTTCCTTCTGCACGCTCGGCGGTGCCCACGGCCAGAACGGTGTCGCCCAAGGTGATCTTGGCCGTTGTGACCGGATTCCAATACGTGCTGAAATCAAGCGCGCGAACCAAATCCAGCAGAACCTGCACAGATTGCGAAAAATCCAGATGCCCGGCGGCCTCGGGACGCGCAGTCAGTCCAAAATATTGTCGTTCCGCCGAACCTTGTGGTTGATGCGCCGGTGTGTCTGAGGCCAACTCGACCATGACTTCGGGGAAACTGTCCATCGCTTCGGCATAGCAACGTGCATTGAGCGTATGCGTCGTGTCATCCCCACGTATATCAAAGCGACGCTGAACGATGATATCGCCTTCGTCGATCCCCGCTGTCATATGGTGCCAAGTGATCCCGTGGGTTTGCGCGCCCTGTATCAGCGCCCAGACCGGCGTGTTTAGACCCGCCAGTTCGGGCAGTGGTCCATCGTGAAAGTTTACCGCTCCACGCGCAGGTAGAGACAACACATCCTTGGGAATGATGCGCAGGTTGGCGATACTTAACAGCCAGTCCACAGACCCCGGTGCGATGTGATCTTTGATGTCGGTGATCTCGTGCATGGTGGGAATACCATGCCCTTCGGCCCACGCACCTACAGAGGCATCACGGGTGGCTACGGCGCGCACCTGCGCACCCCTCTCGATCAACTGCTCGCCACAGCCGATCAAGAGCGTTTCATCCCCAACCAGAATGCATGAAAATTCAAACATTGTTCACATCCTTCGTGGTCAGTTGGGGCAATGTTGCAGCAGATTTAGACACGTCGCGGCGAAACACCCCCCGCAGCGCGTGAATCGTGAGATCCCGCAAGAAATGCGGCGGGTCGCCCAATGCTCGACTGGACAATGCAACGCGCACGCGCCAAAGCGCCGCGCCTGCGATCCGCGCCACCGTCGCGCCGACCGCATAGGCCCGACCATGGTTTTTGACAAAATAGTGCCGCCGGGAATCAAACCAGTATTGCGGTGTGCGCGCCCAGGTTCTCATACCCGTCGAGACCGACCCCACGTGCACCACCTCGCTGGCGGGTGCATAAAGCGTATGCCACCCGGCCTGAGCAGCGCGTCGACACAGGTCGGTTTCCTCGAAATACAGAAAGAACGTCTCGTCAAAGAGGCCTATCTCCTCGAGCATACGCCGACGCAACAGCGCCGACGCTCCGGCGACCCAGTCAACGCGGGTCAGCTCTGAAGGGATCGGCATGGGAACGATACTGTCTTTCAGCAGTCGAGAGACCACACCGGTACGCACAGCGCCCTCGAACTCGCCAGCAATAGATGGGAACCGAAAAGCCGTTTGATGAGGCGGGCCATCGGCGCCGCGGATAAAGCTGCCGACGATCCCGGCGCGTTTATCGTCCTGCATCACCTTCAGCAATGCGCGGATAGCACCGCGTTCCGGCCACGCGTCTGAATTGAGGATGTAGTAGAAATCCGGGATTTTGCCGTTACTCAGACCTTGCCGGATGCCGAAGTTATTGCCTGCTCCAAAGCCGCCGTTACGCCCTGACGGGGCAAGCGATACACGTCCGTCTACACCCCAGCCGTTACGATCAATCGCGGCTGAGATCAGCGCGCAGCTGTCGTCCTCCGATCCGTTATCAACCACGATGATCTCGCCGTTGATACCCTGCATCTCGCGCAGGGCTGCCGCAGTTGCCTTGATGGTCAGCTCTGGCGTGCGATAATTCAGCACGATGGCTAAAACTGTGGGTTCAGACATCTGGATCACTCCGCAGCTGCGCAACGCGCCCAGTCAGGCGGCGTATCATCGTCGAGTTTGGTCGTTTGCTGGACGCTTCGATCCGCAGGGGCGTCGGCCGCGCGGGCAAGTGCCCCCAAATGCTTGGCCAGCACATTGACGTTGGGAACCAGAACCATGCTGTCATGATCGCCCGGCACTTCGACCACCTCTGTGCGCGGGGCATGTCGGGTCCATTCATTGTCGTCATATACATACTCGCGCGCGGCACTGACCCAATTGCCATTCGACACCTTCCAATGACGATCAAGCTTGGGGCGAAAAAGCGTCAAGGGACCATTCCACGGCGCGACATCATAATCCGCCACGGCCGCACGAAAGGCGCTTTCAATCTCGGCGTTGTTAAAGCTGCCGGTATCATCCGCAACCGAAACACCGCGCCTTTTTTCCAGCTCCCAAGAGATACGCGATTTTGCCCAGTCCACCAGATAGGCCGGGCCCTTGCGGCGCAGTTCGGCCAGTTTGATCAGAGCTTTGTCGCGGCGCGTCAGGCTGGGCCTTACCGGTAACGGCGTATCAAGCATCGCCAAGAGCCGAACCTCCTGCCCTGCCGCCGTGAGTTGCTGAGCCATCTCAAGCGCGGTGATACCCCCGCCAGAGAAACCACCAATATAATATGGTCCATCGGGCTGCACACTGCGCAACTCGGCAATGTAGTCGCGCGCAGCATCCGCAATGGTCCTGTGTGGAGTTTCGTCACCGATCAACCCGCGCGCCTGTACCCCCCAGACCGGACGCTCGCGCCCCATCAACAACGCCAGATGCCGCAAGTTCAACACGTTGCCGAACATACCAGCGACGATAAAAAACGGCATCTTGCTGCCCGACATATCCGGGTGCAACGCGACAAGGTGACGGCGGATCGGTGCGACAGGCGCGGCCCTACCGGGTGGTGCTGCACCTTCCTCGGCAGTCGCATCCATTCCGGTTTCTGAGACGATCCGCTCGGCCAACGCGGCGATTGTCGGTGCTTCGAACAGGACCGAGATCGGAAACTGCACCCCATAGTCCCGCTTGACCTGTGCGAAAAACCGCACCGCCAACAGCGAATGCCCACCAAGATCAAAGAAGCTGTCCTCGGCACCTACCTCCGCGACCCCTAGCAGGCCGGACCAGATATCAGCCAGCGCGCTCTGAACACCCGGCGCAGGAGCGACGAAATCGCTGTCCAGATCGGGACGCTCGAAACGAGCGTCGGCATTTTCGGCGGCGTTGTCTTGCTGTCCCGCCTGATCGATCAGGGCAGGCAGATTCAGCGATGAAACTACGATCTGACTCTGCCCCAGACTGATCGCACGTCGCAGGGCCTCGGGGCCTTCTGTCGCGCGAATACCAAGTGATATATTGTGCCTCAGCCGCGCCTCTGCAGGTGACAGTGGTGCTGCCTCGGCAATTGCGTCCTCGAACTGCACATCACGGGCGGTCAACGCCGGCGTTCCGGTCAGGGCGGTCCCATCAAGGCGGCGCATCTGGAAGGCGCGGATATCAGCGACCACCGCGCCTTCAGGCGTGGCCAGTGTGATGTCGAACACCGCCGTGCCTGTCGTCGCAGATGCCCCCAGCCGAACCCAGCTGACCAGCGCGGCAGGCAGCGGTTTGTACAGGCGCACCGTTCCATAGCCCGCTGGCACCCAGAGCTGAGCCGGATCGTAGTCTTTGTGCAGGGCGATCGCCCAACCGGTAGCAAGATCCATCAATGCAGGATGTGCCAGATACCCATCAGCCAGATCGTTACGCGCCGCGACTGGCAGTGACAGTCGGGCGATCCCCTCGGTCGTGCCAAATCGCGCGTCGTTTACAACCTGCCAGCGCGGACCAAAGGCGAGATGCGCCTCCTGAGGCGACACAAACGGCGCGGGAAGAATATCAAGACAACGCGCTGTGATGCCGTTAATGTCAATCGCGGGCGGTGTGCCACCGAGCGGTGCCAACCGCGCCTCGGCTGTTTCAATCGTGCCATTACGCCCATCTAATGTGACATCTGCCCGCAACGCCATCCGCTGCCCATGTGCCTCCTCGCTGAGCGAAAGCGTGATCGCGCGTGCCTGCCCTTCGGTCACATCAAATGGGCGCAGGAAATACAGGTCGCTGATCTCGAACGGAGACCAGCCTTGTTGCGCTGTCATCGCCTCTGCTGCCAGTTCGATCACGCCGGTACCGGGAAGCAGTATTTGGCCTGAACGGGTGCGGTGCTCTGCCAACACCCAGTTGTTTTTCGCCGACAGAACCCCGCGGAAATGGCTCGCATCGGTCGCATCAGTCCATGTCGCGTCCAACAGCGGCGTCTCAAGTGTTCGCCCCTCTGGCACTTCTGCCTCGCCCTGCCGTGCCATCATGGATTGAGCGGCCATGCCGGTATCGCTCCAGACGCCCCAGTTGATTGCCACGACGCGGGTCTGGTCATCCCGGCGGGCCGCAGCGTAGGCATCAAGATACGCATTGGCCGCCACATAGTCGACTTGGCCAGCCGGGCGGGTCCATGTACTGGACGAGGAAAACAAAACCATCAGCTCGATGCTCCCGTCCGGGAAAACCTTGTCGAGCACGCGCAAACCACCGATCTTGGGCGCAAAAACGCCTTGGACGCTGGCCGTGTCCTTAGCCAGGATCGGCCCATCATCAATAGTACCAGCCGCATGGATGACACCGGTCACGGCACCAAAGCGCGCGCGGATCTGATCAGCCACATCCTGCATTTGCGCGATGTCAGTCACATCCGCCTGCACAATCATCACCGTACCGCCAAGCGCCTCGATCTGGCGCAGGGCCGCGATACGACGGCCCGCGCGACTGGTGGGTGTGTAGACGTCCCATGTGTCACGGTCGGGCACGGCGCTGCGCGACAAAAGGACGATGTTGGCAGAAAAATTCTCGGCCAGATCGCGCGCGACGCTCAAGCCGATTCCACCAAATCCACCGGTGATCAGATAAGTGCCGTGCTGCTTGTAGACAGGCGAATGACGGTCTGCATCCAAAGCGATGGGTTTGACCGCTTGTACGTATCGCTTGTCCCCACGCAGGGCCGCAACATGGTTTTCTCCGTCGGCCAGCAAATCCTCCAGAAGCTGCTGCGTTAGTGCAGTAGCCGCGGATTCGCTATCAACCTGTCGCGCGAAAAAACCGCGCCGCACAGACATGTCTGGCAATTCAATATCCAGCAGCGAAGCGGTAACGCCGGGGAATTCACGGGGAAGCACGCCCACGGGGCCCAGAACGCAGGCTTTTTCGGGGGCGGATACTGGCTCTTTGCGTAGCTGCACAGCGCCGTTGCTGACAACGCTCAGGTGACACGGTTGTGGCATCTCAGCCCCACCCATTGCCTGCGCCAGATGTAGCAAGCTGAAAAAGCCATGTTCGACGTTGCGATCATAAAAGCTGCTGCCGGGGCGATGGGATTCGTCTGCCGTGACAAGCCAGAAATGTGCAATGCGGTGCGGCAATCGGCCATCGCCGGAAAGCGCACTCAACAGCGCCTCGTACCCGTCGACACCCTGTTCCGGAGACAGGATAAACCCGTCATCGCCACGCCGCTGAAAGCTATCACCAGAGCGCACTGTGCTGACGGTATGCCCGCCCTTGCGCAACGCGTCGATGACAGGCGCTGCGACACCTGCATCATCTTCAAAGATCAGCCAGTTAACTGGTGCCCCAACATCATCGGGCACGTCAAATTCACAGGCCGCAAGGCTAGGTTTCCATACCGGACGGTAGCCCCATTCGGTCATGTCTTCAGCACGTGACAGCGCACTGTCGATCGTCTGGGTGGCTTTGCCCGGCTCGATGAAATATCGACTGCGTTGGAATTGATACGTCGGCAGCAATACCGAGTTACGACGTGCATCACCCCAAATCTGAGCCCAGTCCGCCGTAACACCGCACGCCCAGAGCCGACCGATCACACCGATGAAATAGACGTCGTCGGCGATCTTCTGATCCGGATGGCGTAACGTGCTCAGCACTTGTCCGGGCTTTAGTGTCTCGCTCATCTGCGCCAGAGAGCTGAGCGCCTTGCCCGGGCCAACCTCGACGAACACACGGCCCGGTTCTGTACCCAGCATGTCGATACAATCCGCGAAATTTACAGTGTGGCGCAGCTGTTGCACCCAGTATTCGGGATCGGTCGCCTGAACATCAGTGATCATCTCACCACTGCGGTTGGATGCAAAGGGAATGCTGGGTGCGTTCAGTGTCAGCCCGCGCAGAAATGTACGGAAATCGTCCAGAATAGGATCGAGCATGCGCGAATGCGCAGCGATGTCGATGGCCACGCGATTGTAGTCGACGCCTTCGTCGTCCAGACGCATTTGTAATGCATTCAGTCGATCCTGCGGCCCGGAAACGGCACATAAACCGGGCGCGTTCACACTGGCGATGTCCAGATCGTCACCTATCAGTGGCTCCAGTTCACTGCGCGCCATAGAAACACTCAGCATGCCGCCGGCGGGCATCCGTGTCAAACAGACGCCCGCGCAACAGCACCAGATCAATGCAATCCTCGAAGGCCATCACACCTGCAAGGCACGCAGCGGTGTTTTCACCCATCGAATGGCCCACCAGCGCAGCAGGACGCACGCCCCAACTGATCCAAAGTTGGGCCAAAGCATATTCGATGATCATAATCAGCGGCAGTTGCACCGACGGTTTCTTCAGCGTGTCGGCGGCGGCGGCTTCTGCTCCGGTTTCAGGTAGCCAAAGCGCGCGGATGTCGTACTCCAACTGCGGTTCCAGATGTGCCAGCCCTCGGTCCATCCATTCGGCAAAGACCGGCTCTGTCTCATACAGGTCGCGGGCCATGCCGGGGTATTGCGCACCACCGCCGGGGAACATGAACACCGTTTCGGGTGCCTCGCCTAGTAGATCATGGGTGAATACCCGTTGTGGATCACCCACCTCCAGCAGCGCGGCGACCTCCTCGTGGGTTTCGGCCACCAGAACGCGGCGCTTGTCGAACCCGTGACGCCCCTCTTTCAGCGTCCACGCAATGTCGGCCAATGGCTGATCGGAATTGGCGCGCAAATGCGCCGCCAGAGCCGCTGAATTTGCCTCTAGCCCCGCCTTGTTGCGAGCAGACAAGCACAGCACATGAAACGGGAAGTCTGACTCCTCCGATGGCGCACGCGCAGGTGCTTGTTCCAGCACCATATGGGCATTCGTTCCACCAACACCCAACGAATTGACGGCGGCCCGACGTGGGCCGCCGCTCGCCGGCCATTTTCGAAGGCTGGCGTTTACGTGGAAAGGGCTCTCATCAAAATCAATCGTTGGATTGGGTGCCTCATAGCCCAGACTCGGTGGGATTTCGCCATGATGCAACGAGAGTGCCGTTTTGATCACACCAACCACACCCGCGGCGGTGTCCAGATGGCCGATATTGGTTTTTACCGAGCCAATGCCACAGAAACCGTTGGCGTCAGTCTGGCTACGATACGCTTCAGTCAGCGCGGCCACCTCGATGGGATCGCCCAGATAGGTGCCGGTGCCGTGGCACTCAATATAACCTATGCTCTCGGCCGGCACGGAGGCATCCGCGAGCGCGGCGCGCACGGCTGCGGCCTGCCCGTCAACCGATGGCGCCAGATAGCCGGCTTTTGCCGCCCCGTCATTGTTAATGGCCGATCCTTTGATGACGGCCCAGATGTGGTCACCATCTGCTACGGCATCTTCTAACCGTCGCAATGCCACCGCGCCTGCGCCGCTGCCGAATACCGTACCCTGTGCGCGGTGATCAAATGCATGACAATGCCCGTCCGGTGACAGAATCTCGTTTTCCTTAAAGAGATAGCCACGCCCCTGCGGCAACTCGATCGTCACACCACCGGCCAGCGCCATATCACATTCGCCGTTCATCAGGGCCTGACGTGCGTAATGCATCGCCACCAGTGAGGTCGAGCACGCGGTCTGCATGTTTACGCTCGGACCCTTGAGGTCGAAAACATGGCTGACACGGGTGCTTAGGAAATCCTTGTCATTGCCAGTATGGCGCAGCAGGAACATGCCCACATCGTCGACCAGTTCGGGGTTGGAGCAGATATTGAAATAGAAATAGCTGCCCATGCCACAGCCCGCATAAACACCAATTCGGCCAGGAAATTGCGCTGGCGTCCTCCCAGCCTGTTCCATCGCTTGCCAACTGACTTCAAGAAATTTGCGATGCTGAGGGTCGAGGATTGCCGCCTCTTTCGGGCCAAAGCCAAAGAATTCGGCATCGAAAGTATCGTACCCGTCTAATTTGGCTGCCGCCGGCACATAGTTCTTGCGATGCAGCCGCTCTGGGGACTCACCCGCCGCCAGCAACGCAGCCTCGTCCTGCACCTCGATGCTTTCGACACCGTCGCGCAGGTTTTCCCAAAACGCAGAGACATCGGCCGCACCCGGCACGGTCAAAGCCATACCGACAATGGCAACATCACCGGAAATCGAAACTGCGGGCGGTTGGGTCATGGCAAACGGCAAAGCTCCACTAGCTACAAAATGCGGTTGTCGGAATGTTAGTGTAGTAGCAAATCTGCCAAAATTCACGAAACAATGCATTCAACGAATGATCAACTAACAGTCGTAACATACCATTTTGTAATGAAATTTTCAAATTGTGTCGTCATTGTGTTTAACCCGGTAGTCGCGACAAACCACAAGGTGGAAACAAATTGGCCCATATTCTTCAACAATAGGCTTGTCGGCAGTGATTCTATTTGATTCTCTAGCCTTGGCGAAAACATCGGGACCGGGGACAGGTTCAGAACGACGTTCTGCGACGCTCTGCCGGACGGCCCATGACGGTTCTACGAGCCGATTGCCCCACTGATGCCCCCAGAGAATGACCAGAGCTCAGGCGCTCGCAACAGCCAAGGATCGCGCCCGCCATCATCCACGTATAGGGCGTGAGGATCGCGTTTAGCAGCATATCAATCAGCGTGATCGCCAAGAGCAATGCCAGCGGCGCAACATAGGGCGGCACATCGTGCGGTCCAGTGTTTCGCAGCCTCGCCCACAACACGATCAGCGGACCACCCAACAGTCCCATCTGACAAACATACCCAACCCAGCCGAACGTACCAAAGACGATGATCCATTCGCCGTCTGGGATGCTGATGATCTGCCCAGTCTGCATGTCATGGACCAGATTGCGCCCCCAGCCGCCCCAACCAAACAGCCATTTTTCATGCGCGCGTTCCAGCAGCGCCTCTTCATTGCTAAACCGATACCCCAGCGATTGCGCCCGGTCAGGATTAAAGGCCTCGGCCTGTCGCAAAATTGCGTCGATCGGGATCATCCCCTGATCCCGAAGCATGGGGTATATGACAGCGACCAATGCAAAAATCAGTGCAACGCGGATTTGCATTCTGGCACTCGTCACCAGTAGCAGCCCCCCCAGCAGCAGCGCATAGATCATCGAGGCCAAGCTCTTGCACAGGACCAAGAGGACCAAGAGGTAAACGGCGAAAGCGAAAAACCTGACCCGTTCCGACCCGCTCGACTGCCGCCCCAGTGCCAGCGCGGCCATTGCGGCGCTCATCACAAAAAACGCCAACCACAATGCGTGCGGCAGGAACACCAGAGGCCGGAAACCACCATCGCGCATCATCTGCTCAAAACTGTGCTGGAAGAATCCATAGACCCAGACATTCATCTGCGGGCTGAGGCGTATCTCGATCAGGGCCGGTATTGAATAATACAATGCAGCAACGACCAGCGCATAAAGCAATTCCCGCAATCCCGTTTCGGTCGACAGGTAGCTGCGCGCCAGTAAAAAAGGCAGGACAACGATGATCTGATTGATCACCACTGACAGCAAGTCGCGCAGGCCCAGCCCCGGCAATGATGCCGTGGAAAACACGATCGGAGCGGTATCCCCCAACAAGGTAAAGATCATCGCATCGCCATTGGTCAGAACGGTCGGCACCACACCGATCACGAACCCCATCAGCAATAGCCGCATCGCCCAGTTCTGCGGCCATAGGCTGATACGTTTTTTCAGGTAAAAGACACACAAAACGAAAGCACAGATATTCGGAATGGATGTCTTGTTCATATCCGGGACCAAGGGCAGGTCGAATTCGGCTGATTGAGGCAAAAGCAAATAGCCGCCCAGAATGCTCCAGATAATGGCCCGTTCCGGCGTCAGTCGGCGAAACAGGATGGCGCAGACCACCGGCCAGAACATGAGCATCAGATATGCAATGGTGTTGGGCATTGTCGTGTTGGTCTGCTCTGATGATCTGGGTCTGTGCGATCTGGTGCCGCATTAGCCGTACCCTATCATGGTCGCATGGCTTTGTCCTCATTTGTGGTGCCTCCTCGGTTTTCGCTTTGCGAGCACGTCTGTCCCGGCTAAGCCTTGTGTCAGGCAGTCAACCAGAGCGCGGAGCGCCGTTTTGCAGTTTTCTACGGGTAATAACCGTATCGAGGTCAACACCCCCACCCGCAGCGCGCTGATGGAGGAGGTGGGCAAGTGTCTGGGTGCACAGCGTGGATTTGCCTTGGCAACGCTCAACCTCGATCACTTGGTCAAGCTGCGTAGCGATGCACGGTTCGCAGATGCCTATGCGGCTCAGGACATGGTGGTGGCGGACGGGCGACCGATTGTTTGGCTGTCACGCCTCGCCGGGCAACCGGTCGAGTTACTGCCCGGTTCCGATCTGGTGTTGCCGCTTTGCAGGATTGCCGCAGAAGAAGGCCGGACTATCGCGATGATCGGAAGTACCGATGTCGCCTTGCACGATGCCGAGACATATCTGACCGCCGCCGTGACCGGCCTGAAAGTGTCCTATGTTCATGCCCCGCCGATGGGTTTCGATCCCGAAGGTGACGCGGCCCGAACTGTTCTGCATGAGCTAGAAGCCAGTGGCGCGGGCATGTGCTTTCTGGCTCTTGGCGCGCCGAAGCAAGAACAGCTGGCCGCCCGCGGTCGCGAATTGGCCCCGTCAGTCGGCTTTGCCTCGATTGGCGCAGGTCTTGATTTTTTAGGCGGTCACCAGCGCCGCGCACCTCGTCTGGTTCGGTCACTGGCGCTGGAATGGCTTTGGCGCGCCCTGAGCAGTCCGCGCCGGATGATCCCGCGCTATGCCAGTTGCTTTGCAATTCTGCCGGGTTTGACGATACAGGCGCTACAGCGACGTCTGCGCCGTTAAAGACACCCCAACCGACTCTGACCGAAACAATCAAGGCCTCTTGTTCCCAAGAGGCCCGGTTCATCCCCAGACCCAATGGGGTCATTTGTACTCAATCAGTTCCGTTTTTCTGCCCCGAAGGCGACCGAAGTAATATCCCATCGCGCCTTGCGCTTCTGCAAATTTGCCAAGCACCATGAAAAAGGCCCAATCCCAGCCCGTCCCACGTCGCATGGCAATTCGGCATACTTGCAATGGGTACGCCAGCAACAGCCAAAGGGTGTGCAGGCTGACGAACGAAAGCGCAAAGATAACGACGGGCAGTCCTGTCCCCCAAAAAAGCGCACGGCGCGTTTCGGTGACCCAATGTCGGTCTGGGGAGGCACCATGAAGGGCTGCACCCTCGGCATAGGCGTGGCCTGCGCGTTTGGTGCGCCGCCACCATTGCCCCAGCCGTGATATCGCCGCATCGTGCAGGGTCATTTCCGCATCAATCCGCCAAATCTGCCAGCCTGCCCTGCGCAGACGCAGACACAGATCTGGCTCTTCGCCAGCGATCAGGCGAGGATTGTATCCTCCAACCTCGCGCAACGCTGTCTGTCGCATCATCGCATCGCCACCGCAGGCATTAACCTGCCCCGAAGGGCCGGCCCACTCACGGTCAATCAATCTGTTATAGACACTGGCCTGCGGGTCGGCTTCTCGTCGTCGCCCACACACCACCGCCGCCTGTGGATGCGCAGCCAAATGCATTGCCGCCTGATGGATCCAATCGGGCTGCACCCGGCAGTCACCATCGACCAGCATCACCAGCCCATGACCGTTCAGTTGGTCCAGACCAGCGTTGCGTGCCCTTGCCGCAGTAAAGGGCTGGGTCATGGCGAGCAGAACAACCTCTGCCCCCATCTGCTCGGCCAATGCCACGCTACCATCTGTCGATCCACTATCAACGTATACCAGTTGACGCACCTGCCCACGAAGCGACGCCAGACAAGCCTCGAGCCGCGCGCCCTCGTTACGGCCAATGACGACTGCGTCAACCGCAGGCAGGTCGAAAGTCAACTCGGTCATAACCCCAGCACCGGCGCCATCTGGTCGACGTAGCGACCGGACCGCGCATAGGTCTGCAGCACATCGAACGCTGCCGCACTGATCCGTTGTCTTGCCACCTCGTCGCGCAAGAGCCATTCAACCTTTTCTGCGAAATCACTCAGGTCCCACGCGACCGGGACATATGTTTCTCCGGATACGAAAATATCGGGGTCGGTTTCCACATGGCTCATGTCCTGCTTTAGCAGAACCGCACCAGTCATCACCGCCTCGTAATCGCGCCAGCAGAACCTCGCCATAGCCAAACGGGCTAAAGCAAATCTTCGACGCGCGCATTTCGCGTAAAAACAGATCATGCCTCACCCCCGTGCCCGTCACACAGTTCACGCCGTTCAATGCTGCCACAGCATCAGCACACCCCTGTCGCATCGTGCGGTACCACGACGTGCCCTCTATCGCGATGCGCGCATGCAGGTCCACAGGACGCGCACCCTGAGGCAGCGCCCCCTTGTCGAAAACCGGCAGCATAAAGTCGGCTGTGGCGAAGGAAGGCCCGAGATGCAAACCATCCCAAAAGCCAACGGGGATATCGAACTGTTGCGTCTGATGTTCCAAGCCAAATGACTGACCGTAATAGTCCATCAACGTTGTGTCGCCATAGGTGGGTCGGTCGTATCTCGCGCGGTCGCGCAACAAGTGTTTACTCAGATACGCATCAACATGCGTCGCCGTTCGTGACGCCATTCGCAGATCTGTTGGTGCGAACCAGTCCATGTAGATGATGCGCGCATGGGGGTTAAGGGACCGAATTTCAGACATATGCCGGTTCAATTTTTCATCAGATATGTCGAAATTCGACTGATAACAAACGGTTGTCGCATCAACTGGATGCTTTGCAGGGTCGCCATATTCTTCCATGACCACTTCGCGAATATCTGCGTCGTACCGGTCGCGAAAGCGGTCGGCATAATAATGAAATGGAAAAAACTGGCTCTGCGGGATACGGTGGTCCACGGCCAGCAGCAAAATTCGATGTTTGGCACCTGCGTCAAACGGCTGTTGAAACGCCCCGTTTCGGCGACGCTCGTAGGCCATCACCCGTAGCCGCCTTTTTATGCGATCCAGCATCATATCGCGTCCGAGATCAACTGCTTTGGCCGATCCCGCTCCAACTTTGCCGCCAGCTTCTGCAAATGGCGAGCACGTCCAGCATCCAGCTTATCGAGACAGGCCGCATGCAGACGATACATTGTATCCGGGTTTCGGCGCAGTCTGTTCGACTTGGAGAAGAATGTTCGCATGCCTCCCGGTACATTCCCCAGAGACCCGGTGATCCGCCACACATCCACCGCACTACGCAGTTTGTGCCGCAAAGTGCCGCCGCGTCGCGGCGGTGTGGCCAACTCATCAGAATAGGGAATATCCGCATATTTCGGATAGGCCCGAGCGATCACGTCATTATGCAGTTGCTGATCCTTTGTCACCGCATAGGGAAGTGATAGGCAAAAGTTTGCGAAGTCTTCATCAAGGTAAGGGCAAAAAACAATTTTTGATTGCGCAAGAATAGCTTGCGGGACAAAATTAATTTCTCTCCGTGTGCGGTGGTACATCCAAAACACCTGATACGGATCGGGCGCATCGGCGTAAGCCGCGACAGCACGTCCGATATAATCGAGCACCTCTTCATCCATTCCGGGTGAATAGATCGGCCCCGCGCCCCGCGCCCAGTTCTCTTGCGAGATGACCCGCCCATGGCCCTCAACCAAGCCCTGTGCGATCCCCGCATAATCATCCGCCAGCGCCAGTCGGTAGAAACGATCCGCGTCACTGTCCGGGTTGGTCAGGATATCACCGGCGATCCCATCAAACACCGCCCCTTCACGACCTGTCATGTAGTCATGCAGTGGCATCATCTGGGCGTGTTCATCGGCGCATAGGCTGGTTTTAACGATGGCTCGCATACTATCGGCCAGTCGTGGGCGGGCATGGCCCAGCACATCGTGACGCACATTGGCACGGATCGCGACCGCACGCGCGGCCTGTGCCTCGGCATTCATCGAATGCCCATTGTGGTGAAACGTGACGCAGGTTTCTGGCTGGCGTCCTTGGTGAAACATTTCCAACAAGGTGTGCCGCGAGTCGCGCCCCCCGCTCAACGGTAACGTCAATGGCCCGTCCCAAGCTGCCAATATGCGCGACATGGCAACGCGGAAATGATGCGTCATGCCTTCAACCGCCTGCTCACGGTCAATTGTCTGAACTTTCGGGATAGGTACCCCGCCTTCGATCCTCAGAACGCCAGCTTCCCAAGTCAACCGGGCCCCCGGTGGCAAGGTGTGGATATGAACAAAGGGGGTATCGTCGTGGATAAAAATGCCAATGCGATGAAAAACCGCCAAAGCACGCCGATCCTGCGTTGCATCACAGCCTTTGGCCACCAATTCCAGCAGCGAAGTAGACAGCGCAATCACACCGTCCTTTTCGTAAACGAACAGATTGAAAAAGCCGAAAGGATCCACTTCGGCAGTCAGTCGCGTTCCGTCCCAGTTCCACCTTGCCCATAGACGACCGACGCTGGTCTCATGCAGGTCTTCCGGGTCGGACTGCCAAGTGGGGCGACCCGACATCTCTAAGCGCCCGTTCCGCCAACCGAGACGAAGAAACGGAGCCTCTGATTTTTCCTCGGTCGGTCGAGTCATTTTCGGGCTTTCCTGTAGTCGGGTCTAACGCGGAGCGATTGCGCGTATAAAAGGCAATTGCACGCAGATCGGCAATGACAAACCTAGAATATCGCCATTATCTACATAACGAAACGGCTTGCCAGCCACAGATCGACCTGCCAGATTTCATCTGACATGTCTGTATTCTCCCTTTGGCGCAGTGTGCCCCTACCTGACAAGCTTTGCTCGACCTTCTTGACGACGATGGCCTTCGCCATGCCGGTTCACGCTGAAAATATCTATCCCCTGCTGCATGTAGATCGTTCGACGCTTGTCGAACCTCCGACAGCTATTGTTCATTTTCAGGCCACTTTGCGCCATCTCCAGAACGACGGTGCGTTAGACGCGGGGTCTGGTATGTCGCCGCGTCCGGATCTCGACGGCATGGCGGCAAAGCCATGGTTGTTGCATCACGTCGCACCTGACTTTTCCTGTCTGCGTGATTTCGGCGGTACCTGCCGCGCGGACGTGTCTGCCCAGATGCGCTTTCTGGATATGTTTTCTGATCATCCACATCAGAACGAGCCAATGGACATCCTTCCTGACCTAAGGATTGAGACCACTGAGATCGCAACCGGTCATGCGATGTATTCCAAAGTAGAGGATATGTTCTGTTCCCCACATGCCATCTTTTCCGGGCGCGACATGATCGAGGCCGCATTGATCGCATGGTCAGGTGATGATCTCTTGTTGATCTTGGATCGTCTGCGCGCCGTCATGGGCTCTTATAACTATCGCAGCGCCCCGCAGATATCTGCGCCGATACTGGCAACATTGCGCGATGCCGTCTTATACATGCCGGATCCATGGACTGTCACAGAGGAGGCGGACGCCTCCTCCTCTTACCGGTGGCATGAAGTGATGCTGCCCGATGGCCGCCGTGCCTATGTCGCTCCCGCCGCAGGCGACTTGCTGGACGCCGGAGGGCTAAGCTCACGCATCTGCTTTGACCTGAAAGACGGCACCGCCCGCATCCGTGCCCATATCGGCGGCGGGGATTGACCGCCCCCGCCCTTCAATGGTTTTCGAATACTTAACGCACAATCACGTCCGCTTTCTCGGCGGCATGAGATCGGTGATCGTACCCTCGTACATCTCGGCGGCAAAGTTAACCGTCTCGCTCAGCGTCGGGTGCGGGTGAATGGTATGCCCCAGATCGACGGCGTCCGCGCCCATCTCAATGGCCAGCGCCACCTCGGCAATCAGTTCGCCCGCGTTGGTGCCGACGATTGCAGCCCCGAGCACACGGTCGTCTTCGGGATCAAAAATAACCTTGGTCATCCCCTCCGAACGTCCGTTGGACAGTGCCCGGCCAGACGCGGCCCAAGGAAAAACGCCCTTTCCGATCTTGATACCCTTTGATTTCGCCTCTGTCTCGGTCAGACCGACCCATGCCACTTCGGGATCAGTATAGGCCACCGATGGGATGACGCGCGCATCAAAGACGCGTTTGTGTCCCGCAGCGACTTCGGCCGCGACCTTACCTTCATGCACGGCCTTATGCGCCAGCATCGGCTGCCCGACCACATCGCCGATCGCAAAAATATGACCCACCCCGGTGCGTTGCTGCTTGTCCACCGCAATAAAGCCGCGCTCGTCGACTGCGACACCTGCCGCCTCGGCACCAATCGCCTTGCCGTTAGGGCGACGCCCCACTGCCACCAATACCTTGTCAAAGGTATCTGTCACTTCGCCGTCGGGGCCTTCCATCGTAACCTTGAGGCCTTTTTTCTGGGCCTCGACAGCGGTTACCTTGGTTTTCAATGCAATCGCTTCATAGCGTGCGTCGATACGCTTCATCAGCGGCTTTACGATGTCCTTATCTGCGCCGGGGATAATCTGATCCATGAATTCAACGATGGTCACCTTGGCACCCAGCGCGTCATAGACGCACGCCATCTCCAGTCCAATGATTCCGCCACCCAATACCAACAAGCGCTTGGGCACACCGTCCAGTTCCAGCGCGCCGGTGCTGTCGACAACGCGGGGATCGTCATGCGGAATGAATGGCAGCTTCACCGATTCCGAACCAGCGGCGATGATGCATTGGTCAAAACTAACGGTCGTGGTGCCGTCAGCGCCTTCGACTTCAATCATGTTCGGGCCGGCGAGATCTACCATACCCGGTCACGGTTTTGACTTTGCGCGCCTTTGCCAGACCTTTAAGACCACCGGTTAACTGACTGACAACGCCATCTTTCCAGCCGCGCAGAGCGTCGATATCAACCTTGGGCTTGGCAAAACTGATACCATGTTCGCCCATCTCCTCGGCTTCGGTTATCACCTTGGCGGCGTGCAACAATGCCTTGGACGGAATACAACCCACGTTCAGGCAGACACCGCCCAGCGTCGGATATTTCTCGATCAGGATTACGTCCTTGCCCAGATCAGCGGCGCGAAAAGCCGCCGTATAGCCGCCGGGACCAGAACCGAGCACGACGATCTCGGCGTGCATGTCGCCCTTGCCCTTGGCGCTTCCGGTGGCCGCGACCGACTTCGGCGCAGTGGTTTCTTGCTCGGCTTTCGGCGCGTCGTCGGTACTGTCACCTGCATCTGCGCCTTCCAGCACCATGATAACGTCGCCTTGGGTGACCTTGTCACCCTCGCTCACCTTGATTTCCGTTACCTTGCCAGCCGCTGGGCTCGGCACTTCCATCGTCGCCTTGTCGCTCTCCAGTTCGATCAACGGGTCCTCTTCTGCGACCGTATCACCTACGGCCACCAGCACGGTGATCACGGGCACGTCTTTGAAGTCGCCGATATCGGGTACTTTTACATCCATCGTTCTGCCCCCTTACAGCATCAACCGGCGTACATCGCCGAGCAGATGTTTGAGGCTGGCGCAGAACCGCGCAGCCAATGCGCCGTCAATAGCGCGGTGGTCGTAACTCAGGCTCAGCGGTTGCATGTTGCGTGGCTGGAACGCCTCACCATCCCAGACCGGCGCCATTTTCGACCGGGTGAGACCTAGGATCGCTACCTCGGGTGCATTCACGATCGGCGTGAAGGACGTGCCGCCGATCCCGCCCAGAGACGAAATGGTAAAGGTCGCGCCCGACATGTCGTCTCCCTTCAGCTTGCCATCGCGGGCCTTCGCGCTGAGGTCGCCCAGTTCCTTGCTGATCTGAACAATGCCTTTGCGGTCAGCATCCTGGATCACAGGAACCATCAGGCCGTTTGGCGTATCCGCTGCGAAACCAATGTTGTAGAAGTCTTTCTTAATCAGCTTATCACCATCAGGGTGGATCGAGCTGTTGACCTCCCAGTGTTGCTTAAGGGCCGAAACGCTGGCTTTGATCACAAAGCTGAGCAGCGTGACGCGGTAACCCTCCTTCTTGGCCTCGGCATCCAGTTCGCGGCGATAGCCATCCAGATCGGTGATGTCGGCCTCTTCGTTGTGGGTGACATGCGGAATGTTCAGCCACGAACGATGCAGCGCGGGGCCGCTCAGTTTCTTAATGCGTGGCATTTCCACGTCTTCCACCGGACCAAATTTGGAAAAATCCACTGCCGGAATCGGCGGGATACCCATGCCCCCCTGTCCCGAGGACGTGGTTGCAGCAGGTGCTGCGGTGGATTTGAATGCGCCAGTGACATCCTCGCGCAAAATGCGCCCCTTGCGCCCCGATCCGGAAATCTGGTTCAGATCCACATCAAGACTGCGGGCAAACGCACGCACCGACGGGGATGCATGAATTCCTGTGAAATCAGGCGTCGTCATCGGAGCCGCGTCAGCCTCGGACTTGGGCGGGCTTGCCGTCGTTTCCTTTGCCGGGCCAGATGTTTCTGCCTTCGGGCTTTGCTCAGACGTCGGCTTCTCGTCGCTACCGTCTGTATCGCCTGACCCGCTTGCGTCCCCCTCTAGCAGCAGAATCAACGCGCCTTCTGACACCTTGTCACCCTTACTGACCTTGATTTCTGCGACCTTTCCGGCTGCAGGGCTTGGGACTTCTAGCGTCGCTTTGTCACTCTCCAGTTCAATCAGCGGGTCCTCTTCTGCGACCGTGTCACCAACGGCGACCAAGATCGAGATCACCGGTACATCCGTGAAATCACCGATATCGGGTACATGCACGTCAACTGTCATTTCATCTGTCCTCTTTTATTCCCGATCAATCCGCTCACACCAGACGCGGGTTGGGCTTGTCGCCATCAATGTCATATTTCTTCAGCGCCTTTTTCAGCTCCGCCTCGCTGACTGCACCCTCGTGGAAAAGGTCGGTCATCGCCGCCGCCGCGATATGCGCCGCGTCCACCTCAAAGAAGCGGCGCAGATTGGCACGGCTGTCAGAACGCCCGAACCCGTCAGTGCCCAGCACGGTAAATCGGTTCGGCACAAAGGCGCGTATCTGCTCCGCATATGTCTTGATGTAATCGGTGGCACAGATCACCGGGCCCTTGAGGCCCTTCATCGCCTTGCTCACATAAGCTTCTTGTGGCTTGCTCAGCGGGTTCAGCCGGTTGTGGCGCAACACGTCCTGCCCATCACGCGCCAACTCGTTCATCGAGGTTGCCGACCAGATATCACTGGTGACGCCGAAATCGTCCTTCAGCATCTCGGCCGCCTTGATCGCCTGAACCAGAATCGTGCCAGATCCCATAAGGTTGACATGTTTCTTGCCGGGTTTCTTGGTCTTCGACATCCGGTAGAGACCTTTGAGGATCCCGTCCTCTACCCCCTCTGGCATATCGGGGTGTTGATAATTTTCGTTCATCAGCGTCAGGTAAAAATAGACGTCTTCCTGATCGACATACATCCGTTGCAGTCCGTTCTGGATGATCACCGCCACTTCGTAACTGAAGGTCGGGTCATAGCTGATGCAGTTTGGAATTGTGCCCGCCAGAACATGGCTGTGACCGTCCTCGTGCTGCAACCCTTCACCATTCAGCGTCGTGCGCCCAGCCGTGCCACCCAGCATGAAACCGCGCGCCCGGCTGTCGCCCGCTGCCCATGCCAGATCGCCGATCCTCTGGAAACCGAACATCGAATAGTAGATGTAGAACGGCACCATCGGCACACCGTGATTGGAATAGGACGTCGCCGCCGCGATCCAGTCCGACATCGCGCCAGCCTCATTGATGCCCTCCTGAAGCACCTGCCCGTCTTTCGATTCCTTGTAGAACATCATCTGATCGGCATCTTGCGGCGTGTAATTCTGCCCAAGAGGGTTGTAGATACCCACCGAGCGAAAGAGCCCTTCCATCCCAAATGTGCGGCTTTCGTCCGGAACGATCGGTACAACATTCTTACCCATCTTCTTGTCACGCAAGAGCGTGGTCAGGATGCGTACGAAGGCCATCGTGGTCGATATTTCGCGATCGCCCGTGCCCTTGAGCTGCGCTTCGAATTTGTCGAGGTCTGGCACTTCCAACTTGGGCGCGTCGCGCCACTGCCGTTGGGGGAACGGACCGCCTAACGCGTCGCGGCGTGCCTTTAGATATGCCTTCTGCTCATCATTGAGCGTAACCAGCGGCGCATCGGCCACGTCCTCGTCGGGCACCGGAATATCAAAGCGATCGCGGAAATGCTTCAACTGCTCAGCATTCATTTTCTTTTGTTGGTGGGTGGTGTTCTGTCCTTCACCCGCGCCGCCCATACCGAGGCCCTTGACGGTTTTGACCAGCAGAACCGTAGGTTTTTCCCTTGTCTCCGACGCGCGCTTGAACGCTGTATACACCTTGCGCGGGCTGTGACCGCCCCGGCGCAACGCCCAAATCTGCTCATCGCTCCAGTCTTCGACCAGCGCAGCCGTTTCAGGATATTTGCCAAAGAAATGCTTGCGGATATAGGCACCGTCTTTGGATTTGAACGTCTGATAATCACCATCGACGGTTTCATCCATCAACTGTCGCAGTTTGCCGCTCTCGTCCTTCTCCAGCAACTCATCCCAGCCCTTGCCCCACAAGAGCTTGATCACGTTCCAGCCAGCGCCGCGAAAGTCACCCTCAAGCTCTTGTACGATCTTGCCATTGCCGCGCACCGGTCCGTCGAGACGCTGCAAGTTGCAGTTGACCACGAAGATGAGGTTGTCCAACTGCTCGCGTGCCGCGAGCCCGATCGCCCCGAGGCTCTCGGGTTCGTCCATTTCTCCATCGCCGAGGAAGCACCACACCTTGCGGTCGGCCATGTCGATATGACCCCGGTTGTGCATGTATTTCATAAAACGCGCCTGATAGATCGCCATCAACGGCCCCAACCCCATTGAGACGGTCGGGAACTGCCAGTAATCGGGCATCAGCCAAGGGTGGGGATAACTGCTTAGGCCCTCGCCGCCGACCTCAGAGCGGAAATTATCCATCTGTTCCGCGCTGATGCGTCCCTCCATGAAGGAACGCGCATAAATGCCCGGCACCACATGGCCTTGAAAAAACACCAGATCGCCACCGTGGTTTTCATTCCGCGCTCGCCAAAAATGATTCAGGCCAATATCGTACATCGTCGCTGACGACGCGAATGACGCGATATGCCCACCATATTCGCTGCTGATTTTGTTGCGACGGACGACCGTTGCCATGGCATTCCAACGGTTGATCGTGCGGATACGCCATTCCATCGGAATATCGCCATAGTCACCAATCTGTTCTTCGATCGGGATCGTGTTCTGATACCCGGTTGTATCGGAGAATGGCAGGTTTGCACCCGCTTCTCGGGCGACGCGCACGGCGCGGTCGAGCAGAAAATGCGCGCGACCGGGGCCGTCCTTGGCAATCACATCTTCTATCGCCTCTTCCCATTCGCGGGATTCTACCGGGTCGATGTCGGAAGATTTGTCGGTCATTCGGATCTCCTGGATAGACGAATACTTGCGCGCGGCAATCGCGCACGACAGTTGGATGGCAGGCGTCGCCGCCCAGCAGGTGGGCAAAACATAAGGCACGACGCAATGATCTGACGCAAGGTTATTCTACTTCCTTCCCCTAAGGGTGCGAGATCATCCCGCAAAATCAAACAACCCGGCAACTGTTTTCAAATACTGCGAGACAATCATTTGAAATGCCAGAATTTTCACACAAATGCTGCGCGCTTGCGCTGAATTTGGGATGAAACCGGTCCGAAATATTAACCCTCGTATGTTTCCGGCGCATCACCGAGCAATCACGATATCAGCGCAAAGCCCGCCCAGCCGATCGGACTGCCCCAATCGCAAACTACCGCCATGGACTCGCGCGACATCCGCTGCAATTGACAGTCCAAGGCCCACACCAGTCCCCTTGTCCTGATTTCGTCCCGGCTCTAGCCGCGTGAACGCGCGTGTCGCCTCTTCACGCCGGTCAGGCGGAATACCTGGCCCGTCATCCTCGACCCGAATGCGCAGTGACTTGTCTGTCAGACGCATCGAAACTTCGGCGCGGGTGCCATACCGCACGGCATTGCCGATCAGATTCTCGACAGCGCGGCGTATGCCCGCCTCTCGCAATCGCACCTCTCCCTCGCCGACGATCTTGTACAATGTCGCGGGGATACGTGCGCGTTCGCAATCTTGGACGATTTGTCGGATCAACGCAGCAGGGTCGATCAGCTCTGTCTCGCCTTCGGCGGCGTCGCGCGCGAAGGCGAGGAATTCGTCCAGCAGCCGCTCCATATCGCGCACGTCGCGTAGCATCGGTTCGCGTTCCTCGTCGTCATCCAGCATCGCCAGGCTCAGTCGCAGGCGCGTGAGCGGTGTGCGCATGTCGTGGCTGACCCCCGACAGCATCAATGTACGTTGCTCTATCTGCCGCTCTATGCGCGCACGCATGCTGACAAAGGCCAAACCTGCCGCGCGCACTTCGTTCGCACCAGCCGGACGATAAGTCACACGCTCCCCCCTGCCAAACGCCGCTGCGGCCTTGGCCAGACGCGTGATGGGGCGCAACTGGTTGCGCAAGTAAAGAAAAGCGACAAGGGTCATCAACGCCCCAAAGACCGCCATGTTCACAAACAGCTGATGCGGGTTCGCCGCCGAAACCCGTCGTCTGTCAAAGCGCACTTCGATCGGTCCATCCTCGGTCTGGATATACAGCGACACAAGCTGGCTATCCGCCAGTGACACGGCCCTTAGCGTGGGTAACAGACGACTGAACTCGCGGATCACGATGATGCCGCTGAAATCATACCATGACCTGATGTCGGTCGAGGGAACTGCACTTTGTGAAATCGAGTTCACCGAAATGGCAAGGATAGCCGCATCTCTCGGCTCTGATCGCGGATCCAGAACCAGCCGCACTTCGCGGGCTGTGGCTGTGGTCATCTGCTTGGTCACGCCCTCTATCAGCCGTTGCACCGAAACGACCGAGACCACCACCAACACCGAAATCACCGGCAGCAGCAGGATTAGTGCGGCCCGGCCATATAGACCCCGAGGCATATATCGTTTGAGCCAAGCAAAAGACATGAGATAAGCCTAACCCGTGCGCCATCCGGCGCAACCCGTATTCCCGCCACGACGCGCCCCGAGGAGCCTTTTGCCAATGTCAGCAGACGCCGTATTCAACCCTACTCCGGGGAAGCCGGAACTGATTGCACCGCACCTGCGGCGTATTCTGGCACCGAACCCGTCACCTATGACCTGGCGCGGCACCAACACCTATATGTTGGGAAATAGCGATATAGCTGTGATTGATCCGGGCCCTCAGGACCCTGCACATCTGGAAGCCATTCTAAGCGCCCTCGACACAGGTCAGCGGATCACCCACATCCTCGTCACCCATGCGCATCTCGACCATTCTCCACTGGCGGAACATCTGAGCGCGCGCACCGATGCGCCTGTCTACGCCTATGGCGATGCCCGGGCCGGCCGCAGTGCCATGATGACGGCGCTTGCTAAATCCGGTGAGATAGCAGGTGGCGAAGGCGTGGATCGCCGATTTTCGCCCGATATCACCCTGAAGGACAACGATTTTATAGAGGGGCCCGATTGGCGGTTAGAGGGACTATGGACGCCCGGTCATTTCGGCAATCACATGTCGTTTAGGTCAGATGACACCATCTTTACCGGCGACCTGGTGATGGGGTGGGCCAGCTCTCTGGTCTCGCCACCGGATGGTGATGTGACCGATTTCATGGCCTCCTGCCACCGCCTACGCAACCTCGGCGCAGCACGCCTTATGCCCGGGCACGGCGCCCCGATAGAGGACCCGCACGCACGTCTGAGCTGGCTGATTGAGCATCGACGCGCACGCGAAACGGCCATTGTGGAACATCTGCACGCTGGCCCGGCCAATGCACGGCAAATTGCCGATGCCATATATACCGACACGCCCGCGGGCCTGATGCCTGCTGCCACACGCAATGTGTTAGCACATCTCATTGATCTCTACGGAAAAAACATCGTTTCGCATAAACCTCCCCTCGCCGCCGGAACTATTTTCACTCTCAACTGAGATATGCAGAAAAAATTGTCACAAACCCTCTGGACGCGGTAAATCGAGGTTGCTATACGGCACCTCGGTATTCCGGCGTAGCTCAGCGGTAGAGCAGTTGACTGTTAATCAATTGGTCGTAGGTTCGATCCCTACCGCCGGAGCCAATGAATTGAATGGGTTAGGCAGAAATGTCTAACCCATTTTTATTGCCGAAAGTTGATTGGGACGCGGATAGGGCGCAATAAGATGGGTACTATCGGGAGCATTTGGGACCAAGAAACCACTTTGGCTCACACTTTAGTTTGATAGCATAATGTCGAGAGCAAAGTTCGCTAAATCTCTTTCGTCTTTTGAACGGCAACGACGCAGGCCATAAAGAACGCGGGACTTCTCAACCGTGAGCGCACCAAATGGGCAGCTCATCTTCCGGCGGCGATCCCATTCAGTGATCAAGTAGCCTCGGTCGTGCTCTTGCAGGCGATTAGCCCGCTCTCGCAGATCAACCGGCATCATACGAAAAATGTCTCGCTCCGCATCACTCAAAGCTGACCATGTCTGCAGAGAGCTAGCACTAAACTGTCGCGTTGGATCGGGTTCATACCACCACCAAAACACCATCGCCGAGAGGCCGATACAGAAGACTGACAAAGTGATAGAACGGCCCTCAACTAAGGCTGTTGATCTGGGCGCTGCAATATCATTGTTTCGGAATGCATCACGGAGGCTCCGCTCTTGTTCGAGATCAGTCAGACCGGCATTTCCTTTGAAGCGAGACTTCGAGACAGCAGTCTTATTTTCATCGGCATCCTGGAAATTTTGATCGGCGATCCCTTCAATTGCCTGCATGTGGAGACCATAAGCCATCGCAGCTATAATCAGGCCAACCACTATTCCAGCGCTCGTTCCGCCGAAGTAATTCGCTATAGTGAAACCAAAGTAGCCCCAAGCAATAGTTGCAAGCGGAGGGATAGCCTTGCTAGCATGTTCAGTGCAGAGAAGTAGAAGGGAAACAAAGAAAGTCAGACCACCCCATACCCAACTGCTGTTGAATACTCCGACGAACACTGAAATCATAGTAAACTCGATAAAAACTAAGGCTAAAGCACCCTCGTTCTGCTTGGCCTGCGTCACGCCAGACCGAACTTCCCTTGTGATCATTTGAACACCTACCCATTAGCTGGCTCGTTGCATGTAATGGGCGATGATCTTGGCCATTGTGTGCCTAGTTTGTGTTTGTTTTTGCCGATTCAGCCTATCCGCTTAAAGCGCAATGATAATATCATCTACTTCGTGCGGCTCATAGGCAACTGCCCAAGACCAACTGCCGAACCGTTTTTCCTCATTGACCGCCGCAACCCATTCTTCGAGGGCAGCGTGCTTCGCATCATTCTGGGGAGATTTTTGACCCTTGATTTCAAGAACCAAGAGGCAGCTGTTCGAAGCCTCAACTATAAAGTCCGGTACATAGCGACGCTTCGAGCCGTTCCACAGGTAGTAGATTTCAAACCCAAGATGGTCGTTCTTGACGTATGATCTAACCTTGTCTGATTTCTCCAAGACGTTTGCGGCGTAACCTTCCCAACCAGCATCACCCACGACATGGCTGATGTGCGACTTGGTGGCCACTATCGTCGGCTTGGTGGTGTACCATGTGCGCATGTCGCCCGTTCGACCGATAGGCTCATCCTCGTCGAAAATCGGCTCAAGCGCAGTACGATTTTCTTGTCGCAAGTATTGGCTCACATGTTGAACAATCAGGTCGATGTTAAGGCCGATGAGTATGCGCTTGCGAAGAGGTTCTTGGTGAAACAGCGAGGGGATTTCTAGCGTATCTGAGCCAATGAAAGTCTCCACGTGTTTGATGAGCTGCTTAAGCAACAGCTCTTCTCGGCCAATGAAGCTTCCCGCCATTCCCGCAAAGCACTTTCGTGTAGCGAGGAACGTCAGCCGCTGAAGTCGGAACCCTTCCGGCATCTTTTCCAGATCGATTGGCACAGTCTGGCTCATGTCTGAAGCGCCCGTCATCGCGGGTGCAATCTCCGCCGAAATCACAGTGGATGCTGGGTCGAGTTGTAACGCAGGCAATATGTGTTGATTGTCACTGAGAACTGACCCGGTAGCCCCATAAATTGTCACTGAGAACTGACCCATGTGAACACACTTCCCCGACGGTTTTGGTTGGGGGGATTTGGAGTGATCGACATGGGATTTTTGAGTGTCATTCGACGCTGGGCATTGCGTGACAAAATGCCAATCAGGGAGATTGCCCGGCGGACGGGTTTGTCTCGGAACACGATCAAGAAGTATCTGCGTGAAGGTGCGGTGGAGCCGAGGTTCAAGACGCCCAAGCGTCCAAGCAAGCTGGACCCCTACGCGGATCGGCTGTCAGCCTGGCTTTTAATCCAGACGCGGAAGTCACGCAAAGAGCGGCGGACAGTGAAGCAAATGCATGCTGATCTGGTGAAGCTGGGATATAATGGTTCCTATGAACGCGTGGCAGCTTTCGCCCGGGCATGGCGTGAAGATCGGCATCGAGCGGAACAGACGACGGGGCGCGGCACCTATGTGCCTTTGGTGTTCGCGCCCGGCGAAGCCTTCCAATTCGATTGGAGCGAGGACAGGGCCAACATCGGTGGTGAGCGCGTCAAACTTCAGGTCGCGCATATCAAACTGTCACACAGCCGGGCTTTCTTGGTGCGGGCCTACCCGCTGCAAACGCACGAGATGCTGTTTGACGCCCACTGGCATGCATTCCGCGTCTTCGGCGGCGTGCCTGGTCGCGGGATCTATGACAATATGAAGACCGCCGTTGATCGTGTGGGCAAAGGCAAGCAGCGGGACGTCAATGCACGCTTCAAGGCTATGGCCAGCCACTACGTGTTTGAGCCCGAGTTCTGCAATCCAGCCGCAGGTTGGGAGAAAGGCCAGGTTGAGAAGAACGTGCAGGATGCGCGCAACCGCATGTGGCAGGTCATGCCAGTCTTTGCCGATCAGGCAGAGCTGAACCAATGGCTTGAAGATCGCTGTATCGCCCTTTGGGCAGAGACACCGCACAAGGCTTTGCCGGGGTCCATCGCTGACGTGTGGGAGGCCGAGAAGCCCACGCTGATGGCACTGCCGCCGGCATTCGATGGCTTTATCGAACATAGTAAGCGTGTGTCACCCACATGCCTGATCACGTTCGAACGCAATCGCTACAGCGTTCCCGCCAGCTTTGCGAACCGACGTGTCAGTTTGCATGTCTATCCCGAACGGCTGGTCATGGTCGCTGAAGGGCAAACGGTTTGCGAGCATGCGCGGATCATCGAGCGGTCTCATCGCAAGCCCGGCAAGGTCATCTATGACTGGCGTCACTATCTCGCTGTCATCCAACGCAAACCAGGTGCCTTACGCAATGGTGCGCCGTTCACGGAGATGCCGGATGCCTTCCGGCAACTTCAGGATCACATGCTGCGTAAAGAAGGCGGTGACCGAGAGATGGTCGACATTCTGTCTCTGGTCCTTCAGCACAACGAAGATGACGTTTTGTGCGCAGTGGAGCTGGCACTTGAAGCGGGCGTCCCCACCAAGACGCACATCCTGAACCTGTTGCATCGATTGATCGACCGCAGACCGACAGATCACCCCGAGGTCGATCCGCCGGACGCACTGGCATTGCAGTCAACGCCAGAGGCCAACGTCGATCGCTATGACGGGTTGCGACAGACTAAGGAGAAGCGCCATGCGTCATGACCCAGCAGGAGCTTCTATCGTGATCATGCTACGCAGTCTCAAGCTGTACGGCATGGCAAATGCGATTGAAGACTTGGTCGCCCAGGGCGCGCCAGCGTTCGAAGCTGCCACACCAATGCTGTCACAGCTGCTCAAGGCCGAGATCGCCGAGCGCGAGGTACGGTCTATCGCCTACCACACGAAGGTCGCCCGCTTCCCCGCATATAAAGACCTCACCGGCTTTGACTTTGCGTCCAGTGAGATCAACGAGGCAACAGTCCGACAGTTGCATCGGTGCGAGTTCATTGAAGCGACTGAAAATGTCGTGCTGATCGGCGGCCCCGGAACCGGCAAAAGCCATACTGCTACAGCAATTGGTGTGCAGGCGATTGAGCATCACAGGCGAAAGGTCCGCTTCTTCTCGACCGTGGAATTGGTTAATGCACTGGAGCAAGAGAAAGCGCTTGGAAAGGCTGGGAAACTGGCTGAGATGCTGACCAAGGTCGATTTGGTTATCTTAGACGAGCTTGGCTACCTGCCGTTCAGTTCATCTGGTGGGGCATTGCTCTTCCACCTACTCAGTAAGCTCTATGAGCGCACCAGTGTGATCATCACCACCAACCTTAGCTTCTCAGAATGGGCGCAGGTCTTCGGGGATGCAAAGATGACCACCGCTCTCTTGGATCGGCTTACCCACCGCTGCCACATCCTCGAAACCGGAAACGACAGCTACCGCTTCAAGGTCAGTTCTGAGGCAGCAAAGAAAACTGCAAAGGAGGCCAAAACATTGACCGCATCATAGACCACGACGCATAACTGAGGGTGGGTCAAATCTCGGTGAAAATACCGGGTCAGTTCTCAGTGACAATCAACACACGGGCGGACCAAGTTTCAGACTTGCCTTCTGCGCTCACGATAGATAATCCAATCAACGTTGCGGGTGTAGCTCAATGGTAGAGCATTTGCTTCCCAAGCAAGTGACGAGGGTTCGATTCCCTTCACCCGCTCCAATCCAGCGATCCTTTGCTGACTGAAAATCACCCGCGACAGGTGTCATCCGACGCTGGTGAAGGTGGGTTCGCATATCTTCCGACAGCACGACACACGCATCCGGGGCGTATTCAAAGGGCGTTCAGCGGTGAAATCACGCAAGACAGATAAAACGGGGCCATAGTTGAAATGAGATCACGACCGCTGCCTCAGGGACTGTGGCATCACCGGGGTAGATAACATGCTGGCATCAGTGGAACTCTGCGCGGGACTGGCGGAAAGTCTTCTTCCACAAAGCATTCCGTGAGGTCACTCTCGTCAGAGGGGCATTTTCCACCTCATCGTATCGAGCTATCATCCAGACACACTCGCAACCCGAGGAGATCCGCGTGCAACTGATTGTCAACGGCACCCCGCATGATGTGGATGCAGAACCGGACATGCCCCTGCTGTGGGTTCTACGCGATGTACTGGGGATGACGGGCACAAAATACGGTTGCGGGATCGCGCAATGTGGCGCCTGTACGGTGCACGAAGACGGGATTGCAGTGCGCTCTTGTCAATTACTGCTCGGCGATGTGCAGGGTGAAATCACGACGATCGAAGGGCTGGGCACTCCTGCCGCGTTACATGCCGTGCAGGCGGCATGGCACCAGCATCAGGTGGCCCAATGCGGGTATTGTCAATCCGGTCAAATCATGGCCGCGGCATCATTTCTTGTGGACACACCCGACCCCACCGACGCCCAGATCGACGCCGCGATGAGCGCCAATCTATGCCGCTGCGGAACCTATCCACGTATCCGTGCCGCGGTGAAATCCGCCGCCACGGCGCTGCGCGGGGCATAGCGAAATGAGCAAAGCCGGAAAAATCGCACGTCGCACGTTTCTAGTCGGATCAGCGGCCGTCGCTGGCGGTGTCGCCTTCGGTATTTATCAATACCGCAGAGCCGTGGATAATCCCTTGCTGGATGGGTTACCCGAAGACAGCGCCGCGCTCACGCCCTATGTGCGTATCGACGCGGACGGCATCACCCTGATCACCCCACGCGCCGACAAGGGCCAAGGTGCCTATCACGTTCAGGCGGCACTGATAGCCGAAGAACTTGACGTGGCACTAGACCAGATCACCGTCGACCCCGGGCCACCCAGCCCGGCCTACTGGAATACCGCTCTGTCCGAAGAGGCCGCAGCCTTTGCGATGCCCGGAGACGGCCTACTGAACAGTACCGTTCACGGTACGATCGACGCAGTGATGAAATTCATGGGTATGCAGATCACAGGTGGGTCAACCACCGTGCCTGATGGCTTTGTGAAACTGCGCGCAGCAGGCGCATCGGCGCGCGAAACGCTGAAACGAGCCGCTGCAATGCAGAGCGGTGCTGACCTGACCCGATTGCGCACGAAAGATGGCGCCGTCATCCTGCCAGACGGTCGCGCCCTACCCTACACATCCCTCGCCGCAACCGCCGCTACACTGGAGGTGGCGCAAGATGTACCATTACGCCCCGCATCCGAATGGCGGCTGATCGGCAAGCCGATGCACCGGCTGGACATGATGGCCAAATGCACCGGCACACTAAGCTACGGCATCGACCTGACGGTGCTCGATATGCTGCACGCCACTGTTCTGCTTGGCCCGGCACCCGGCAGCCAGCTTAGGTCTTATGACGCTGATACGGCTCTTGCCGCGCCCGGCATCCTAGCGGTCGTTCCAGTGACCGGGGGGCTTGGTATTGTGGCCAAGACCACGTGGCATGCGTTCCGTGCGGCAGACCTGATCAAGGCCGAGTGGGCGCCCGCGCCCTTTCCTTCCGAAATGGAGGCGCACTGGCAGGCGCTCGCCAACAGTTTCACCAATGACCACCGCGACAGTCGCCCGCGCGATGACGGGGATGTAGCGGATGCATTTCAGGGCACGGGTACCATCTCGGCCGAATACCACGCCCCTTATCTGGCTCATGCGCCCCTAGAACCGCTTAGCGCTATCGTGCTGGTGAACAACGGTCAGGTCGAGGTCTGGACCGGCACACAAATCCCACGCTTTGTCCAATCCAACGTGGCCAAGATTGCGAAGGTAAAGTCCGCTGCCGTCACCGTCCATGCCGCCTATATCGGCGGCAGCTTTGGCCATCGGTTAGAGGATACCGTTGTACGACAAGCGACAGAGATCGCCATGCAGATGCCCGGCACCCCGATCAAGCTGACCTACAGCCGTGAAACCGATATGCGCCACGACTACATGCGCCAGCCCGCAATGGCCCGGATGCGCGGTGCGCACGAAAACGGTCAGGTGACGGCGTTTGACCTTTCAATCGCCATGCCATCGGTCATTGCGTCGCAGATGGGACGGCAGAGCGTTGCGCCACCCGGCCCCGACAGCCAGATCGTCGCTGGAGCATGGGATCAGCCCTTTGCCATCCCCCACCACCGTGTCACCGGACACCGTGCGCCTGAATTGGCGCCGATCAGTTCATGGCGATCTGTCGGGGCTTCAACCGGCGGGTTCTTCTACAACCTTGGACTGGATGAGATAATCCATGCTGCGGGGGCCGATCCGCTGCACGAGCGACTGCGTCTTTGTAGCGATCCTTTGGCCCGAGCTGCACTAGAATCCGTCGCCAAAATGTCAAACTGGTCCGGCCCACATCCGGGCACAGGCATTGGGCGTGGCGTGGCACTCACCCACTCTTTTGGTGTGCCTTGCGCAGAAATCGTCGAAGTACGTCAGACAGATCGTGGTTTGCGCATTACCGAGGCTTGGGTCGCTGCCGAGGTAGGCACAGTGATCGATCCGGTCAATTTCGAAAACCTCGTCGCGGGCGGCGTCATCTGGGGGCTGGGCCACGCCATGAACTGCCAGATCACCTATCAGGGCGGCACGGCAACACAAACCAACTACCACGACTTTGAGGGAATGCGCCTGCATCAGTGCCCCCGGATCACTGTTCGAGGTTTGGAGAACGGTGAACAAGTGCGCGGCATCGGAGAGCCACCCGTGCCGCCCGCCGCACCAGCACTGGCAGGCGCAATTTTTGCCGCCACAGGGGTGCGCATACGCGAGATGCCATTCAACAAATTTGTGGATTTCGCGTAATGTTCAAAGTGCTCCGTCTGGTCTTGCTCTTTGCTATTCTTGCCCCTTTGCCCGTAAGCATGGCAGCACAAGACACCGTCAACCGTGCCGACGGCCTTGCGGCATGGGAGCGGGTTTACGAAGTCACATCACATCCGCGCTGCGCCAACTGCCATGTCGGGCCATCGGATCGGCCCATGTGGTCTGGCTCCAGTTATGGGAAGGTACGCCCCCATGGCATGAACATTCAGGCAGGCGACAGCCGCATCGGGGCAGAAACCATCCCCTGCCAAACCTGCCACACGGTGTCGGACCGGGGCAACCCGGCCCCGCACGCAGCTCCGCGCGTCGATACTGCGTGGATGCTGGCCCCTCCCGAGGCGCACTGGTTCGGGCAGCCTTCAGAGGTTATCTGTAACCAGTTACGCGACCCCGAGCGCAACGGAGGACGCACGCCTGAGGAACTGGCCGAACATCTGGGCCATGACATCATCCTGCATTGGGCATGGTCACCCGGCGGCACCCGCGAAGCAGCCCCCTATTCACTGGCAGAGCATATTTCCGACCTCGAAGTTTGGGACGCAGCCGGGACACCCTGCCCCGACGATTGAAACACTCTGCTATAGCGTAAACGCATCAGCGCGAGTTTTGGAACGGCATCCCCTTGTCAGGCCTCGGCTTTTGCCATTGCCAACTGGGGCAGCCGGTGCTTCAACATGCTCATGCCACATCTGCGGACCACGACACTTCTGATCTTTTGCTCTGCAATCGCCGGAACGCTTGCCACACGTACCGCGATGCCATTGCCTTTTTTGCTGGGTCCGATGGTGGCCTCGGGAATGGTCGCAACACTGCTGCCACATAAACTGCCAGACGGTTATCAGTTTCCCCAGCGATTCCGCCTCGTGTTCATGGCCATTATCGGTCTGATGATTGGTGCGCAGGTGACACCCGCACTCTTTGACAAGGCTGGCGACTTGGCCATCAGCTTCCTTGCTTTGATAGTTTTTGTCGCGACAGCTATGATGTTCAACTACCTGATGTTTCGGCGCTTGGGCGGATATGATCGCGCGACGGCCTTCTACGCTGGCGCGCCCGGTGGGCTGTACGAGAGTATCGCGCTGGGCGAGGCAGCCGGCGCAGATATGCCACGCCTGATGTTGCAACAGTTTCTGCGCGTTATCCTTGTTGTTACCATATTGCCGATCGGGCTATCATTCTATCTTGGAGCGCCCGTCGGCAGTGCCGCAGGTCTTAGCCTGTCCCATGGTCCAGTGCCGTGGCATGCGCTTCCTTGGCTAGCCGCAGCAGGCGCTCTGGGTATCTGGATAGCACGGGTGATGCGCCTGCCCGCCGGGCAGATTACCGGACCATTGGCCGTCGCTGCGATCCTTTCGCTCAGCGGGTTGGGGCATCTCGACGTACCGCAATGGCTGGTGAATTTTGCGCAGATCGTGATCGGCACGGCCCTCGGGCTGCGCTTCACAGGGCTAAGCCGCGCTTTGATCCTTCATGGCGCCACACTGGCCATTGTTTCCGTTGGGGGGATGCTACTGCTGGCGGCAGCAATGGCATTGCTGTTGCAGCCTGTCCTGGGCGAACCTTTCGACGTGCTGTTGATTACCTTTGCCCCCGGTGGTGTCACAGAGATGGCTCTGGTCGCCCTCAGCCTTCAAGCCAATCCGGCCTTTGTCACGCTTCATCACATCTTGCGCATCATTATCACTGTGATCGGAATGATTGCCACCGTCCGTTTCATCCGTCCCGCCCTTTGACAGCGGAGCAGGATCACGTTATCTGAACACTTGTTCATTTCCTCGAAGGGAGTCGCCATGCAAATCCAGAATGCCGCCGCGATCATCACTGGCGGGGCCTCGGGCCTCGGTGAAGCCACCGCACGACATTTTCGCAATGTGGGAGCAGACGTAACGATCCTCGATCGCGATACTGAACGTGGCACAGCACTGGCTGCCGAAATCGGTGCGCATTTTTCTGAAACCGACGTCACAAACGAGGCGTCCGTCAGCGCCGCGATCGCGCAGGCAAAACAGGCGATGGGCCGGATTACAGCCGCAATCAACTGCGCCGGCATCGCCCCGGCGGAAAAAACTCTGGGTAGGAACGGCCCGCATTCTCTGGACGGGTTTCAACGCGTTATCGACATCAATCTGGTCGGCAGCTTCAACGTTGCACGCCTAGCCGCCGCAGAAATCGCGCAGAACGCACCCGAGGTCGATGGCGCGCGTGGGGTGATCATCAACACCGCTTCGGTTGCCGCCTTTGACGGACAGAAGGGCCAAGCCGCCTATGCTGCGTCCAAAGGGGGCATCTATGGCCTCAGCCTGCCGATGGCGCGTGATCTGGCTCGGGAAGGGATCCGCGTCATGGCCATTGCGCCGGGAATTTTCCTGACCCCCATGCTGCAAGGGCTTCCGCAAGAGGTACAGGACAGTCTGGCACAGGATGTGACCTGCCCCAAACGTCTGGGTGATCCATCCGAGTACGCACGTCTTGCGGCGTTCATCATCGAATGCGGTTATCTCAACGGCGAGGTGATCCGGTTGGACGGCGCTCTGCGTATGCAATGATGCGCGCTCCGGTTCGGGTGGCTTGATCACACAACGGGATTAAGCCGCCGAAGCGCCTTCCAAATGGGCGCGATCAGCTTTGTACCCACCGGAATCAGGACGAACCCCAGCGCCAGCCCCAGCATTCCGTCCATACCGGCAACCAGAAACCACTCTGTCGTAGCCGCAAATGATCCGGCGCCATGCGCGGCAACCTCTGCCCAGTGATGGATCATGTCATAGGGTTCCGCTCGCCCCATCTCTTTCAGCCCGTGCAGAATGATACTTCCGCCAACCCAGAGCATTGCGGCAGTGCCGACAATCATCAGCAGCTTCAGAACCTTGGGCATTGCACGAACAATCCCTTGTCCCGCTGCGCGTGTTAGCCTCAGTCGCCCGCGCGCCGCCATTAACAGACCCAAGTCATCGGCTTTGACAATCAGCGCTACAGCCCCATAAACCGCGACCGTTATCATAACCGCAACCAAAGCCAGCGTCGCCGCCTCCATCCAGAAGCCGCTGGCCGGGATCGCCGCGAGTGCGATTGTCATAATCTCGGCTGACAGGATAAAATCGGTCTTAATTGCACCCGCCACCTTTTCTTCTTCCAGATGCGCCGGATCTACATCCGCGTGACTGCCATCGGGTCCGCCCTCTGCGTGGCCAAACCCCAGAACATGCGCCACTTTCTCGGCCCCCTCAAAGCACAGATACGCCCCGCCCAGCATCAACAGCGGTGAGATCGCCCAAGGGGCGAACGCGCTCAGCGCCAGACCCGCAGGCAGCAGGAACACCAGTTTGTTGGTTAGGGAACCGCGCGCGATCCGCCAGATGATCGGCAATTCGCGGCGCGCCTCGAAACCCTGAACATATTTCGGGGTGACAGCGGCATCGTCGATCACGGCGCCTGCCGCCTTGGCGCCAGCCTTGGCCGCCTGCCCTACCACATCATCAACCGATGCGGCGGCGATCTTGGCAATGCCAGCCACGTCATCCAGCAGCGCCAATAGTCCGCTCATCTCATCTCTCCTTCACGTTACCTGCGGAATACAGGATAAACGCGCCTACCTGCAACGCACCCGTTAGCGCAACCAGCTGTCCCCGACGGCGATTTGCCGCCTCCGTTATCGCTATCACCCTGAGATCAAGCGTTTTTCGCCTTTCGGTGCGAGGTTAGCAGGACTATATGCCGAACAACATCAGCCGCCAGAGAGGAATTTACATGACCGTCAAAGTTGGCATCAACGGGTTTGGACGCATCGGGCGCGCCACCCTCGCGCATATTGCCCAATCCAGCCGCGATGATATCGAAGTGGTCAAGGTCAACGCCACCGGCCCACTGGAAACCGCTGCCCACCTGATTAAATACGACAGCGTGCACGGTCGCTTTGCCAATGAAATCACGCTTGGCGACGGTACGATGGATCTTGGGCGTGGCCCGATGCAGATGTTCTCGACTTACGACCTGGACGAATTGGACTGGGACGGCGTCGACGTCCTGCTGGAATGCACCGGCAAATTCAACGACGGTGAAAAAGCGAGCAAGCATCTGGAACGCGGCGCGGGTAAGGTCCTGTTGTCCGCACCGGGCAAGAACGTGGACCGGACCGTGGTCATGGGCGTCAACCACGAAGACCTGAAGCCGGGCGAGCGGATGATCTCGAACGGGTCCTGCACCACCAACTGCCTTGCTCCGCTAGCCAAAGTGCTGCACGAAGGCATCGGCATCGAGAGCGGTATCATGACCACGATCCACGCTTATACCGGCGATCAGCCGACGTTGGATCGTCGCCACAAGGACCTCTACCGAGCGCGTGCAGCGGCAATGTCGATGATCCCCACCTCGACTGGTGCAGCCAAAGCACTGGGCGAAGTACTGCCAGCCCTCAAAGGCAAGCTGGATGGCTCCGCCATCCGCGTACCGACGCCGAACGTATCCGCTGTGGACCTGACGTTCATCGCGTCCCGCGACGTGACAGAGGCCGAGGTGAACGCCGTCGTCGAAACGGCAGCCAATGGAGCGATGAAAGGCATTCTGGCCTATGATCCCGAGCCAAAGGTCAGCATCGACTTCAACCACACCGAAGAAAGCAGCATCTTCGCTCCGGCCCAGACCAAAGTGACTGGCGGTCGTCTGGTCCGTGTTCTGGCATGGTACGACAACGAATGGGGTTTTTCAGTGCGTATGGCCGATCTGGCTGCGCTGATGGGGCGTCTGGGGTAAACTGACCTTGGCAATCTTGCGCGATGCGGCCCTGTCAGGCATACCCGACAGGGTCGCAATCGTTTCAGGGTAGAGTAAATGACCAACAAGATCGCCATTGGCCTCGGCCTGATGATCGCATTTGCGCTAATCCTTGATTACGCGCTACAGGATTGGGAAGGGTCGATATTTGTGGCGCAAAAACTGGCTGACCTGATCGAATGGATGGCATTCTGGCGCTGATCCGCCGAGATCGGAACGCGTTAGCTGTACTTCTCCAACAACGCCGCATTCACTGGCCCCGTGACGAATTTGCGAACATCGCCCCCCAAGCGCGCGATTTCCTTGACCAGCTTCGATGCAATCGCCTGATGGTTCGCATCCGCCATCAAAAACACAGTCTCGACCGAGGCATCCAACGCACGGTTCATACCAACCATCTGAAATTCGTATTCGAAATCAGCCACCGCACGCAGTCCGCGCACGATCACTTGTGCGCTGACATCGCGGGCGCAATCGATCAGCAGATTGTCAAAGGGATGCACGACAATTTCGGTCCCAGTGCTTTCTGCCAGCGCAGCCGATTCCGCCTCGACCATCGCCACCCGCTCTTCGAGCGAGAACAACGGCCCCTTGCCGTCGTTGATGGCGACCCCGATCACCAGACGATCCACCAACAGGCACGCCCGTCGGATAATGTCGATATGCCCCAAGGTGATCGGGTCAAAGGTGCCGGGGTAGAGGCCAATGCGCATGAGATTCGTCGCCTATAGAATGGTCACGGTTGTTTCACAGGCAGAAGGCCGAAACATCCCCGTCATTGCAAGTGCAATATGATCGCGACCGCGCGATCAGTGCCCCATGATCATGCCTTGCAGGGCGTCCTTTTCCATCGACAATTCTGTGAGCCGGGCCGAGACCACGTCGCCAATGGTGACGATGCCCACCAGCTTGCCATTCTCGACCACCGGCATGTGGCGAAAACGTCCATCCGTCATCCGCGCCAAAACCACATCTGAACTGTCTTGCTTGGCCGCACAGACCGGGTTGCGCGTCATCATCTCGTCGATCTTTTCTGCCAGACAGCTTGCTCCACGGACCGCGAGCGACCGAACGATGTCACGTTCTGACAGGATGCCTTCGACTGTTTCACCATCGCGCGACACGACCAGACCGCCGATGCGTCGCTCCGCAAGGATACGGGCCGCATCCGAAACCAGCGTGCCGGGTTTGATCGTCACCACGGGTGTATCGCCCTTGGCCTTCAGGATTTGTTGCACCAGCATTTCGTTTCCCTCGCGGTTTAATACGCTATCAGATTCAGCGTCCCCGATCCGGCGAAACCTGTCAAGCTATCCTGCCTGATGCGATACAAAATGCGCTGACCGGACCTGCACACCATGAACAACACTCTTTCTGAAGAAATCACACGCGGAATGGTACCCGTGATCAGGTTTGCCCTTCCAACCGTGCGACCTCTTTGCGGATACCCGTCGCCAGCGCCTCCGCAAAACGGTTCATCCGTTCCAACCGTCGGTCTTCGGCATGGCGCACCAGATAGAAGCTGCGTGTCAGGCTGATCTCATCGGTCAGCACTTTCTGCAGACCACGGCTGAACGGGATTGCAAAGTCATGCATGAACCCGATCCCTGCCGCCTGCCGGATCCAGTTAAACTGAACCGATACAGAGTTGCTGGCCAAATGCACCTTATCCAACCCTGCCTCGCCCAGATAATCCAGTTCCTTGTCGAAAATCATATCTTGGATGTAGCCCACGAACCTATGATGGCGCAGGTCATCGCGGGTGCGGATCGGGGCGGCGCTCTTGAGGTAATTGCGCGAGGCTGTGAGGTGTAACTTGTAGTCGGTAATCTTTTGCACGCTCAGTCGCCCTGCTGTCGGCGCACTCACCGCGATTGCCATATCTGCCTCGCGTTTTGACAGGTTGATGACGCGCGGCAATGCCACGATCTGCACCTCCAAATCGGGGTTCTGCTCGACAATCCCGGCGCAAACCTGCGGCAGCAGAAAGTTGGCCGACCCGTCCGGCGCGCCCAGCCTGATCTGCCCGCTCAGTTGTCGTCCCCGCTCGCCGACATCCTCAAAAGCCATCAGCATTTCCTGCTCGGCGCGCGTCGCATGGCTCATCAGGCGCTGGCCTTCGTTGGTTAGGGCGTAACCTTGTGGCGATTTTGCAAACAGCGCCACCTTCAGCGATTCCTCAAGGCGTGCGATCCGTCGACCTACCGTGGCCGGGTCGACCTTCAGAACCCGCCCTGCCCCCGACAGGCTTTCGTTTCTGGCGACCGCCAGAAATACCTTCATATCATCCCATTGCGAGTCCATGCCCTACCCCCTTTTGCAATTATGCAAACCCTCTTTGGGAGATTGCCCCTTTTATGAGGAAATTTGCAAGAGTAGGTTACGCGCAAACTTGATCGGAGGATTCCATGAAAGAACTGACGCATTACATCAACGGCGCCCATGTCAAAGGGACTTCGGGCCGCTTCTCGGATGTCTATAACCCAGCCACTGGCGACGTGCAGGCGAAATGCCCGCTGGCCAACGCAGACGAGATGCAAAAGGCCGTGGACGCAGCACAGGCAGCGCAGCCCAAATGGGCCGCGACCAATCCGCAGCGCCGCGCACGGGTATTGATGAAGTTCGTCGACCTGCTGAACCGCGACATGGACAAGCTGGCCGAAGCCCTCAGCGCAGAACATGGCAAGACCTTTCCCGACGCCAAGGGCGACGTGCAACGCGGGTTGGAAGTGGTCGAATACTGCATCGGGGCGCCCCAACTGTTGAAGGGTGAATTCACCGACAGCGCCGGTCCGGGTATCGACATGTATTCGATGCGCCAGCCACTGGGCGTTACCGCTGGCATCACTCCCTTTAACTTCCCTGCGATGATCCCGATGTGGATGTTTGCCCCCGCCATCGCCTGCGGCAACGCGTTCATCCTGAAACCATCCGAGCGCGACCCTTCTGTGCCCCTGATGCTGGCTGAGCTGATGGAGGAAGCAGGTCTGCCCAAAGGTATCCTTCAGGTGGTGAACGGTGACAAAGAAGCAGTTGACGCGATCCTTTACCATGATGTCATCCAGTCGATCGGTTTTGTCGGATCGACCCCCATCGCTGAATACATCTACGGCACCGGCTGCGCACAAGGCAAACGCGTACAGTGCTTTGGTGGCGCCAAGAACCACATGATCATCATGCCGGACGCGGATATGGATCAGGCGGCTGACGCGCTGATCGGCGCAGGCTACGGTGCGGCTGGCGAGCGTTGCATGGCAATCTCGGTCGCCGTGCCCGTGGGCGATGAAACCGCAGACAAGCTGATCGAGAAGCTGGTGCCACGCATCGAGGCGCTCAAGGTCGGGCCATACACCTCGGGCGATGACGTCGATTACGGCCCGGTCGTGACCGCCGCCGCCAAAGCCAATATCGAGCGTCTGGTGCAGACCGGTATCGACCAAGGCGCTGAACTGGTTGTCGATGGCCGTGGCTTCAGCCTGCAAGGCTACGAGGATGGGTTTTTCGTCGGCCCACACCTCTTTGACCGCGTCACACCCGATATGGATATCTACAAGCACGAGATTTTCGGCCCCGTCCTCAGCACTGTCCGCGCTGGTAGTTACGAGGAAGCGATCAAGCTGGCCATGGATCACGAGATGGGCAACGGCACTGCGATCTACACACGCGATGGTGATGCAGCGCGAGACTTTGCTAACCGGGTCAATGTCGGCATGATCGGCATCAACGTTCCGATCCCCGTGCCGCTAGCCTATCACACTTTTGGCGGCTGGAAAAAATCGGTCTTTGGTGACCTTAACCAGCACGGTCCGGACGCATTCAAGTTCTACACAAGAACCAAAACCGTCACCGCGCGCTGGCCCAGCGGCATCAAGGAAGGCGGCGAGTTCAACTTCAAAGCGATGGATTGATCGATTTGAGAACGCAATAAATATCAGAGGTCGCGGGTCATCCCCGCGGCCTCTTTTCGTTTCGCCATTCACCTTAGGAGCCGTGACATGTGGCCTGACAATCGCCTGATTGACCTGCTGGACATTGAACACCCGATCATTCTGGCCCCTATGGCCGGCACGACGACCCCTGCCCTTGCGGCGGCCGTATCGAACGCTGGCGGGCTGGGGTCGCATGGTTGCGCGACTATGCCACTGGACACGCTTCGCGCACATATCCGCGAAATCGCGGCGCAAACCAACCGTGGCGTGAACCTGAATTTCTTCTGCCACGTCGCGCCGGAAATGACACAAGAACATCACAATCAGTTGCTTGATGTACTGGCCCCATACTACGCCGCCGCAGGCGTCTCAGCGCCAGATACCATGCCTCAGGCACCCTATACTCCGTTCGGCCCGGAACATCTGGCCATCCTGTTAGAACACCCTCCAGCAGTGGCTAGTTTTCACTTTGGCCTGCCAGAGGCCGATGCGATTGCCTCGTTGAAAGCCGCCGGAACCCGTATCCTGTCATCAGCCACAACCGTGGCCGAGGCCAAGTGGCTGGCCGCCCGCAATGTCGATGCGATCATCGCCCAAGGCTGGGAGGCCGGCGGCCATCGCGGCGTGTTTCTGGATGTTGAAAATGACGCGCAGATCGGGTTGCTGGCGCTGGTGCCACAGATCGCCTCAGCGGTGGACGTGCCGGTAATCGCCGCAGGTGGCATCGCGGATGGGCGCGGCATTGCCGCCGCCTTCGCGCTTGGCGCATCTGGTGTTCAGATCGGCACTGGCTTTCTGACGTCAGATGAAAGCGCTCCGAAGGCACACCATTTTGAGAGTACCGACGGCGGAAGTGATGACAGCACTCGTATCAGCTGCTCCGTTTCAGGGCGACCGGCCCGCGCGCATCGCACCGCATGGCTGAATGCTATGGCACAGGTTGCAGCCGCTCCTTTCCCGCTGATGTATCACTATACGCGTCCATTACTGGCCGCAGATAGCGCCACGCATCACTTCTCTCTCTACGGGCAATCTGCCGCGTTGGCACCGTCCGGCCCGGCGGCCAATCGGCTGGCCTGGTTTGTAGAGGAAGCCCAACGCGCCTTCGAGCGCATCAGTCGCTGACGCGCTTGCCTGACTGTATTGCAATATGCTCTGATAATGGTCATGGAGGACGACCAACATGGCCCTGACTGAACCTGCCTTTTCCATCGGCATCGAAGAAGAATATCTATTGGTGGATCGCGATAGTCTCGCACTTGCCGAAGCGCCAAAAACGATGATGGAAGCCTGCTCTGCCGAGTTACAGGATCAGGTCAGTCCGGAATTTCTAAATTGCCAGATCGAAATCGGCACCAAGGTCTGCCGAGATGTGCACGAAGCGCGCGAAGACCTCAAACGCTTGCGCAGTTGCGTCAGCCGTGAGGCGGCCAAATTCAACCTCGCCCCCATCGCCGCATCCTGTCATCCGTTTTCCGACTGGCGCGAACAGAAACACACCGACAAAGATCGCTATAACGCACTCTCCAGCGATTTGGCGGGCGTGGTTCAGCGCATGCTGATCTGTGGTATGCATGTCCATGTAGGCATTGAGAACCCCGACCGGCGTATCGACCTGATGAACCAGATGAGTTACTTTCTGCCGCATCTTCTGGCGCTCAGCTGTTCGTCACCCTTCTGGCAAGGGCACGACACCGGGTTGGACAGCTATCGGCTGACGATTTTCGACAACCTCCCGCGTACCGGCCTGCCACCGCGCATGGACAGCTTTGGTGAATTTGAACGCTCGGTACAGGTGCTCATCGATATCGGCGTGATCGAGGACAGCTCCAAGATATGGTGGGATCTGCGACCCTCGTCGAAATTTCCAACGATTGAATCGCGCATCTGCGACGTCCAGCCCCGACTGGAGGACACGCTATGCCTTGCGGCGCTGACACAGGCCTGCGCTCGTATGCTGTGGCGGTTGGCCACACGCAACCAACGCTGGCGCATCTATGATTCATTCCTGATCTCTGAGAACCGCTGGCGCGCGCAGCGATATGGGGTGCGCGAGGGCCTGATCGATCTTGGCCTCGGAGAAGTTGTCCCGATGGCAACGCTGATGGATGAACTCATGGAACTGACCGGCGAAGATCTGGCCTATTTCAACTCGCTCGACGAAGTAGCGCGCGCGCCCAAGATTGCGCAAAATGGCACCAGTGCCGACCGCCAGCGCCGCGTATACACAGAAAAAATGGATGCCGAGGACGACAAGGATGCAGCCCTGCGCGCCGTGGTCCAGCATCTCATCGACGAATTCCACGTCGATTTGTAACAGACGCTGATAGCGATATCCGCCTTGCAATATTTCTGTGAGGTTTGATAATTAAACATACGTTCAATTCCATGATCCGGGGGGACACAGTGATGGATTTCGCACTCAGCGAGGAACAAACGGCCATATTCGACATGGCTTATGCATTTGGCCAAGACAACATCGCACCCCACGCCCGCAAATGGGAGGCCGACGGCACCATCCCAAAGGAACTTTGGCCGCAGATCGCCGAACTTGGTTTCGGAGGACTTTACGTCTCCGAGGAGACAGGCGGTTCCGGCCTGACACGGCTGGATGCGACACTGGTGTTCGAAGCGCTGAGTATGGCCTGCCCGTCCGTCGCGGCCTTCCTGTCGATTCACAATATGTGCGCCAAGATGATCGACACGTTTGCCAGCGAAGATATGAAAGCGCGGGTGATGCCCGACGTTCTGAGCATGCAAACCGTGCTGAGTTATTGCCTGACAGAGCCCGGTTCGGGCAGTGACGCTGCGGCACTCAAAACCCGCGCAGAACGGACCAATGAGGGTTACAGCCTGAACGGCACCAAGGCGTTTATCTCTGGTGGCGGATATTCCGACGCTTACGTGGTCATGGTGCGCACCGGCGAGGATGGCCCCAAAGGCATCTCGACCGTCCTTGTCGAGACCGGGACAGAGGGACTGTCATATGGCGGATTAGAAGACAAAATGGGTTGGCGCAGCCAGCCAACTCGGCAGGTACAATTCGATAATTGCTACATTCCGACGGAAAATTTGGTGGGCGAGGAAGGAAAAGGGTTTAAATATGCGATGGCCGGCCTCGATGGTGGTCGTCTGAACATTTCGGCCTGCTCGCTTGGTGCCGCGCAAACAGCAATGCATCTGACGCAATCTTACATGTCCGAGCGCAAAGCCTTTGGAAAATCCATCGACCAGTTTCAGGCATTGCAATTCCGCCTAGCCGAGATGGAGATCGAACTCTCCGCTGCGCGGGTCTTCTTGCGTCAGGCCGCGTGGAAACTGGACCAGAACATGCCTGACGCCAGCAAACATTGCGCGATGGCCAAAAAATTCGTCACCGAGGCCGGCAGCCGCATCGTCAACCAGTGCCTGCAACTGCACGGCGGCTACGGTTACCTCGCCGATTATGGCATTGAAAAACTCGTGCGCGACCTACGTGTGCATGAGATCCTCGAAGGCACGAACGAAATCATGCGTGTCATCGTGGCCCGGCACATGCTGAACGAACGCTAAACGACGGAACCGACCAAAATGCCTGATATTCATATCCGCGCTGAAGGCTGCGCCGGACGCATCACACTGGACCGACCCGAGGCGTTGAACGCCCTGACCTACGACATGTGTCTAGCCATCGAGGACGCGTTGGATGTCTGGGCTAATGACGACAATGTTCGGTTGATCCTGATTGACGCGGTCGGAGACAAGGCATTCTGTGCCGGCGGTGATATTCAGGAACTGTATGAGCGCGGCAAGGCCGGAGACTACGCATATGGACAAACGTTCTGGGCGGATGAGTACCGGCTGAACGCCAAAATCTTTGAGTACTCAAAGCCGATCGTGTCATTCCTTCAGGGTTTCACCATGGGCGGCGGTGTCGGTATCGGTTGCCACGGGACACACCGCATTGTCGATCATAAATCTTCCATCTCGATGCCTGAATGCAGCATCGGATTGGTCCCCGACGTGGGCGGATCGATGATGCTTGCATTGGCACCCGGGCGTATCGGCGAATATCTGGGGCTTACCACTGCGCGGATGCGGGGCGCGGATGCTGTCTATGCCGGTTTTGCAGATATGTTGATCCCAGCCAGCAAATGGGATTCTCTCAAATCGGCGCTCATCGCTAAGGGTGACGTTGAAATTCTTACACAAAATACAGATGCACGACCCGCGACAAACTTGCCTGCCTTGCAAAAGGCAGTGGACCGGCACTTTGCTGGCGAAACGCTTGGCGATATCTTGCGTTCGTTGCGGACTGCTGATCCGGCTGACGCAGAGTTTGCTGCCGACACGCTCAAGGCGCTCGGTCGCAGTTCTCCATTATCGATGGCCTGCACTGTCGAGATGATGCACCGCCTGCGCGGTGACGCACTAACCATTCGCAAGGCCCTCGATCTGGAGTATCGCTTTACGTATCGTGCGTTGGAACACGGCGATTTCGTGGAAGGCATTCGCGCCGCGATCATCGACAAGGACCGCAACCCGAACTGGCAACACGATCTGGATTCGCTGCCCGCCGTCGCGGTCAGCAATATGCTCTTGCCGCTCGGTCCAAACAAACTCTCTTTTGAAAAGAAAGGCTAAGCCATGAAAATCGGATTTATCGGACTGGGCAACATGGGCGCGCCGATGGCGGCAAATCTGGCAAAGGCCGGGCATGAGGTCAGCGGCTTTGATGTGGCCGGCGCCACGGCAGAAGGCGCCAGCGTGGCCAGCAGCGCCGCGGCGGCGGCGACCGATGCGGACGTCGTCATCACCATGCTGCCCAACGGAGACATCCTGCGGGCGGTCGCCGCTGAAATCATCCCTGCGATGAGCAAGGGCGCGGTTTTCCTCGATTGCTCTACCGTCGACGTTGAAAGCGCCCGTGCGGTTGCCGCCGATGCGCGCACCGCGGGACTTTCTGCGCTTGATGCGCCCGTGTCGGGCGGCATTGGCGGTGCCAGTGGCGGTACGCTCACCTTCATGGTCGGCGGCGATGATGCGGGTCTGGCCAAGGCACAGCCCCTATTCGATATCATGGGCCAGAAATCAGTGCATTGCGGCCCGTCGGGCAATGGTCAGGCCGCCAAGATCTGTAACAACATGATCCTCGGCGTCACTATGATCGCCACATGCGAGGCTTTTGCACTGGCGGACAAGTTGGGGCTGGATCGGCAGGCAATGTTTGACGTGGTCAGCACTTCATCGGGCTATAGCTGGTCGATGAACGCCTATTGCCCCGCTCCGGGTATCGGCCCGCAGAGCCCGGCCGACAACGACTACAAGCCCGGATTTGCGGCGGAATTGATGCTGAAGGATCTGGGGCTTGCCCAAAGCGCCGCCGAAAGTGCCGACGCTGACACGCCAATGGGCGCTGCGGCGCTCGCCCTCTATCGCCAGTTTGTCGAGGATGAGAATGGGCGCGGCCGCGATTTCAGCGCAATGCTGCCCCGGTTCGAGACGCGCGGACGCGGCTAAGCGTCAGGGAGTCAACCGCACATCGCGGCTTGTCGCGAGCTTTCCGCAATACTGCGACCGACCGCGAAAATCTTGTGTCATCAGGTAGGTGCACCCTTCTCGTCCCAGTCTCGCGCTTTTTCCACGGCAAGCGCGCGGCGTGGTCCGCGACGTCCGAAAGCCCTTCGGCGCGGGCTTCGGCCTGAGCCGCGTCCATCATCTGCCGCGCCGCATGTTCCCCAAAGGCCCCCCTTCTGTCCGTCGCGCCATTCGGGACATCAGGTTCCCCGGTCAGGTCGCGCACACGACACCATGTGTTGTTCTGGCGGGTTCCAAGATCGCCCCCGGCCGGGGGCGTCCCGGCTCGACTCATTCCGCCGCGACCTTGTTTTTCGGCACAAGCATCGGTTTAAGATAGCGCCCCGTGTGGCTGCGCACCTCGTCAGTGATCTTTTCCGGGGTGCCTACGGCAACGATCTCTCCTCCGCCATCTCCGCCTTCGGGGCCGATGTCGATGATCCAGTCAGCGGTCTTGATCACATCAAGGTTATGCTCGATCACGATCACCGTGTTACCGCCCTCGACCAACTCATGCAGCACCTCGAGCAGCTTCTTTACATCTTCGAAATGCAGCCCCGTCGTGGGCTCATCCAGAATATAGAGCGTACGTCCGGTCGACCGTTTCGCGAGCTCCTTGCTCAGTTTCACGCGTTGCGCTTCGCCACCTGACAGCGTCGTGGCCTGCTGACCCACCTTAATATAGCCAAGGCCGACACGTACCAGCGCGTCCATCTTCTCGCGGATACTCGGCACCGCCTGAAAAAAGGTCTGCGCGTCCTCGACCGTCATATCAAGAACATCGGCTATGCTCTTGCCTTTAAACTTTATTTCCAAAGTTTCGCGATTATACCGCGCGCCTTGGCACGTCTCGCAGGTGACATAGACATCTGGGAGAAAATGCATCTCAATCTTGATTAGCCCATCTCCCTGACACGCTTCGCAACGCCCGCCCTTGACGTTGAAACTGAACCGACCCGGCTTGTAGCCGCGCGCCTTAGATTCGGGCAATCCCGCGAACCAATCGCGGATCGGTGTGAACGCGCCGGTATAGGTCGCGGGGTTCGAACGAGGTGTGCGGCCGATCGGACGCTGATCAATGTCGATCACCTTGTCCAGATGCTCCAGCCCCTTGATTGTCTCACAGGGGGCTGGTGTCTGACGCGCACCGTTCAGCCGCATCGAGGCAGTTTTGAATAGCGTCTCGATGGTCAGCGTCGACTTGCCACCGCCCGACACGCCGGTAACACAGACGAATTTCCCCAGCGGGAATTCGGCTGTAACTTCTTTAAGGTTGTTGCCTGACGCTTTGACAACCTTCAATTTTTTGCCATTCCCCTTACGTCGCACTGCGGGGATCGAAATCTCTCTGGTTCCTGACAGGTATTGCCCGGTGATCGAATTCGCATCCGCAGCTACCACAGATGGCACGCCATGGCTGACGACCTGTCCGCCATGCACCCCGGCACCGGGACCAATATCAAAGACGTAGTCTGCCTCGCGGATCGCTTCTTCGTCATGCTCTACCACGATCACCGTGTTACCCTGATCGCGCAGGTTCTTGAGTGTGCCCAACAGCCTGTCATTGTCGCGCTGGTGAAGTCCGATGCTCGGCTCATCCAACACGTAGAGTACCCCGGTCAGCCCTGAACCGATCTGCGATGCCAACCGGATGCGTTGGCTTTCACCTCCGGACAACGTGCCGGCATTGCGGCTCAGCGTCAGGTATTCGAGGCCCACATTGTTCAGGAATCCAAGTCGCTCACGGATTTCCTTCAGGATCGCACGGGCGATTTCGTTCTTCTGCTTGCTTAGATGGTTCGGGACCTCTTCGACCCATGCCAGCGCCTCGCGGATGGACATCTGGACCACCTGCCCAACATGCAGCAGCTGGTTCTGCCCACCACTGGCAGAGCCGATCTTAACAGCCAAAGCCTCTTCGCGCAGACGGTAGCCCGCGCAGGCACCGCAAGGACGATTGTTCTGGTAGCGTTCAAACTCCTCGCGTACCCAATTGCTATCTGTCTCGCGATAGCGTCGCTCCATGTTCGGGATTACACCCTCGAACACACGCGTGACCTGATAAACGCGGCCGCCCTCGTCGTAGCGAAATGGGATCTCCTCATCACCCGACCCATGTAAAAACACCTGCTGCACATGAGCATCCAGATCTTTCCACCGGGTATTCTGGTCGAACTCGTAATGCTTGGCGATCGCTTCGATGGTTTGCAGAAAATACGGGCTCTTGCCCTTGCGCCACGGTGCCAACGCGCCATCGTAAATTTTCAGGTTTTGGTCCGGCACGACCAACCGCTCATCAAAGAACAACTCCATCCCCAACCCGTCGCAAACCGGGCACGCCCCGAATGGTGCGTTGAAGGAGAACAGCCGTGGCTCAATCTCGGGAATGGTAAAGCCGCTGACAGGACAGGCGAATTTCTCGGAGAACGTAATGCGCTCAGGATCAGCGTCCGTCGGTGCGGTTTCCAGAATGGCGATGCCATCGGCCAGATCCAACGCGGTGCGCAGACTATCCGCCAGCCGCGTCTCCAAACCCTCGCGCACAACGATCCGGTCCACGACCACGTCAATATCGTGGCGGAACTTCTTATCCAGCGTTGGCGGATCATCCAACTCGTAGAACGCGCCATCCACCTTGACCCGTTGAAAACCGGTCTTGCGTAGCTCCAAGAATTCCTTGCGGTACTCGCCTTTGCGATCCCGCACAATCGGCGCCAGCAGATAGGCGCGTGTGCCCTCTTCCATTCCCATGATGCGGTCGACCATGTCCTGCACCTGCTGCGCCTCGATCGGTTTGCCGGTGGCGGGGCTATAGGGTGTACCTGCGCGCGCATAGAGCAGACGCATGTAGTCGTATATCTCGGTCACAGTGCCGACGGTCGAACGGGGGTTTTTACTGGTGGTCTTTTGCTCGATGCTGATCGCGGGGCTGAGGCCACTGATGTGGTCTACGTCCGGCTTTTGCATCATGTCCAGAAACTGCCGCGCATATGCCGACAGCGATTCCACATAGCGGCGCTGCCCTTCGGCATAGATCGTATCGAACGCAAGCGAAGATTTACCCGACCCGCTTAGGCCCGTAATGACCACAAGCTGGTCGCGCGGAATATCCACGTCGATATTCTTCAGATTATGCTCGCGCGCGCCGCGCACCTCAATGTTCTTCAACTCAGCCATGTGGCCCCCCGGCAGTCAGAGTCCAACAGATAGGTGAGTGCTGTGAATCTTCCAAGGGGAAAGTGTGAACAAAGTGTGAACCTGCGCAGTCTGGTGACAATTTGCGCGCGCTGGGTATTCAGTAACTGGTCGTCGGCTAGTTACCGCAAAACGGTGTGCCACAGCCAGAGCGGCCATTGATCAGAAAAAATTGCCGCCACAACTCCCCGCCGAAAGGGCCATGAATGCCGCCAACGCAAACCAAATGTGCTTCAGTCTCATGGTTTCTTCTCCTTTTTGGACACGCCCCGGCGGCGTATCTCAGAAATGCAGGTTCAGACCGGCTCGAAACACGCCGTTCTGCGAACCACCCGAGGTCGTAACCCCGCCGACATTCTGCCGCGACTTGGGGACGTCAACGTAATATGCCTCGATCCGCCCAGTCAGGTTCTCACCCAGCCAACGTTCGGCGCCGCCCCCGATCATCAAACCCGGCTCATAATCCGTGGTCGACCCAAGGCCGGTCAGAGAGGTCTTCTTCTCGGTCCACGCAACGCCAAGAGAGCCGAAAAACAGCGTCTCACCCAGAACCTGCCCAGCACGAAAACGCAATGATCCCATACTGTTCTCTTCGAAACTTCCACCGGGTGAACTTCCACGCAACTCCATCAAAGAGTAATCGACCTCGGCACCAAATACAGTGTTACCTTGTTGCCAGTTATACCCCAACTGCACCCCGCCCAGAAACGTCCCGGCATCCTGCGTTGGTCCCGGCATAGTCGGCACCCGGTTGGTAAATCCGGCGTAAGCACCGCCGAGATGCAGGCCTACATAAGGGCCATTCCAATCCTGCGAGGTCGATTGCGCGAGGGCACCGCCCGCCGCGAAAAACGGCAACAAAATACATGCAAAAGCGAGTCGTCGAAACATCGAAAGCTCCCGTGCAAGGGTATTTTCTGCCTCACAGCATACACAATCCAAAGATTCGGGCAAATATTGCAGTCTTATGGAATCGAGCCAAACGTCGCTTAGCGCGACAATCGATGCCCTCGGTTGCGCCATTTACGGTATGGAAAGAAACAACGATAGCGTCGGGTGTGAGACACGGAGGTAACACCGCCGCCGATCACAACCTAGATGTGGATCACCCGGTCATAGGCGTCCAGCACGCTTTCATGCATCATCTCGCTCAGCGTGGGATGCGGGAAAACAGTGTTTATCAGGTCTTCTTCGGTCGTCTCCAATTGGCGACCGACCACGTACCCCTGAATCAGCTCTGTCACTTCAGCCCCAATCATATGTGCGCCCAGCAGCTCTCCGGTTTTGGCATCGAACACGGTCTTGACCATGCCCTCCGGTTCTCCCAATGCGATGGCTTTGCCATTGCCGATGAAGGGGAAACGACCAACGCGCACTTCATGGCCCGCGTCCTTGGCCTTGGCTTCGGTCAGGCCCACGGATGCAATCTGGGGATGGCAGTAAGTACAGCCTGCGATGCTCTCTGGCTTGACCGGATGCGGATGTCCACCGGCGATCAGCTCGGCCACCATCACACCCTCGTGGCTGGCCTTGTGCGCCAGCCATGGCGCACCTGCGATATCGCCGATGGCATATATGCCCTCGACCTCAGTACGACAGTATGCATCCGTCACCACATGAGTTCGGTCGACGGTGACGCCCAACGCGTCCAGCCCTAGGCCCTCGGTGTTGCCGACAATGCCAACCGCGGAAATCACCGTATCAAAGTCCTGCTTTTCGACCTTGCCGCCTTGTTCGATATGCGCGGTCACAGTGTCCTTGCCCCGGTCTAGCTGCTTGACGCCCGCCTTCTCCAAAATAGTCATGCCTTGCTTCTTGAAGGCCTTCTTCGCCATGCCGCTGATCTCGGCATCCTCGACGGGCAGGATACGGTCCATCACCTCGACCACGGTCGTCTCGCATCCCAGCGTGTTGTAAAAACTTGCAAACTCTATCCCGATTGCACCCGAACCGATCACCAGCAGCTTCTTTGGCATATGCGGCGGAACCAGCGCATGCTTGTAGGTCCAGACGCGATCACCGTCGGCCTCCAGTCCCGGTAGTTCACGCGCGCGCGCCCCGGTGGCCAGTACGATATGCTTGGCACTCAGTTCTTCGGTGCCATTGTCGGTCTTGACCGATACACGACCATTGGCGGGCAGTGTGGCGACCCCCATGATCGTTGTAACTTTATTTTTCTTCAGTAGGTGGCCTACACCGCTGTTCAGTTGTTTGGCTACGGCGCGGCTGCGCTTTACCACTGCATCAAGATCATAGCTGATCCCCTCGGCACTCAGCCCGAATTCCTTGGCCCGGTGCATCAAGTGGAACACCTCAGACGACCGCAGCATCGCCTTGGTCGGGATACAGCCCCAGTTCAGGCAGATACCGCCCATGTGCTCTCGCTCGACCACACATACGTTCAGCCCCAACTGCGCCCCCCTTATGGCAGCCACATAGCCCCCCGGGCCTGCGCCAATCACGATCATATCATAGGTCTTCGGGGCCATCTGCGCCTCCTTGTCCGGATTTAGTTTGATATTAAACTATCCTGAAATGGCGCACAACGCCGTTTGGTTCGAAGGCCCAGCTAAAGCATTTGCGTCCAATCTCAGTTCTAGAGCGGATGCAAAATGCCACGGCAGCGACGATGCGTGGGCCTTTTCCGCTTTCTCCGAGCAAGAAAAACCGAGCGAAGACCTTAGCCTTCGGGTTCTCCGCCCAGAAGCTCCCAGAATTCGCGCTTCGGAAAACGGTTGGGAAATGCTTCTTGCGGCACGGGCACGTCGAGAAATTCACAGAGCGGCGCCCAACCCTGACGTACGTCGAAGACTAGTAACCGGTCGGCCGGGACCTCTTCGCGCACCCGTGCATTGTTGCGTTCATAAGTGGCGATGGCGCTGTCACGATCCGTAAAGTCGTCGAAATTGTCCAGCATGATACCGCCCTTCATGACGGCAAAAAGTTCGGCAATCTCCGGCGGCAGGTCGAGATCGTCCAGCATGCGAAAGAACTTTCCGATGGTTTGATTGAAACTCTCCCACCAACCGTCGGAAGGCCGTTCCGTGTGGATCACCTTTGCCTCTGGAAAGGCGCGCATGGTCTGAGGCCAGACATGGGCACCGGGCCAATCGACCTGAGCCTCGAAACCGGCAAAGACCTCATCCCAGTCCACCTGTTCGCCGGAAAAGACCGCGCGCCACTTCGGCATATGTGTCTGCGGATCCTTGAGAGCTTCGGACATGTGATGGCACGGACCGAACCCAAGTTGCGTCAGAGCCTCTTTCATGGACGTGGTGCCGGTGCGGCCAAAACCGGATCCGATAATGCGTAGCGTCATTAGAATTCCCCCGATCAGTGCCAACTATGCGCGCTTCTCGCGCAAAAGCAATACGCCACGACATCCTGTCGTATACGCCGGTGTCTGAGGATTTGATCGCGGAGGCCAGCAAAGGCTGATCCGTCAGGCTGCGTCTTTCTGCTGCAGTCGGCGCACCGTGCTGGCGTATCCTCCGGCCTCAAGATAGGCACGCTCAGGCAGGGTGCAGGCCCGACCCAACGCTTCGTTACGATAGGGGAAGCGGCCAAACTGGCGGATCACCTCGCGATGCGCCCGCGCATGCAACAGATTACTTGCACCACTCTCGGGCATACGTTCGCAAATCATGCGAATGCAGCGTTCCTGATCGCACAGGTTCTCGGCATGCATCAGCGGCAGGTAGAAAAATTGACGTGCGGGTTCTGCCACACGCAGATCCCATTTGCGATGAATGGCAACCTTGGCCGCAGCCACGGAATGCTTGTCGGTTGCAAAAGAGTCGCCCGACCCGCGGAACATGTTACGCGGAAACTGGTCCATCAGGATGATATAGGCCAATGTGCCATTCGGATAGGTGAGCCACAGACCATTCGCCCCCTCCCGTGCGCGCTGCCAAGCGTCTTGAAACCGGTCGCTGATCTTTGCATCCAACTCTTCGGAAACATCGTACCAGCCCTTGGGTCCGACCTCATCCAGCCAGAAACTCAGTACATCGTCAGGCGTTACCACAGGTCCACTCCTTATTTGTCCCGCTCATTCCGTGCCTTATCATGACAGATTAATGACAGTTTCACGTGCTTTGACAGTAACGTAATGCTTCATACCCGTCACATTCGAGCACAATTGCCTAGGTTTCCAGTTCCTCGGCGTCTTCTTGCGCAATATCGATCGCATATTCCTGCGCCCATGTGACCGCGACAGGCGAGGACGACGCGGTAACTGGTGCATACCGATCCGTTTCGTCCACCGAGGGTGCGGCACGCTGTGTCATGCGGTAGGCGGCATAAATCGCCATGGCAAACCCGAGAAACGCGATGAAGACAAAGAATCCTTTGGGGCCGATCATGCCCATCATCCAACCTGTAATCACCGGACCAGCCACAGCACCCAGACCATTGATGAACACCATACCGCCCGACGCGGCGGCCATATCTTCATGCTCCAGAAAGTCGTTCGTGTACGCGATCAGCAGCGAATACAGCGGGTTGGACAACCCCCCGACAAAGAAGGCCGATACCAACAGCGCCGGGTAGTAACCGCCAAAGAACATTCCGACCACTGCACCAACCCCCATCAGGGCGGCTGCGACACCGATCAACATGCGTCTATCCATCCGATCAGACATCCAGCCCAGTGGATACTGAATGATCAGCGCCCCAATATAAAAGGCCGACACGAACATCGAGATTTGTCCAACCCGCAGCCCGGCCTCGGCACCGTAAACCGCCGCCATGCCAAACTGCGCCGAGAAAATGCCCCCCAACAAGAACATACCAACACAGCCCAGAGGCGAGGTTTTCATGATCTGGCGTAATGTCATTGGTTTGGTCGTGTCAAATGCAGGCACGGGGCTGATTGAGAGCAAAATGGGCGCAAACGACAGAGAGATCAGAACCGACGGGATGATGAACAGGATGAAACCGCCCGGATCGGCCACGACCATCAGCCCTTGTGCCGACACGATCCCGATCATTTGCACGATCATGTAAAGCGACAGTGCCTTACCCCTGTTTTCGTTACTGGCCGCGTTGTTCAGCCAGCTTTCTGCTGTCACATACACGCCGGAGAAACAGAACCCGATCAAAACCCGCCCCACGCCCCAGGCCCAGGGATCGGCCCAAGTGGGATACAGGATCATCACCGCGGAGATCATCGATGCAAGCGCCGCAAATACCCGCACATGCCCGACCCGACGGATCATCTCGGGCGCCATACGCGAGCCGAACAGGAATCCGACGAAATAACCCGACATCACCAGCGATATTTCGAGCGTGGTAAACCCCTCGATCTGCCCACGCACGCCCAACAAGGTGCCCTGCATACCATTGCCGACCTGCAACAGCATCATCCCCAAAAGCAGCGCCCAAGCACTAGACAGGACCTTGATCATCGCGGCTCTCCCACTTTGTTTTGCCCGGCCTAGTGGTCGTGGCGGGGTCTGTCACCCTATTTCACGACTCAGCCATGTCGCTTGCGCGCTCCCGTCGCAGCGATTTGATCCGGGATCAACAGGGAAGCGTCACCATAAGAGAAAAACCGGTATTGGTGCGCCACGGCATGGGCGTAAATTCGCGCGACCCTCTCCTGCCCCATCCATGCCGAGACCAGCATCATCAGCGTGGACTTTGGCAGGTGAAAATTGGTCATAAGAGCATCGGTCACCTGAAAGGTGAAACCGGGGTAGATAAAGATATCCGTCTCTCCCTGCCACGGCGCAATTTCACCGCTTTCGCGCGCCGCGCTTTCGATCAGGCGCAGGGCAGTGGTGCCCACCGGGATCACCCGCCCACCTGCCGCGCGCGTCGCCGCAATCTCGGTCGCTGCCGTTTCGGTCACTTCCCCCCATTCGGCATGCATCTTATGGGTGGTCACGTCCTCCACCTTGACCGGCAAAAATGTACCAGCGCCCACATGCAGCGTGACATGGCTCATCGTCACTCCGCGTGCCTGCAACGCGTCGAGCAGTTCAGCATCAAAGTGCAGCGATGCGGTCGGTGCCGCCACCGCACCTGCATGGCGGGCCCAAACGGTCTGGTAATCGGTGGTGTCTTGGGCATCCGCTGGACGCTTGGCCGCAATGTATGGCGGCAACGGCATTGCCCCCGCCTCGGCCAGCGCGGCGTCAAAGTTCTCTCCGGACAAATTGAATTGCAGAACACCCTGCCCATCAATCTTGGCCAGCAACGTCGCACTCAAACCGGCACCAAACACCACCTGCTCGCCCTCGCGCAGCTTCTTGAGCGGTTTAATCATCGCTCGCCAAGCGCCAGCCTCGGCCTGCGGCTCCAGCAACGTTACTTCGATCCTCGCCTCGGTTTCGCCCGCAGCCCCGCTGCGGCGGCGTATTCCGCTGAGGCGCGCGGGGATCACCCGCGTATCATTCAGAACCAGCCGGTCCCCCGGACGCAACCAATCCGGCAAATCATAAACATTTGCGTCTGTGATCTGGTCACCTTCAGCGATCAGCAACCGCGCGGCACTACGCGGACGTGCAGGCCGCGTCGCGATCAGCGTTTCGGGCAGATCGAAATCAAAATCACTCAGCTTCATAGAGGCAGTATTCCTTGCGCGGTCGGTCTGATCGTTCTCAGCGGTCGCGGCGGTTGTTCAATTGTGGTGCGCTACGCTGTTCGGGTTCGGGCGTCCCGGACACACCATCTGTCTGTTCACGGGCCACCGTGGGCGGAGAGCGGCGCAAAATCTCTCGGAACATGCCCGGCGTCAAGATCGAGAGCGGATTGACGTGCACCCGCGGCGCAGTTGCCGGTCCCTTCAGCTTGTAGTTCATACCTACCAGCCCTTCGCCCTGACGGGTGAAGACGCCGCCAACCTGATTCACCAGATAGAGTGGCGAGACAACCCCCTGCATATCCATCTGGTTGTTTTCCATAAAGTAATATCCGTCCATCGAGATACCCATCGATGCACCGACCGCACTACTGGACAGCAGGGTAAGCCGATCAGGCGACAACTGGAACCGCGCGTCCACCTGATTGAACAGAATACCATTGCCCGACATCTGCTCTAGCAGCCCCACCACGCTGAGCGAACTCAACAACGCCGCCAGTGCAGGCGCATCGGTCAGCCAAACGTTCTCGGCCTCCAGCTGACCATCATACGTACCAGCCGCCGACGCCGGTGTCAGGATCAGTTCCAGATCACCACCACGCGCTTTCTTTAGCAAACCTGCTGCATCCAGAACCCCACCGGCATTATCCGATCGGATGCGAAACGCACTGCGCCCGCCCTGCGGCACAACACGCCCGGTGATAGCGGTCGCGCCATTGACCCGCCCCGAAAACGTGCCTTCGGTGCCGTTCGATGTGTCGAGCTTCGCACTGAAGTTCGTCAGCGCCATTCCGTCTGATATCTGCAACCGGTCCAGATTCAGGCTGATCGGCGCGCCTTGTTTCTGGCTCGCGTCACGCCCGCCGCTGAGCGTGGTCTGGCGCAGGTCAATGGTTCCAGAATCCACCAGCACTGCCGGAGAGAGCCCGACACCGCGCCCCACCAATTCGACGGGTGCATCGAGCCAGCGGCCAACTTCAACCCGCGAAAACAGCGCCCGATCCAATGCGCCACCCGGACGTAGCTGGATGCTGCCACGGGCACGCAATCCCGGTGCATCCATCTCGATCAGATCAATCTGTGGCGGGGTGCCCAGTCTGCCGCGCAATTCCAGTTGGCCGCGCGCCGCCTTTGCCAGCGACCAGTCAAGCTGTGCCAGTTGCAGGCCAACCCCTGACATATCCGAACTGAGGGCAAAGTTGCCCGTTCCGTCCCGGTTTAGATCAACCGTGATATCGCCGCGTCCCTGCCCGCTTAGGCTGCCCGGTGGCAATCCGACGCCGAACTCATCGGCGAACCGTTCTGATATTTCGATGGTTCCGGTCAGACGGCTCTTGCCCTTGCCTTCCGGTCCCATCGGGGATCGCCAGCGTCCTGTAAACGGGACCTGCCCCAGCAAACCATCTCCGCCAATCTCCAGCGTTTCGTTATTCGCGTTCACGGTCAATGCCGCCGCACTCAAAACGCGGCCCGGCACCAACGCCGAGCTGCGGACCTCACTTAAATCTCCCGCAATGTCAAAATCGACATCGTCAGGACCGACTTTCTTCTCCAGCGGAAATTTCAACTGCCCACTTAACCGGGCACGGCCATCGGCCAATGTGACAGGCTTATCCTGCTTACTGAGAAATTCGAACGGTTTCTCGTCCAGCAACGCCAACGCCGCAGTGATCGTACTCTCTGTCTCTAGGGCAACCTCAGCGATGGAATCCTTGCGCCAGACGTCCGGCACCACGAAGCTGGTGCCCGCGATGTCGATATAACCACCTTGCGATGCCTTCACCCTGCCCTTCTCGGCCTGAATCACAAAGCGCCCGTCATAGAGCGAAGCATGCCCGTTTGCCCCTGTGATCGGCGGCATTTCCTTGATGAATCGGGTGTTCAAACCGTCATAGTCAAATCCCAAAAACAAGTCAGGCCGGTGCTTGGGTTTCGAGCGCACGGCCAACTGGATATTGCTCAGCCGCGCGGCGGTCACATTTTCGGCGATCCAGTCGCGGGTTTTCCCACTCGTTGACTCGGGCCACAGTTCTAACAGGCGATCATGGCCGAGGCCGTCCATGCGCCCATCAAGCGCCAGATACCAGCCCGCCTCTTCCGCTTTCAGATCGCCGCTCAGGATCAGTTGCTGTCCTTGGTCAGACAGGCTCAACTGCCCCAAGCTGAGGTGAAACGGTTCCATCTGCAGGCGCATGTCCATCGTTGCGGCATCAATCAGGATCGGCTCCGGGTATAGGTCCGCCGGATCGGCAGTTATTCCTGTGACGCGCATCTGCGCCTGCAACTCAGTAGGCCAGCCATCCCGCGCGCCCACCAGAAACGCCGTGCCCTCGGCCCGTGCCGTGACCCATTTGCTACTGATCGACAAACTCTCGAAGCGCATGGTCTGGGTGTTGGGGTCATAGGTGAAATAACTGCGCGCAGATGAGAATGCGATTGGTTTGGTGGCTTCGGTGGGTTGCAGAACACCTGCACCGATCTGCAGCGTCGCATTGAGCGGGCCCAGAGTCCCGTCCTCTTCGACCGCAACCCGTAACGCCCCGGAAATAGGCGCGTCCAACGCCCCCAGCCATGCCAGAGCCGGTGATTGTCCGGCGATATCCTCAGACGGCGCATCCTCGATGTTGACACCGAACTCTGCTCGGTTGTCACCGATCCTGCTAGCGTAGTTCATTTCCAGTGTGGTTGCATATGCCCGCGCACCGAGCAGCGCAAAGTTGCCCCGGATACGCAAATCATCCTCGTCGCGGGTCAATGCAATCTGACCACCATCAATGTTCCACGCACGCCCCGCTCGCGCATCCTCGTAGCGCAGGGTCAGATTATCGGCAGAAATACGAGAAAGTGACAATAATTCAGGACGTTGCAATGCATCATCAATCTGACTGATGATTGCGGTGATCCCCGCAGAGCCGCGTGCTCCAGCACCCGCCGCCTCTGGTCCGCCCAATGCAACATCAACTGTACCGCTCTTGTCCCTGCGCAAAGTCAGTTGCACCCCTGAAACCCGAATGCTGCCCGGCTGCAATTCGCCGCGAAAGAGCGGGCGCATCGCCACCCGTCCCCCGAGCTCCGTCAGGTTCGCCAGATGCGCGCCGTCCGGTCCACGCAACACCACATCGCGCAGCGACAATCGCGGCTTCCAGCCTTCTTCGATCACTACCACCATCTGACCCAGTTCGACCTGAACCTCTCCGGTGTTTTCGTTGATCCGCTCGGTGACACGCGCACGCAACCAGTCCGGTACGGTGATCGGCGTCCCCAGATAAGACAGCATCAGCAACACGGCCAATCCTGCTACAGCCGCCATACTGACCAACGACCACAGCCCGACCTTGCGCCGACGCCGGCGGCGGTGCTGGCGGCGCAGATGTCGTGTGTCATCCGCATTTGCGTTGTTGATCTCAGTCGTGCTCATCTCATCCTGACGGGTGAACTATTCGTATCGGGTTTGCCTGTCGCGATTACCGTGTTTATTTCCTGCGTATTTGCCCTAATGTAACACGCATATTCCCTTCACCAAGGATAGCTCATGCCACAAATCTCTGACATTGCACCTGATTTTACCCTGCCTCGCGATGGTGGTGGCGAAATTCAGCTTAGTGCACTGCGTCCTGCGCCTGTCGTGCTCTTCTTCTACCCACGCGATAACACCCCCGGCTGCACCAAGGAGGCGCGCGCATTTACCGATCTTCTGCCCGAATTTCAGGCCGCTGGTGTGACCGTTCTGGGGATTTCCAAAGACAGTGTCTTAAAACATACCAAGTTTCGCGACAAGCATGACCTTGGAATGCCGTTACTGTCCGACGAAAACAGCGAAACCTGCGAAGCTTACGGTGTGTGGAAAGAGAAAAACATGTACGGCAAGAAATTCCTCGGGATCGAGCGCAGCACGTTCCTGATTGATGGTGACGGGCGCATCGCGCAGGTCTGGCGCAAGGTCAAGGTGCCGGGCCACGCTGAAGACGTCCTGCAAGCGACCAAGACGCTCTAAGGTCGGAGCAGACGATCTGCCCTACGCGTTCAACACCTCCAACACTGCGCGATGCAGATCCGGTGTCGCCGCAGTTACCACGCGGCCATCAGAGCCCAAATCCAGCGGGCGACCTTGCCAATCGGTGATGATTCCACCCGCGGCCTCGATCAAAGGGGTCAGGGGCAGAAAATCATAGGGTTCCAGCCCCATATCCGTGACGGCATCAATCTGCCCCGCCGCAACCATCGCATGCGGATAGCAATCGTAGGACATGCGCCGCGTATGCCCGATTTTACAGAGCCGGGCAAACCGCGCGGGATCGTCCGCATGGGTACGCTCCGGCTCGTTCACGAAAATCAGAGCCTCAGTCAGTTGGGTCGTCGTACGCACACGGATCGGTGTGCCGTTCAGCGTGGCCGCCCCCCCGCGAACACCGACATAAGTCTCATTTAATGCCGGCATACGAACAACGCCCACTTGCGGCACGCCGGATTGCAAATGCCCGATCAGCATGCCGAAACCGGGGTACCCGGACAGAAAGTATCGCGTGCCGTCAATCGGATCGATGATCCATGCCGGACCGTCCAACGAACCACTTATGCCGAATTCCTCACCAAAGATGCCATGTTCGGGAAACGCCTCGGCCAGTGCAGCACGAATGGCCTCTTCGGTTGCACGATCGGCGACCGTCACCGGGCTTTCATCCCCCTTCAACTCGATCCCGAGACCGCCTTGCCGAAAGTGTTCCATTGGGATGGTGCTTGCATCTTCGGCGATGCGCGCGGCCAGGCGCGCGATTTCGTCGAGCCCACTCATGCCGCCACCTGAATATCTGTGCCCCAGTCACTGGCGGCTTGCACCAGATCAGGTGGCGGTGCTGCATCTGTCACCAATACGTTGATCAATGCGGGATCGCACAACGTGATCGGTGCCGCGCGACCGAACTTGGTTGAATCCGCCGCGACCCAGCGCCGCCCGGCATTGCGCAGGATCGCGCGACTAAAATTCGCCTCTTCAAGGTCATACAGCATGAACCCATTCTGTGCCGTTATGCCCGCAGAGGATAATACCGCCAGATCCGTCTTGAAATTGTTGGCAAATCTCATCGCCTCTGCTCCAAATGCTCCGCCGTCATGAGCGCGCAGCGCACCGCCCGCCATGTAGACCTGATTAGCGTTTCGTGTTGCCAGCTTGTAGGCTACCGAAACAGAATTAGTCACCACCAATAATTCGGCGTGATCACGCAACGCGTCAGCGATGTAGGATGTCGTGCTACCGACATCCAGAAAAAGTGAGCTGCCGTCGCGTACTTGCGCCGCCACATGACGCGCAATGATCTGCTTGGCTTCCGGACTGATGCGCAACCGATGCTGAAAGTCGCCTTCACCGGTATCTTCGGCCAGTCGCGCACCACCATGTACTTTTTCGACCTGCCCACTTTCGGCCAGCCGCTTGAGGTTTCGTCGCACAGTTTCCTCGGACACCTGCAACTCCCGCGCCAGCCTGTGGACCCGTAGGGAACCGCCCGCCCGGCGCAACGCATCAAGTATCTCCTGCTGGCGGTGGTTGGGATGGGCATTTTCCATGCGGATTTCCAAGTTCGAGTGCCGTTCTGCGCTTCAAATCGCAGCAGTGTCGATAATCTTCAACCTAGCTTTTGCACGACAGGCAACACTTTCCAACATAAAACCTCAAAAAACGTTGCATTATGTTGTTTTTTGCAGTTCACTCGATCCAGAATACACCATTCAAAACGGCGCCGCGCCAAGCTGCGCCATATAAAACAGGGAGTCTGCCGTGAAATTCACCTCCACTATCTCCGCTGCCGCAATTGCCGCAGCAATTGCCGCACCGGCCCTTGCCGATGTCGAAAATCAGGATCCGATCAAGCTGACCACTCATGATTGGACCGGGCAAATCGTAAACACGACAATCCTGGGCGAGGTGCTGATGAAAGCAGGCTATAACGTCGAGTACGTTCAAGCCGACTATATCGCGCAGTTCGCCGGCCTGAAGACCGGCGATCTGCATGTCGCTACAGAAATCTGGGAAACCACCGGTCGCGAGGCGATGGATGAGGCCACTGCCACAGGCGACGTTGTGAACATGGGCGAAAGCGGAATGATCGCAATCGAGGAATGGTGGTATCCCGCCTACATGGAGGAACGCTGCCCCGGCCTGCCGGACTGGACTGCATTAAATGACTGCGCGGCAGAATTTGCCACGTCTGAAACCGCTCCGATGGGCCGCTATCTGGGTGGTCCGGTAACATGGGGTGGTTTTGATGAAGAACGTGTCGAAGCCTTGGGTATGGATTTCGAAGTTGTCCATGCCGGCACCGATGCCGCCCTCTTTGCTGAACTGGAATCGGCCTATCAGCGCGAGGCGCCAATCGTGCTCTGGCTCTATAGTCCGCACTGGGCACCGGCCAAATACGAAGGTTCGTTTGTCGAATTCCCCCCCTATTCCGCCGAATGCTACAACGATCCATCCGTGGGCATGAACACCAGCGCCGCCTATGATTGTGGCAAGCCGACAGGACCCATCTGGAAGGTCGCATGGTCCGGTGTCGCCGATAAATGGCCGGGTGCTGCGGACATCATCAAGAATTACACATTGACCAACGAAGAGATGGGCGCGCTCGTTGCGGCTGTCGATCTCGAAGGGAAATCAATCGAAGACGTCACTGACGCCTGGATGGCCGAAAACGCCGCCAAGGTCGACGGCTGGATTAACTAACTCTCCCTGCGACTGGACGAGGGGGCTTCGGCCCCCTCTTTTTCCCTCTTCCCAGCATCCTGCGTCAGCGGGTTCTGTTAAGGTGGTCACGAGGTGACAATGGAACGCCCCCAAAAGATGATCTGCCGCAACGTCTGGAAGCTTTACGGCCCGGACCCGGCGCAATTCCTTCAGCGTAATCCCGATCCAAGCGCCGAACAACTGCGCGAGGCCGGCATGATTGGCGCGGTCAGAGCCGCAAACGTCGAGATCGGGCAGGGTGAGATTTTCGTCATCATGGGCCTGTCCGGGTCCGGCAAATCCACGCTTGTACGCTGCTTGTCACGCCTGATCGAACCGACCGGTGGAGACATCCTATTCGATGGCGACGATCTGCTGGCCATGACTGAAGCCGAATTGATCCAACTGCGCCGTAAGAAGATCGGCATGGTTTTCCAGAACTTTGCCCTCCTGCCCCATTTGACAGTGTTGCAGAATGTGGCGTTCCCCCTCGACGTGCAGGGCGTTCCACGCCGTAAACGCGAGGCCCGCGCACATGAAATGATCGAAACCGTCGGTCTAAAAGGGCGCGAGAACTATTTTCCTCGCCAGCTATCAGGCGGACAACAACAGCGGGTTGGCATCGCCCGCAGTCTGGTGGTGGAGCCAGAGATCTGGTTCCTAGACGAGCCTTTTTCGGCGCTGGACCCCCTGATCCGGCGCGAGATGCAGGATGAGTTCCTGCGGCTTCAGGCATTGCTGAAAAAAACCATCGTGTTCATCACTCATGACTTCGACGAGGCAATCCGCCTTGCTGACCGGATCGCAGTAATGAAGGACGGTCGTATCGTACAGACGGCTACGCCCGAGGAGCTGGTCATGAATCCCGCCACCGACTATGTCGCGGAATTCACTCGTCATATCCCACGCGGCAAAGTTCTGAGCCTTCAAAACATCATGTCACCCGGCGCGGATGACGGCCCCTATGCGGGCGATCTACAGGCGACCGATCGTGTTGCCGACGTGGCAGATCGGGTCGAGGCCGCAGATCGCCCCCACCGCGTGCTGGATGCCGATGGAACACCTGTGGGCACCGTGGACGCACGCGCGGTGATTGACGTGCTCATCGGACGAGGCGCCGCGTGAACTGGCGCCGGTTCACCACCCCTCATGCCCTATTCTGGTGGGGATTGCTGGCCGTTACATGGATCCTGTCGTCCACGTCTTTCCAATTGTACAAGGCGCTTGACGCGCGTTGGATCATCCGGTTCCCCAAGGCATGGCAAATGCCGCTGGAGACATGGATTTCAGACGCGATGCGCTGGCTGCTTGAGGATGCAACCTTTGGCATTTTCACATTCCGAGAACTCACGCGTTTCATCTCGGCAATCATCGAAGTGCCCTATGATGTGGCCCGGGCCGCTCTGGCAGACGGTTTCGTACAGGGTTTGGGCAGCAACGCGGTAGAGATCGCGCCACCACTCAGCTGGATTGCCGTCATCGTCATCATGGTGGTGCTGGGACGGGTCGCCAAGGATTGGGGGCTGGCATGGCTGGTTGGTGCCTGTTTCCTTTACCTCGCCGTTTTCGGCCAATGGGACAGCGCAATGGTCACCCTTGCCTCTGTCGTGATCGCGGTCCCCATCGGCGTCGTCGGTGGTCTGGCTCTTGGTATCCTCAGCTTTCGGGTGCCTTGGGTCGAGCGTGCCTTGCGCCCGTTTTTGGACCTGATGCAGACAGTTCCAGTCTTTGCCTACCTTGTTCCGATCCTCTTTCTCTTTGGATTCGGTCCGGTCGCGGCCCTCGTCGCCACGGTGATCTATGCCATGCCGCCTATGGTTCGGGTGTCAACCGTTGCCCTACAGACCGTGCCCGCCGAAGTGGTCGAGGCGGGCAAGATGGCGGGCTGTACCAAGCGCCAGATGATGTGGAAGGTATTGGTACCCTCAGCGGCCCCGACGCTAATGGTTGGCGTCAATCAGGTGATCATGTTGACGCTGAACATGGTGATCATCGCCTCTATGATCGGTGCGGGCGGGCTGGGATTTGATGTCCTGAGCGCGTTGCGTCGGCTGGACATCGGTGGCGGGATCGAGGCGGGTTTGGCCATCGTGGTCATGGCCATCGCGCTGGATCGTGTCAGTCAGGCCTTTAGTACACGCCTGCCAGCCCCGGTACAGGGACGCGATCTGAATTACCTACAGCGCCATCCGTGGTTCGCCACAGTATTCGCGGTTGTGGTGCTGATCTATGTTGCGGGCCTCTTCGTCCCCGCCGTTCAGGACTATCCAGAGACTGCGACACTAACCACGTCGGCCTTCTGGGAAGACGCGATGCGCTATGTCAACGTGACCTTCTTTGACACGTTCGAGGCAATCAAGGACGTGTTTCTCACCTATCTTCTGCTGCCGGTAAAACGTTTCTTCACCGGCATCCCGTGGGCGTGGGGCATCGTCGCTGCGGGCCTTGCAGCTGGCAAGGTGGGCGGCTGGAAACTGGGCGTTATGGCAGCATTGATGACGGCGTTCATTGCGGCAAATGGGCTATGGAACAAGGCAATGATCACAATCTACCTGTGCGGTGTCTCGGTCCTGATTGCCTACGCGATCGGCGTGCCACTCGGCATCTGGGCAGGGGCGAATGCGCGCGCGCACCGCTGGGTCGGGGCATTTATTGACACGCTGCAGACACTGCCCAGCTTCGTCTATCTGATACCGGTGGTCATGCTGTTTCGCGTCGGCGACTTTTCCGCGATGATTGCCGTCGTGCTATACGCGCTGGCGCCTGCCGTGCGCTACGCGGCACATGGTATACGCTCGATAGAGCCACAAATGATCGAGGCGGGCCTCGTATCCGGCTGCACAAAACGACAGCTCCTATGGCGGGTCAAATTGCCTTTGGCCGCTCCCTCGCTGCTTCTGGGTCTTAATCAAACAATAATGCTGGCGCTGTCGATGTTGGTGATCACTGCCCTCGTCGGCACCCGCGATCTGGGCCAAGAGGTCTATATCGCGCTGACAAAGGCCAATACAGGCCAAGGCATCGTCGCAGGTCTCAGCGTCGCCTTCATCGCGATCATTGCGGACCGGATCGTATCGGCGATGGCGCGCCACTCAAAGGAAAGGCTGGGCCTCGCATGACACCCAACGAAGCCATTGAAGCGGCACGCGCGCTGACCTGCTGGACAGCGCCGACCAAAATCGAGCCGCTGGAAGGCGGCATTACCAATCACAACATCCGCGTCACCGATCGCGGGCGTGAGTATGTGGTCCGTCTGGGACAGGACATTCCCGAACACGGCATCCTGCGCTGGCACGAACTTGCGCTTAGCCGCGCCGCCGAAAGTGCCGGACTATCTCCGGCGGTACACCACTTCGAACCGGGTGTGCTGGTTCTCGACTTCATACCCAGCACGGCATTGGCAGAGGACGATCTGCACGATCATGCCACGCTGATGGCCGCGACCGACCTGATCGCGCGCCTTCACTGCCAGATGCCGAGCCATTTGCGCGGCCCGATCCTGAGTTTCTGGGTCTTTCACATCTTGCGCGATTATGCCGCGACCCTGATAGAACGCGGCTCTCGGCACCTGTCTTCCCTGCCCGATCTGCTGGAACAGGCCGCCCTGCTGGAGCGCGCAGTCGGGCATGTCAAACTGGTCCTCGGCCATAACGATCTGCTGCCAGCGAACCTGTTACGTGCAGACGATGGTGCCCTCTGGCTGATTGATTGGGAATATGGCGGATTCAACTCTCCGCTATTCGATCTGGGCGGGTTGGCCAGCAACTGCGCCCTGCCCCGCGATGCCGAAGAGGCGATGCTGACGCGCTACTATGGCGCATCGCCCGACGCCGCGCTGTGGCGCCGGTATGACGCGATGAAATGTGCCTCACTTCTACGCGAAGCCATGTGGTCGATGATGTCTGAACTGACTTCAACGCTCGATTTCGACTACGCCGACTACACCGATAAGAACCTAGACCGATATGCAGGCGCTTTTGCCGCCTTCACTACCCAAGGATACCAACCATGAGCGATTTCCCAACTTCGGCCAAAGCCGTCATCGTGGGGGGCGGCATTATTGGCTGCTCTACTGCCTACCATCTTTGTCGGCTCGGATGGGACGTTGTCCTGCTGGAGCGCAAAAAACTGACCTCTGGCACCACATTTCACGCCGCAGGCCTTGTGGGTCAGTTGCGCAGTTCGGCCAACATCACGCAATTGCTGGGTTACTCTGTCGATCTCTACAAAAAACTGGAGGCCGAGACCGGACAGGCGACCGGCTGGAAGATGAATGGCGGCCTGCGTCTGGCCTGTAACGAGGAACGCTGGACAGAGGTAAAGCGGCAGGCCACCACCGCCCATTCCTTTGGGTTGGAGATGGAGCTGCTGACGCCGAAGGAAGCGCAAGAGCTATGGCCGCTGATGCAGGTCGATGATGTCGTCGGCGCGGCCTTCATGCCCACGGATGGGCAGGCAAACCCATCCGATATCACCTTGTCTCTGGCCAAGGGCGCGCGCATGGGCGGGGCGCAGATTTTCGAGGATACCAAGGTTACGAAAGTGATCGTTGAAAAGGGCGTGATCAAGGGCGTCGAGACCGACAAGGGCCGCATCGACTGTGGCGTTGTGATCGCCTGTTGCGGGCAATGGACCCGCGAATTTGCCAAACAGGTCGGCGTCAATGTCCCGCTGGTATCGGTTGAACACCAATACATGGTGACCGAGCCGATTGATGGCGTCACCTCTGACATGCCAACGCTACGCGACCCGGACCGCCTGACCTACTACAAGGAAGAAGTCGGTGGTCTTGTCATGGGCGGCTATGAGAAGAACCCGATCATGTGGGCCCAAAATGGCATTCCGAAGGATTTTCACTATACGCTTCTGGACAGTAATTTCGATCATTTCGAGCAACTGATGGAACTGTCTCTGGGGCGGGTGCCAGCGTTGGAGACCGCTGGCATCAAAACCCTGACCAACGGACCGGAAAGCTTTACCCCCGATGGAAATTTCATCCTCGGCGAAGCACCTGAACTGCGCAATTTCTACGTCGGCGCAGGGTTCAACGCCTTTGGTATCGCCGCAGGTGGCGGCGCCGGGATGGCGTTGGCGGAATGGGTGGCCAACGGCAGCCCGCCCTATGATCTGTGGTCTGTTGATATCCGCCGCTTCGGCGCGCCGCATTTTGATACCGACTGGGTCCGCGCCCGTACGTATGAGGCATATGGCAAACACTATACGATGGCGTGGCCCAGTGAAGAGCACGACAGCGGTCGCCCCTGCCGCAAGTCACCACTCTATGACACGCTCAAATCCGAGGGCGCTGTTTTTGGCGAAAAGCTCGGTTGGGAGCGTCCGAACTGGTACGCAGACACCGACGCGGGCGAGGTTCAGCACGATATCTACACGTTTGACCGTCCGAACTGGCACAGCGCCGTCGCACGCGAACACAAGGCCGCGCGCGAGGCTGCAGTACTGTTTGATCAAACTTCATTCGCTAAATTCGTCCTGAAAGGGCCGGATGCCGAGGACGCGCTGAGCTGGATCGCCGCCAACGACGTAACCGGACCCGTGGGCACGCTGACCTATACCCAGATGTTGAACGATCAAGGGGGGATCGAATGCGATCTGACTGCCGTGCGCCGGGCCGAGGATGAATTCTATATCGTCACCGGCACCGGTTTTGCGACGCACGATTTCGATCACATCGCACGTAATATACCCGACGGGATGAATGCGCAGCTATTCGATGTGACATCGGCTTATGCGGTGCTGTCGCTCTTTGGTCCGCGAGCTCGCGATATCCTGCAATCAGTGACCCGCAGCGACGTGAGCGACGCGGCGTTCCCGTTTGGCACAGCGCAAACGATAGGCATTGCGGCGTGCCCGGTGAACGCCCTGCGGGTGACCTATGTGGGCGAATTGGGCTGGGAACTGCACCTGCCGGTCGAATATGCCGTGACTGTATACGAGGCGCTGCATCGTGCGGGTGCCAAACACGGGCTGCGTAATGCAGGATACCGCGCGTTGGAGACCCTGCGGCTGGAAAAAGGCTATCGTGCATGGTCGTCTGACATCGGCCCCGATCACACACCTGACGAGGCCGGGCTGGGCTGGGCGGTCAAGTTGAAGAAAAATATCGACTTCAAGGGGCGCGCGGCGGTCGAAGCACAGCGCGCCAAGGGTGTGGCCAAACGCATGACGACCTTTACCGCCGATCCGGACGTGATCCTGTCAGGACGCGAAACGATCTATCGCAACGGTGTCCGCGTCGGATGGCTTAGCTCTGCGGGGTACGGTCATGCGCTGGGGCAATCCATCGGCATGGGGTACGTCCGCAACCCCGACGGGGTCAGCCGCGATTATGTTCTGGAGGGCGAGTATGAACTGGAGGTCGCAACCAAACGCGTACCTGCCAAGGCACATCTGGCACCTCTCTATGATCCCCGGATGGAAAAGGTGAAGTGCTAAGCGCGCATCGCGCCCTAATAAGCAGACCGGCCCAATTGTCATGGGCCGGTCCGAAAAATTAGCGCTCCGACGAAACGGATACGACTACTCTGCCTTTTCTTCCTTCACTGGCGGCTTGAGCGAATAAAGAAAGGCGTAGAGGTCCACAGCGTTGTCGGCCTTGCGCACCTTGAACGTCATTTTGCTACGTTTCGCGTCTGGATCACCCAGTGTTTCGCGCAACCAGCCGGTGGGATCCTGCACATAGGCAACAAAGGACTCTTCGTCCCAGATCATTCCGTCGGCACCAATTTTTGCGATGGATGGGCCGTATTTGTAATCGTCACGCCCGGCGATCTGATGCCCTGCCGCGCCATATAGGTTCGGTCCGGATCGCGCCTTGCTTCCTGCCAAAAGCTCGCCTGCATCGTTCTTGACGATATGACAGGAAACGCATTGGCGAAACGCCTTTTCACCCGCGGCAACATCGCCCGATGGTGCGGCCATCTCGGTTGTCTCATGGTTCTCGGCATGGGCTGGCGCGACCAGCATCAATGCAGCGGCGGCGGTAATAATTTTGTTCATAGGTCCTCCTGGGAGTTGCGGCAGGAATACGCTCGGTTCCTTAGTGTCGTTTCAAACATTAGCCTCTTCGTCATCAAATTCTAGGTCATCTCGGCAGGCTTGCCACCTCCGACCAAATGCCGCAGGTCGAAAACCTGTCCCAAATCACTGATCGTGGCAACTACCCCTTTCGGGAAATTGCGGCCAGCAGCGGCTGAGTCGAAAATGGCGAACATACCCGATCTCTCGAACAGGAGCCTGCCATGACCGCCCAGACGAAAACCGATGCATGGACCGCAGACCGCGATCACCTTTTGCATCCCTATACCGACTTCTCGACATTCCGCGAAGAAGGCAGCCAAGTCATCGAGAGCGCCAGCGGCATGCATGTGATCGACAGCGAAGGCAACAAGCTGCTCGACGGGATCGGTGGGCTGTGGTGCGTGAATATCGGACACGGCCGCAAGGAGATGGCAGAAACCATCGCCGAACAGGTGATGAAGATGCAATATTACAACCCGTTCGGGCATTCCACCAACGTGCCGGCCTCGATGCTGGGCGCGAAACTGGCGGAACTGGCGCCGGGCGACCTGAACCATGTCTACTATACTTGCGGCGGCTCCACCGCCAACGATGCGGCCATCCGGCTGGTGCATTTCTACTTTGACCAGCTTGGCCAGCACCGCAAGAAGAAGATCATCAGCCGGGCGAACGCCTATCACGGTGCCACCTATGTCGCCGCGTCCCTGACCGGCATTCACGGCACCAAGATGGGCTTTGACCGCATTGGCGAGGATTTCATCCACCATGTCAGCGCCGCCAACCTCTATGAAAAGCCCGACGGCTGGTCCGACGCTGATTACTGCGACTACCTAGTGCGCGAATTCGATGCCCGCATTCAGCAACTCGGCCCCGACAATGTCGCGGCCTTCATCGCAGAACCGATCATGGGGGCTGGTGGCGTGCTGGTGGCACCTGATGGCTATCATCGCCGGATGTGGGAGGTGTGCCAGAAATACGATATGCTCTATATCGCGGATGAGGTTGTAACCGCCTTTGGCCGGTTGGGCGAATGGTTCGCGTCCGATGCGCTCTATGACTACCAACCCGACATCATGGTGTGTGCCAAGGGGCTTAGCTCTGGGTACATTCCCCTAGGAGCCACCCTTCTTAGCACTCGCGTTTACGATGTGATCGCGCAGCCACAATGCGAGGGCGGCGTTCTATCGATGGGCCTCACGTATTTTGGCCATCCCGTTGCTTGTGCAGCGGCGCTCAAGAATATCGAGATCATGGAACGCGAAAACATCCTGGAACATGTCCGCGAGGTGGGTCCCTACCTACAGGAAAGCGCCAAATCACTGATGAACCTGCCCATTGTCGGCGATGTCCGGGGCAGTCACCTGATGCTGGGGGTCGATCTGGTAAAAGACAAAGGCACCAAAGAAGCCATTGGTGACGGCGTCGGCGAAAAGATATTCCAAGGTTGCCTGAAACGCGGCGTAATTGTCCGCCCCGTAGGCGACCGCATGATCGTCTCGCCACCGCTGATTATCAGCAAAGAGGAATGCGACGAAATAGTTGCGGCCATCAGCGGCGCGATCAAGGACTACCTCGCCGATGAAGGAGCGTAGCGCATGCTACAGCATGAACCCCGGCAAAATCCTGCCAGCAGTCATCCGTTGGGACACCGCTGGCAGGGCATTGACGCAATGACGCGGGCACTGGGTATCTTTACGCTCTGCGCATTGCCCCTCTCGGCCGTCGCGCAGGATGACTGGAGTCAGCGAAAGTGCGATCTCTATCAACAGGCGTTTGCCGATGCGGTCACGGCACAAGGGGCAGCTGGACTGCGGCCCGAATTCCTGAACCAGAACGCCGGGTTCATTGCCTCCGGCTGCCTGACACAAGGGACGGTATGCGCACGCACAGCAGAAGAGATCGCGCTCGCCAATCTGCTGACAGTCATGACAATGAACGAAGGGATGGCGAGCACTTTTGTCCCCTTCGCCTGCCCGGATTGAATCGCACCGATCACAACGCCATCCACGCTGGTGTCATTTCTGACTTCTGACCCTCGCAGCGAACACCAGCCCCACCAAGGAGTATCCCAATGAACACGCCAAAATCCCAAGGCTATTCCATGCCCCCCGAATGGGCACCGCATGCCCGCACGTGGATGATGTGGCCCTGCCGCGAGATTGTCTGGGATGACATGCAGGCGACCCGGCGCAGCTACGCCAATGTCGCCCATGCAGTCGCGCGACACGAACCTCTGACGATGCTGGTGCGTCCTCAGGATATGGCGGACGCACGTGACCTGTTGGGGAGTGATATCGAGGTGTTGGAAAGCCCTATCGACGACAGTTGGTGTCGCGATGCCGGTCCGTGTTTTGTCACGGGTGCAAATGGCGCCAAGGCTGGCGTGAACTTTCGCTTTAACGCGTGGGGTGAAAAATATACCCCCTTCGATGGTGACGACCGGGCGGCAAGCGCAATCCTGAATGCCGCAGGCGTACCGATCTTTGACAGCAAACTGATTGCCGAGGGCGGCGGCGTCAATGTTGATGGTCGTGGCACCATCTTGACCACCGAAACCTGCTTTCCCAATGCCAACCGCAACCCGGACTGGTCACGCGCGCAAATCGAGGCCGAATTAATGGAAATGCTGGGCGGAACCAAGGTGATCTGGCTGCCCGGTAGCGAATTGGAGGTAGAAACCAACGGTCATGTTGACGGCATTGCCGCCTTCATGGCACCCGGTCTGGTACTGATGGAAGGCCCGACGGATGAGGGGAGCGACTGGGACAAGATCAATGCCCGCAACGTCGCTGCGATGCAGGGCCAGACGGATGCGACCGGTGCGCCAATCACGATCCGCACAGTCCCGCCTGCGATGGGCGATTTCCCGCATCCCGACATGTTCTGTAGCTCTTACGTCAACTCCTATATCTGCAATGATGCGGTCATCATGCCAGAATACGGCGTCCGCGAGGACGACATCGCCGCAGAATTGTTTCAGGACTTCTTTCCGGATCGGACCATAGAGCGGGTCAATATCGACGCGATCGCCATTGGCGGCGGCGGCATTCACTGCATCACGCAACAGGAACCGGCGTAACCGCGTCACATCTCATTGAGCGCGCCACCCTTGCACGATGGGTGGCGTGCTCTCTTGCCGTCAGGCGCGCTCCATCTGTTCGCGAACCCACTGATGGAAATCGTAAATCGCGAATTCCTGTGGCATCAACCGCCCGGCGTTGAATTTCGAGCAATGTAATCCGCGCTGGTTCATCTCGCACGCTGCACCGTCCTGCATCAGCACAGTGTTGGCAAAACGGGTCACACCTTCCAGATCAAATCCCGGCTGTGCCAACGTCTTTGGCGCGAACAGCCATTCAGCGCGCAGTCGCGTGGTTTCCGGTCCTAATGGTGTCAACGTCACGGCGCGCACATAGTCCACATGCCCGACAATATACATGGTCGGGTAGAGCGTGACGAAGGTGTGACCGCGCTGGCGTTCTTCCTCGGTCAGATCGGGAAATTCCGGCCCGCAGGCCGCGCCCGTTTGCGTCCAACTGCGCGCACCGGGTTTCAACGCCGGTTGTGCCGTCTCTCCGGCAGCAACGCGCGCGCGTTCCTCTGCCGACATGATACCGCTGCGATAGACCGGCACCAGATCGCTCAGCTCCGGATGGATGCCCGGACAATGCAGACATTCGTTGTAATTTTCCCAGAACACCTTCCAGTTACAGGCCATGTCCTTTTCCAGCACATGCCCGACCACCAGATTCGCCATCGGCCAGTTGTCCAGCGCGTCCAGCCCGATGTCTGGTGTGAAATCCGGTGGTGTATCCGCCAGACAGAGAAAGACAAACCCGTTCCATAGCTTCAGATGCACCGGAAACAGCCCATGCGCGGACTTGTCGAAATCTGCGGTCGGCGTTGCATATCCGGTTGAGACCAGCCGCCCCGCCGCGTCGTAGGCCCATGCGTGATAGGGGCATTTGATCAGCTTCCCGTTATACGCCTCTTGCTCGGCCTGACAAAGCGCGGCGCCCCGGTGGCGACAGGTGTTGTGGAACGCGCGCAGCATTCCGTCCCCACCCCGCGCAAGAACAACGCTTTGCCCAGCGATCTCTATCCGGCGCAACGTGTTGATAGGCTGTTGATCGTGGCGACCTGCGTAAACCCATTGGCGCGCCCAAATCGCGGCACACTCGCGCGTGCACCAATCCGCATCGTAATAGGCCCGCGCAGGCAACGCCTCGGGACAACGGTCCAGTAGTGGTGAATTCGGCGGCAGATCGACGTTCATCAGACCTCCTTTGGGGGCATCTGTTCCGCCCCGTGCAGCAACGCATGACATCCGGCAAGATGGTACTGCGCCGCTGCACACGTACCAAGTCAAAACCGTCCGCATATGCACCCCACCGCTGGCGGTTTTCCATTGCGCTTGGTCCTGTCCTGCGACAGCATCCGGCAGGCGGGGGTTGCCAACGCCGATTTGCTCGAAATTTCAGCGCACGCGCGATGTGCCAGCTCTGCGATGCCGAAATATCTGGCTTTTGCCCTTAAATAATTTTACCGTTTGGTAAAAATACTACCAAAACAGCGGAGAGGATACATAATGACCCAGCCCAAGACACAGCCAGGCAGCCTGACACGGCGGCGCTTTCTGACCACGGCAGCAGGTGTTGCCCTGGCCACGGCGGCAGCGTTCCACCCCGGTCGCGCACTGGCGATGGACCCGATCAAGACCGCCGGTATCTACACCGTACCCGTCGAACAACAATGGGTGAGCCGCATTCACAAGGCCGCCCTGACAGCGCAAGAGCGCGGCGATATCGACTACACCTATTCGGAAAATGTCAGCAACACCGACTATGCCCGCGTCATGCGCGAATACGCCGAAAGCGGCTATACCCTGATCATCGGCGAAATGTTCGCGGTCGAGGCAGAAGCGCGTGAAGTCGCCGCCGAATACCCCGAAATCGCTTTCCTGATGGGCTCCAGCTTTAAACCCGACGATGCGTTGCCCAACATGGCCGTGTTCGACAACTACATTCAGGATGCCTCCTATCTCAGCGGCATAGTCGCCGGTGCAATGACTGAAACCGGCAGCATTGGCATGGTCGGTGGCTTCCCCATCCCCGAGGTTAACCGCTTGATGCACGCCTTCATGGCGGGCGTTAAGGAAACCCGCCCCGACGCGTCATTCCAGGTCAGCTTTATCGGGTCATGGTTCGATCCACCAAAGGCCAAGGAAACCGCCTTTGCGATGATCGAAGGGGGCGCGGACATGCTCTATGCCGAACGCTTTGGCGTATCTGACGCAGCGCAGGAAAAAGGCGTACTGGCCATCGGCAACGTGATCGACACCCAGTCCGACTATCCCGAAACAGTCGTTGCATCCGCAATCTGGCACTTTGAGCCGACGCTGGACAAAGCCATCGAAGAGGTCAAGGCCGGTAATTTCAAGGCTGCGGATTACGGCGTCTATTCCTTTATGAAAGAAGGCGGCGCATCACTGGCGCCATTGGGCACATTCGACGGCAAAGTGCCCCAAGAGGCACTGGATCTGGTCGAACAGCGCAAGGCCGAGATCATGTCAGGTGATTTCGTCACCGAGATCGACGATTCTGAACCAAAGTCGATGTAAATGACTGCCAATGACGAGGCGCAGGTTGTCCTGCGCCTCGATTCCATCACCAAAACATTCGGCGCGCTCACAGCGAATGATGCCGTTAGCCTGTCCCTGCATAAGGGTGAAGTGATTGCCCTTCTGGGCGAGAACGGCGCGGGCAAGACGACGCTGATGAATATCCTTTTCGGGCAGTACACCGCTGACTCCGGGACGGTTGAAGTCATGGGAAACGCCCTGCCCCCCGGTAATCCGCGCGCGGCACTGGATGCTGGTGTCGGCATGGTACACCAGCACTTCACGCTGGCCGAAGGCATGACCGTGCTCGAGAACGTGACACTCGGGACCCGCTCGTTATGGTCGCTCGGCACCGATCGCGCCGCCGCGCTTGCGCGCATCACCAAGTTGGCAGCGGACTTTAAACTTAGCGTTGATCCCGACGCTCGTATCGGCGCGCTGACCGTGGGCGAACGTCAGCGGGTCGAAATTCTCAAGGCGCTTTACCGCGATGCACGCATCCTTATTCTGGACGAACCCACGGCGGTTCTGACCCCGCAAGAAACCGACGATCTTTTTGAAACCCTCCGCAAGGCCGTGGCACTTGGTCTCTCTATTGTTTTCATCTCGCACAAGCTGCATGAAGTCATGGCGATATCCGACCGGGTGCTGATCCTACGCCATGGCAAACTGGTCCATGAGGGGCGCACAACAGACACCGACCGGCATGATCTGGCCGCGCGGATGGTTGGCGCCGAAGTCGCCGCCCCCAAGATCGCCAAAGGTACCCCCGGCCCCGCGCTGATGCAATTGGTCGACGTATCCACCCCAGACGAGGGCAATGCCCCCGGCCTGAAATCCCTGACGCTCGATCTGCGCGCGGGTCAGATCACCGGACTTGCCGGTGTGTCCGGTAATGGTCAGGCAGCCCTTGCCGGGTTAATCGGCGGGCTCCGCAGCCCAACGACCGGCACACTGATGCTGAACGGCGAAACGCAGGCGCATTGGTCGCCGCGCACGGCGGTACATAACGGCATCGCACGTATCCCCGAGGACCGGCACAAAACGGGCACAATCGCCGATTTCGATCTGACGGAAAACGCTATCCTCGAATGCTACATGGACGCGCCCTATTCCACCCGCGGCTGGATGCACTGGCAGCGCGCCGCAGAGTTCACCAATGAAATCATCAAGACGTATGATGTCCGCTGTCCCGGCCCCACCACGCGCATTCGCCTGCTGTCAGGTGGTAACATGCAAAAGTTGATCCTTGGGCGTGTGTTAGAGGCCAGCCCGCGCATCATCCTTGCGAACCAACCCGTACGCGGCCTGGATATCGGCGCAGTCAACTACGTGCACGAACGCCTGCTGGAGGCCCGCGATGGCGGCGCAGCTGTGATCCTGATTTCCGAGGATCTGGACGAAATCATGGCCCTGTCCGACGTTATTCACGTCATCTCCGAGGGACGTCTGTCCCCGGCCTTTGCCAGAGGCAGCATGACACCAGCAGAACTGGGCATCTGGATGGCCGGGCACGGGTTCGAACCGGAGCATGCTCATGCGTCTTGAACCCATTGCCAATCCCAGCGCCGCGCGCACGCTCTTGCCACCTGCACTGGCTATTATTGCCACGGTTGTCATTGCATCGCTGCTGGCAATGATTGCCGGTGCCAATCCCTTTGGCGTGCTGGGCCTCATCCTGAAGGGCGCGGCAGGCAGCAAATTTGCGCTGCTTGAGACACTCAACCGTGCCACGCCTCTGATCTTCACCGGCCTCGCAGTCGCCGTCGCCTTTCGCGCCAAACTGTGGAACATCGGTGCCGAGGCGCAGCTATATGCGGGCGCATTGATCGTCGCAGTTCTGGGCACTGGCATGATGCCTTGGCCATCTGGCCTGTTACTGCCCACGCTCGCCATTCTGGCGATGATCGCAGGCGCGCTGGTGCTACTGGTCCCTGCCCTGCTAAAGGTCAGGTTCGGCGTTGATGAAGTGGTCACGACGCTGTTGTTCAACTTCATCTTTCTGTTGTTTGTGTCGATGCTGCTCGAAGGTGCGCTCAAGGATCCGATGGGCATGGGCTGGCCCAAATCCGCACGGCTGATCCCGGAGGCGCGACTGCCGCGCATGGTGGAGGGGCTGCGCCTGCACTGGGGCTTTGGACTTGCGCTCATCTCGGCCGTGATCGTCTGGATCATTCAGGCGCGCACGACACTGGGCTATGAAATGCGTGCTGTCGGTCTGAACCGCGAGGCTGCCAGTTTTGCCGGAATCCCGGTCAACCGTGTGTTGATCAAAACCGCATTGCTGTCCGGTGGTCTGGCCGCTCTTGCAGGCTACTCCGAGGTGGCGGGCCTCAAAGGTTCGCTCACACTCGACCTCAGCCCGGGCTTTGGCTACACCGGCATCATCGTGGCAATGCTGGCCTTGCTCAATCCGCTGGCGGTGATCGCCGCAGCCCTCTTTGTCGCAGGCATTTTCGTCGGCGCCGACAGCATGAGCCGCGCCGTGGGTGTGCCGACCTATCTGGCCGATATCATGCTGGCCACGGCGCTGTTGCTGATGGTTGTGGCGATCCTGCTGACCCGATTTCGCGTGGTGAGGGAATAACATGGACCTGTTCGATATCCTCCTGTCCGCCAGTTTCTGGACCGCCGCGATCCGCATCGCTTCGCCGCTGATCTTTGCCACACTGGGCGAGTTGATCTGCGAACGCGCGGGTGTGCTGAACCTCGGGATCGAGGGGATCATGGTCGCGGGCGCCTTCGCTGGCTGGATGGCAGTTTACTCGGGCACCGATCTTTGGACCGGGGTGGCGGTCGCATTCGTGGTGGGTATGTGTTTCGGACTGGTGCATTCGACGCTCACCGTGCCATTCGGCTTGTCGCAGCACGTTGTCGGCCTCGGGGTGACATTGCTGGCTACGTCCCTGACTTACTACGCCTACCGCTTGGCCCTGCCCGAAGTGACCAGCCCACCCAAGATCGACGCGTTCCAGCCTTATGAGATACCGCTTTTGTCAGATGTTCCGATGATTGGCCCGGCACTCTTTGCGCAAACGCCACTGACCTATCTCGCCTTCTTGCTGGTCGCAGTCGTCTCATTGGTTCTCTACCGCACGCCTTTGGGCCTTGCCTTACGCGCAGCCGGTGAAAACCCGTCGGCGGTTGCGGCACAGGGGTTGTCGGTCACCGGGCTGCGCATGGGCGCGGTTATTGTCGGCAGCGGGTTGATGGCAGTGGGCGGTGCATTTCTGACGATGTCCGCCTTTGACAGTTTCTTTTTCGAGATGGTCAACGGGCGCGGCTGGATCTGTATCGCGCTGGTGGTCTTCGGCGCGTGGCGTCCGGGCAAGGCACTGTTGGGGGCGATCCTCTTTGCCGCCTTTGACGCATTGCAAATCCGCATCCAACAAACGCCGTTGGGTGCCAATGTCCCCTATCAGGTGTTCCTGATGATGCCCTATTTCCTCAGCATTCTGGCACTCATCGTCATGTCGCGCCGTGCCGAAGTACCCGCCGCTCTGATGGTGCCATTCAACAAGGGAGAACGCTGATGTTCGATCTGATTATCAAAGGCGGCGCGCTGCCAGATGGCCGTGTCACGGATATCGGAATACGCGGTGGCAAAATCACTGCGATCGAGCCTCTGGAAGCCGAGGCAGGCGAGGTCATCGACGCCACCGGTGATCTGGTCGCGCCCCCCTTCGTCGACCCACATTTCCACCTTGATGCCACGCTCAGCTATGGCCTGCCCCGCATCAATGCCTCTGGCACATTGCTGGAAGGGATCGGCCTCTGGGGCGAACTGAAGCAAATCGTGACACAAGAGGAAATGGTCATCCGCGCGCTGGAATATTGCGACTGGGCTGCTTCGTTGGGCTTGCTGGCGATCCGCAGCCATGTAGACACCTGCGATGATACACTCAAGGGCGTCGAAGCGATGTTGGAGGTCCGCGAGCAGGTCAAAGGCTACATCGATCTGCAACTGGTCGCTTTCCCTCAGGATGGCCTCTACCGCGACCCGACTGCCCGTGCCAACACTTTGCGCGCGCTCGACATGGGCGTGGACGTGGTGGGCGGAATTCCGCATTTCGAGCGCACTATGCAGGACGGCGCGGACAGCGTGCGTGAACTGTGCCAGATCGCGGCAGATCGCGGCCTGATGGTCGACCTGCATTGCGACGAAAGCGACGACCCCTATTCACGACATATCGAAACACTGGCACAGGAAACGCACCGGCATGGTCTCTCGGGGCGCGTGGCTGGCAGCCACCTGACGTCGATGCATTCGATGGACAACTATTATGTATCCAAACTGCTGCCCCTCATCGCCGAGGCAGGCGTTGCCGCAATCCCCAATCCGCTGATCAACATCATGTTGCAAGGGCGCCACGACACGTTTCCCAAACGCCGCGGCCTGACGCGGGTAAAGGAAATGCAGGCCCACGGCATCACGGTCGGCTGGGGACAGGATTGCGTGCGCGATCCGTGGTATTCGCTCGGCACCGGTGACATGCTCGACGTCGCATTCATGGGCCTGCACGTTGCACAGATGAGCAGCCCGGAAGAGATGCGCCGCTGCTTCGACATGGTCACAATCCAGAACGCTCAGATCATGGGGCTGAAGGATTATGGTCTGCACGTCGGCGCACGAGCGTCTCTTGTCGTGCTCGACGCCGGTGATCCGATTGAGGCACTGCGCCTGCGGGCGGCGCGACTCTGTATTGTGTCAAAGGGGAAGGTTGTCAGCCGCACCCCACGCATGGACGCCACGTTGTCAATCCCGGGCCGCCCCGGCACCGTCCGCCGCCGTCACGCGGCGGGTTAACCTCCCACGCAAATCCATACTCACTGTCGTTTCAGCACTCGGCTGGCGGTTAGGTGTCGGCACACGTATCAAGGCCGGGCGCGCATCGCTGCCGCCCGGCCTGTGAAACGAACCGGATTATCGAGGGCGAACCGCGCCGCCGCGGGGGTGAGCGGCGCGATCCAATCGGTCTATCACCACCAGACGTGGTCTTCCTCTTCGTCATCTTCCACTTCGTCCTTGTCCGGATCTTCCAGATCATCCGGATTCTTGGTCATAAGGGCCATGATATCGCTCGTCGACCATTGGAAGCCAGACGAGGCATAATGGGAACCCTTCGTGCCGCCAGAGCCGGAACCCTTGGTACCACCAGAACCGGACCCCTTCGTACCGCCGGAACCGGAGCCCTTCGTACCGCCAGAGCCGGAACCCTTCGTGCCGCCAGAGCCGGAACCCTTCGTGCCACCCGAGCCGGAACCCTTCGTGCCGCCCGAGCCGGAACCTTTCGTACCGCCCGAGCCGGAACCCTTCGTACCGCCAGAACCGGACCCCTTCGTACCGCCAGAACCGGACCCCTTCGTACCGCCAGAGCCGGAGCCCTTCGTGCCGCCAGAGCCGGAACCCTTCGTACCGCCAGAGCCGGAACCCTTGGTGCCGCCAGAGCCGGAGCCCTTCGTACCGCCCGAGCCGGAACCCTTGGTGCCGCCAGAGCCGGAGCCCTTCGTGCCGCCAGAGCCGGAACCCTTGGTGCCACCAGAGCCGGACCCCTTCGTACCGCCAGAGCCGGAGCCCTTCGTGCCGCCAGAGCCGGAACCCTTCGTACCGCCAGAGCCGGAACCCTTGGTGCCGCCAGAGCCGGAGCCCTTCGTACCGCCCGAGCCGGAACCCTTGGTGCCGCCAGAGCCGGAGCCCTTCGTGCCGCCAGAGCCGGAACCCTTGGTGCCACCAGAGCCGGAGCCCTTCGTGCCGCCAGAGCCGGAACCCTTGGTGCCGCCAGAGCCGGAACCCTTCGTACCGCCAGAGCCGGAACCCTTGGTGCCGCCAGAGCCGGAGCCCTTCGTACCGCCCGAGCCGGAACCCTTGGTGCCGCCAGAGCCGGAGCCCTTCGTGCCGCCAGAGCCGGAACCCTTGGTGCCACCAGAGCCGGACCCCTTCGTACCGCCAGAGCCGGAGCCCTTCGTGCCGCCAGAGCCGGAACCCTTCGTACCGCCAGAGCCGGAACCCTTGGTGCCGCCAGAGCCGGAGCCCTTCGTACCGCCCGAGCCGGAACCCTTGGTGCCGCCAGAGCCGGAGCCCTTCGTGCCGCCAGAGCCGTCATGGTCACAATCCTCGTGGCCATCGTCCGGGTCGTCCACATCACTCGACGTGACCTCAAGGATCAGCGGTTCGTCCGTATCCGAATTGACGATCAGTGACATGCTGTTCAGGTCGATATCGTCGAACGTCAGATCACCGGTGCTGGACCAGAGTGTGAAGTTGACAGTATTTATTTCACCTTCAGTGCTGTCCGGCACAAGGCCGAATTGTAGCGCCACGTCAAAGGTCTGGGTCACGGACGCACCGTTCGACAAACCAGTCACATCGTTGGCGCGCGCCTGAATATCAGTGACCTCACGGGTGTTCTCATCCGGAAAGAACATCAGCTCGTCAATCGTGCTGTCATCCGCCAGATTCAGGAAAATCCCATCGATATCGGCCTGTTCGGACAAGAACGTGGTCGGAACCAAGTTAAAGAACAGTGTGCCAGTGGGTGTTTCGCTGACCTCGATATTCACAGCGGGCTTGTCACCCAGCGTAAACGTCAGCGTCTGCTTGCCACCATCATGATCGCAGGTCTCCCCACCCTTCGTACCGCCGGAGCCGGAGCCCTTCGTGCCACCCGAGCCGGAGCCCTTGGTGCCGCCAGAGCCGGAACCTTTCGTACCGCCAGAGCCGGAACCTTTCGTGCCGCCGGAGCCGGAACCCTTCGTGCCGCCGGAGCCGGAACCCTTCGTGCCGCCAGAGCCGGAGCCTTTCGTACCACCCGAACCGGAGCCCTTCGTGCCGCCAGAGCCGGAACCCTTCGTACCGCCGGAACCGGAGCCCTTGGTGCCGCCAGAGCCGGAACCCTTCGTACCGCCAGAGCCGGAGCCCTTCGTACCGCCGGAACCGGAGCCCTTGGTGCCGCCAGAGCCGGAACCCTTCGTACCGCCAGAGCCGGAGCCATCAAAGAAACCGCTGAGATGATCGTCATACCAAGACGCAAACGACCCACCTTCTACACCACCGTTGTGATATGATTTCGTCGCGCTTGCCTTGGCACCGCCGCTACCGCGCGTGCCGCCCCAATGCCTGCCAAATTCAGAGTGCTTCCCCATTGCCGTCTTCCTTGTAATAGCCGTGAGCACACGCAACGCGGTCGTTCCAGATACGGCCCCAACACCAGAACCCCACGCGCCCTCACGGGTGATGAAAATACGATCAAAAAACGCTATAAATGCGTCAAATTCCGGGCAAGCTTTATTATTAATCCCTTAATATTAAAGGATTTTAAAATATCGGACTGGAAACAGTGTGGTCGAAATATGGCGCATCGTTGTCAAAAACTGCGTCAATCAAATCTTGTCCAGATCGTTGGTCGACCAGATTTGCTTGCTGATTCGCCCAACCCGAACCATGTGGTTGCCTTAGTTCTGCCATAGCGCCGAGAGATACTGCGCGCCTGAACCAAACTGGCAGGAAGCGGGGGACCCGACATGAGCAGCAGTGAGAATAAGAAACGCCTCGCCCGGATCGTCGAGGCAGCCGAGGCGCATTTTGGCGCTAAAGTTGATCGCGCTACGGCCCCGGGCGGCGAGGGCCGCTCCAGCTTTCGGCTGTACATGGGTGATCGCGCGATCATTGCCACGCTGCGCCCGAACTTCCGCCGCACCCACCTAGAGGCCTATGTACTGCAAAGCCTTCAACCACATTGCGATGACATCCCGGAATGCCTTGGGGTTGTCGACGAGGTGATGTTTCAGTCCGATGTCGGGCGCAAGCGTCTGAACCGCGACATTGTACGTCATGACGAGGCGCGACAGCTGGACCTGTCTGCCGAGGCTATAAGCGCCATCTTCCGAATCCAGAACGCGGCCCGCAAAACAACACTCCATGAAATGATGCCGCATCTAGGGACCAATCACGAGTGGATCGAAAACTTCGTCTATGCCGTCAACGCGATGGAGCCCTATGGGAACGTCTCGCGCTATTTCAACCGCGACGCGGCTTGCGAGGCGGTCGCACAGGCAGGCGTGCAATTTGTCAAATGGGATTGCCGTTCGGGCAACGCCGCCATCGCAGAGGATGGCAAGCTGCGTTGGTTTGACTTCGAATATTCAGGCCTGCGCCACGGAGCCGAAGATGTTGCGTGGCTGATCGGGGATGAAGCATGGCCGCTGTCCGCGGAAAAAATGGTCGATGTGGTTATCGACTGCTTTGACCCTGACTGTGGACACACGCTTGAGGCGTATCTTGAATATCTGTCCATCTACATGACATTTCACTGCATCCAACGGTTCAAGCTGATTGTAAAAGAGGCCAAAAGCCGCGGCTGGCTGACCAAGGAGAAAGTGCGAAAATACGACGATGCTGGCGTGCATCCCGATTTTGCGGCTCACATTTGCCGCGTCGGCGGTTATTTCGCCGCCCAGACCAAGCTGACCGATCCGCTGGTTCACAATTTCGAAAAGGCCGCAGCCACTTTTGACGAGATCGCACTGGAAGATCCGCTGCGCAAATCCGCCTGAACAAAAGCTCACCCCCCCGCATAGACATGGGTCGCGCCATATCAGACCACGGCGCGGACATCGGCGCCCGGCCCGTTTGCGCGCCAAATTGTCGTTTCTGATTGAGCCACGCTCAGCCGGACCGTTATAAGCGGCGCACTGGCCACTCCGGTCAGCCAATGGTCAAGGGCGCGCGCAATGTTCCTCTCTGTTTTCGATATGTTCAAGATTGGGGTTGGACCGTCCTCGTCCCACACGATGGGGCCGATGGTAGCCGCCGCGCGTTTTCTGGACAAAATGCGCGCAGCACCGTTCGAGTGTGCGGGCGTTCGTGGCACGCTGCATGGCAGCCTCGCCTTTACCGGCGTCGGTCACGCCACCGACCGTGCCACGATTCTCGGACTCGCGGGGTTTCTGCCGGAAACCTATGACCACGAAAAGGCCGAAACCGTGCTGGACGCGATCCGCGACACCCATACGATCACACCCGAAGGGCTGCCGGTGCTGGCGTTCAACCCCAAGGATGATCTGGTCTTTGACTTTGGCCCCAATCTGCCCGGCCATGCGAATGGCATGATCCTGCGCGCAACGGACAAGCAGGGCGATGTGATCCTGCAAGAAACCTACTATTCGATCGGCGGCGGTTTTGTGATGACCGAGGCGGAACTGGCAGCTGGGCGCAACACCGACGAGGGCGATCCGGTGCCCTACCCGTTCAAATCCGCCGTAGAAATGCTCGAAATGGCCGAACGGTCGGGCAAGACTATCGCCGAGATGAAAAAAGCGAACGAGATTTCGCGTAATGGTGAGGTGCATCTGTCCAGTGGCGTGAAACGGGTCTGGCAGGTGATGAATGACTGCATCGAACGTGGCATGACCACAGACGGCACCCTGCCCGGCGGTTTGAATGTACGTCGCCGCGCCAAGGGCATCCGCGATGCACTAATCGCTGAAAAGGGTACGAACCAGAACGCGCCGCACAAGATCAACGATTGGATGAGCGTCTATGCCATGGCGGTGAACGAAGAAAACGCCGCGGGTGGGCAGGTCGTGACCGCACCGACGAATGGTGCCGCGGGCGTGGTGCCGGCTGTCATCCGCTACTGGCTGGATCATGTGCCGGGCGCGCGTGTGGAACAGGTCGAGGATTTCTTGCTGACTGCTGCGGCCATTGGCGGTCTAGTCAAGTGGAACGCGTCGATCTCGGGTGCCGAGGCCGGCTGTCAGGCAGAAGTGGGCAGTGCTGCCGCGATGGGGGCAGCGGGCCTTGCCGCTGTGCTGGGTGGCACGCCTGCGCAGATCGAAAATGCCGCCGAGATCGCATTGGAACATCACCTCGGCATGACCTGCGATCCGGTCAAGGGGTTGGTGCAAGTACCTTGCATCGAACGCAACGGGCTGGGCGCGATCAAGGCCGTTTCGGCGGCCTCATTGGCGCTGCGCGGCGACGGCACGCATCTGGTACCGCTAGATGCGTGTATAGAAACGATGCGCCAGACCGGCGTGGATATGAGCGAGAAATACAAGGAAACATCGCTCGGCGGTCTTGCGGTTAACATCCCCAACTGCTGATGGCCTTGCAGGAAAAAACCGGATTGGGCATTGCCTTGATGGTCGGCTTTGCGTTGCTGGCACCGGGGATGGATGCCTTTGCCAAGCTGATCGGCGACAGTGTCGCCGTGGCGCAGGTTGCGGTGACGCGCTTTCTCATGCAGGCGGGCCTGCTGTTACCGCTGGCTGCCGTGATGGGCTGGTTGCACCTTCCTGACCGTACCGAAACCTGCCTCCACCTGGTGCGTGCAGCTATCATGCTGATCGCCACTGCGCTCTTTTTTCAGGCGCTTCAGGTATTGCCTATCGCCGACGCCATCGCGATTTTCTTTGTTGAACCGTTCATCCTGACACTCTTGGGTGGGTTGATCTTGCGCGAACCGATTGGCCCACGCCGCTACATCGCATGCGCAGTTGGGTTCGCAGGGGCGTTATTGATCATTCAACCATCCTTTTCCACATTCGGCCCGGTCGCCATGCTGCCCTTGGGCACCGCGATGTTGTTTGCCATCTACATGATCCTGACGCGCCGCATGGCGACGCGGATGCACCCGATCACGTTACAAACCTATACCGGATTGGCGGCAACGGCTTTGGGCGTGCCCGTTCTGATCTGGTTCAACGGGTCGGGGATCACGGCGCTCGATCCCGTCTGGCCGGATATGCAGACAGTCGCCTTGCTCCTTGGCATGGGTGTATGCGCAACGCTCAGCCACATCTGCCTCAGTTTTGCATTGAGCTACGCACCCGCCTCATTGCTTGCACCAATCCAGTATCTGGAGATCGTCAGTGCCACAGTGCTTGGGCTTTACCTCTTTGGCGACTTTCCTGACATGCTTAGCCTGATCGGAATCGCGCTGATCATCGCCTCGGGGCTTTTCGTCTTCTTACGCGAACGCCACCTGGACCTGAAGCGTCGCCCCCTGCCCGCGCCATAACAACAGCATCGCAAACTCACACCACCGCCAGACTGACCCGACGTGTTTTGCTTACCAACGCGCCGGCGCATCTTGCAGCGCCGCTGCGACTGGAACCAGATATTTCCTCGGGACCATCACCAACATCTTTGGCGCCGTCATCGACAGATGCACCGCCCCTTTGACTCGGTTGGATGTCCCGACCTGTCCGTCAGGTGCAAAATTCAGACCCGCAATTGGCCATTTCAGCCCATCGGAAACCCCCTCTACCGCGCCCATCGGAAACAGGGAGATCGGGCACTTTTTCGGCAACCCAAGCTTCAGGCTGGGCGGGCACAGGAAAACCAGATCATCACTGCCCATCAGCAGGCATCGCTGCGCCGGGTGGCGAACCAGCGTGTTACATACTGCCAACTGATGGTCGAGCCGCGCACCACTAAACCCGATTCCGATGATCAGCGGCGCGATGATATTGCGCAGGCATTTGTCGAAATCATTGCTGTCTTGTTCGGCTATCTCGTGCAGACGTTCTGCGGGGATGCGCGTCCGGGCGTCATCGCTGATTGAATCAAAATCACCAATCACCGCGTCGGGCACCACGTCATTTGCCAACGCAGCATCCGCTCCGCCATCCGCGGCCACAACACCCGGAGCAATCGCTTGCGCTGCTGCCAGATCGTCCCGACTCACTCCAGCACCTCCAATCAAAGTAATCGGGCTGGATGCGTGAACAATCATTCTAAAACTCTCCGGATTACACTCTGTTAACGAAACAAATCACATTCTGGTCACGAAATGATACGGTAAACATCGCAGATTCGGGCACCTTTCGACGCGGCAAACGTGGTACATACTGTCGTTGCAGGCAAAGCAAAGCGAGCATACAATGGTCAGTACTAGTAAAATTCTTACCGTCTCTTATGGCACCTTTTCGTGCACTCTCGAAGGATTCGACGATTCCTTCGACACGATGAAGGCTATCGCCGAATATTTCCGTGACCTCGCGTCGGATGACCGCTATTTCGGGGCAGAGCCCCCGACACCCGACGCCGAAATGCTGGCCCGCATAGCCGAGCGCGAGGTCGCCCGCCGGGTCGAGGCCCATGACGAAAACGGTCAGATTGTGCTTCGCACAGGCGCTGCCTCCGCCCTGACCGACGCGGCTGCTGATGCAGCCCATTCTGCCGTGTCTTCTGCTCGGGACACGGCAGAAGCGCCTTCTGATGGGGACGAAGCAGAAACGGCAGAGGCCGAAGCCGCATCACACACGGCAACACCGTCGGTAGACGTGGCACAACCCGAAAGCGACGACACCGACGACGACGCATTTACGTCCGACGACGGGGCATATTCAGAGGACGCATATGCCGACGTAGAAACCATCGCCCCTGCACCAGCACCAGCACCGGAAAGCGTCGCGGACAAGCTGCGTCGCATTCGCGCGGTTGCCTCACCTGCCAGCCCGGCTTTTGACAACAGCTATTCGGAAGACGAGCATGCAGATACCGCGGCGCGCGATTTCCTCGGCAGCACCGCCGCTGACCTTGATGCAATTCTCGAGGTGGACGATGCCAATGAACCCGATGCCGCTGCACAGCCGGACGCCGGATCATATGAAAACGTCGAAGCTTATGAAGATGAGGACGAAGAAGACATTCTTGCCCATCTGATCGATGAGAAGGTTGATGAAAGCGACGCCGATGATCTCACCGCAATATCTCCGGCCGCTGAAACCGCCCCAGACGCCGCATCGCCGCTGGCGGACACTGCTGACAGCGACGATCAGGACGCCGAGGAAGAACCTGATGCTGTCGCTGATACGGCATCGACCGCTGACGCGGATGATCAGGCCATGCTCGACGCTCTGCTTGCAGGCGACGAAGACGAAATCGCCCAAGAGGACGCTGCGCAGACTGAGGTGCTCGCCGACGAGGACGGGCAGGACGGTGACGAAAGTGAACCTTCCGAATCGTATCTCGCGTCCGAAGAGTCTCGGGCCGACGAGAGCAGCGAAAGCTTTGCCGATCGCGAAAACCTTAACGAGAATGATGACGATAACGATAACATAGCGTTTGAGGACGACGATACGCCTGGTGACGGCGTCGAAATCGAACTCGCCGCCGAGGACACGCTGGCTCAACTTATGGCCGACGCGCTGCGCGATGAGGCGTCTGCAACAACCGACGATGCAGACTACGCAATCGCAGAGAACGCACCGACCAAACCGCCACTCGCCGCGCGTGTCATCAAGGTCAAACGCCGCGAAATCGACGACGCCATTGCCGATGGCACGCTTGAGGAAACATCAGACAGCGAAGTTGATACTTCGGGTTCTGATCCTTCCCCGCTCAGTGACGAGGACGAGGCAGAGTTGCAGCGTGAACTAGCAGAGGTCGAGGCCGAGCTGCAACAAACGCGCCGTCCAGCCACCCAGCAACAAGTCCCTGATGAGGTGTCATTCCCACAGGAAACCACTGTCGAAGATACTGCCGACGCGGTCATCGAAAGCGCAAAAGCGCAATCCGAGGCCTCGCACGAAGCTCGCGACACCGACGCAAAACGCGGCAAACGCCTAGAGCCGATGGCGGCCGATGATCAGGCCCCGCGCATCTTTGATGAGGCCGCAACGCAACTCGAGGAGCCAGAGTCGAACGAACGCCGGAACGCTATCCAGCATCTGCGTGCCGCCGTCGCCGCCACCAAGGCCGAACGCAGCGCCGGTGGTGCCATGCAGGAGGACGTCGACGATGAGCCCTATCGCCTTGATCTGAAAAGCGCCGTGCGTCCGCGCCGCCCGCAGGCCGTCAGCGGGACCGGCGAACGTTCAGCACGTTCCGAACGTCCGCGTAGCACACGCCCCGCGCCGCTAAAGCTGGTGGCAGAACAGCGCATCGATGCACCGTCATCAGAGCCGGTTCGCCCACGCCGTGTCAGCCGTTCTGATCTGGCTGCTGCACCCCGGCAGGAAACACCGGCTTCTGAGGCCCCGCAACCCACAGCTTCCAATCCGCCTGCTCCGCAAAGCACCACAGAGGCTGGCAATTTCATCGACTTTGCCGAAGACATGGGCGCGCGGTCCTTGCCCGACCTGCTGGAGGCCGCAGCCGCCTATATGTCGGATGTAGAAGGACATTCCGAATTTTCGCGCCCTATGTTGATGCACAAGCTGAAAGAGGCCAGCCCCGCTGACTTCTCTCGTGAAGAAGGGCTGCGCTCTTTTGGCAAGCTGCTGCGCGACGGCAAGCTGCAAAAGCTGAAAGGTGGTCGTTTCGCGGTCACGGATGCCACCGATTTCCGACCAAGGACGCGCGCTGCGGGCTGATCTGGCCCTGCTACGACCCGCTGCCCGCGACACCACCCCCGCCCGGCCCCGTGCCCGGCGGGGCTTTATCGTTTCACCCCCTTTGCATCTGCAACCGGGACGCCTATATTAGTTCTGTCCCCTCGGGGACTATGGACATAAACGCGCTCGTAATAAGCGGATCGGACCCGGGGGCGGTACCCGGCGACTCCACCAACATCCCTTCATTTGGGGGACAGCGGGGTCGAAATAGGATCGACGAACGTCTAAAGGGGTTATGCTTTGTCTCGGCGGGGTGCCACCGTATCGGCCCGAACAGTACAATTGCAAATGACAATCGTGCTCCAGTAGCGATGGCCGCGTAAGCGGTCGGAGAGACTGAAACTTAAGCCCTTGCGCCTAGCCGCGTAAGGCGGGGTTCGCAGGCACCTGGCAACAGAAGCCTGCACTTTCCCAACCCACAGTTCCGCGCTCCACATCCGTACGACCCGGTATGTAAGGATATGGGGATGACCCGGTTTACTCTAGGCTGCGCGCAAGGCGGACCTATCCGGGAGGAAGCGCATAACACATCGTACATGATTGAAAACCTGGTTTGACCGGGTCTGGCACCAGCAGGACCTCGCGGCAATCCACGAGATGATGATATCGGATGTCACCGCGCACGTCATAACCGACGTCAGGATACAGATCGCGCATTACATGGAGGATGACGACCGGTAGAGTGTCCTGATCGACGTCTCGGCAAAGTGCCGTAAGCAGAGCACGCCCATCTCTGTTACCGGGCAGATTCTGGTGCGGATGCAGGATGGCAAGATCGCAGAAGGTCACAACCATCTCGACTATATTACTCTCTACGAACAGTTGGGCATGCTGCCTGAAGGAGCGCAGGCCCGCTGCATGTCTGGAAATGCCCGAAGTTGACAAACGCGCTGCAGCGGGGCAAAAAACGAAAAGGGGCGCGCTGCGACTGCCCCGTGAGGCCTTGGCCCAAAGTCGCATCCACTGCAAAACTCAGAGGATGCCCGTATGCCCGGCCCAAATGAAATCACCACCAAACAGCTTATGCGATTGGTCGGTACACCCGATTGCCCCGTGATTGTCGATGTCCGCACCAGCGATGATTTTGCCGACGACCCAAGGATGATCCCCAGCGCGATCCGTCACAAACATACCGACTTGGACGGTTTGATCGTACGTTTGGCCGGGCGGGCTTCTGTGATCGTCTGTCAAAAGGGGCGCAAGCTGAGCCAAGGTGTCGTGAGCTGGCTTCAGTCCAATGGTGCGACATCGGAATACCTGAAGGGTGGCCTTCTGAACTGGCGCGATGCGGTGCTCCCGCTGATACCCGCGGCCGCAGTGCCCACTGGCACAGACGGCGCGACACGCTGGATCACCCGTACCCGCCCCAAGATCGACCGCATCGCCTGTCCTTGGTTGATCCGGCGTTTCGTTGATCGCGAGGCCAAATTTCTTTTTGTCGCCCGCTCCGAGGTAGCCAGCGCTGCAGAACACTTCGGCGCGACCCCCTTTGACATTGAGGGCGTGCATTTCAGCCATCGCGGTGACCGCTGCACGTTCGATACCATGATTGAGGAATTTGAACTGAAATGCCCGGCGCTGGGACGCCTCGCACTTGCGGTGCGCGCCGCCGACACCAATCGGCACGATCTGCACCCGGTCGCTCCCGGTCTGCTTGCCATCTCTGTCGGTCTGTCACGCCAGTACAAGGATGATCAACAACAGCTCAAGGCAGGACTGGCACTATACGATGGCCTCTATCGCTGGGCACGCGACGGCGTAGACGAAGGCCATGACTGGCCTCATATATCGGGCTGAGCAGATGCATACTGAGACGGTGACGCGGGCTGATTTCCTGCGCAGTTTTGGCCGGATCGGCCTGTTGTCTTTTGGCGGTCCCGCTGCGCAAATCTCGCTCATGCACGAAGAACTGGTGGATCGGCGCGGCTGGCTTTCCGAACCGCAGTTTCTGGGCGCGCTCAGTTTTTGCATGCTGCTGCCCGGCCCCGAAGCGATGCAACTGGCCACCTATGCGGGCTGGCGGCTACGCGGCACGCTCGGTGGCCTGATCGCGGGACTGCTCTTTGTGCTGCCGGGCGCAGCCGTGATCCTGCTGCTGGCACTGGCCTATGCCAGCTATGGGCAACTGTCCTTGGTTCAGGCCGCGTTTCTGGGGATCAAGGCGGCTGTGGTCATCATCGTTCTGCGCGCCCTCTGGTCACTGTCGCGCAAGGCGCTGCAAGCCACCGCACACTGGATGTTGGCCGGCCTGAGTTTCGCGCTCATGTTCTTTCTTGCCGTACCCTTCCCGGCGCTCATCGCGTTGGCCGCGCTGTGGGGTTATGTCACTGCACGGGGCGCACCTGACGACAACCAAGCGCCCTCGCCCACTGTTCCGGCACGCAAGACGCTCGGGACTGTGGCGATCTGGGCCGCGATCTGGGCCGCGCCGGTCGGGCTTGCCTATCTCATTGACCCGTACTTTCTGGGCGCAATCGCGCTCTTCTTCAGCAAGCTGGCAATAGTCACGTTCGGCGGCGCATATGCGGTGCTGACCTACATGACCCAGGCAGTGGTCGAAACGCACGGATGGCTCAGCACAGCCCAGATGATCGACGCGCTCGGCCTTGCCGAAACCACCCCCGGTCCTTTGATCCTTGTCACTGAATTTGTTGGCTTGCTGGCCGGGTATGCCGAAGGTGGAGTGTCACTGGCGGTGTTGGCAGGTGCGTTGACGTTGTGGGTGACATTCACCCCTTGTTTTCTTTGGATCTTTGTCGGAGCCCCCTATGTCGAGTGGCTGCTGGCGCAGCCCCGCCTGAACGGCGCGCTTGCCGCGATCTCTGCCGCAGTGGTCGGTGTGATCCTTAATCTTTCGGTCTGGTTCGCGCTGCATGTGCTCTTTGATCAAGTCACCAGAACATCCTTTAGCGTCGTGCCTGTCTGGACCAGTTTTTCAACCACTGCATTCGGATTGGTGATGCTGGCGGCATCCCTGATGCTGATTTTACGCCTGCCAATGATGCTTGCATTGGCAGGAATGGCGGCAGCGGGCACGATACTGCATGTGATGGTCTAAAGGGCGTTCGCACCCCCTTTTGTTTTGCTTCGAGATCCCTTATGCTGATCCGCAGACATTCGGGGGTGTGCATGTCTGGAACCATTGACTATGGAAATCTGATGCATCGGGCCATGCGCGGCCTGATTCAAGAAGTGCTAAAAGACGTCCGTGCGAACGGCCTGCCCGGCGCGCATCATTTCTTTATCACCTTCGACACGACCCACCCGGACGCGCAACTTGCCGACTGGCTAAAGGAGCGCTATCCGACCGAAATGACCGTCGTCATGCAGCATTGGTACGACAATCTGGAGGTCAACGAGGACGGTTTTGGCGTCACGCTGAATTTTGGCGACGCGCCCGAGACACTTTATGTCCCCTACGATGCGATCCAGACCTTCGTCGATCCGTCAGTCGAATTCGGCCTGCGCTTTGAAACGCAGGAAAGCGATGACGAGGACGATGCCGACGATGACGACCACGCCCTGCCCGAGGGCAAACCCGACGCCGAAGTGGTCAGCCTCGACAGCTTTCGCAAGTAGGCGTTCCGCGCCTCGATCCGGTCGTTCGGGATAGCCGCCTGAGGCTGCTGGCCCAAGTCGGTCTCGCGCATACGCCACATTGAACTTTCCGCGCCAGACGGTATGACTTGTCGCAACCTTTTTCAGGAGAGCCGCGACATGACCGCCACCCGCACAGAAACCGACAGCTTTGGCCCGCTCGAAGTCCCCGCAGATAAGTATTGGGGCGCACAAACCCAACGTTCGATCCTGAATTTCCCCATCGGCTGGGAAAAACAGCCCGTCGCCATCGTCCGGGCATTGGGCGTCATTAAGAAAGCCTGCGCCCAAGCCAACGTCGAACTGGGCAAACTGGACGAAACACGCGGCAATGCCATTATTGAGGCCGCCGGCGAGGTCATCGCAGGCAAGCTGGATGATAATTTCCCGCTGGTGGTCTGGCAGACCGGGTCGGGCACACAATCCAATATGAACGCCAACGAAGTGATCGCCAACCGCGCGATCGAACTTCTGGGTGGCACCATCGGATCCAAGGATCCCGTCCATCCCAACGATCACTGCAACATGGGCCAGTCATCGAACGATACCTTTCCCACCGCGATGCACATTTCGGCAGCCATGACCGCCCATGACGTCACCCTGCCCGGTCTGGAAAAACTGCACGCGGCCCTGCAGACCAAAGTCGATGCATGGGGCGACATCATCAAGATCGGTCGCACCCACACACAGGATGCCACGCCACTGACCTTGGGGCAGGAATTCTCTGGTTATGCTCATCAGGTCGCTATGGGCATCCAGCGGATCAAGGACGCGCTGGGACGTATCTATGAATTGGCGCAGGGCGGCACAGCCGTCGGCACCGGCCTGAACACGACCAAAGGCTGGGACGTGATGGTGGCCAAAAACATGGCCGAAATCACGGGCCTGCCATTCGTTACCGCCCCCAATAAATTCGAGGCCCTCGCCGCCCACGATGCAATGGTCGAAATCTCTGGCGCGCTGAAAACCGTGGCCGCCTCATTGTTTAAGATCGCCAACGACATTCGTCTGCTCGGTTCCGGCCCCCGTTGCGGCTTGGGCGAGCTGGTGCTGCCCGAGAACGAGCCCGGCTCATCGATCATGCCGGGCAAGGTGAACCCGACCCAATGCGAAGCACTGACTCAAGTCTGCGCGCATGTGATGGGCAATGATGCCGCCGTCGGCTTTGCCGGATCGCAGGGTCATTTCGAGCTGAACGTCTACAAACCCATGATGTCCTATAACGTCCTGCAATCCATGCAGCTTTTGGGCGATGCCGCCTCGGCGTTTACCGATAATCTCGTCGATGGCCTACAGGCTGACGAAACCCGTATTGACCGGCTAATGCGCGAGTCGCTGATGCTGGTGACTGCACTCGCCCCCGAAATCGGCTATGATAACGCCACCAAGGTCGCCAAGACCGCCCACAAGAACGGCACAACACTAAAGCAAGAAGCCATTGCGCTCGGCTTTGTCGACGCAGAAACCTTCGACCGGGTTGTACGCCCCGAAAACATGGTAGGACCAAAATGAGCGCCCCCATCAATCTGAACCAAGCCAAGAAAGAGCGCAATCGCGCCTCTCGCAAGGCACGCGCAGACGAAAACGCCGTCACCTTTGGCCAGACCAAAGCGCAAAAAGAACTGCTGAAAGCCAAGGCCCGGAAAATCGCGGAGAATCTGGACGCCAAGAAACGCGATACCTGACAGGCCATGACACAGCGGCCTGCCAAACGCTCCCTCACGTTGCGCGGTCATCGTACCAGCGTCTCTCTTGAGGATGAGTTTTGGCAGGCCTTTCGTGATATTGCCGCTGAAAAATCCATACCAGTCAATGCGCTCGCTGCCGATATTGATGCGGACCGCGGGACCGACATTGGCCTTGCGTCGGCCATCCGCCTCTTTGTGCTGCGCCACTACCGGCGATCTTTCCCCAACTGACCCCGCACCACATGGACAATGCGCCGCGCCCGTTGCATGGTCGCGCGCATGAACGCGCGCAAAATCATCATCGACACCGATCCCGGACAGGACGACGCCGTGGCCATCCTGCTGGCGCTGGCCAGCCCTGACGAAATTGACCTGATCGGCATTACATGCGTCGCTGGCAATGTGCCGCTGGACCTGACCACCCGTAACGCGCGGATCATCTGCGAGTTGGCAGAACGGCCGGATGTGCCGATCTACGCCGGGTGTGATCGCCCGCTGGGACGGGCATTGGTGACAGCAGAGCATGTACATGGCCGCACCGGCTTGGATGGCCCCGACCTGCCGGAGCCCACGATACCGCTTCAGGATCAGCACGCTGTCGATTTCATCATCGACACCCTGCGCGCGCACCCGGCAGACACAGTCACACTGTGTCCCATAGGCCCGCTCACCAATATCGCGACAGCGTTTAACAAAGCGTCGGATATTATTGAAAAAGTACAAGAAATCATCCTGATGGGTGGTGCTTACTTTGAAGTAGGCAACATCACGCCCACCGCCGAATTCAACATCTACGTCGATCCCGACGCCGCCGATATCGTCTTTTCCTCAGGCGTCTCGATCACCGTGATGCCGCTCGACGTGACGCACAAGGCACTGGTGACACGCCCGCGAAATGACGCCTTCCGCGCGTTGGGTACGCCGGTCGGTACTGCCGTGGCGCAGATGTCCGATTTCTTTGAGCGCTATGACCGAGAAAAGTATGGCAGCGCGGGTGCACCGCTGCACGACCCTTGCGTGACCGCCTATCTGATCGCACCCAGCCTGTTTTCCGGTCGTCACGTCAACGTCGCCGTCGAAACAACGTCGGAACTGACCATGGGCATGACTGTTGCCGACTGGTGGGGCGTCACTGACCGTGCGCCGAATGCACTTTTTATCGGTGATGTGGATGCGGATGGTTTCTTTGCCCTGTTAACCGAAAGGCTGGCCCGCCTGTGACCGCTTTGACCCTCGCCAAACCCGATGATCTGGATCGCCTGCTGCCGCTGGTGATCGCCTTCCAAACCGAAGCGGGGATCACGCCGGACGACACCGGCTTGCGCGCAGCCCTCACACCGCTGCTGGACGGATCCCCGCATGGCGCAGTCTACATCGCCGGCCCCGTCCGCGCGCCTATCGGGTATGCCGTGGTCTGCTTTGGCTGGTCACTGGAATTCGGTGGGCTTGATGGGTTTCTCGACGAAATCTACATCCGCCCCGGCGTGCGCGGGCGCGGCATCGGAACCGAGATCCTCAGCGCATTGCCCAAGGCGCTGGCCGGTGCCGGGCTGAAGGCGCTGCATCTGGAGGTCCATCGCGACAACGAAAAGGCGCGCGCGCTCTACGCCAAGCTGCACTTTGAACCGCGAGAGCAATATATGTTGATGACTCGGCGCTTTTGAGCGTCGACCAAAGAAAAAAATGACCCGGCCCACCTCTCTTTTTTGGGCAAATACCCATTTACACTTGCCAATGCGAAGTCAAAGACTGGAATTCCTGCGCGCAGCCGTTAGGTAAAGGTCATGGCCCTGCAAATACCCTTTGATAACAGCTACGCGCAGCTACCCCAGCCGTTCCACACCCGGATCAATCCCAAACCTGTGCGCGCACCGCAATTGCTGCATTTCAACACCGCACTGGCGGATGAGTTGGGTATCACCCGTGGAACCGACTCAGAACTGGCCGAAGTTTTTTCCGGCAATCGGTTACCCGACGGCGCAGAGCCATTGGCGCAGGCCTATGCTGGCCACCAGTTTGGCGGGTTCAGCCCATCGCTGGGCGACGGGCGCGCGAACTTGTTGGGCGAGGTCGTGGACCGAGATGGGCAAAGACGCGATATCCAGCTCAAGGGCTCTGGCCCCACCCCCTATAGCCGCATGGGTGACGGGCGGGCGTGGATGGGTCCCGTTCTGCGCGAATATGTCGTCAGCGAGGCAATGCATGCCTTGGGCGTGCCAACCACGCGCGCCTTGGCCGCCGTCGCCACGGGCGAACCGGTCTATCGAGAGTCAGGCGGGCTGCCCGGCGCAGTTCTGGCGCGCGTCGCCTCAAGTCATGTCCGCGTGGGCACGTTTCAGTATTTCGCCGCCCGGCGTGACACAGATGCCCTGAAGACACTTTGCGATTACGTGATAGATCGGCATTATCCGCAGGCTACCGGCCCTGCGGACCTCTTGAATGCAGTGGCACAACGGCAGGCGCATCTGGTGGCGCAATGGATGTCCGTCGGGTTTATCCACGGCGTGATGAACACCGACAACACCGCCATTTCAGGCGAAACGATCGACTATGGTCCATGCGCATTTCTTGACACCTACCACCCCCAGACTGTCTTTAGTTCGATCGACGCACAGGGACGGTATGCCTACGACAACCAGATAAACGTCATCACTTGGAATCTAGCGCAGTTCGCCTCATCGCTCGTGCCGTTGATGACCGACGAGAAAGCCGCTGTTGCAGCTTTTACAGAGGCCGTGCATGCCATGCCCGAAATTGCCGAGGCTGAATGGCTGCGCCGCTTTGGGGCCAAGATCGGCCTTGCTAGCGCAACCGAGGCAGATCGCGCGCTGATCACCGATCTGCTGGACTTGATGACCCACGGTCGTGCCGATTTCACCAACACGTTCCGCACCCTTGCGTCCCGCGCCGCGCGCGATCAGTTCCTTGATCCTGCACAGTTTGACCCGTGGCAAGCGCGCTGGCGATCCCGTGTGCAATCAGAGCCTGATTGGCAGACGCGCATGGATGACGCCAATCCTGCATTCATTCCGCGCAATCACCGGATTGAGCAGATGATCGCCGCCGCCGTTTCCGGCGATATGGCTCCATTCCAGCGGTTGCTTGATGTGTTATCTCGTCCATTCGTCGACCAGCCGGACGCCAGTGATCTGACACATCCGCCAGAGCCGTCCGAAATCGTGCAACAGACATTCTGCGGCACCTGACCGCGCAGCCTGTTCCGCTGCGCCTTTCCGCGTGATAGGTCTGCCCCCAGCGCGACAGGCGGAGCATCCGGTCCATGAACATTCTGCAAATCACATCCCTGTTGATCGTTCTGGCCGGCGTGTTCGGCGCGATCAACTATCTCTTTCTCAAGCTGCCCTCTTCCATAGGTATTCTGGTGGTGGCACTCTTTGCCTCCTTTGCCCTTTTGGGCATCGATCTGGTCTGGCCCGCACTCGGAGTGGCGGATCAGGTACGCATCTTTGTCATCGGTATCGAATTCTCCGACGCCCTGCTGGAAGGCATGCTTGGGCTGCTGCTCTTTGCCGGGGCATTGCATGTCAAGATCTCTGACCTGCGGGCCGAGTGGATACTTGTATTCCTGATGGCGACCATCGGCGTCGGCTTGTCGACAGTCATCGTCGGCGTGGGTTTCAGTTGGCTCACCGGTATGCCGCTGATGATCGCGCTGGTCTTTGGTGCCCTGATCTCGCCCACGGATCCTGTGGCGGTTCTGGGCGTGTTGCGCGAGGCGAACCTGCCGAAATCACTTGAAACACAGATTGCCGGCGAATCGCTCTTTAATGACGGGGTCGGCTATGTGGTGTTTTTGGTGTTGGTCGGTCTCGCGTTTCCATCCGGGGATCATCACGGCGGGGGCGGTCTTGTGGATGCTGGCACGCTCTTTCTGCGCGAGGCTCTGGGCGGGGCCGCGCTGGGACTGGTGCTGGGTTGGCTGACATTCCGGGTGATGCGATTGATTGACGACTACTCGCTAGAGGTCCTTTTGACGCTGGGACTGGCCTTTGGTGGCTATGAACTGGCCGTTTGGCTGCATGTGTCGGCCCCGATCATGGCCGTCTGTGCCGGGCTGCTGATCGGCGATGTGGGCGCCAAGTACGGGATGAGTGAGGAAACCCGGCGCCATGTCGATGGATTCTGGAAGCTAATCGATGAGATTTTGAACGCGGTCCTGTTCTTGATGATCGGGTTCGAGGTGTTCGCCATCGCCTTTGGCGCGGATTACCTGACCGCGGGCGTGTTTTCCATCGCATTGGCTCTCTTGGGACGGCTCTCGGCCGTGGCCATTCCGGTGATGATGTTGAAACCATTTCGCGATTTCAGAAAAGGGGTTATCCCAATCATGACATGGGGCGGACTGAAGGGTGGGATTTCGGTCGCGCTGGCTCTTAGCCTGCCAGAAGGCGAATGGAAGCCGTTGATTCTGACCGTTACCTATATGATCGTCGTGTTTTCCATCATTGTCCAAGGTCTGACCGTCAGTCGGCTGGCGAACCGTGTGGGGCGCGAGCCGGATTTGGTCTGATCCACATGGCGAACCGCAGCAGTGCAGCGCGCAACGTCGGCAATGGCCGTTCAAACAGGCGCGCGAACAGGGCGCAAAACATCAGCACCGCCGCCAGCAGCATCGCCTCGTTCAGCGTCGCATAGCGCGATTTCGGCATGATGCCGCCAAAGAACTGCAACGCCGGGTAATGCATCAGGTAAAGCGAGAAACTCGCCCCCGCTGCCCACGCCGCACGCGGCGCGACCCGCGACAGGCTGGTGTCGGTCAATAACCCCGCCATGCCCATCAAATGAACCGCGACCAGCGCACCCAGAATCGCGCTCCAGATCGGTTCGTCAGAGAACCGCAGGTTCACCACTTCGTCCAGCGGATCGGTTACGACCAGCAAAGCTTCGGGTAGTCCTGTCGCAACGGCGGCACCATAGGCCAGCACTGGCACAACAGCCAGCAGCAGTGCCAAATGCCGCCGGGGCAGCACGCCACGCGCCAGCCAGAAATAGAGCGCAGCCCCCATCAGCCACGCGGGCATAAGCAGCATGATGTTCAGCCCAAAGACCCACAGACCAACCGCCAGCAGAAGCACCCGCCAAAGCCCTCGCAAGTAGAAACCGACCGCGAACAGCGCATAGTAAGCCGCCTCATAGCTCAGCGACCAATACGGCCCGTTCGTGCCCAACCGGGTTGCCATGCCGCCCCATTGATTGGAAAAACTCATCCCGCGCCACATTTGTTCATCGAATGGCAGCGGCACGTAGAACCATCCCTCATACGCGGATGGGGCGATCCGCGCACCAATCCGGTCCAGTGTGAAACCGATCACCAGCGCGGGGATCGCAACCGACCACAGCCGCGTCAGCCGATCAAAGGCAAAGCCGCCGAGTCCGCTGCGCTTGCGGGATGCCGCCTGCGCGACCACCAGCCCCGACAGCACAAAGAAAATGATCACCGCGTCGCTGCCAAAGTTGAATTCGCGTATCCACAGCCACCGGCCACCGGAATACCGTACGAAACCAAAATGCGACATCAACACGACAAGGGCCGCGCCGAACCGCAACACGTTTAGATAAGCCGAAAAGCCAGCGTTCATTTTGCGTGGATCGTCCTGTCCGTCGGCAGCTGTGCCGATGCAAACATCGTGTCTATCACTTGCACGATCTGCATGGTTATCCGCGTCGAATGGTCGTGAATCGACACCATTTTCGCGGCTACCCAACTGTCATGGCGTTTTCGCGAGACGTATAGCGTGCCAAACATCCAGTCCCAGATCGCCAGCACTTCACCGTAGTTTTTGTTACGATGTTCCGCGGCCGATGAATGGTGGATTTGATGTTGCGCGGGCGAGATCAGGATATGCTCCAACACGCGACCGAACCCCAACCATACATGACTATGGCGCAGGCCCGTCCCTGCCATGCAAAGCGCGGCATAACCCGCATTCACCCCGATCAGGGCTAGGAGCGGGACATCACGGATCAACAATCCGATGGCAACGCCCTGCAACGTGCCGATATAGACACTCCGCATCAGTGTAGAGGTCGCCCACGGCACGAGGTGCCTGCGCGCACGGTGCAGCCAATAGGTGCCAAAATCGTGGATCAACAGCAGCAGAGCCGCGATAGCCACCGGGTTATGCAGAGACGTTTCCGACCTTGCACCAAACAACCCGGCCACCCCGTGCGTCAGCACAGCGCAGAAAAGTATGGCAATGATCCATTTCGGCGCGGTAATCCCACGGCGCTGAATCAAAAATTTTAGATCAGATAAATACGAGGCCTGCTTGCAGATCGACGTGGGCAGTCGCCGACGCAGCTTTGTCCGGTACATCGGTCGCGCCGCGATGACTGCGATGCAGATCAGGAGCGAAACAATCAGATAAACTGGCCAGAACCGCGTTGCGGGTCCGACCAGCAGGCCGGTGAGTTTCAAGATGACGTCGTTGATCCAATTCAACTCCATCGCGCAATCCTTCGATTCCTAACGCTTTGTTTACGGTATCGAAACAATAGGGCGGAATTACGTTGTGTTGGCGGCGATATGAGGAGAGTCCGAGCGTCAGCAACTTGGCCATAACGCTAATCCAAGCGGTCGACGATGACGCGCGCGCGATCAATCGATCACGCAAATAGCCCGGCGCATAGTTCATGCGACGCCGGGCCAGTCATTGATAGGTAATCTAACGCAGATGTAGGCTTCAGGCAGCAGCCTTGGGACCGCCACCACCGCGACGGCGACGCCGCTGTTGCGGCTTGCCCTGCCCGGCAGCGCCTCCACCGGCTGCGCCCTGCGCATTACGACCACCCTGGCCGCCCCCTTTGGGGCCGCCGCCACCGCCGCCACGACGTCGACCACCGGGACCTCCAGAGCCACCGCGCCCTTTTGGCTTGGCTTTGGGATCAGGCAAATCTTCCCATGCGCGCCCCGACGCAACAGGGATCGATATACCCATCGTTTTTTGAATGTCCTTCAGTTCGCCCATTTCGTCAGGTGAACAGAACGCGATCGCCGCCCCATCCTTGCCGGCCCGCGCGGTCCGACCAATACGGTGAACGTAGTTGTCCGGCACGTTCGGCAGGTCAAAGTTGTAGACATGTTTCACATCCGGGATATCGAGGCCGCGCGCCGCCACATCGGTGGCCACCAGTACCTTTACCTCACCGTCACGGAACGCCTTTAACGCGCGATCACGTTGGCCCTGACTTTTGTTGCCATGAATGGCGGCAACATCGAACCCGGCTGACATCAGCTTTTTCGCCAGCTTGTCCGATCCATGCTTGGTCCGGCCAAAAACCAGCGCCAATTCATCCCGGTGCTTGCCCAGCAACTCGATCAGCAGGTTCGGCTTTTCCGCCTTGGCGATAAAATGGACTTCTTGCGTGACCTTATCCGCAGCCTTGCCCGGAGGGGCAACTTGTACCCGTTTGGGATGCTTCAGATAACTTCCCGCAATTTCTTCCATCTGCTTGGGCATTGTGGCCGAAAACAGCATCGTCTGGCGTTCCGACGGGATCAGACCCGCAATCTTGCGCAGGGCGTGGATGAACCCGAGATCCAGCATCTGATCGGCCTCGTCCAGCACCAGGAACTTGGTCTCGTCCAGCCGCACGGCGCGACGATCCAGCAGGTCCAGCAACCGGCCCGGCGTCGCCACCAGAATATGCGTGCCCTTCTCCAGCCGCTTGATCTGCACATTGATCGATTGTCCGCCAACAACGACACCGATTTTCATCGGCGTGTCACGGACCAGCGGCAATAGCGTATCCTTGATCTGGCCAGCCAATTCGCGTGTCGGGGCCAGAATCAGGCTGGCAACCGCTTTGGGCCCCGGCTTCGTCCGTTCCTCCATCATCCGCGCGATCAGCGGCAGACCAAACGCGGCGGTTTTGCCCGTGCCGGTCTGCGCCAGCCCCATCACGTCAAATCCGTTCAAGGCATGCGGAATCGCATGGCTCTGGATCGGAGTGGGGTCGGTGATACCTTGCGCGGCAAGTTTTTTGACCAGACTGCCGGGCAGCCCCATTTCTTCAAACAAGTTCAATTCATATCCTTTCGGGCGCCCATGTAAGGACGCAAAAACTATGTGCAGGCACGCCATATGCGCCCTGCCGTTATCGTGGTTCCGCCCGGTCCTGACGCACTGGCGGAGATGCCACAGCGCCGTTCAGACGGTTGGCCCCACGCGTGATTTTGGGATCATTCCGCGACATTTCGTCTGTAGTGGCGCGCCCTTGTGGCGGCCCGCTGCTCACGCGGCAGGAAATGTCGGTTGAGGCGGATATGATACTGCAACGCAGCAAAGTCAACCTCGGCAAGCAGCCCAACCCCGAAAAGCGGTGGAAACCGCCCGCCAAAGCCCGTATTCGGGTAAGGCACCGGGCGTGGGACAGGCCATGAGCGACACAATCATCGACCGTTGCGTGGCCAAGGGCCTGCGCATGACAGATCAGAGGCGAACCATCGCCGCCGTATTGGAAGAGTCCGATGATCATCCTGATGTGGATGAGCTCTACGCGCGTGCCAGCGCGCGTGATCCGCATATCTCGCTTGCGACGGTCTACCGAACGGTCAAGCTGTTCGAGGAAAGCGGTATCCTTGAAAAGGTCGATTTCGGTGACGGTCGTGCGCGTTACGAGGATGCTGAGCGAGAGCACCACGACCACCTGATCGACCTCAAGACGGGGGACGTAATCGAATTCGTCGACCCCGAGATCGAAGCCCTGCAAGAAAAGATCGCGGCGAAACTGGGGTACCGCCTGACCGGACACAAGATGGAACTTTATGGCGTACCGCTGAAGAAACGGTGAAACCAGCCCGCCTGAACGGTTCTGATTTGACCTACTGCGGGCGATCCGGGTCGAGCTAACGTCCGCCCGTCACGTCATACCCGTAAATCCAGTCGAACTGTTGCATCATCCGCTGCGGCACCAGCGCCCCTCCCAGACGCATCGCTGTATGCGCTGCGAACCGCAGTGGGCCAAACGAAAGGTGGTATTTCCACGCATTGCCGTTCGCGGCCTCTACGACGCGCCGCACCCGCGCCTCGCGTCGCATTTGATAAGCTGCCAGTGCCGCGTCCATATCTTCCGCCATCGTCAGCGCATCTGCCAACACCCACGCATCCTCCAGTGCCATGCACGCACCCTGCGCCATGAAGGGCAGCGTCGGATGCGCCGCATCCCCCAGAAGCGCCGTACCGCCCTGCCCCCAGACACGCGCGACAGGGTGTCGGAAAAGGCCCCATTGATGCACGGTGTCCACGCGGGCCAGTATCGTTTGCACGTCAGGTCCAAAATCGGCGAACCGCGCGCGCAGGGTATCGGGATCCCCCCGGTGGCTCCAGCTTTCGGCGGTCCATTCGGCGCGCTCTTCGACTGCGACAATGTTCATTATCTGCCCGTCACGCAGCGGATAACTGACCAGATGACGACGTGGACCCATATGCACGCGTGCCTCTGCCACCCCGCCCCGCGAACACGGAACGGTCGCACGCCACGCCACCTGACCAGTAAAAAATGGCTCTGCCACGCCGTTCAGTGCCGGGCGCAGAACCGAATGCAACCCGTCCGCGCCGATCACCAGATCAGCGTCGACCGCACCATCCTCCAGCCGCAACACCGGCCCCGGCGCGGCCTCTATGGCCCGCGATCCCAGCCGGATATTCACCCCCGCCGCGACCGCGCCGCGACGCAGAACGTCAATCAAATCAGCCCGGTGCAGGAACCAATAGTCGCGCTGTGTCAATCGCCCCAGATCGAGCTGTAGCACCCGTGACCCGCGATAATCATGCAACGCAATGGTAGCGGCCTGCACACCAACATCGCGCACCGCATCGCCCAGCCCCAACGCGCGCAGTACAGAAAACCCATTGGGGCTGATCTGCAAGCCTGCACCGACCTCGGCAATCGCATTGGCCTGTTCATAAACCGTAACGCTGGCCTCGCGCAGCGCGAAGGCGCGCGCGACGGCCAACCCGCCAATTCCGCCGCCGATAACGGCGATCCTGAGCCCGCTTAGATCCATACACAGGTGATGAAACGAAAAACGCCGGAGCGAAAGCCCCGGCGCAGATAATTCTGATACGAAACCCTGTGGTCAGTCGTCGCGGTGAACTTTTTCGCGGCGCTCGTGACGCTCTTGTGCCTCAAGGCTCATGGTCGCGATGGGGCGTGCATCCAGACGCTTCAGGCTGATCGGTTCGCCGGTCACTTCGCAGTAACCATATTCACCCTCTTCGATTCGACGCAGCGCCTGATCGATCTTGGCCACCAGCTTGCGCTGACGATCACGAGTGCGCAATTCCAGCGCGCGGTCGGTTTCCTCGCTGGCGCGGTCGGCGACGTCCGGGATCGCGCGCGTACCGTCCTGCAGCCCCTCGATGGTGTCCCGGCTGCCCGCCAGAAGGTCATCACGCCACTCCAGCAGCTTGCGTCGGAAGTATTCGGTCTGGCGGTCATTCATAAATGGTTCGTCGTCGACCGGCTGATAGTCATCCGGCAGGAAAACTTCGGCTTTCATGCGCTTGTCCTCATCAACATCAAGGCTGGTTACGATATCTGGTTTAGACAATCTCGTTCCCCTTTTGGCCTGCATTTACTGCAAGCGTGCTTGAATGTCACTAGCCAATCACCATCCATTGATGTGTTTTGCACATCCCGTTACTGTGCCGCGCGACGCCGATGAGAAACGGCCCGAAAAGGATTGATAACGTGATGAAATTCGAAGGCACAGACGATTACGTCGCAACCCAGGACTTGACGGTTGCGGTGAATGCGGCTGTTACGCTTGAACGTCCCCTGCTGGTAAAGGGTGAACCGGGAACAGGCAAAACCGAACTGGCCCGTCAGGTCGCACGCGGCCTTGGCCTGAAGATGATCGAGTGGAATATCAAATCAACCACCCGCGCCCATCAGGGCCTGTATGAATACGACGCTGTCAGCCGCCTGCGGGACAGCCAGCTGGGCGAGGAAAAAGTGCATGACGTTGCCAACTATATCCGCCCCGGCAAACTGTGGCAGGCCTTTACTGCCGATCAAAAAGTGGTGCTGTTGATCGACGAGATCGACAAGGCCGATATAGAATTTCCCAACGACCTGCTACAGGAACTCGACAAGATGGAGTTTCATGTCTACGAGACCGGCGAGACCATCGCCGCCCGTCAGCGTCCCATCGTGATCATCACCTCCAACAATGAAAAAGAACTGCCAGACGCCTTTCTGCGACGGTGCTTTTTCCACTACATCCGCTTCCCGGACATGGACACGATGAAGAAGATCGTTGCAGTTCATCACCCCGGTATCAAAGATGCGCTGCTGACCACTGCGCTCACGCAGTTCTACGAGATTCGCGAGCAACAAGGATTGAAGAAGAAGCCTTCCACCTCTGAAGTATTGGATTGGCTCAAACTGCTGCTTGCCGAGGATCTGACGGCTGACGACCTCAAGAAAGACGGCGCGGACGCCCTGCCGCGCCTGCATGGCGCGTTGTTGAAAAACGAACAGGATGTGCATCTGTTCGAGCGATTGGCCTTTATGGCGCGCCGACAGCGTTAGGCCGCTGCGGGGTAGGTAAACGCACGCGGCGGGTGCGCATGGGCGCGCCCGCTGTTCCGGCTTTGGGCAGGACGACCCGCCACATCAGAACAGATTGGTCGCGAAATGCCGCGTCACCTTCGTAAATACCAGCATCGCAACAAATTGTATTTAAATGATATTGTTGGAATTCGCGATATACAGAAGACCGTGCCCAAATTTCGCCCCAAATGCTCCTTACAGACGACAGGATGAGACGCAACACTGCCCTCGATCCGGTTATAGCGCAGGCTAGGACGGGACAATGGTCGCTTTCGGCCATCGTTCTCACCTTTGCAATTGCCGGTCGTAATGTGCGCCCTCCGCCACGATGGTCGGAGGGTTTTCAGTGACCGTGATTTTCCGGGGGGCCTTATGCGTCGTCTAATTCTGCCGATCTGCCTTATGCTAGGGGCTTGCATGCCCGGTGCGTCCGGGGACGTCACCTCCCGCGCGGCAACCCAAACCGACCCATCCATGCCCCCGATGAAGGTGTTTTCCGTACCGCGGCCCACCCCCCCGGCACGCTCAAATCAGGATATGGCGCGCGATTTCATCGACCTTAGTCTGCGGCTTGAATCGGGGCGCGAGCTAAAGGTGCTGTCGCGGTTCGAGGGGCCGATCTCGGTCAAGGTGGTGGGCGCGCCACCTCCGACACTTCTGCCTGATCTCAATCGCCTGCTGCACCGACTGCGGACCGAGGCGAGTATCGACATCAGCCTGATCAATGGCCCAAGCGCCAATATCACGATTGAGGCCGTCCCACGTTCAGAAATTCGACGGCATCTGCCGCAGGCCGCATGTTTCGTCGTGCCCAACATTTCGCGCCTGTCGCAGTACCGTGCTGCTAAACGCTCGCGCCTCACGAACTGGAGCGCGCTGACCACCCGTCGCAAAATCGCGATTTTTGTCCCCAGCGACGCCGCCCCTCAGGAAGTGCGCGATTGCCTGCACGAGGAATTGGCGCAGGCCATTGGTCCGCTCAACGATTTGTACCGTCTGCCCGATTCGGTCTTTAACGACGACAACGTTCATACGGTGCTGACCGGCTTTGACATGCTCATGCTGCGCGCCTTCTATGCCCCGGAACTGCAATCGGGTATGTCCCGTCGCGAGGTTTCCGCCCGACTGCCGGCCATCCTTGCGCGTCTCAATCCAAATGGTGAATATGTCGCGCCGCGCCGCACAAGCACCACCCCCCGCGCATGGGTGCGCGCCATCCAGACTGCCCTTGGCCCCGGCGCCGGTCCCATGCAACGTCGAACAGCGGCCCAATCCGCCCTGCACGTTGCTGAAACGGTGGGCTGGACCGATCATCGCCGCGGCTTTAGCCACTATGCATTGGGCCGCCTGACGCAAAACACCGATCCAGATTTCGCCCAGAACCATTTTGCCGCCGCCGACGCCTATTACCGGCGCAGCCCCGGCACCGCATTGCACCGCGCCCATGCCGCCGCTCAACTGGCATCCTATGCCATTGCTCATGGTCGCGGTGACGTCGCCCTGACGCTGCTGGCGCCGCAATTGCCCGTTGCAGAGAAACACGAAAACGCCGCTCTTCTCGCCTCATTGATGATGCTGCGCGCCGAGGCGCTGGAATTGACTGGTCGCGTGGCCGAAGCCCGGACAGTGCGTCTGGACAGCCTTGGCTGGGCACGATACGGATACGGCGCGGATTGGGCCGTACGTGCAAAACTGCGCGAAATTGGTGCCTTGAACCCGCTCAAAGGAACAAACGGGTAAGCCATGATCATTCTGATAGCGGCCCTTATCGGGGCTGCGCTTGGGGCCTACCAGGCCCGCCGTCGCAAGGGGCGCACGGCTGATATCCTGCAATACGCCGCAGTATATGCGCTGATCTTCGCGCTGGCTGGTCTCTTTGCGACCATCCTGCTCGACCGGACCATGCGCTGATCTGCCGATGTTCCTGCCGTTTTTTGAAACTTTGCGAAAGTCCGGTCTTCCGGTCAGCTTGCGCGAATACCTGACGTTCCTTGATGGCGTCAGTGCCGGTCTGGCCACCTATGATGTCGAGGCATTCTACTACCTCGCCCGCGCCGCGATGGTAAAGGACGAGCGCCACATCGACCGCTTTGATCGCGCCTTTGCCCACAGCTTTCAAGGGCTGGACGCGATCACCGCAGAACAGGTGCTGGACGCCGTCGATCTGCCTGCTGAATGGCTTGAAAAGCTGGCGGAAAAACACCTAAGCGATGCGGAAAAGGCAGAGATCGAAGCGCTCGGCGGATTTGATAAGCTGATGGAAACGCTCAAAGAGCGCCTGAAAGAACAGCAGGCCCGCCATCAGGGCGGCAACAAATGGATCGGCACGGCAGGTACCTCGCCCTTCGGTGCCTATGGCTACAACCCGGAAGGCGTGCGCATCGGCCAGGACAAATCGCGCCATCAGCGCGCGGTCAAAGTCTGGGACAAACGCGAATTTCGCAATCTCGACGGCGATGTTGAGTTGGGCACACGCAATATCAAGGTGGCGCTAAAGCGCCTGCGCCAATGGGTACGTGACGGTGCCGAAGAAGAACTCGACCTCAATGGCACCATCCGCGCCACCGCCGAACATGGCTACCTCGACGTCCAGACCCGCCCCGAACGGCGCAACGCAGTCAAGGTGCTGCTCTTTCTTGACGTTGGTGGTTCGATGGACCCGCATATTCGCGTGGTCGAAGAATTGTTTTCGGCTGCACGCGCGGAATTCAAACATCTCGAATACCACTATTTCCACAACTGCCTCTACGAAGGCGTCTGGCGCGACAACCGCCGCCGCTGGGATGCTCAAATCCCCACACAGGACGTCCTGCATACCTACGGACCGGATTACAAATGTATCTTTGTGGGGGACGCCGCCATGTCCCCCTACGAGATCGCCTATCCCGGCGGCGCCAACGAACATTGGAATGCTGAATCCGGGCAGACGTGGCTGCAACGCGCCCGCGACCAATGGCCGGACAACCTCTGGATCAATCCGGTGCCGGAATACCGTTGGAACTACACGCAATCGACACAAATGATTTATGAAATATTCGAGACGCGCATGGTGCCAATGACACTAGAGGGCCTCTCGCGCGGCATGAAGATGCTCACGCGCTGATACATTTTTATTTTTTCGTGGAAAACCCCTGAAACTGCACGCTGTCTGCGCGGGTTGAACATTGGATTATCAGGATAGCGTTGACGGCATGTTCACCGCACGTTTTCGATGTTCCGTGAATACTCAAACATGCCACACGGCATCGACGAGGAGGATATGCCGCTAGTCGATCACTTCCGTCGCCAACCGATAATCCAGCAGTTCCTCTCGCAGTAGCACATAGATCTCATCGGGCGGCGTCGCCAGAGCGTGCTGCATCACCAGCGTATCCACCCCCATCGCATCAAGATATGTCATGACCTCACCCTGCCCGCGCTGGATATCCTCCACCGCCAGAAACGCCGGCAATACAGTGCTCTGTCCAAAATAATGTTGATGCACGCCAACGGCCGCATCGTGATCGACGTGGCGGGCAACTCCGCTCGCCAGAATATACGGGCACGCAGAAAAACACACATCCTGCGCCGCCATGACGGTGTCCAACCCAGCCGCGCGCAGACTGCGACCGATCTCCAATGCGTCGTGCACCGATCCCCCCGGACTGCTCAATTGCACTGCTGTCAGACCGGATTCGCGTGTCAATGCTTCGGCGAAACGTGCGGCATCCCCAACCTCGATCGCCCCGGTCAGATGCAACACGTCGTCCACGCGCTCGAAACTCAGCCGCTGCGGCATATCGCCGGTATTGCGCCACGGCCGATCCGGCATCTCTCGCAGCGGCGTGTCGCGCGGTGCATACCGGCGCGTCTGATCGCCGGGTGCCACGGGGGTCGTCAGTTGCGGCTGCGGCGAAGGCCAGACCAATTGCGGCACTGCGCCGATGACGTCCCGCCCTGCCAGAAACAACGCCATGCCCAGTTGCAGCCCCAGCACCGCCATCAGCACCCGTCGCGTATCCCAGCGGCGCGACAGAGCAGATTTTTCGGTGGCGCTCATCCCGTCTTTCCGGTGTCTTCGACAGGTTTCAGCCCTGTCGCCTTGCGGAGATCGAGTTCCACCTTTTCCGGAGCCGCAGCAGGTGGCGCATGCATCCCTTCCATCTCACGCAGTGCCAACATGGCACCGCGCAACTCTGACAAGGTCAGCGTTTCTTCGACCCGCACCCCATCGCGCCCCGAACGGATCGCGGCCTGTGTGACCATCAGGATCAACACCAGCACGGCCGGTAACAGATCAATGGCAATCGCCCCGGCCCATGATGGCGCGAAATTGCCCGCATAGAGGATCACCGCATCCGCCGCCGAGATCGGTGTATAGGTCGTATCAGACGGCGCTGGCATCGCGACGACCGCTTCGGCTGCCATGCGCAATGTATCAGCACGTTGCCCCAGCACTGCCAGAACCGATGCGATCGTGCTTTGCTGGTCGCCACGCGCGGCCCCGGTGCGCCCATCAAGTTCAGGCAATACCACCGATGCCGCCAGATCCTGCGCCGCGCGCGATACCAGCGGGGCCACTGACAACTGCCGCAACTGGGTAATGATGCCGGCCAGCCGCACCGCTTCCTCGCTGAACTGGACCGAACGTGGCTCGACCGGCCCGGGCTCCACCGTCAATGTGCGCATCCGACTCAGGATCGCGTTGCCTTCGGCAAACGCGGCCTGAACCAGCGGGGCCTGACTGGCGATCTGCGCCTCCAGACTGCGCAGTTCGTCCGACTTCTGCCGCAGCACCCGGAACACCGCACCGCGTCCGGCGAGGCCCGACAGGTTTCCATCCGCCTCTTGTTCGCTCAGATCCTCGAACGACTGCCGCACCCGTGCCACATCCCGCTCTAGCCCTTGTGCCGACACGGCAATCGCATTCGCGCGCTCCAGAGATGCCTGATATTCCTGCACCGTCTTGGCCAAATGCTGCTCGACCGCCGCCGATCCCGCCAATGCCGCCGCGTTTAACCATGATGACATCGCGATGATCGCCAACGAGCCAATCAGCATCGATACCATCAGTCCGATCCGCGACGCCATCGTGCGCACGGCGGGCAAGAGCCGCATCAAATAAGACCAGAACACGAATATTCCGACAGAAACCGCGATGGAATAGGACGCTGCCGCTGCAAAGCTCAACATGCCTGTATCATCCAACAACGACGATACCCCCAGATAGGTGTAAATGCCGGACGCCACCGCCAGCACCCCCAGTGCCGCCCCGGTGATCCCGTCAAGCCAGCGCACATGCGCGCTCAATTCACTGGCGCATCGAATGCCCTCTGCGTCACCGCGCGAAATTTCCTCACCCATATGTCAAACCCTATCCACTGGAATGCTCTACTATATGGGGGCGCTTTGCAATTTGGCAAAACACCGCCCTGCGCGCACCACCTTATCGGCAAGGTCGCGCCTTCCCGTTTTCATCTTTCTACAAATACTTCTGCCGCGCCAAAGTTTTGCACAACGGCAGACAGGGAAATCCGGCTACAGACAGAAGAGCCGTCCCGGCCCCCACCCCTGCGCCTGCGCGCCAGCCAATCGCAGCATGTGCCACAACAGCGCCTGATTGGACGTCACCACCGGCAGCCCCAACTCGGTTTCCACCAGTTCGATTACAGGAAACGTCTGCAAATTGGTGCAACTGGCAAAGACTGCATCAACCCCGTCATCACGCCCGGCCTCCAGCATCGCGGCCCGCGTCGAATGTGGCGCGATACGCGCCACCCGTCGGTCATCACCTTCGCCGAAACTGATCTCGCGCACGACTTCAATCCCGCCTTGTGCCAGCAACGCGATCATCGGCGCGGTCACACTGGGCACATAGGGGGTCACCATGGCGATCCGTCGCGCTCCCAGCGCCTCCAGTGCCGCCTTTACCGCGCTGATCGGGTTGGTGACGGGCACGCCCGCCTGTGCCACCTGTATCGCGCGGGCCACCGCGTCCTCCCCGATCACGGTTGCCGCAGACGTACAGCCATAGCCGATCGCTGCCAGCCCGTCGGGCAGCAATCCCGCCGCCGTGGGCAATGCGCGCTCCATCTCGGCCAGCGTTTCAGGTGACACCTCGTTCTGATTAGGGATACGACTGTGCAGCAGTTGCGCATCGCGCCCGGCCAACACCTGTCGTGCCTCAAATTCCAACGTTTCATCAGTCCGCAGCACGATCATACCCATCCTGACGCCGCCCCCTGCGCCCTTGTTCAGATCGTAGTCCATCACTGTCCCTCCGGCCTGCTCAGGATGCCGCCCGACACAGCGGCGCGTACCCCAGTCGTGCCACGTACGGATGTTGGCAGCCCGCGCGCCACGCGCACCGCCAAAAATGCAAAGGCTTGCGCTTCTAGCATATCCCCGTCCAGCCCCACGGCCTCGACCGGCTCTACCGGGCAATCAAGCGCGGCACCCAACATGTCCATCATCACCGGATTGTGCCGCCCGCCTCCCGTTACCAACATGCGTTCGGGCGGGGTCGGGCAATGCTCCATCCCGCGCAACACCGCTGCGGCGACCATCCCCGTCAGCGTCGCAACAGCGTCTGCATCGCTCAATTCCCCCACCAGCCCGATCATGTCGGCAAAGGCATCGCGATCCAGCGACTTCGGCGGCATGGCCATAAAATATGGCTCGTCAAGAAACAGCTCCAACGCGCCGTCCACCACGTTGCCCCGTTTTGCCAGCCGACCGTCGCGATCATAGGGCTCGCCCCGCCGCGCCATCATCAAATCGTTGATCGGTGCATTCGCCGGGCCGGTGTCAAAGGCCAGCAACGCGCCCTCGTCCTCTGGTCGCGCGCAGCGCGGATCGACCCATGTGATATTGCCCACACCACCCAGATTCAGGAACGCCAGCGGCGCATCCGCCCCAATATGACGCGCGCAGGCAAAATGATAGAACGGGGCCAGCGGCGCACCCTGCCCGCCTAATTCGATGTCAGCACTGCGAAAATCCCAGACCACCGGGCGGTTCAGCGCCTCGGCCAGTACCGCCCCGTCGCCGATTTGATGCGTACCGCGCCCACGTGGCTCATGGGCCAGCGTCTGACCGTGAAAGCCGACCAGTGCACCACGGTCAAACCCTTGTAGAACCTCAATATGTGCCGCCATAACGACGGCCTCCGCTTCGGCCAGATCATCCCCCGGCCAGCGCCCCAGCGCCGCTTTCAGCACGGCGCGTTCCGCATCCGAATAGGCCCGGTACGCAGTGTCGCCAAAGGCGAAAATGTCCTGTCCGTCGGTCTCGATCAGCGCCGCATCGACACCATCCAGAGAGGTGCCCGACATCGCCCCCAGCGCCCATAGGCGTCCGGCCTTCAACATGGCCTTTTCCTTTGCCCAATCCACACATATACATGCCGCGCAAACTTGCCCGGGACAAGCAATATGACCTACCACCCCAAATCAGAATTCATGGCAACGATGATGGCGCGCGGTTTTCTCGCCGATTGCACCGATTATCAGGGGCTGGATGACGCCCTGAGCGCTGGCATTGTGCCGACATATATTGGCTATGACGCCACGGCGCAGTCGCTGCATGTCGGCCATCTGCTGAACATCATGATGCTGCGCTGGCTGCAAAAGACCGGGCACAAGCCGATTACGTTGATGGGCGGCGGCACGACCAAGGTCGGCGATCCCAGTTTTCGTTCGGACGAACGTCCGCTGCTCGGCCCTGAACAGATCGACGCGAATATCGCGGGTATGCAACGGGTCTTTGCCAACTATCTCAACTACGGCGATGGCGCACAGGACGCTATTATGATCAACAATGCCGAATGGCTGGATCAGTTGAACTATTTAGATTTCCTGCGCGACATCGGGCGGCATTTTTCGGTCAACCGGATGCTGTCATTCGAGTCGGTAAAGTCGCGCCTTGATCGCGAACAATCGCTGTCGTTCCTCGAATTCAACTACATGATCCTGCAAGCCTATGATTTTCTTGAGTTGAACCGCCGCTACGGCTGCCTGTTGCAGATGGGTGGTTCGGACCAATGGGGCAACATCGTCAACGGAATCGACCTGACCCGTCGTGTGCTGGACAACGAGATTTACGGCCTCACGTCCCCCCTGCTGACCACTTCGGACGGCAAGAAGATGGGCAAATCCCAAGGCGGTGCCGTCTGGTTGAACGCCGATATGCTCAGCCCCTATGAGTTCTGGCAATTCTGGCGCAACACGACCGACGCCGACACCGGACGCTTTCTCAAGCTCTACACCGAACTGCCTGTCGATGAATGTGATCGGCTGGGCGCATTGGCCGGATCAGAGATCAACGCAGCCAAGGTTATCCTCGCCAATGAAGTGACAACGCTGTTGCACGGCGCAGAAGCCGCGCAGACTGCGGAGGCGACCGCACGCGAGGTGTTCGAGAAGGGCGGCGTGGGGGATGATTTGCCCACCCTTTCGCTCACGGCTGGCGACATCGGTGACGGCATCTCGATCGTACAGCTTATCGTGCGCGCGGGTTTGGCTGGCTCTGGTAAAGAGGCCAAACGCCTGATTTCCGAAAACGGCGCGCGGATCGACGACGAACCCCTCAGCAATGCGGGCCTGATGATCGACGCAGCGGCATTGGCCAATCCGATCAAGCTGAGTGCCGGGAAAAAACGTCACGCGATTGTCAAACTCGATGGATAAGAGAACGTAAACAGTGCCGACGCAGGAGCCACCATGTCCGATCCGATCAAGAACGTCCTTTTCCTCTGCACGGGCAATTCTGCACGTTCGATTCTGGCCGAATCGATCCTGAATCGCGAAGGGTTGGGCCGGTTTCGCGCCTATTCAGCGGGCAGCGACCCCAAGGACAGCCCACACCCTCGCGCATTGCACCTGCTGGACAATATGAACCACCCCACCGGTGATCTGCGCGCCAAAAGCTGGGACGAGTTCGCCACACCGAACGCGCCACAAATGGATTTCGTATTCACCGTCTGTGACAATGCCGCCAATGAGGTCTGCCCGTTCTGGCCCGGTCAGCCGATCAGCGCGCACTGGGGTCTGCCCGACCCTGCTGCTGTGACCGGCACGGAGGCCGAACAGGCGCTTGCTTTTGCAGAAACCTACCGGATGCTGCGCAATCGCATTTCGATCTTTGTAAACTTGCCGATGAACCAGCTTGACGAGATGACCCTGCGGGAAAAACTCGACGAGATCGGTAAAGCGCAGGACACTGTCCCTGCACCGTGACAACATCCCGCAGGCCGGGCTTCAGCCCGGCACACGCGCGCCCCGGTCAGCGCCCCGGTTAACGCCCGGCCAATGCATCCCGCAACACGCCCGTAACCGCCTCGCGCGGGACGTCTGATGTCACAAAGGCGTCACCGATCCCGCGCGCCAGCACGAACCGCAGTTGACCGTCCAGCACTTTCTTATCCTGTCCCATCAACGCGACCAACGCCTCTTCATCTGGCAATTCCCCTTCAATATCAGACAGATCGACCTTCATATTCATGTCGCGCAGATGGGCGCGCACCCGGCTTGGGTCTTCTTGGCTGCATAGTCCCAGACGCGCGGACAGCTCAAACGCCAGTGTACAGCCAATAGCGACGCCTTCGCCATGCAGCAAGCGATCAGAATACCCAGTTGCCGCCTCCAGCGCATGACAGAACGTGTGCCCGAGGTTGAGCAATGCCCGGTCGCCTTGTTCGGTTTCATCGCGCACAACGATCTCGGCTTTCATCTCGACCGAACGTTTCACAGCCTTGATCCGTGCCGCCATATCACCATCGGCAGCACGCGAACCATTCACCTCAAGCCATTGAAAAAACGATGCATCTCCCAGCAGTCCATATTTCACCACCTCACCGTATCCAGTCAGAAAATCACGACGGCTAAGCGATGCCAAAACATCAGTATCGGCCAGAACGAGGCTGGGCTGATGAAATGCGCCTATCAGGTTTTTACCGTGCGGCGCATTGATTCCGGTCTTGCCGCCAACTGAACTGTCAACTTGCGCCAGCAGGCTCGTCGGTATCTGCACAAACCGAACGCCTCGGCGCAGGACCGCTGCCGCAAACCCCACCAGATCGCCGATGACACCGCCCCCCAACGCGATCACGATGTCATTGCGCTCGACCTTCTGATCCAGCAACCATTCCACCGTGCGCTCCAGATGCGGCCATGACTTGGTCGCTTCCCCAGCTGGCAGTTCCAGCGATTCCAGCTTTACACCGTTCTGCGCCAGACCATTGCGCAAGGTTTCCAGATGCAGCGGCCCGACATTGTCATCCGTCACCACCACGACGCGCGGACGCCGTAGCAGCGGGGCAATCAGCCGCCCGGATTGCCCCAGCAGGCCCGGCCCCACATGCACGTCGTAGGCGCGCGATCCCAATGCCACATGCACGATTTCAGTCATGTATTTGCCTCCACCACGTCCGGACGTTGAACCAGCGCATCCATCACCTGATCCGTCATTTGATCAATCGAATATTCTGGCCGCGCCATCACGGCCAGATCAGCCTGCGCATAGATCGGCACGCGGGCGTCATAGAGCGCGCGTAGCGTCTGGTAGGGGTTATCAGTGCGCAACAGTGGCCGCGTGTCCTTGTGCCGAACCCGCCCCCACAGCAGCTTCAACTCGGCGTTGAGCCAGACCGATACGCCCTTTTGCGAGATCAGCGCGCGATTGCGCTCGGACAAAAATGCACCGCCCCCTGTGGACAGGACGCAGCATTGCGTCTCCATCAGCCGGTCGATGACCTCTGTCTCGCGATCGCGAAAAAACGCCTCGCCGTCACGTTGAAAAATTTCTGCAATGGTCATGTTGGCGGCGGCTTCGATCTCTGCATCGGAATCAAGGAACTGTGCCCCAAGCCGCACCGCCAGAGCCTTGCCCACAGCGGTCTTGCCCGCGCCCATCATACCCACCAGAACAACGGTTTTCTTCAGTTTCCACGCCTTGGCTTCACTCACGCCTCGGCACTCCCCCGCCCAAATCGCATTTGAGGTGAACCAATGACGTGATCTTGTTGAAAAGGCCAGTTATAAGTTGGACAAAAGCAATAACTAATCAGGCAGGCTCATCGTGCTGAAAATCGTCAAGTGGTTGTTCTATTTGGCTATCCTCGCTTTCATAGGGCTGGTTGGCTATGCATATCTCGGGCCGTTTTTCGGCGCTGACTTCTCTCCGCCCGTCAATGAGATTCGGCAGGAAATCATCCTTGAGACAGGCTGATACATTTCTCGGTGCCGCTCTGTTTGCTTGCATGTCTTGCGGCATGGCAGGTGCCCAACAACCATTGTCGGCCATCGACTGGCTGAATGATCCCGGTGCGCCACCGTTGGCCGCACCTCGTCAGCCAGTGCAGAACGAGCCGCCCGTCAGCACCGGCGTGACCATCCCCGATGTCACCGTCATGCCGCTCGAAGAGGCTGGGCACGAGGCCGTCGGCCTGCTGCCGCCATCCGTCACCGGGCTGCCCGATACACTCTGGTCAGCCAGCGCCGCCTCTGACATCCTGCCCCTGTGGCGCGATGTGGCGGCCGAACCACTGCCCGCGATACAGGCCCTATATTATACCCTGCTTCTGGCCGAGGCCGAGCCGCCCCAAGGGGCCAAAGGCGCATTTCTAAAGGCTCGCGTTGATGCGCTAATCCGGTTCGGTGCGGTCGACCCTGCGCAGGCCCTGCTGGAACGCGCGGGACCGACGACACCGCTGCTCTTTCCCGCCTGGTTCGATTTAACCCTGCTCAGCGGGGACGAAGTGGAAGCCTGCACCGCGTTACGCGACACCCCCGGCCTGCACCCCGGATACGCGGCCCAAATCTATTGCACCGCCCTGACCGGCGACTGGCAAACCGCCTTTCTGCTGTACGACACGGCACAGGCGTTGGATGTTCTGCCCCCGACAGAAGCCCAGCTTCTGGCGCAGTTCCTTGACCCTGAAATGGCTGAAACAGCGATCTCTCTCGCACCGGTCGCGCAACCTTCGCCGTTGCTCTTTCGGCTATACGAAGCGGTCGGCACACCGCTGCCCACACGCAATCTGCCTTTGGCCTTCGCCACTGCCGATCTACGCAACACCTCGGGATGGAAGCCCGAACTGGAAGCCGCCGAGCGGCTGGTTCGCACCGGTGCACTGTCGGAAAACCGGCTGCTGGGCCTTTATACCGATCAGCGCCCTGCGGCATCGGGTGGTGTCTGGGAACGTGTGTCAGCCGTGCAAAAATTCGAGGCGGCTTTGGAAGCCCGCGACGTAGCCGCCGTCACCCGTACCCTGCCTCCGGTGTGGCGGCTGATGCGCGCCGAACACCTTGAAATCCCGTTCGCCAGACTTTTCTCGGCTCGATTGGCGCGGCTCGACCTGCCGCCACACGCCGCGACGCTGGCCTTTCGCATCCTGTTGCTGACATCAGATTACGAAGAGATCGCCAATCGCGCCGGGGCGTCGCGCAGCGCCCTTTTCCTTGCCTCTGTCGCGCGCGGCGCACCCGATGCAACACTGGCCAGCAGCGGACCAGAGCGCGCCATTGCCGACGCATTTGCCACTCCCATTTCTCCTGCACTTGAACACGCGCAATTGCTGGCGGACGGCAAACTGGGCGAGGCGATCCTGTCGGCTGCCAATCAGGCCGATCAGGCGTCTGGCGATCTGGTCGATATCACGGCCGCTCTCGCCACCCTGCGCGCTGTCGGGCTAGAGGACACTGCGCGGCGCACAGCCCTGCAAATCCTTATTCTGGATCGCCGCGAATGAGTGACGGCACCACATGGATCTCCGCCTTTCTGGAGGCACAAGCCGCCGAACAGGGCGCGACAGAGAATACGCTCATGGCCTATGCACGTGATTTGGGCGATTTTCAGGAATGGCTGAGCCGCGCCGGGCACAACGTTGCCAATGCCAGCCAGTTGGACGTCGAAAACTACCTGATTCATTGCGAGGCTCAGGGGCTGGCGAAATCCACCCGTGCCCGCCGCCTTTCGGCGATCAAACAGCTCTACCGCTTTGCGTTCGAGGACCGGTTGCGCGCAGATAATCCGGCCATCCGCCTGAAGGGACCGGGGCGCGACCAACGTCTGCCGAAAACCCTGACCGAGGAAGAGGTCGATCGCCTGCTGGACGCTGCACGCAGCCACGGACGCAACGCGCGCGACCGTTTGCGCAACACGTGTCTGATGGAACTGCTCTATGCCACTGGTATGCGTGTCACCGAACTCGTCTCGCTCCCGGTCACAGCGGCACGCGGCGATCCGCGTATGCTGCTTATTCGCGGCAAAGGCGGCAAGGAACGCATGGTCCCCCTGTCATCCCCCGCACGCGTTGCACTGGCGGCGTGGTTGAAGGATCATGACGACCGCGCCGACGCGGCCCGCGCCAAAGGGGCAAGCCCCTCGCCATATCTTTTTGCTTCGGCGGGCAAACTTGGCCATCTCACGCGCCATCGGTTTTACGGCCTTATCAAAGAGCTCGCCGTTGCGGGCGGCGTCAGCCCGGCGCGCGTGACCCCTCATACCCTGCGCCATGCCTTTGCCACGCATCTGTTGGCCAACGGAGCGGACTTGCGTGCGATTCAGACGCTTCTGGGTCATGCCGATGTCGCCACAACCGAGATTTACACGCATGTGCTGGAGGAACGGCTCAAGGCACTGGTTCTGGAGCACCACCCGCTGGCAAAGGGGTCAGATTAGTCGGCGCTACGCTTTCCAACCCTTGAACACCGCGCCACCTGCCCCCATAACCAGTTTTTGACAAACGATCTTCGAAGGACCCAATGGACCCCACCGGCGCGACGCTCGACGCGGCTTTCTGGCTTACCACCGGCGCAATTCTGGCGCTGCTGGTCCTCTCCGGCTTCTTCTCCGGCAGCGAAACCGCCCTGACCGCGGCCTCGCGGGGCAAGCTGCGCGCGCGTGCCGAGAAGGGCGATACAGGTGCCCAACGTGCGCTGGACATCACAGAAGACAACGAACGCCTGATTGGCTCGGTCCTGTTAGGCAACAATCTGGTCAACATCCTTGCTGCGTCGCTCGCCACGGCGCTCTTCACGCGGCTATTCGGCGAGATCCGGCGTGGCACTGGCCACGCTGGTGATGACGCTGCTGGTTCTGATCTTTGCCGAAGTGCTGCCGAAAACCTATGCAATCACCAATGCCGAGGTGGCTGCCAGCCGCGTCTCGCCCGTGATCATGCTGGTCATTCGCGTGTTTTCCCCGGTGGTCGCCGCGGTCCGCTTTCTCGTACGTGGCATCCTTAGCCTCTTTGGCGTCAAAACCGATCCCGACAGCCATATCCTCGCCGTGCGCGAGGAAATCGCCGGTGCGCTTTATCTGGGCCAGTCCGAAGGCGTGGTCGAAAAAGAGGACCGTGACCGCATTCTGGGTGCGCTTGATCTGGGCGAACGCGCGGTCGAGGAAATCATGCTTCACCGCAGCCAGATCGAGATGATCGACAGCAGTTCAGAGCCGCAGGCGATTCTGGATCAATGCCTGCAAAGCCCGCATACCCGTCTGCCCGTGTTCAAGGGCGACCCCGATAACATCATCGGCGTGGTACATGCCAAGGATCTGTTGCGCGCCATGCACAAACTGGTTCTGGGGCGCAACGGTGCGCCGTCAGCGTTGCGCAATTTCGATATCTCCAGCGTCGCGATGAAACCCTATTTCGTACCCGAAACCACGACACTCGATGACCAGATGCGCCAGTTCCTGCGCATGCGCACGCATTTCGCGCTAGTGGTGGATGAATATGGCACCCTGCAAGGCCTGATCACGCTGGAGGACATCTTAGAGGAAATCGTCGGCGAAATCACCGATGAGTTCGACCCAGAGGCCGAACATTCCTTGAGAAAGGGCGACGACAACCAGTTTATCGTTGATGGTGCTATGACCATCCGCGACCTGAACCGCGCCACCGACTGGTCTCTGCCCGACGACGCGGCCAACACAGTTGCGGGCCTTGTGATCCACGAGGCGCAGATGATCCCCAAGGTGAACCAAGTGTTCAATTTTCACGGTTTCCGTTTCGAGGTCACCGCGCGCAAGGACAACCGGATCACCAAGTTGAAGATCAGCGAGCTTTAGGCCCACCGGCGCCGCAGGCGCGCTATTTGCCGCCGCTCTGCTGGTCCAGCATACAGATATGCAGTTTCTCACCGCGCGCGACACGTTCGGCCTGCAAATCGTCCAGCCTCGCCGCCCCCATGCACCAGCGATAATGCGTTTGTGTATCCGTCGCCCAGCGATCCCCGCTGAACCCACACTCAAAGCTGGCCGCCTTTCTTGCACTATCCGCCGCCGTCACGGCATAGCTTTGGCAGGTGGCCTCGTCCGGTATGGTTGAGCCTGCCGCATGTCCGGTGCTTCCGCCGCCCGCCTGTCCGCGGCATGCCTTAATCGCGCCGCGCCGTCCCGCGTTACGCGTTCGCGCCGCATCGAGATTGCCGACCTGCATGCACCAATCAAAATGCCCGCCTGCGTCACCGGACCATTCGCGCCCGTGCAACCCACAGCCCAACGCCTGCGCCTCTTCAAACAGGCCCACGGCCTCGCGCGCGTATTTCCGGCATCCCCGTTTCAGCGCGGGGTTGTGTACGGGTTCTGGTTCGACCACCGGCGGATACCCCGAGTAAGCCGGGTTTCGGCGCACATTCTGGTAGCGCAAGACAACGTCGGCGGCACCGTTGTAGCCTGCCCCGTGCCGACGACCGCCATAGACGCGACCGCTTTGCCCAAACCTTAGCGTCTGTCGTGCCGCCCCGCCCGCGATCACACGTGCATGTCGGTCACGCGGCGCGACTTGTAACTCTAACCGCCCGCCAGTTTCTCCGGGCGCAAAGCCGATGAAATCCTGCCCCGAGCGGTCCTGTTCAGAACCACCCAGCCGAAACTGTACCAACACATCGCGGGGGACGTTATCGATCACGATACGAATGCCCGCCCGGTGTTGTGACATCGCCCCGACGGGCGTGCGATAGAAGCGGCGTGGCTCTGCCCAGGTCTCTTGCCAGTCAAAGCTCTGACGACAGCGCGGACGTCCGAGCCAGCGCGGCCGGTTCGGGTCCTGATCGCGCAGATGCAGATCACCGAAAAATGCCATCTCGTAGGCGCCTTCGCGCGGTTCTGCAAATCTTGCGTCAAGCCCGACCTCGGGGATCTCGACCACCAGTCGCCCGATCTCGGGGCTGGTGTCACCCGGTGCGCATTTAAAGTAGATTTCGCGCGCCTCGGCCTGTGGTGCGCCCAGCACTGCCGCCAGTAGGATGCCCACCCCGCCAATCATATTTCCTGCGCTTTTTCGCACACGCCCTACAGATGTCAGCCTCATGGTAAGCAGTCCTCCGGTTGTTCCGATGAGATACCTGCAATTCTACGTGCTGCAGGATCGGACAGACAATGTCCCCCGGATGTTATCGGATAACAATGGCGTCCGGTATGGTGCAAAACCATACCGAAACGGCCTCGACCTCACACTGCTGCGATGCGAGAATTCAGCAGCTTACGGGTCATGCCTTGAACCATTGCCGCGTTTTACATGATCACGGCACCGCCCGCTATCACGCCCGCAACTTCTCGCCTTTTGGGTCGAACGGCGGTTCTGCAAGGATCACCGCCCGGTGTGGTCGCCCGAGGATCATCACCTCGACGGTATCGCCCGGCACCGCACCCTTCACATATCCCAGCGCCAGACTCATCCCCACGGTATAGCCGTAGGTCCCCGACGTGACCCGCCCGATCCCCTTGCCATCCTTGAAAATCGGCTCGCCGCCCGTCGCATCGGCGTTCGATGCTGCGGTGTCATCCTCGTTCACATGCAACAACACCAGCGTTTCGCGCGGGGCATTGTCCATGACCTTGGCCAGCGCGGGCTTGTGCAAAAACTCCTTGTCCATCTTGCACAACCCCGCCAGCCCGACCTCTTGGGGCCAGTATTCGGGGCTGTATTCCCGGCTCCACGACCCGTACCCTTTTTCGACCCGCAAGCTCATCAATGCGCGCCCGCCGACAGGCCCTGCACCGATCTCCTTTCCGGCGGCAATCAGCGCCGCGTATAGCTGCGCCTGATCTTGGGTTTTGCAATGCAGTTCCCATCCCAGATCACCGGTAAAGCTGACCCGCAGCGCAAGGCACTCCACGCCCGCCAGTTCGATCATCTTCGACCGCATGAACGGGAAATCCTGCGTCGACAGTGATGTATTCGTCATGTGTTGCAGCATGTTACGCGCCTGTGGACCGGCCACGTTGAAACCGCACATTGCCTCGGTATGGCTCTCGAACACTGTGCCATCGGGCAGCGGCACCATGTGGAGGAACCGTTTGTGATACCGCTCTGCCATGCCTGATCCGATGATCCAGAACTCCGCGTCGCCTGTGCGCGTCACGGTAAAATCTCCTGCAATCCCGCCGCGTACCGAAATCAGCGGCGTCAGGCAGGACCGGCCGACAGATTTGGGCATCCGGTTGGCGAAAACGGCGTTCAACCAATCCTCGGCCCCCGGCCCCGCACAGCGGTATTTGGCAAAGTTCGAGATGTCGATTATTCCGGCCCGTTCGCGCAGCATCCTGCATTCATCACCCACCGGCCCCCACCAGTTCTGCCGGGTAAACCCGTTGGTGTCCGTTGCACCCGGCGCATCGGCGAACCACAAGGGATGCTCCCACCCATAGTTGAGACCGAACACCGCGCCCATGTCCTTTTGCATCTCGTAAATCGGCCGCACCCGGCACGGACGCCCTGCGCTGCGTTCCTCGTTGGGAAAGTGGATAGCAAAGCGATGCGCATACTGGTCACGCACCTTGGCCTTGGTAAACGCCTTGTCCGCCCAATGCCCGAACCGTGCCATGTCCCATGCGAACATGTCGTACTTCATCTCGCCCTCTGTCACCCACTGGGCGACCATCAGCCCCATGCCCGCTGACTGACTGAACCCCGGTATGATCCCGTTACAGCAGAAATACCCTTTGAGTTCGGGCACCGGCCCAAGGATCACGTTGCTGTCCGGGGACCAGATCATCGGGCCATTGATGACCCGTTTGATCCCCGCCTCACCCACGGCCGGAACGCGGTCGATGGCGCGCATCATGTTCGGCTCGATCCGGTCCAGATCATCGGCAAAGAGGTCATGCGCAAAATCCAGCGGCGTGCCATCTTCTGCCCAGAACTTCATGTCCCGTTCATAGGCCCCGATCAGCAGACCCTTACCCTCTTGGCGCAGGTAATATTCCCCGTCGCGGTCCGCGACGGATGGCAGGCGACGATCCATACCGGCAATCTCGGCGATGGTTTCGGTCACGAAGTATTGGTGTTCGGTCGGCTGCAATGGCAGTTCGATCCCGGCCAATGCCGCCACTTCACGCCCCCACAGCCCCGCAGCATTGATCACCCATTCGGTCTGGATATTGCCCTTGGGCGTCTCGACGATCCAGCTGCCATCCGGTTGCGCCACAGTGCCCGTCACGGGCGTAAAGCGATGGATTTCGGCGCCGTTCTGCCGTGCGCCGGCCGCATAGGCATTGGTCACGCCAGACGGGTCCACGTTGCCGCCATCCGGCTCCCACATGATGCAGCGAATGCCGTCGAAATTGACCAGCGGGTGCAGTTCCTCTGCTTTCGCACGGTCAATCTCGTGAAAATTCATCCCGTATAGCTTGGCCTTGGCCGCTTGCAGCCGCAGCTGGTGTTCGCGCGCTTCGGTCTGCGCCAGATAGAGGCTGCCGGGCTGAAACACGCCACAGCTTTGGCCAGTTTCCTGCTCTAGCGAATTATACAGGTTCATCGTGTAGTGTTGCAGGCGACTGATGTTGGCGCTGTCGTGCAACCCGTGGATATTGGCCGCCGCATGCCATGTACTGCCACTGGTCAGCTCATTGCGTTCCAGCAGGACAACGTCGGCCCAGCCCTGTTTAGTCAAATGGTAAAGGATCGAGCATCCGATGACGCCGCCGCCGATCACGACGGCCTGTGCATGGGTTTTCATGGGTTTGTCCCTGGCTGTGTCTGCTCCAGACTTACTTCACCCGCATCTCGCAAATTGCCAGATGGCGACAGATCACGTCGCGGGAATACAAGTGCCTGAAAATCTGCAAGGACGGCCAGAAGGCCAGAATACGCCGCACCTAGGGTTCGGGGTGCAGCGGGCGCAACCCTTTCGGTACGCGGTTGCGCGCGTCACTATAGTCTTTTCGCGCGTCCTCCAGTGCGATCCGCGCATCGACCTTCTTACCCACATCCCCGAAACGTTCGGCGACCGCCGCCTTGCCGTCCGCATCCATGTAGCGTTCATATGCTGACATGGCGGCCAACCCGCGCAAGATCCCGTTAGCATAGTACCCCAATGCCGCGTTTTTCTTGTGCGCGCCGCGATAGCGTTGGAGCTGCGTGTAGACGTTGTTCGCGTCAATCTTTTGCTCGGCGGTCTTGGCTCGATCCACCAGCCCGTCAACCATCGATTTGAACGCCTTCATGCGCTTCGCCGAGGTGGCCAACCCTTTCAGATTGTCCTCTTTCGCATATTTGTGCAGCTTGTCATGCGCCTGTTGCGCAGGACCGTTGCGAGAGGCGCGCAGACTGTCTGTATTGGGAATGAACGGACCCTGCGGTTCCTTCTTTGCGGCTTTCTTCGGCTTTTTCTTGTTCGCTGGCTTTTGGGGTTGCTTTTTGAACGCCTTCTTCTTGGGCTTCTTGTTAAACAAATTTGGCCCGTCACCTCCGCCGCTAGCGTAGACCGCCGAACCACCCAGCCCGCCCGGGCCGCTGGGCAAGAACGAAAATAGCGCGATCACGGTAATGGTTGAAATCAGAACCCGCAGCATGGCATCACTCCCATTTCGATTAACGTTACGTAAGCCAATGGTGCCGCGAAACAAACTTATCAGCCATACACCTCAGTCGTGATCCCCCGGCGCTGTCGATTTGGGAACGTTGCGGCGCACATCCGCATGCGCGCTGCTCCGCAATTCTGCCCGATCATCCTCGAACGGTAGCGACCGCATCGCCCGCACCAGATAGCGTCGCGCGGCGTGTTCCGCAGCCTTGGCCAGTCCGACATCGGGATGCCGCATCAACCCGCCCAGCGTCGCCTGCAGATGCTGTTGCACTTCGACCAGTGCCGCCCCGTCACGCGCCAGCGCGCTGTACCCGTCCTCGATCAGGTCCGCGGGTGACAAAGGCGGCACATAGAGGCGGCTCAGTTCAGGGGACTCCTCGTTGTCCTCTTCGGTCCAGTAGCTCGACAGGATGCGCCCGATCCGCGTAATCACATCGATCGCAGTGCCCGGATCATTGATCCCCGGCGACAGCGCCTTTGATGCCATCTCACCCATGACGATCAGACCAAAGCGTGGATCCTGATCATAGGTACGCAGATCGCCGATGATGACATGATCGCGAATGAGCGACGACAGCCCTTCGCTGCTGTCATCGTCTTCCGCCTTAGCATCCCATACGCCGCCGACCCAAACCAACGGTTGGTTAAGGAACACGAAACTACCCACTGCCTGCGTCAGATACAGATCCACATCAAAGCGTTTGGCCGCCGCATTCAGCCCCTCGGGATAGATATGCTGCACATAGCCACTCTGCTTGGCACAGATCGGTTGCAGTTCCTCGGGCAGATCATCCGGCAACGGATTGGCCCCCAGACAGGGCGTTTTCAGCCGTTCCTTGAACTGGCGAGTGGTGATGTCCTCGACTTGCCGTGTCGTATCCAGCAGGCTGCCGAACGTTTGCAGGTGCAGAACCCAACGCACCAGATTGACCACGACAAAAACCAGCACCAACACCGTCACCCAGAACACGACAAAGGCGTGATCATCCCCGAACACCGCCACCTCGCGCATCACGATTGCCACCAGCGCATAGACATAGGCCCCGATAAACGCGGCCAGCGTTTTCTGCGTGGTCTTGTCCTGCATGATCAACTGATGCACCCGTGGGGTCCATTGCGTGGAGGAACTGCGGTAGACCGTGACCATAACTGTCATGCTGAAAATAGTGACCGCCAGCATCGCATTGGCGATAATATCCAACAGCCGGTCGACCGACGCGCCGTTGACCCGTCCTCGGATCTCTTCTGGCAACCAGATGCCTGCCAACTGCGCAAGCCCCAGCGATACAACGGCCAGAAGGCCCATCGCCACCACCCGCACCCACAGCTTGCGTGCGTACTGGCGTGCCATGCGCAGCAGTGTTGCGGGCAATAGACGGATGTCATCCATGACGTGTTAACCCCGTGCTACGGCAAAGGTTTCCCCCGGCAGAATATATTTCCATTCGGTCGGTACTTCTCCCCCAGTTCTTAACGCGTCAGGCATATTGGTGGCCGGGCAAAGATCCTACGCATGGCCTCGCGGCACCCCGAACCTTATCCTCGTTATCTGCGCGCGCTACCAGATAATCATCCTGTAAATTGCCGTCTTCAGATCTGCGCCCTTCTCGGCCTCCTTGTTGTACTGGCGCCGGATCGTTTTGAGCCGCTCCAACTCTCGCGCAGCGGCGATTGGTACCCGCAGGTTGCGGGCGACCCGACAGCCAACACACTTGCTATCAGAAACCTAGGTAAAGCTCGAAATACCCTCCCGTCTCGAGGCTAACGCCCGTCTTTGCAATCGATCAAGAAAGTCGAGAACCGGCCACACCGCAGAGCCCATTCACGACAAGTCATGTCGCAATGCTACTTGCACGGGGTCGAACATACCCCCACGCTGCCCCCAACCAAGAGGAGATCCGCCATGAGAACCACCACCAGAGTTGCCGTGATCGGCGGCGGTGTCGTCGGATGCAGCGTACTTTACCACCTGACCAAGCTTGGCTGGTCCGATGTGATGCTGATCGAGCGGTCCGAACTGACCAGCGGCAGCACATGGCATGCGGCGGGCGGGTTCCACACCCTCAATGGCGACACCAACATGGCCGCATTGCAGGGCTACACCATCAAACTGTACAAGGAACTGGAGGAGATCACCGGCATGTCCTGCGGACTGCACCATGTCGGTGGCATCACGCTCGCGGACAACCGTGACAGGTTCGATATGCTCCTCGCGGAGCGGGCCAAGCACCGCTACATGGGGCTGGAGACCGAAATCGTCGGGCCCGAGGACATCGCGAAAATCGCCCCCGTCACCAATACCGACGGCATCATCGGCGCGCTCTACGATCCGCTTGACGGTCATCTCGACCCGTCGGGCACCACACACGCCTACGCCCGTGCCGCACGTATGGGCGGTGCGGAGATTGAGACGCATTGCAAGGTGACAGAGACCAACCAGCGTCCTGATGGCACATGGGATGTGGTCACCGACAAGGGCACGATACATGCCGAACACATCGTCAACGCGGGCGGCCTGTGGGCGCGAGAGGTCGCTGCGATGGCCGGTGTCTATCTGCCGCTGCACCCGATGGAGCACCAGTATATCGTCACCGACGAAGTGCCCGAAATCGTCGAGATCATCAATGGCGGCGGCGAACACCCGCATGTCATGGATCCCGCCGGAGAATCCTATCTGCGTCAGGAAGGGCGCGGCCTGTGCATCGGGTTTTACGAGCAACCTTGCAAAGCGTGGGCTGTGGATGGAACACCATGGGACTTTGGGCATGAACTCTTGCCCGATGATCTGGACAAGATCGAGGCCAGCATCGAATTTGCCTATCGCCGCTTCCCGGCACTAGAGCGCGCGGGCGTCAAATCGGTCATTCATGGCCCCTTCACCTTTGCCCCCGATGGCAACCCGTTGGTCGGACCAGTGCCGGGCATGCGCAATTACTGGTCCGCATGCGGCGTCATGGCCGGGTTCAGTCAGGGGGGCGGCGTCGGGCTGATGCTGGCGCAATGGATGATCGATGGCGAATGCGAACGCGACGTGACGGCGATGGATGTGGCGCGCTTTGGTGATATCATCACCCCCGGCTACACCCTGCCCAAGGTGATCGAGAACTATCAAAAGCGGTTTTCCGTCGCCTACCCGAACGAGGAACTGCCTGCAGCCCGTCCGTTTCGTACGACACCAATGTACGACATCTTTGACAACATGGGCGCGGTCTGGGGCCAGCAATACGGACTGGAAGTGGTCAACTACTTTGCCGCAGGGTATTCGCCCTCAAACCATGATCCGGCAGGACAGGAAAAAGAGCCGCGTTACGAGACCCCGTCATTCCGACGTTCCAATGCTTTTGACGCCACCGCGCGCGAGGTCCGCGCCGTCCGCGAAGCCGTGGGCATCAACGAAGTGCACAATTTCGGCAAGTACCTTGTTACCGGCACCGGTGCGCGCGCGTGGCTCGACCGGATCATGGCCGGACGTATCCCCAAACCCGGTCGGTTATCGCTGACGCCAATGCTGTCGGCCAAGGGTCGGCTGATAGGCGATTTCACTGTGTCCTGCCTCAGCGATCAGGCGTTCCAACTCACGGCGTCCTATGGCGCGCAGGCAGTCCACATGCGCTGGTTCCAGCGCAACGAGGCCGACGATGTGACGGTCGAAAATGTCAGTGACCGCCTGAACGGGTTCCAGATCGCAGGACCAAAGGCACGCGACGTCCTGCTGGCCTGCACCCGCGATCCGATCGGCGATATGCGTTTTATGGATCTGCGTCATGCCAATATCGGCATGGCCGAATGTCTGGTGCAACGGGTCAGCTACACCGGCGATCTGGGATACGAGATTTACTGCGATCCGATGGCACAACGCACCCTATGGAAAACTCTTTGGGAAGCGGGTCAGGAGCACGGCATGCGTCCGTTCGGCATGCGTGCGATGATGTCCCTGCGTCTCGATAAATTCTTCGGCTCATGGCTCAACGAGTTTTCACCCGACTACACTCCGGCAGAAACGGGCATGGATCGGTTCATCCAATGGTCCAAGAACACCGACTTCATCGGCCGTGCCGCCGCCGAGGCCGAGCGCAGCACAGGCGCGGCGCGGCAGCTCTGCGCCTTTGAGGTGGACGCATCAGATGCGGACGCAGCGGGCTACGAACCCGTCTGGCTGGGTGGGGATGTGATCGGCTTCTGCACCTCGGGCGGTTATTCGCACCATGCGGGCAAATCCATCGCACTGGCGCTGATCCCCAGAGACAAGGCAGAAAACGGTCTGGCAGTGCAGATCGAAATCCTGGGGCAGATGTGCGATGCAACGCTGATCACCACGCCGCTGTTCGACGCTGATGGCGCGCGAATGCGCGGCTGATGACCTGATCGCATGGTATCAAGGCCGCCAGCCCCCGCGCGATCCACGTCCTACCGCTTGGAAATTCTTAGCCAGATCCCGTCCTTGCCCCGCACGGTCAGATGCGCCACCGGCATCGCGGGCCGTTCTGCCACCACATCGAACCGATAGGCCCGCACCAGCATCGCCAGCAGCAGCACGCCCTCGATCATCGCGAATCCCGCCCCGGTACAGACCCTTTGCCCGGCAGAAAACGGCATGTAGGCGTTGCGCATGCAGGCCTTGCCATTCTCGGTGCCATAGCGTCCGGGATCGAACACATCAGGTTCGTCCCACAGGCGCTCGTGCCGGTGCAGGTGCCACGGGCTGAGGACGATCTGCGATCCACGCCGCACCGCACGCCCGCGGAACGTCTCATCCTGCGACGCCTCGCGCACCATCATCGGCACCGGCGGATAGAGGCGCAGCGTCTCGCGGAACACATCGCGCGTGATCCGCAGCTTGGACATATGCGCAAATTCCGGTGTGCCATCGCCGAACGCGGTACTTGCCTCTGCCGCCACCTGCTCTTGCCAGTCTGGAAACATCGCCAGCAAATATAGCGCCCACGCCAGTGCCGACGCGCTGGTTTCGTGCCCGGCGAGAAAGAATATCGCCACTTGATCGACCATCTCTTCGGTCTCGAATGTCTTGCCGTCCAGCGGGTCCGGCGTGGTCATAATCTTGGTTGCCAGATCATCCGGCGCCGCGCCTGCCTCAATCTCGGCCATGCGCGCAGCGGTCAGTTGTGTGATCAGCCCGCGAATGATCGCAGCGGTCGCCTTGGTCCTACGCGCATGAAATCGCGGCACCCAAGACGGCAACGGCAACAGCGCCCCGAGGTTCACTACCGGTTGCGCGCGCTGATGTTCGCGAAATTCGGCAAAAACGCGGCCCGCGATCTCGTTTTCAATCGGGATGGAAAAGAGTGTGCGAAAAATCACATCCGCCGCCACATGGCTGGTCTCTGCCTCGATCTCGCGCGGAGCGCCATCAGCCATTGCAGCCAGCCGGGCCACGGCACTCTGTCCTGCGGCGCACATCGCCGGAAAGGTGCCCTTTAACCGCCCACCCTCGAACGCCGGATCAATGATCCGGCGCTGCCGTTTCCACACATCACCATTGGTGACAAAGACCGAGTTGCCCAATAGCGGTGTCAGCCCTTCGCGCACGCGGTTCGATTTCGGAAAATCATCGGGGCGCTGTTTCAGCACCAGATCGACAAGCTCCGGCTGGTTACACATGTAGGAGCGGAAGAACGGCGTGCGGAATTCGGCCATCCACGCCCGATAGAGCCGCGCAGGCTGCGCCGACAGTATGTCCTGCCGAAAGAGCCGCAAATACCGCCAAAGCGATACGCGCCCCGCGCGCGCCGGTGGCTTGGGTGGCAGGGTCACGCGGCAATATCCCGAAATTTATTCACCGGCTTCTCGATCCGGCTTTTCGACGGGGGGCGTCCGTCATAGCGCGCCGCCAGCGTTTGTGGCCCTGCGGTGATCTGGAAATAGTCATAATCGCCGGGCCGGTCAAAGGCACAGAGATACTGGAAATGCAGACGAAAGAACTTCCACCGCAACTCTTTCCACCGCTCGGGGCTCAGCGTCTGGGTAAACGCCGCCGACACCACCAATGGCCAGCGTTTTGCATCTGTCGCGACGCCAGAGACACTGACCGGATCACATAGCGCAAAGGCACAACCATCCCCCGGCGCAGTCACGTCGACCCATGTCAGCTCGTCCCGCTCGCTCAGGTATTGCAGATCGGCGCGCAGCCGTTGCGCATCCGGCAGGAACGACACCATCGGCACCACTTGGCCCAGCGATAGAAACGACAGGGTCGGGCCGTTCGCGGGTGCCCGGCGCTCGCGGATCAGGTCCGCCAGAATGGACACGGCCAGATGCGCGCCAGACGAATGTCCGACGACCAGCACCTCGTCCACATCCCCGGTCAGCGCCGCCGCGATCTCTTCGGTGAATTCCGCCATGCGCGCCTCTAACTCGGGCGGGTTGGCACCCCGGTGACGCGCCGAATAGGCATAATCATGCATCAGATAATAGGCAAAAAACTTGCCATCCTTGGCCTTGAACCACACCAACAGTCGCCAGAACGCCAGCGCCCCCAGCGCGGCTGACACGCCTGTACCCACTGTGATGAGCGGCGCATAGGACGGATCGGACCATATGGCGCGCTCCAACTGATCCGTGGCGAACATCCCCAGCCACAACATGGCAGCAAAGGCGAAACACGCCAGCATCAACTGCACCAGCAAAAAGCCCACCGGGTACAACGCCGCGATCACCGGCCCCTTGCGCAGCCGCATGAGCCGCCCCAGCGCGCCGCTCGCGATATAGGTCCATGCCGTGCGACCCAACTGCATGTAGGTGGCGAAAATGCCCTGCTCCATCGAGATCGCGGACGATATCGGACCAGACCAGCACATCGAACTCTGCATGGGTTGTCTGTCCGGCAATGTCCCCCTCGACGCGCCAGCCATAGCGTGCGGTGCCGGTCTTGGGTTTTAACGTGACCTCATACCCCGAAATCTCCGCCTGTGCCGCACTTTCCGTGCGATACAGTTCGCGGTAGCGCCGCGGATGAATGGGATCATAGCCGGGGATATAGAATACCCGGCGTGTTGTGACGGTCTTGCTGGCGATGCTGCTCATGCCATACCCTTTGGGCGTTGCCTTTTGGCAATGCTACAACATGAGTTTGGCAAGAGTAAGGCTTCGCGCGTGCCGACAGTTACCCCAACACGGCCAACGCCGGGAACGTCTCCAACAACCAGAAGGCAAAGGCCGAGAACCCGCCCGTCAACATCAGCAGGCCGATGGTCCACAACAGCAACCCCATCACCCGTTCAATCTGCTCCATATGCCGCTTCATCCAGCCCATCGTGCCGGTGAGACGCGGTAGGAACGCCGCGACCAGCAAAAAGGGCACGCCCAGACCGATAGCATAGACTGCCAGCAGCAGCGTGCCCCGCGTCACCGATGCCTCAGACGCCGCAAGCGACAGGATCGCGCCCAACTGCGGACCGATGCAGGGCGTCCAGCCAAAGGCAAAGGCCAGCCCCAGCACATAGGCCCCAAAGGCGCTGCCACCCCGGTCGCCTGCATCCATACGGGCCTCGCGGTCAAGGAACCCGATGCGGTAAATGCCGATAAAATGCGCCCCGAAAACCATGACAACAATACCAGCTACAGTATTGAAAACGCTCTGATATTGCAAAAACACCGTGCCGATGACCGACGCCGTAAATCCCAACAGGAGAAAGATCGTCGACAGACCCATCACAAAGAACAACGCCGGGACAATGGCCCGCCCCCGCGCGCCGCGATCCTCGCTGAGATCGCCCACTGTCACGCCGCTCATATATGCCAGATAGGGTGGCACAATCGGCAGCACACACGGGCTGAGAAATGACAGGACACCGGCAAGAAGTGCCACGACCATCGCGGGAATCAGGCCCGCATCTATGATTTCGATTCCGAACATGCCCCCGCCTTAGCGCAATTCATGGACGGCGTCACCGCGCGCAATGTCACAACTTTGTGGACAGCGGCACCCGGCATGATTATCTGCGCCACTATGGAAAAAATCGATGCCATCGGGCTGCTTTGCCCCCTGCCCGTCCTGAAACTGCGCAAGCGGCTTAAACCACTGCCCGCCGGTAGCGAAATCGTCCTGTGTGCGGATGATCCGGCGGCCGTGATCGACGTACCGCATTTTTGCACCGAGGCGGGTCATACGCTGCTCTCTGTGACCGAAGCCGACGGTCATACCATCTACCGGGTGCGCAAAAGCGACTGAGGCGCTGCGCGGCTTTTACACCGCACAACGCCTCAGACAGTCATCTCGTTAAGAGACTGGCCTAACCACCCCGCAGTCAGCGGCCCAGTGACCACCATCCCTTGCGCTTGGGTTTGTCTTCCTGCGGTTCAGGCTCTGGTGCAGGAGGTGCCACAGGCTCTTTCATCACGGCGGTTTCGGCCTCTTGTTCAACAACCGGCTCAATAGCCTGCTGCGCCGCAGGTTCCGCTGCCGGTGTGGGCTCTGCCACCGGCGCAGGTTCAGGCGTAGCTTCGTCAGTAGCCGCAGCATCGGCGGCGATGTCTGACTTCTTGGCTCGCGGTTTGCGGGTGCGCTTTGGTTTGGGCGCTTCTTCCGGCGTATCGGCAGCAGCATTGTCACCCGTTGCAGCCGCGTCAGCCGTCGCTTCTGCCTCTACATCAGCCTTCTTGACGCGCGGTTTACGCGTGCGCTTCGGTTTGGGCTTCTCGGCCTCTTCACCAGCAGGGTCCGCCGATTCTTTGGCGTCGGATTGCGCAGTCTTCTTCTCATCAGAATCCGGCTTGGTGTCTGGCGCGGCATCGGCGTTGATTGCGTCATCATTGCCGTCGTTGCCATTCTCGTTATCGCCACCATTCTCGTCATCGTTGCGATTCTTGCCACCGCGGCTACGGCTGCGACGCCGACGACGGCGCTTTTTCGGCTTGTCGTCACCGCCCTCCGTATCGGTGTCGGCCCTTGGCGCCTCGTCCGGATCGGCGTCCTGCGTTCCGCTCTCATCAATATCGGCCATCAAAGAACTGTCCACCGATACCACCGGTGCAGTGACTTCGGGCACGGCGCGGGTGGCGGTCTTGAACTTCTCCAACGTGAAATCAGGGCTGATCAGGCTCGGATCGCCCTCGATCCGCACCGACAGACCATAGCGCGCCTCAATTTGCGCGACATGTTCGCGCTTTTGGTTCATCAGGAAGTTTGCGATCCCCACCGGTGCACGCACCAGCACTTCGCGCGAGCGGCGACGTACGCCTTCTTCCTCGATCTGACGCAAAATACTCAGCGCCAGATTGTCGTCTGACCGGATCAATCCGGTGCCGTGGCACGATGGGCACGGCTGCGTCGTCGCCTCGATCATGCCGGGGCGCAGACGCTGGCGGCTCATCTCCATCAAGCCAAAGCCCGAGATGCGGCTGACCTGAATACGCGCCCGGTCGGTCTTCAGCTTGTCTTTCATCCGCTTTTCGACGGCGGCGTTGTTCTTGCGCTCGTCCATGTCGATAAAGTCGATGACAATCAGACCCGCCAGATCGCGCAGACGCAACTGACGCGCCACCTCTTCGGCGGCCTCAAGGTTGGTCTTGGTCGCGGTATCCTCGATCGAGCCTTCCTTGGTGGCCCGACCAGAGTTGACGTCGATGGCGACCAGCGCCTCGGTCACGCCGATCACGATATAACCACCCGATTTCAGCTGAACCGTCGGGTTGAACATCGAATTCAGATAGGATTCCACCTGAAAGCGCGCAAAGAGCGGCATCGTATCCGCGTAATGGCGCACGTTCTTGGCGTGGGACGGCATGATCATCTTCATAAAGTCTTTGGCGATGCGGTAGCCGCGTTCGCCTTCGACCAGAACCTCGTCGATCTCGCGATTATAGAGATCGCGAATCGAGCGTTTGATCAGGTCGCCCTCTTCATAGATCTTGGCCGGCGCGATGGATTTCAGCGTCAGTTCGCGAATTTGCTCCCACAGACGTTGCAGATACTCATAGTCGCGTTTGATTTCGGATTTGGTCCGCTTGGCACCCGCCGTGCGCACGATCAGACCCGCGCCCTGTGGCACGTCGATCTCGTTGGCGATCTCTTTCAGCTTCTTGCGGTCCGGCGCGTTCGTAATTTTGCGGCTGATACCACCCCCGCGCGCCGTGTTCGGCATCAACACACAGTAACGACCGGCCAGCGACAGATACGTGGTCAGGGCAGCGCCTTTGTTTCCGCGCTCTTCCTTGACGACCTGCACCAGCAGGATCTGGCGCACCTTGATGACTTCTTGAATCTTATAGCGTTTGGGACGCGGCTTGCGCGGCGGGCGGATGTCGTCTTGATCGTCTTCGTCGGCGACAACCTCGATGCTGGAATCCTTGCGCGACGCGCGGGTTTTGCTGTCTTTGTCACCGTCACTGTCACCGTCAGCATCACCTTCGGCGTCATCCTCGACGCCGTCTTGGTTTGCGTCGGCATGATCATCGCCACCGGTCGCATCAGGCGTTTCGGCAGTTGCCGCGTCTGCTTCAGGCTCTTCGACCGGCGTCTCGGCAACCCGCTCCATGGGCGAGCTGCCCTCTTCGCTATCGCCAAGGTCAATCGTCTCCATCCCAGAAATCGCGTCCTCGGCCACTTCGGCAGTCTGCACCGCGTCGTCGCTCTGGGTTTTCTCCGCTTTGGAGTCAGTTTTGGAACGCCCTCGCCCACCGCGCGACCGGCGCTTGGGTTTGTTGTCTTCGTCGTCAGACTTCATCGCCTCGGCATAGGCGCGTTCTTCCTCCATCAGCGCCTCGCGGTCGGCGACGGGGATTTGGTAATAATCGGGGTGAATTTCCGAGAACGCGAGGAACCCGTGACGATTTCCGCCATAGTCGACAAACGCCGCCTGAAGCGACGGTTCGACCCGCGTTACCTTGGCGAGGTAGATATTGCCAGCAAGCTGGCGTTTATTCTCGGATTCGAAATCGAATTCCTCGACCTTGTTTCCGTCAACCACCACAACGCGGGTCTCTTCCGCGTGGGTGGCGTCAATAAGCATTTTCTTAGCCATGTTTTCCGTGTGCACCCGGGCGGGCCGGATTGCCCCGGTGGGGCATCGGATCGCAAGGGGTGTCTGATAAGGGCGATCCGCTGCAGGCAAGACGACAGGCGGGCGCCGGTATCGGCCCCGCTCAATCTGTGTACCTCTGTCGCGCGCGTCATCGCGGTTCTTCTCCGGCACCTCGACTGAGATGCCCATTCAGGACCGGGCAGTCCCGCGTTTCGGGTGCCTGGCGTGTATGTGATCCCGCATAACGGGATCCAATCGGTCTGCTCAGATCCACCGGAAGCGTATCCTGGAAATGTCTGAAGCAGCGAAACTCAAGGGACTGCACCAATGGGCGCAATATCCTGTATCTACCCTAATGGTTGCGGCGAGTGAATGACAATGGGCAAAATGCTTGGATCAGTGACTTGCACCGCGAACGCATACCCCTGACACCCGTCGGCTGACACTGACGCAGGCATCCTGATCACGCCAGATCCAAGCGATTTTAAACCCTTACAGATAATCTGATCGCTGCAATCCGTACTTGGCCATTTTCTCGTTCAGGGTCCGACGCGGCAGGCACAGCTCCTCCATCACGGCGGCGATGCTACCCTTGTGGCGGCGCATGGTGTTGTCGATCAGCATCCGCTCGAACGCCTCAACATATTCCTTCAATGGCTTGCCTTCGGTGGTCATCACCGGCTGCATATCCTGATGATCGCTCATTAGCAGCGATACGATGGTGCCCGACCCGCGACGCGATTGCAGCACCGCGCGTTCTGCCACGTTAAAGAGCTGGCGAACATTGCCGGGCCACGGTGCTTGCAACAGCTGTGCGGCCTCTTGCGCGCTGACCTGCGGCGGCTCACAGCCGTAATCATCCGCGAACTGGTCGGCAAACCGGGTAAACAGCGTCAGAATGTCCTCGCCACGCTGGCGCAGTGGCGGCACGGTGATACGCAGGCTGGCCAGACGATAAAACAGGTCCGACCGCAGCGCGTCCTCGGATGTCTTACCCTCGTCCTGAAGGTTCGAGATCGCCACGATCCGCGTTTCGGGCGGCGTGCCTTCGTCATTGAGGTAGGTCAATAACCGTGCTTGCGCGCTGTCGCTGAGTGCCTCAATATCCTCGACCACCAATGTCCCGCCGCGCGCCTCCTCTACAGCAGGTAGCCGGGTATCCTCGGGGTTCATCGGACCAAAGAGCCGTTTGAGCAGCGCCTCTTCCTCGTGGGCGGCACAAGATACCAGAACGAACTTTTTGCCCGCACGCGCGCCGACCGCATGCAGCGCATGTGCCACCAACGTCTTGCCCGTGCCGGTTTCCCCGTCGATCAAAACATGGCCGTCCGCCTGCCCCAGATCGAGAATGTCCTCTTTCAGACGTTCCATCACCGGGCTGGAGCCGATCAACTTTTTCATCAGCTGCGTGCCATCGCTCAACTCGCGTCGCAACGCCCGGTTGTCCAACGTCAGACGCCGTGCATTGGTGGCCTTCTTGGCCAGCTCGGTCATGCGGTCCGGGTTAAACGGCTTCTCCAGAAAATCATAGGCCCCGACGCGCATTGCCTCGACCGCCATCGGCACATCGCCATGCCCGGTGATCATGATGACCGGCAGCGAACTGTCGGCCCCCATCAGCTTTTTCAGGAATTGCATGCCGTCCATTCCCGGCATCTTGATATCGCTGACCACAATGCCGGGATAATCCGGCCCCAGCTTTTTCAGCGCATCCTCTGCGGATGAGAATGTCTCAGTGTCATAGCCCGACAGCGCCAGCCATTGGCTGATCGACTGACGCATGTCTTTCTCATCATCAACGATGGCGATCTTCATGGCATTGGCCATGGGCGTCCCTCCGCTCTTGTGGCGCGCCGTTACTCGGCGGCCCGTGTTTCTTCCGGTGACTCTTCGTTCAAGATAGGCAGTTGCACTTCAAATACAGCCCCCCCCGCCACGGCATTGCGCGCCGTCAACCGTCCGCCAAGGTCGTTCACGATCCCTGATGAAATGGCAAGCCCCAGCCCAACCCCGTCGCCGGGTTGCTTGGTGGTGTAGAACGGCTCGAACAGGTTATCGATATCGTCGATCCCGTGCCCGTTGTCGCGCAGCGATAGCGTCGCGGTGTCACCTGCCGCCAGCACAATATCAATCTGCGCATTCTCAACGCCCTCTGTCGCATCCAGCGCGTTGCGCAGGAGGTTGACCATCACCTGTTCGATCCGGACCCGATCCCCCATTACCATCACAGGCGCATCGGGCAGTGCGCGTTCGATGATCACCCGCCGCTGGCGCAGTTGCGGCTCCATCATCGCCAATGCAGAAGCTAATGAATCGCCCATATTTACTGGCTCGAACGTGTCGCCTGAATGGCGCGCATAGGATTTCAGCTGCTTGGTGATCGCGCCCATCCGTTCGATCAGATCATCAATCCGCTGGAACGATGAAAGCGCCTCGTCCGGTCGGTTGCGGTTCAACAGCAGACGCGCGCCCGCCAGATAGGTCTTCATCGCGGCCAGCGGCTGATTCAACTCGTGACTGACCGCGGCGGACATCTCTCCCAACGCGGCCAGTTTGGAACTTTGGGCAAGGGTCTGTTCGGCCACGGCGAGGTTCTCCTGCACGCGCTCACGCTCGGCGATTTCCCGCTGTAGCCGCCTGTTCAATGCGCGAAGCTCTGCCGACTCGCGTTGAAACAACGCCATGCGCACCGCTGTCTTGCGGTTCATAAAATAGAACGCCAGCGCCAGTAGAATCGCGAAACCCATGATTTCGAGCGCCAGGAACCCGTTCACCTTCTCGCGCACGCTGCCGTAAGATGTGAAGCTGGCAATGCGCCATCCACGAAACGCCACGCGCCCCTCGACCCGCATCACCGCCTCGCCCTGCAGATAGGCATCCGCAGGCAATTGGGTCCAGTCCGCTGTGGCTTGTATAGCGCGTTCCATGGCACTGGTGACAGGTTCGCGCCGCAATGCCGCCGCCTCGCTCAATCCGCGCCAACGCGGCTCTGTCGACAGGATGATGTTGCCCTCGCTGTCGGTGACGACGACCGCATCGGATATGCCTGCCCATGCGCGCTCGTACTTGGCCAGATCGACCTCGACCAAAATCACACCGACCAGCCCGCCCTGACTCTCGATCCGGCGCGAATAAAAGAAGTCAAACTTGCCCGTTTCACGCTGGATCAGCTTGAAAACAGTGTCTTTCGACCGGATCGCGTCGATGTAGTACGACGCCTGTCGGTGGTTTTTGCCAAGTGAGTTTCGATCCGTGGACGCCACCGTGCGTCCGTCTTTGTCCAGCAATGTCAGCGAGGCCGCGCTGATCTCATCCACGAATGAGATCAACCGTTGCGTCGATAGCTGGTAGTCGCCTGAATTCAGAGCTGAAATCAGCGCCGGGTCTCGCGCCAACAGTTGCGGTACAATGGCGTTCTGGCGCAACTCGCTCAGCAAGTTGCCCGAATACAGCACCAGTCGCAGCTCTGCCCGGTTGCGGGTATTTTGTGTAAAGCGATCCGTCAGCAACCGGTTGGTCACATAGACCGTCGCGATCGCCATCACGGTCATCAGCAACAACGCCAATCGCACCCGCCAGCCGGTGGTACGTGTGGGTTTGGTTCTGGTGGAGACGGATTGTTCTCTCATCTGACCAAGGTACGCCCGGGCGTGCCGCTGCTCAAGTGGTTAGCCATGTAACCGCAGGTTGGCAGCGCGCTGCCTTACGCGTCAGCCAACTGCCCCACCAGACCGCTGAACATCGCCGCGCCATCGGTTCCGCCATGGGCCGCCTCTGCCATCCGCTCGGGATGTGGCATCATTCCCAGCACCCGCCGGTTTGCGGACAGGATACCGGCGATATCCTCAGCCGATCCATTGGGGTTGTCGGTATAGCGGAACGCGACGCGATCCTCGGCATTGAGCGCGCGCAGCGTGTCGGCATCAGCGTGATAATTGCCATCATGGTGCGCAATCGGCACCGTGATCGTGTCGCCTGCGCCATACCCGGAGGTAAAGGCGCTGGCCGCCGTCTCGACTCGCAGGCCAACCGGCTTGCATACATATTTCAGCGCCGCATTGCGCAGCAGAACACCCGGCAGAAGCCCGGTTTCGGTCAATATCTGAAACCCGTTGCAAACGCCCAGCACATAGCCGCCCTTGTCTGCATGGGCCACGACCGACCGGCAAATCGGCGAATTGGCGGCAATCGCGCCACAACGCAGATAATCGCCAAAGGAAAACCCGCCCGGCACACCGATCAGGTCGACCCCGTCCGGCAGGCTGGTATCCTTGTGCCAGACCATCGACACGCGCGCCCCTGCCCGTTCCAGCGCAACGGCCAGATCGCGGTCACAGTTCGATCCGGGAAAAACGATGACGGCCGCATGCATCAGGCGATCTCCACCGAGTAGCTTTCGATCACGGTATTCGCCAGCAGCTTCTCGCACATCGCGTTTACGCTCTCGCGGGCCTTTTCGGCGTCGGTCTCATTCAGGTCCAGTTCGATCACCTTGCCCTGACGCACGGCGTCAACGCCATCAAACCCCAGCGATCCCAGTGCATGACGCACCGCCTCGCCCTGTGGGTCCAGAACCCCGTTCTTCAACATGATATGCACGCGCGCTTTCATGGCAGGCCTCTTTCGCAGAATTAGTTAATAAGTGTCGGGCGTGCCATCGGCGTCGCCCCCTTGGGCAGCACACCCAGACGCTTGGCCACTTCCGTATAGGCGTCCGTCAGGCTGCCCAGATCACGGCGGAACACATCCTTGTCCAGCTTTTGACCTGTCTCGATATCCCACAGACGACAGCTGTCGGGGCTGATTTCGTCGGCGACGATCAGACGCTGGAAATCACCGTCATAGACACGGCCGATCTCGATCTTGAAATCGATCAGCTTGATCCCGACGCCGTACATGACACCGGCCAGAAAATCATTCACCCGCAGTGCAAGGCTCAGCATGTCGTCCAGATCCTGCTGGCTGGCCCAGCCGAACGCGGCGATATGTTCTTCTGTGACCAACGGATCACCCAGCGCGTCGTCCTTCAGGCAGTATTCGACGATCGGGCGTGGCAGTTGCGTACCTTCGTCCATGCCCAGACGTTTGGCCATCGTACCTGCGGCATAATTGCGCACGATCACTTCCAGCGGAATAATCTCGCAGGCGCGCACCAGTTGTTCACGCATATTGAGACGCTTCATGAAATGCGTCGGAACACCGATATTGCCCAATCCGGTCATGAAATATTCGCTGAGGATGTTGTTCAACACCCCCTTACCCTCGATCACCGCCTTCTTCTCAGCGTTGAACGCGGTGGCGTCATCCTTGAAATATTGGACAATCGTGCCCGGCTCGGGCCCTTCATAGAGGGTCTTGGCCTTGCCTTCATAAATCTTCTTGCGACGCGCCATGATTTCTCCATCCGCAGGCAGGGGCACGAGGTCCGGGGCCGAAGCCCTTTCGTGCATGGCGCTCTCTTAGTCTATGGACGGGTTTGCCGCAAGCGCGTGTACCATGCCCGCAATCTTGCCTGTCGGATGGCAGCCCGACAGGCTTGCAGTCGAAATTGGTATGCCGAACCGGGTGGAATTTACCTTTTTCAAAATACCAATTGCTGATCTTCTTCTTTCAGGGGCGAAACACCGCCCCAACATCCAAACCCAATAGGAGAAGACATTATGCGACCCGCACTGCGCGCTCTATTGATCGGGACGACAGCTGCCTTCGTCTCGAGTTCCGCCTCGGCCGAAACGCTGCGCCTGCTCACTTGGGGCAGCTACGCCCCTGAAGAAGTGATCCAGAAATTCACGGAAAAGTATCCCGACATCGATGTAGAGGTGACCTTTTCCAACAACGAAGAGATGATCGCCAAACTGCGGGCAACCGGCGGTGCCGGATTCGATCTGGCCCAGCCGGGCTTTAACAGGGTGGCTGCCGCTCAGGAAGAATTCGACATTTACAAGCCGATCGACCTGTCCCGCATCGACACCAGCGTGATGGACCAGACCATGCTCGAGCGGGTCAAGGCCGATACGACAATCGACGGAGAAGCCTATTCTGTTCCACATCAATGGGGCACGTCTGGCATTATGGCCGATGTCAGCAAGGCGCCGGACATCAGCGGCTGGGGCGATCTGTGCAACGAGGAATACGCTGGACGCACATCCATGCGGTTGCGCCGGACGATCCTGATCGGAACAGCATTCTCTATGGGGTTCGACCCGTTCTCGCTCTATGGCGATCTCGAGGCCTACGAGGACATGCTGGACAAGGTCTCGGATAAACTGATCGACTGCAAAAGCGTCGTTAAAACCTACTGGACCGGTGGCGACGATCTCGCAGCACTCATCCTCTCGGAAGAAGTGGTGGCGTCTGAGACATGGGATCTCGACCGCCTACAAACTCTATGACAAGAATCCGAACATTCACTTTATTGCGCCGGAAACCGGCGCCCTGGGTTGGATCGATGGGTTCTCTCTGCCGCGTCTCGGCAAGGCAGACGATGCCGCGTATAAGTGGATCAACTTCGTGCTTCAGCCCGAGATCGTGACACTTATGTCCGACAGCAGCGGGGCGGTGGCTGCCGTAAAGAATGGCATCCAGTTATTGCCCGATGACAAGCGTGCAGCGGTAGAGCTGGCTTTCGGCGAAGAGGAAATCAAGAACATAAAATGGGCCGCGCGCATTCAGCCAGGGGTCGAGGATCTTGAGGGAATGGCGCTCGCCCGGATCAAGGCCGCCACGGGCGAATAAGCCTGTAACACTGCCGGTAGGCATTTAACGGACCATCCTCCCGCACATTGTACCACTGTGTCGCGGGGGGATACATAACTTGCGGCGCATATCGCCGCCATAATGGGTTCCCCTCTATCCGCGCCTGCCCTTATGCCGCGCTTCAGACAGCCGCATCTGTTCGTGGGTCTTGCGATCAGCCGCAGCGATAGGCATATCAGAGCCATACAGTAACGCCAGTAACCGAGGGATCTGATCCATGACCACATTCGACGACCGCGAAAATGCATTCGAAAACAAATACGCCCATGACGAGGCAATGAATTTCAAGGCCGAAGCGCGCCGCAACAAGCTGTTGGGCCTTTGGGCTGCCGACCTGATGGGCAAATCCGAGGACGAGGCACTGGCCTACGCCAAGGAAGTCATCAAGGCCGACTTTGAAGAGGCCGGATCAGAGGACGTCGTACGCAAGGTCGCGGGCGATCTGGGCGACAAGGCCGATCCCGACACGATCCGCGCCAAGATGGCGGAACTACTGGCCGAGGCCAAAGCGCAGATTATGAAAGAACTCTGATCGCGCGACACTGCGATTCCCGTCAGACCGGGCGGCAGCGTGAACCTGCTGCCGCCTGAGCAGACTCATCAACATGATGAGCAATATGCATTTGCACGCCTACCGGCGAAATGACACAACACCGCCATTGCTAATCAGGCATTACTGATCTGGAGGGTCTTATGACCAACGCGCTTTCCCGCATGCTCGCCTCGCGTGAATGGATACTTGCCGACGGGGCCACCGGCACCAACCTCTTTAACATGGGGCTAGAGGCAGGCGAGGCGCCCGAGATGTGGAATGACTGGCACCCTGACCGGATCACCAAACTCTACCAGATGGCAGTAGACGCGGGCAGCGATCTGTTCCTGACCAACTCTTTCGGCGGCAACGCGGCCCGCCTGAAATTGCACGGCGCACAAAAACGCGCGCGCGAACTGTCCCGCATCTCTGCCGAGCTGGGCCGCGAAGTGGCCGATAAAACAGATCGCGACATCATCGTTGCCGGGTCGGTCGGCCCCACCGGCGAAATCATGGCGCCTATGGGTCCGTTGACCCACGAATTGGCCGTCGAGATATTTCACGAACAGGCCGAAGGACTGAAAGAGGGTGGCGCCGACGTCGCATGGCTGGAAACCATTTCCGCCCCCGAAGAATACAAAGCCGCCGCCGAGGCCTTTAAACTGGCCGATATGCCGTGGTGCGGCACAATGAGCTTTGACACAGCCGGGCGCACGATGATGGGGCTGACCTCGTCCGATATGGCCGACATGGTCGAAACGCTGGATAACACGCCGCTGGCCTACGGGGCAAACTGCGGGGTCGGTGCATCTGACCTGTTGCGCACGGTTCTGGGTTTCGTGGCCCAAGGTACCGAGCGCCCGATCATCGCCAAGGGCAATGCCGGGATCCCCAAATACGTCGATGGCCATATTCATTACGATGGCACGCCCGACCTGATGGCAGACTATGCCTGCCTTGCACGCGACGCGGGCGCCACCATCATCGGCGGTTGCTGCGGGACCATGCCCGAACATCTGTCGAAAATGCGCGCCGCACTGGAAGAACGTCCCAGAGGCGAGCGCCCGACACTGGATCAGATCACCGCAGCAATGGGCGCGTTTTCCTCTGCCGTGGACGGCACCGGCGACGACAATCCCGAACCATCCCGTCGCTCGCGCCGTCGCCGCTAACCGCCGCACCGCCCCTGTAAGGGCGCGCGCCCCCTCAAGACGAAATCCTGAGGCCCTGCCCCATGCGCCGCATATCTCGCGTCATCCTGATAATCATCGCCGGCGTCGGTGCGATCAGCTGGCCGATTTTCTATATCTGGGTGATGGGGATGGCCTGTGCCTTTGGCAGCCCCAACACCTCGTCCTGCAGAACCCGCCTGCCGTGGGAGCTTCGCGGAGAGGACCTTGATTGGTTGGTACTGCGCCCCGGCGCATTGCTGCTGGCGGTGCTGCTGGCCATCTACCTCCTGCGCCCGCGCCCTCAGAACAACGCCAGCTGATCGCCCTTCTGCGCGGGTGCCCGAAACAGGTCAGTGCGCAGCGCAGGCAGCGCCCGGTCCAGCCCCAGCCGTCGCACGGCAACGTCAAATCGCCGCGCAACCATTTCTGCATAAGGGCCCGTGCCCCGCATCCGCTGCCCCCATCTGGCGTCGTAATCCTTGCCGCCATGCATGTCGCGCACATGGCCCATAACCCGCCCCGCCCGATCTGGATAATGCTCCGCCAGCCATTCCTTGAACAGCGGCGCAACCTCCAATGGCAACCGCAGCATGATCCAGCTTGCGGCCACCGCCCCGGCATCGCGCCCGGCCGCCAGCATCGCCTCCATCTCGTGATCGGTCAGTCCGGGGATTAGCGGTGATGTCATGATCCTGACCGGGATGCCCGCATCGCTTAGCGCGGCAATGGTCGCCAGACGGCGCTTGGGGCTTGGTGCGCGCGGCTCCAGCCGACGCGACAGAACCGGATCCAGCGTCGTGACAGAAATCCCGACACGCACCAACCCGTCCCGCGCCATGTTCTGTAGAATATCAATATCGCGCTCTACCAGCGTCCCTTTTGTGACGATACCGACCGGATGCCGGAAGTCGCGCAATACCTTCAGCACCCCGCGCGTCACTTCATGGGTTTTCTCGATCGGCTGGTAAGGATCGGTATTGGTTCCGATGGCAATGGTACGCGGTGTATAGGCCCGATGACGCAATTCGTCGCGCAGTAGCATCGGGGCATCGGGCCGTGCCACCAGACGCGTTTCGAAATCCAGACCCGCCGACAGGCCCAGCCACGCATGGCTCGGGCGCGCGAAACAATAGATGCACCCATGCTCGCACCCCCTATAGGGATTGATCGACCGATCAAACGGCAGGTCAGGCGACCGATTATAGGTAATGACCCTGCGCGGCACCTCCAGCGTCGTCTGTGTACGCAACATCCGTGCCGGGTCCGCACCACCACCGCCCGGCTCTGCCCATCCATCAACCTCGTAGCGACGGCTGAACCTCTCGTACCGGCCAACCGCATTACTGACCGCTCCGCGGCCCGCGCGCTTTTGGTCTAGAGGGATCGTTGCATGATGAGTCATGCTCCCACTATAGAACAAAAAGAGAACATACGCAATCGCGGCATAATCATCATGATGATTTTTCAGACACGTCGGCACGATTCGTCATTATCGCACACGCAAATGAACGCTATACGTCGGAACAGACGCGGCCAGTGTCGCATTTCGCAAAGTGCCTGTGACGCAAAAGTACCAAAGCTGACGCAGAGATTATTTGGCCCGAAATTGGCCCACAAACTAAGGGGATAGCATCCATGTCGCAAGAAGATGACGACATCATCCTGTCGGAACTGGACGACGAGGAACTGGTCCAGCAGATGTTCGACGACCTTTATGACGGTCTCAAGGAAGAGATCGAAGAAGGCGTCAATATCCTTCTGGAACGCGGCTGGGCCCCTTATGACATTCTGACCAAGGCACTGGTTGGCGGCATGACAATCGTCGGCAAGGACTTCCGCGATGGTATCCTTTTCGTCCCCGAAGTGCTGCTGGCGGCCAATGCGATGAAGGGCGGCATGTTCATCCTCAAGCCACTTCTGGCCGAAACCGGTGCACCGCGCGTCGGCAAGATGGTCATCGGAACGGTCAAGGGCGACATTCACGACATCGGCAAGAACCTTGTCTCTATGATGATGGAAGGTGCCGGTTTTGAAGTGGTGGATCTGGGCATCAACAACCCGGTCGAGAACTATCTTGAGGCGCTGGAGTCCGAAGGCCCCGATATCCTCGGCATGTCCGCCCTGCTGACCACGACGATGCCCTACATGAAAGTCGTTATCGACACGATGATCGAACAGGGCATTCGCGACGATTACATCGTCCTCGTGGGTGGCGCGCCGCTGAACGAGGAATTCGGCAAGGCCATCGGCGCTGATGCCTATTGCCGCGACGCCGCCGTGGCGGTGGAAACCGCCAAGGAGTTCGTGTCGCGCAAACATAATCAGGGCGCAACGGGCTAGGGCCCGCCAACCCCTACGATCTCAATGGCCCCGCCCTTCCGGCGGGGCTTTTTTATGCGCCGTGCAGGCCTATCTCTATAAGAGGAAGGAAATGCCCATGCCATTGGATAAATTCGTTCTGATCCTCGTCTGTGTGGTCGCCGCTGCCGGGGCAACCGTCTGGATTGCCGTTTTGCTGGCCGCCGCCTTCGAACTGCCTTTTGGCTGGCTCGGCCTGATCCCCGCCGCGTTGGTCGGCTACGTGGTCTTTCGCGTGATCTCTGAACGGGTCGGCAATACCGAGGATGACCATTATGACAACATGGACAACTGAACGATGCTGATTGTGACCACCCCCGACATTGCCGGACGCACCATCACCGAAACCCTCGGCCTTGCCCGCGGACCGACTGTGCGCGCCAAACATCTGGGCACCGACATCGTCGCGTCGCTCAAGAACCTCGTTGGCGGCGAGGTGCGCGGCTATTCCTCTCTCATGGCAGGCGCGCGCGAACAGGCGCTGGACCGCATGGCGGACGCGGCACAGCGCATGGGCGCCGACGCGGTCGTAGCTGTCCGCATGGAAACCTCTGCGATCGCCAGTGGCGCGTCCGAGATCGTGGCATACGGAACGGCGGTAAAGCTTGATGCACCAGTTTGACGACCAAATCCTGACCGAGGACGGGCTGGCCCCTACCGCGCCACGCGGACGCATCCTGCTGATCGCCTGCGGTGCATTGGCCCGCGAAATTCTGGCCCTCATTCGCCTGAACGGCTGGGACCACATGACACTGACCTGCCTGCCGGCCAAATACCACCTCTACCCCGACAAGATCACCGAGGCCGTCGAGGCGGCGGTCAGTGAACACCGCGAAAAATTCGATCAGATTTTTGTGGTCTACGCCGATTGCGGCACTGGTGGCTTACTGGCAGCGAAATGCGCCGAACTCGGGGTCGAGATGGTCGCCGGCCCGCATTGCTACTCGTTTTTCGAGGGCAACGACGCCTTTGCCGAACATGATGACGAGATCACCGCCTTCTACCTCACCGATTTTCTGGTCAAACAATTCGACGCTTTCGTGTGGAAACCGATGGGTCTGGACCGTTATCCGCAACTGCTGGAAATGGTATTCGGCAACTATACCAAGCTGGTCTATCAGGCCCAGACCGACGACCCGGCCCTGCGCGCCAAGGCCGAAGATTGCGCCGCGCGGCTGGGGCTGGACTACGAATATCGCTTCACCGGCTATGGCGATCTGGCGACGACGCTGACCAAACAGGCCCGGTAGGCCCTTCTTCTTGCTGAAAATATCCCGGGGTGAGGGGCTGGCCCCTCTTCCCCCGTCTCTTCATAGGGGCCCCGGAAAATTCGCCGAATTTTCTCGCGCGTCTCAGACGTGCTCGCCCGCGACCAGCCTGATCCGCTCGATCATCGCGCGCAATCCGTTCGAGCGTTGCGCCGACAGGTGATCGTTCAGCCCCAGCCGCGCCAGCTCTCCCCCGGCGTCAACACGGACCACATCCCCCACCGGCAACCCGTTGTAGAGCATACGCAGCACTGCAATCAGTCCGCGCACGATCATCGCATCACTGTCCCCATCGAACGAAAACACACCCGCCTCCACCCGCGGATGCAACCAGACCTGACTGGCACAACCATCGACCTTGGTGGCAGGCACCTTCAGCGCATCCTCCAGCGGATCCATAGCGCGGCCCTGTTCGATCACATGGCGATAACGGTCCTCCCAATCTTCCAGAAATTCAAAGTCCTCGACGATCTCTTCAAAATCGGGCTGCGCCATCTTGCTACCTTTTTACATGCTCTCGGCCCCAGACGTAGGGTTCACCGCGCAAAAGGTCCAGCCCGACCGCGCCCATACCTTGCGCGCCCCTGCCCTGTCAGGATAGGGTCCGCCGCGTATAGGCCAAGTGCAAGGACCGGGACATGCAACGACGCGCGCTACTATTGATGCTGGGATCAACCACGGCACTTGCCGCCTGTGGCCGCGGTGTCCGCGACAGCAACTGGAACCCCGGCAACTGGTTCGGCAGAAGCCGGGTAGAGCGTCGCGCCGCCCGCGCAGCCGCGTCCGAAACGCCCCAAGAGGTGAACCCGCTGATCCCCGAGCAGCGCGACAGCATCTTTCGCCGTAAATCCGACGAGGAAAAATATGCCGGCACCCCGATCCATACAGTGACCGATCTCGTCATTGAACGCTCGTCCGGCGGCGCAATCGTGCGTGCCACCGGCGTGTCAATGCGTCAGGGGGCCTTTGACGTACGGCTAAAGTCGCAAAACGACGGCGAGCCGCAAAACGGTGTGATGACCTACATGCTGGAGGCGGTTCAGCCAACTAACCTGCCACAAGGCACACAGCGCAGCCGCACGGTGAATGCCGCCATCTTCATCTCGGATCAGACTCTGAACGAAGTGCGCACCATCCGCGTGGCCGGATTGACCAACGCCCGCACCAGCGCACGCCGTTGACCCCCCGCGCAGACGTGCCCCGGCGTTGCTCCGGGGCACCGGGCGCGTCCTAGACAGCCACCGTCTCGATTGCGCTGCCCTTGACGCGCAACGCGATCTCGCCCGCACATAGCCGCAATGCCTCGTCGCCGAACACTTCGCGACGCCAGCCCTTCAATGCCACGGCGTCGCGATGCCCGGCTGCGATTGCATCCAGATCCGACGCCGTGGCGATCAACTTGGACGCCACGCCTTCGCGGTCGGAAATGCCTTTGAGCAAGACCCGCAACAGATCGGCGATCGCTGGGTTGACCTGCATCTTGTCGCGGCTGGTATCCGGCTTGGGTTGGTGCTCGGGCGGCACCGCTATCCCTGCGGCCACTGCCGCCAGTATGCCCTCGGCGATATCCCCCTTGCGGGCCTCGCGCAGCAGCAACCGAGAGCGCCCCAGATCCTGCACGCTGGCGGGCTTGGTCGCGGCCAGTTCCACCAGTGCATCATCCTTGAACACACGGTTGCGCGGGATGTCCCGTGCTTGGGCATGGGCCTCGCGGAACCGGGCCAATTCGCGCACGATGGCCAGAAACTTGCCCGAATTATTGCGCGTCTTGATCCGCATCCACGCGTCCTCGGGGCGGGTCACATACGTGGCCGGATCGTTGAGCACAGCCATCTCTTCTGCCACCCATTTATCGCGCCCGCTCTTTTCCAGCTGCTTGGCAAGGTATTCATAGATCTTGCGCAGATGCGTCACATCCCCCAGCGCATATGTCTTCTGCGCATCCGACAATGGCCGCCGCGACCAGTCGGTAAAGCGCGAGGATTTGTCCAGCTGCTGCTTGGCAATGCGCCGCACCAAGGTCTCGTATCCTGCCTGCTCGCCAAAGCCACAGACCATCGCCGCCACCTGCGTGTCAAAGAGCGGCGAGGGGATCAGCCCCGCATCAACAAAGAATATCTCCAGATCCTGCCGCGCGGCGTGAAACACCTTGACCACCGCCTCATCGCGAAACAGCTCGTATAACGGCTCCAGCGACAGGCCTTCTGCCAGTGGATCGACCAGAACCGCATTCTCGTCGCCCTCGCCCGGCATCGCCAACTGCACAAGACACAGTTTGGAATAATAGGTTCGCTCACGCAGGAATTCGGTGTCGACGGTCACGTAGGGGTACCCGGCGGCCTCTTTGCAAAAAGCGGCCAGCGCGTCGGTGGTGGTGAGTGTTTGCATGGGGTGATCGTTTCTTTGTTGTTATCGGCTCTGCGGCCCCCAGAGGCCCTCCGTATAAGGTAGCGCGCGGCGAATGAAAATGGCTAGGTGGTTTGCGCAACACGCACGAGCATCCCCACCCCTATTCAAGGAGAATCGGCGTCCGATCCCCTGCCGCGAACCGGCGCAGCGCCGCCGGATAGAGCTGATGCTCCATCTCCAGCACCCGTGCGGCCAATGCTTCCGGCGTGTCACCGTCCAGCACAGGCACCCGCGCCTGCCCCAAAATCGGCCCGTCATCCAGTGCTGCCGTCACCTCATGGACAGTGCAACCTGCCTCGGTCTCGCCCGCCTCCAGCGCCCGCGCATGGGTGTGCAGGCCACGATACTTTGGCAGGAGCGACGGGTGGATATTGATCATCCGGCCCTGCCAACGGCTGACAAAACCTTCGGTCAGTACCCGCATGAATCCTGCCAGACAGATGATGTCCGGGGCATATCCTGAGATCACCGTATGCAGCGCGTTCTCGAACTGGCCGCGGTCTCCCTTGAACGGCCGGTGATCCAGCACCTCGGTCGCGATCCCCATCTCTGCCGCGCGCGCCAGTCCGCCCGCATCGGCGCTATTGGCCAGCACCAGACAGGGCCGGGCAGGATGATCGCCTGTCATGCTGCGCACAAGGCTGACCATGTTGGACCCGCCGCCCGAAATCAGGATGGCAACCCGTTTGCTCACGCAAGCGCGCCTGAATAGTCCACACCAGCGCCCTCGACTACCTCGCCCAGACGCGTGACGCTCTCACCGCCCGCCTCCAGCAATGTGATCAGCCCCTCGGCCGCGCCCGCATCCACCACCAGAATCATGCCGATCCCGCAGTTGAACGTCTTGAGCATCTCGGCCTCGGCCATGCCGCCAGTCTCGCCCAGCCATTGGAACACACCCGGCAAGGTCCAACTGCCCAGATCAATCTGCGCGCCCAGCCCCTCAGGCAACACGCGCGGCAGGTTTTCCGTCAATCCACCGCCGGTGATATGCGCCAAACCATGCACGCCCCCCGCACGGATCGCGGCCAATGCCGCCCGCACGTATAGCCGTGTCGGCGTCAGCAATTCGGCGCCCAGCGTGCCCGCAGCGCCCCAGGGGCAATCCGCGTCCCAGCCAAGGCCCGAAACCGCCACCAGCTTGCGCACAAGGCTATAGCCGTTCGAATGAACCCCGTCGCTGGCCAGTCCCAGCAGGATATCGCCCGCCACCACCCCGTCAGGCAGGCTGGCACCGCGCTCCATCGCGCCGACGGCAAAACCCGCCAGATCGAAATCGCCACCGTCATACATGCCCGGCATTTCGGCTGTCTCGCCGCCTATCAGCGCCGCCCCCGAGCGTACGCAACCCTCTGCGATACCCTCGATGACCTGCGCCGCCTGTTCCATCTCCAGCTTGCCCGTGGCAAAGTAATCGAGGAAAAACAGCGGCTCGGCCCCCTGACACACCAGATCGTTGACGCACATCGCGACCAGATCAATGCCCACACCCTCGACATGGTCGGTGTCGATTGCGATGCGCAGCTTGGTGCCCACCCCATCGGTTGCCGCCACCAGCACCGGATCGTCGTATCCCGCAGCCTTGAGGTCGAACAGGGCACCAAAGCCCCCCAGCCCCGACATCACGCCGGATCGGTTGGTCCGCTTGGCGGCGGGCTTGATCCGGTCCACCAGCGCATTGCCCGCGTCTATATCCACGCCCGCATCGGCGTAGGTGATCCCGTTTTTCTTGTCGGTCATGGCAGCACTCCCAAGGTTGGCGACGGGTTAGACCATCCCTGCGCGCCGCGCAATCTCGAAAGCCTTGACGTTGCCCGCGCCCCTGCGTACCAAGCCGCTCAGGCGGGCCTGTAGCTCAACTGGTTAGAGCAGAGCGCTCATAACGCTTTGGTTGGGGGTTCAAGTCCCTCCGGGCCTACCACGCCGAAACTAAGATATTACTTTTGCATAAATAATTGCGCGCACTCGCCCCCCTGCATGCAAAGGGGTTGCCAAAACGCTATCGCCGCTGTAAACGACCCGTATGAACATGCAACGATCATCCAGTCTCTGACTCATTTCAGGTGAGTGAACCTAGCGGGTGCTAGGGTGCGACTGCTAATCGTTTCGTTCTTTTTCAAAGAATGTGGATCGAGACCACCGCTCACCGCCATTACGGATGGTCTCGCTGCGTGGGCGGCAAACGGCCTTGAAAACCGTGACGACACCGAAAGGTTGGGGGTTCGACTCCTCGGCCATCCGCCACTCCCCCCTAAGGATTGCCAAACTTCTGGCCGCTGCCGGTCACGTGATCCCACCACTTGTAGTTTCCAGTGCCATCGCAGACAGAAAAGCTCCAGTAGCTCGGCACGACCTTACCCGGGGCGATATTCCTACTGCTGTAACAGGTCCAGGTTCCGTCTTTGCGCTCCAGGCATACTTTCAGGTCAATCCGCCGGTTCCCGGATGCATTCCGCATTTTTACCGCAAAACTATCGGCGCTATTGCAACTGCCGCCCCATTTGTGGCTGTGATAGTCGGCCAACTGGGCATCACCAGCCGCCGCCCCAGAAGCACATTGAATAGCGAAGAAAAGTGCCGCAGCACCGAAAATTCGGTGCAGTGTGAAATTTGAAAAAGTCATGAATCGCCTGCTTTTGAAATAATGAACTGTCAATATTCAATAGCTTAGCTGTCACAACGACACTCGGTCAAACGAATTACAGCTTGGGTATGTTATTAATGCAGAACACCTATCGGTAGACACGCGGCGCCCGCTCCCATGCTCTGGTTCTCAGGGATCGGCATCCTGCAACCCAAAGGTCAAACCAAAGCTTATCACCGCATCCGCAGTTCCCCCATCACCGGGGAAAACCTGAACAAACGCGTTGCCATAGCGCGCGCGCATACCCGCCAACGGGATCACGTCGCCCGCATGCACATCAGAATCGACGGCCATCGCCGGGATACAGAGCCAGCCCACCGGTCAACGCGATCTGCGCCGTGCCGCGTTCATAGAGGGGCAATCCGGCCATCACGGCCGCCGCCCCGCGCCCATAACTGTTGCGAAACCCGCCCACGGTCCAGTCCACGCGCTCCCCCTCCCAAGTCAGGAACGCACCGGGATTGACCTCGTCAAAGTTGGTGCTGGCGTTGACGTGATGCGAACCCAGCAGGATCGACACCCGGTCCTGCGCGGCGACAGGAAGCGCCCCAATGTTAACCAATGCGAACGCCACAGCGCCCCGCAACATGCTGGGAAAATTCGTCATCTGTCCTGCCTCTTCATTCTTTTGCCCAAGATACCCACGAATGGCGTGCGTCAAAACGGCCAATCTGTGGCTTTTGCAAGGTTTCCCATCAGGTGAGTCTGAAAGGTCGCAGGTGGTGCCTGAGCCGGCACTTTGACCGAAAACAATCAGCCCGAATCCGGAACACCTGCCGCGACACACCGTTGACCTGTCACATTCCACAAATTGGAAAGGACATCCCATGGCCGCCAAGACGCCGAAAAATCGCGACAATCGCGACATTCCAGATAACGAAATACCACCACATGACCCTCGGACGGATGATGTCGTGACACCTGAACAGCGAGATGACATGACCCGGCATCCCCCCGCCGCATCCCGCACGACCGACGCAGAAGCCGGCGCTCAGATCGACCCGAGCGGCCCGCCCGCCGCATCCACCGGGGCACGCCCCGACACGGAGCGCGAAGTGCGCGCCGGCCCGGGTGACGCTGGTGCCTCGGACGCACCCCGCCCACTGGATCAAAGTCCGGCAGACCGCCGTCGTGCAACGTCCGCGCAATGGATTTTCGGGGCCGGAGCCGTGCTGGCACTGATCCTGCTCATCGCACTGGTCTTGTGAAACGCCAACGACGCTGAGGTGCGCGCAGCCTTATGAGGCGCTGATGACGTAGAGCTTGCGCATATGCTCATGGATTACCCACTCGCCCGTCCAGCCCTGCGGTAGCACCAACAGGTCGCCCGGACCGATATCGCGGCTGCGCGACCCGTCGGCATTGCTGACCGTCGCGCGGCCCGAAATGATGTGGCAGTATTCGCCGCCCTTGGTGCGATCCGCGGTAAAATGCCCCGGTGTGCACTCCCATACCCCGATGGACGTGCGTCCATCCGCCGAGGACCATAGCCCCTTGGCAGCTTCGTTCTGCCCGTCAGTCAGTGTTGTTGGCTTCGGCTTGAATTCGCCTATCTCGATTGCGGACAGATCGCCAAATGTCTCTAGATCAACCATAATTACCCCTCTCTCATTCGCTGTGTCATCCGCCTATTAGCATCCTTCGGCCACCTGACACAGGCCCAAATTCCCAACGCGAACCCGTAACCAAAACCCTGCGGTGCCCGCCCCGCCCAACAGGCCGCCAGTATGTTCTTTCCACACTGTACACATGTGTCTAGCATCTGCAGCAGAATCACCTCGCGCTTTATAGGGAGAGGCGGCAATGACCCTCGACACTTCCCCCAAACGCCGCGGGCGGCGCGCAAAACACGCCGATGCCGACGCAGCGCCGACCCGCAAGGTCGACTACCGCACTCTGCGCAACCCTTTCCCATTGATGAGCGTCTTTTCCGAGGACCGGATCGAGGCGATGCACAATACCGCACTCGATGTGCTTGAACGATTGGGGATAAAGGTCCTGTTGCCCGAGGCGCGTGCGCTTTTCCGGGCGGGTGGTGCGCGTGTCAATGACAGCACAGAGATGGTCCATATCGGGCGCGACATGGTCAAGGCCGCGCTTGCCATTGCACCGCGTCGGATCGACTGCCGCGCCGGTGCGCGCGACCGGGACATCACACTGGAACTGGGTAATCTGATTTTTCAGCCCGGTGCAGGCGCGCCCCATGCCACCGACCTGTCCCGTGGCCGGCGGCCCGGAGATGCAAAATCCTATGTCGAACTGACCCAATTGACCCAGCATTTCGACGTTCTGCACATGGTTCCCCCGCTGATCGAACCGCAGGATATTCCACTGAACCTGCGGCACTACTTCACCATGCAGACCCAGATGACCCAGACGGATAAGCTGCCGTTTGTGTACGCACGCGGCACACCGCAAGTGCAGCAAAGCTTTGAATTGTTGCGCGACTTCAGAGGCCTGACAGATGATGAATTTCACAGCGCACCCCATTGTTATACAATCATAAACACCAATTCACCCCGTCAGATTGATACACCGATGGCCCAAGGTCTGATTGACTTTGCCCGCGCCCGACAGGTCAGCATTGTCACCCCGTTCACGTTGATGGGCGCGATGGGACCGATCACCGTCGCGGGCGCGATCACGCTCAGCCATGCCGAAGCATTGGCCGCGATCACCCTGACGCAACTGGCCCAGCCCGGCGCGCCAGTGTGTTACGGCACGTTCACCTCGAACGTTGATATGAAATCAGGGGCCCCCGCCTTTGGCACCCCTGAACATTTTCAGGCGTCTGTGGCAGCGGGCCAACTGGCGCGCAGGATTGGCCTGCCGTGGCGCGGAGCCTCTGGATCGGCGGCCAACATCAACGACGCGCAGGCCGCGAACGAAACCCAGTTCGGCAGTTGGGGCTGCTTGCTGGCAGGCGCCACCGTCATCGTGCATGCTGCGGGCTGGATCGAGGGCGGGCTGACTGTCAGCTATGAAAAGCTGATCACCGATATGGAAGTGTTGCAAATGGTGGCAGAGCTTTGCGCCGGGGTCAGCGCCACCGACGCCGATATCGGCCTTTCGGCGCTGGAAGAAGTGCAACCCGGCGGACATTTCTTTGGCGCGCAGCACACTTTGGAACGCTACCAGAGCGAATTTTACGAGCCGCTCATCGGCGACTGGTCGAATTTCGGCACATGGACAGAACGCGGCGCGCAGGATGCCAATGCCCGTGCCACGCACAAATGGCAGGAGATTCTGGCAGGGTTCAGACCTCCCGCCATCAACCCCGATCGTGCCGCAGCCCTCAATGACGCCATCGTGCGCGGTACAGAGGCGGGCGGCGCGCTACCCGAAAGTTGAGCCAACCCACCGGACTGATGAAAGACAAACGTGACAAACCCGACAGATAACACCCCTAAGCACTCTCCGGGCGGTAACGTCAAGGCCACCCGCGACGACTGGTTGAGCATGGCGATGGACGTGCTCATCAGCGACGGTGTCAGCCACGTCAAAATTCTGGGATTAGGCCAACGGCTGGGCGTATCTCGATCCAGTTTCTACTGGTATTTCAATACGCGGCAGGATCTTCTTGATGCACTTCTCGAAGTTTGGGAAAGCACCAACACCGGCATTGTCCTGCGCCACGCCGCGATGCCCTCGGACACGATCACGCAGGCGGTTTGTCTGCTGTTTCGCGCCTTCATCAACCCCGCACTCTTTAATCACAAACTTGATTTTGCCGTGCGCGAATGGGCCCGCCGTGATACCGCTATTCGCCGCGTCATCGAGAACACCGACGCCACCCGCCATGCGGCAATTGCCGCGATGTTCGCGCGCCACGGCTATAGCAATTACGAGGCCGATGTGCGGGCCAGGATCCTATATTATCAACAGATTGGTTATTACGCTCTGGACCTGCAAGAACCTGCCGCTGACCGGATCGAGCGGACCGAAGGCTATCTGCTGGGCTTCACCGGCGTCGTCCCGTCCGCCCCAGAGGTAGAGGCGGCCATCGCCTATGCCAAAACACACATGACGTAATTTTACCTCGCTATCCTTAGCGCGCATTGAGATTGGAGTCGCACGAAAGGCCCGATAGCAGGCCACCCGCCCTGCGGGCTCCTAGCCGATGATCTCGAACCGGGTCACATCCACCATGCCCCGGTCGGTGATCTTCAAGGCCGGAATGACCGGCAACGCAAGAAAGGCCAGTTGCAGGAACGGCTCGTGCAGTTCCACCCCGAGGCTGACCGCCGCATCGCGCAACTCTACCAGCCGGTCGCGCACGTCCTCGAACGGTGCAAGGCTCATCAGCCCGGCCACCGGCAGCGCCAGTTCGGCCAGCACCCGCCCGCCCTGCGCCACGACGAAACCACCCTCGATCTCGCCCAGCCGGTTGGCCGCCAGCGCCATATCGGCATAATCCACGCCCACGCAGGCAATGTTGTGATGGTCGTGACACACGGTCGAGGCAATGGCCCCGCTCTTCAGGCCAAAGCCACGGACGAAACCAGTAGCGATATTGCCGTTCTTGCCATGCCGCTCGACCACGGCGATACGCGCCAGATCGCGGGCCGGGTCCGGGCGCTTGTCTCCGTCCTCGATCGCGATCTGTTCTTTTAGATGCTCCGTGATGATCCTGCCCTCGACAATACCGATCACATCGGTGTCCTCGCGGTTGGCCTTGGCCCGGAAATGCGCTGCCTCCAGCCGTGGGGCTTTGACTGAATTCCGCCCGATAGGCTCCAACGTCCCGCGCGCATCAAAGGCGCGCGCGTCGACCCGCTGCCCGGCGCAAAACACCGCTTGCACATCGCACGCCTCTAGACTGCCGACCGCGACGATATCAGCGCGCTGACCCGGGGCGATCATGCCACGATCCTTCAGCCCGAATGCCTCTGCCGCCGACAAGGACGCCGCGCGATAGGCGGCCAAGGGCGACGTGCCCAGCGAAATCAGCGTGCGGATCATGTAATCCAGATGCCCTTGCTCCGCGATGTCCAACGGGTTTCGATCATCGGTACACAGACACATGTAAGGCGCAGTGCGCTCGTTCAGCAGCGGCTGCAAGGCATTCAGGTCCTTGGACACCGATCCCTCGCGGATCAGCACCCGCATCCCCTTGCGAAGCTTTTCCAGCGCCTCCTCGGCTGTGGTCGCCTCATGCTCGGTACGGATGCCCGCCGCGATATAGGCGTTCAGGTCCCGCCCTGTCAGTTGCGGGCAATGCCCGTCAACATGCCCGCCCGCGAACAGCGCCAGCTTGGCCATCGCGCCCGGATCGCGATGGATCACACCGGGATAATTCATAAACTCCGCCAGCCCGATGCCCGACGCATGACCCATCAGTGGTGCCAGATCCGCCGCGTCGATCCGCGCGCCTGCGGTTTCCATCTCGGTCGATGGCACACAGGAACTGAGCTGCACCCGAATATCCATCACCGTGCGCTCGCTTGCTGCCTGAAACCAGCGGATGCCGTCCGGGCCGATCACATTGGCAATCTCGTGTGGGTCGCAGATCGCTGTTGTTACCCCGTGCGGCGCCACGCAGCGGTCGAACTCGAAAGGTGTGACAAGGCTGCTCTCGATATGCAGATGCGTGTCGATGAATCCCGGCACCAGCGTCAGGCCGGAAACGTCGATCACCTCTCGTCCGTCATAAGTATCGCAGATACCCACCACCTGATCGCCGCAGATCGCCACATCACCAGTCAGCATCTCGCCGGTCACCAGATCGAACATCCGCCCGCCGCGCAGCACCAGATCGGCAGGCATGTCGCCCCTGCCTTGCGCGATACGGGTCTCAAGATCGGCCATAGTATGCTCCTGTCAGGTGCGATGCGATACAACCATCCTAAGGGACCGCGCGGGTCGTGGAAACCTCAGCCGCGCTGGCGCGCCGGATTGCCCATCACCGTGGCCCCCTGCGGCACGTCGCGGGTCACCACACTGCCCGCGCCGACAATCGCACCAGCCCCAATCGTCACCCCACCCAGTAGGGTCGCACCGCCGCCGATCCAGACATCCGCGCCCAGCGTCACGGGATGCGCACGTTCCAGCCCCGCCCGGCGCTGAACAGGATCGTGGTGATGCTCGGGGCAATAAATCTGCACCTGCGGCCCCAGCATGCAACGATCGCCGATATGCACCGGTGCCGTATCCAGAATGGTGCAACCTGCGTTCAGATAGACATCGCGCCCCAGATGAATGTTGATCCCATATGCACAATGAAACGGCGCCTCGACAAAGGTCCCCTCGCCGACCTGCGCCATCAGCGCGCGCAATGTCGCGCCGATGGGCCCGCGCGTGTCGGGTGCGGTGGTGCTGTGCTGGTGGCAGGCATCGCGGGCGCGCGCCTGCATCGCCAACAGGTCGGGGTCAAGGCACCGATACCAATCGCCAGCCTGCATCTTGTCCCGTTCTGTCAGCGGCGCCATCAATGTGGCCGCGCGCGGCGTCGCCGCTTGCCCCCCGGACGCACTGAGCCCGTGATCGGGCGCGTCGCGTCTTGCAGATATGCCACAAAGGCCTGCGCCGCCGCGCTCTCGGCGCGTTGTACCGCACGCTCGCTCAGGGCCGCACGCGCCGCGTCCGGGGTTGCAGGCCGCGCGCCCGCAAACGCCCATTCAAGAAACCCCAGACGCGCGGCAACCATAGCCGCGTCACCGGTCGCCCCATTCTGTTCCAGCCCAGCGATGATCTCTGTTACACTCATATTCTCTTCTCCGTGGCCACACCCCGGGCCAATCAGGGCAAGGGATAACGAGAGAGATGCACCGAACCGGCACGATGTCCCGGGCACGATCACCGCCCATATCGCCCCTCGCGATTCGACGTCACGTTCCAGGGATTCCCTGGCCAGGCTGGTTTCCGGGCTTGGTCGGTGGGTCTTGCGGACCCAAGTGATCATGGCACCTTCCCAGACCGCAGATGGCCCAGTGGCATATCGCCCGATCACCCTCCCTTACCGTTGCGGGGGCAGCGCCGGACTTGCACCGGCTTCCCAATTCTCCGCGTATTCTGCGGCACCTTGGAAATGACATGGTAGCAGCGGTACGAGGTTGCGCAAACCTTGTTTGCGGCAGGTTGGGGGTGAATTACGCAGGCGATGCGGTTTCTCGGCTGATCCCATTTAAAACGGGATATCATCCGCCGCAGAAATAAACCGGGCCACGACTTTCTTGGTACCCGCCTTTTCAAAGTCGATTTCCAGCTTGTCGCCTTCGATCCCGATGATCGCGCCATAACCGAATTTCTGATGAAACACGCGCTCGCCGACGCTGTGGGAACTGACCGCCTTCATGTCGATCACGGTATTGCGCGCCTCGCCGGGTTGCGCCACAGGCCGCTGCCCGGCGCGCGCCTGCAGGCGTTTCCAGCCGGGGGAATTGTAAACGTTGGCCTCGGCGACCCGCGCATCAATGCTGCTCTGCACGCCCCCCATCCCCGCCGCGCCATAGCCACCACCATAGAGGCCCGGAGGCGTCAGCACCTCCACATGTGCCTCAGGCAACTCATCGATGAAACGCGACGGCAACGCGGACTGCCATTGGCCGAACACCCGCCGGTTGCCCGCAAATGAGATGGTACAGACTTCTTCGGCCCGCGTGATACCGACATAGGCCAGCCGCCGTTCTTCCTCGACGCCCACTTGGCCGCTCTCGTCCATAGACCGCTGCGACGGAAACAGCCCATCCTCCCAGCCCGGCAGAAACACGGCGGGAAATTCCAGCCCCTTGGCCGCGTGCAGCGTCATGATGCTGACTTTTTCCTCAGTATCATCGCTTTCGTTGTCCATGATCAGACTGACATGCTCCAGAAACCCTTGCAGGTTCTCGAACTGCTCCAGCGCCTTGACCAATTCCTTGAGGTTCTCCAGCCGACCGGGCGCCTCGGGCGTCTTGTCGTTTTGCCACATGCCGGTATAGCCGCTCTCATCTAGGATCATCTCGGCCAACTCGACATGGCTGACACTAGCATCCCCGATCAACCGGCCCCAGCGCGTCAGACCGTCCAGCAGACGCGCCAACTCGGTGCCACCCTTACCCTTGATCTCGCCCTGCTCGACCGCCAGTGCCGCGCCCTGGACCAGCGGCACACCATTGGCGCGGGCAATCCGCTGGATGGTTTGTTGCGCTTTGTCACCCAGCCCGCGTTTGGGCGTGTTCACGATCCGCTCGAATGCCAGATCATCGCTCGGGCTGGTCACAACGCGGAAATAGGCCATCGCGTCGCGAATCTCCATCCGCTCATAAAAGCGCGGTCCGCCGATCACCCGATAAGGTAATCCGATGGTCAGAAACCGATCCTCGAACGCGCGCATCTGGTGGGACGCGCGTACCAAGATCGCCACCTCATCCCGGCGGATGGGACGCATCCCACGCGTGCCGCCCTGCATCGCCTCGATTTCTTCGCCGATCCAGCGGGCCTCTTCCTCGCCGTCCCAATGGCCGATCAGGCGTACCTTCTCGCCCTCCTCGGCCTCGGTCCACAACTCCTTGCCCAATCGCCCCTTGTTGCCCGCGATCACGCCAGAGGCAGCGGCCAGAATATGCGGGGTCGAGCGGTAATTCTGCTCCAGCCTGACCACATGTGCGCCGGGAAAATCCTTTTCAAACCGCAGGATATTGCCTACTTCTGCACCACGCCAGCCATAGATCGACTGATCGTCATCTCCGACACAGCAGATATTCTTGTGCGCTCCGGCCAATAGCCGCAGCCACAGGTACTGCGCCACGTTGGTATCCTGATACTCGTCCACCAGAATATAGCGGAACCACCGCTGATACTGCTGCAAAACATCGTCATGTGTCTGAAAAATCGTGACCACATGCAGCAGCAGATCACCGAAATCCACTGCGTTCAGTTCCTTCAACCGCGCCTGATAGAGCGCGTATAACTGCGGCCCCTTGCCGTCATAGGCCCCGGCCTCGGACGCGGGCAGGTTCGCGGGCGTCCATGCCCGGTTCTTCCAATTGTCGATAATGCCGGCCAGCATGCGTGCGGGCCACCGCTTGTCATCAATACCCGCAGCCTGAATCAACTGCTTCATCAGCCGAACTTGATCGTCGGTGTCCAGAATGGTAAAATTCGACTTCAGCCCGACCAGTTCGGCGTGGCGGCGCAGCAGCTTGACACAAATCGAATGAAAGGTGCCCAGCCACGGCATCCCCTCGATGCTCTGCCCCAACAGGCGGCCAACGCGATCTTTCATCTCGCGCGCGGCCTTGTTGGTGAACGTAACCGACAGGATCTCGTTCGGGCGCGCCCGCCCGGTGTTCAGCAGATGCACGATCCGTGCGGTCAGCGCCTTGGTCTTGCCGGTGCCGGCCCCCGCCAGCATCAGGACCGGACCATCCAGCGCCTCGACCGCGGCCCGCTGCGCCGGGTTCAGTTCGTCCAAATATGGCGCGCCACGGGCGGCCATTGCCCGCGCGGCCAGCGATGCGCCTTCAAAGGCGTCGGATTCGTCATAACTGCTCATGGCGCAGACCCTAGCGCGCCAATGCAGTGAAATAAAGAGATGTTCAGCCTATGTTCTTGTGTTTTTAACACCGCTTGCGCCGGTATTTCTCGTGTAAACGCTGCATCGCGCCACCGCTTGCCGTTACGTCGCGGGCCTATTTGAATATAAATATGCTCAGATCACGAATTTGTTAAGGAAACCATATAAGATACTGATTTTTATAATACTTCTACCACATAACTAATGTATGCCGTAGCATCATACTGGGTCTTTCCACAGGGTTTCGCCCACAATCGCCATCTGTCATGGGAACCAACAACAGGGGTAGCGACGTTGTGGCTGCATAATCGAAACGACTTCGGAAACCCCAAGGAGGAAATCTGATGAAACGCTTTACAACCACGGTCGCCGCACTGGCTCTTTTCGCCACTCCGGTCCTCGCAGACAACACCGCCACGACCCAGCTGGAACAGCTCGGTTCAGAGGTCGGCCAAGACGGCCCACTTAGCCCGGACGCGGCCACCTACGGCGTTGCCACGCTGATCGGCAGCGATGTTTTCACCACCAATCAGGGCGCCGGCAATCTCAGCGTCGAAGGTCTTGATCGTAACGCCTTTGTCAAAATTGGCGACGTCGAAGACGTATGGATGACCAATGCTGGCACCATTCAAGGTGTTGTGGTCGATCCAGTCGATGAAAGCGATGAAAGCTTCATGTATTTCCCCGTCAGCGACATCACCATTGTCGATGATGTGGACGGCCCACGCTACATGATCGGCATGACAGCCGACGAAATGGCCGAGATTGAGCGGATTGAAAACCCCGGTCAATTTGGTCAGTAACCTTACAGACCAGAAACAAAGGAAAAGGGTCGGCCCCACCGCCGGCCCTTTTCTGATTTCACTTCAATGGTTTGTCGGTCAGTTTTAACCTGCCGCCTTACCATCGACCGTCTCGGCCAAAGCCTCGGCACGGGCAGCAATCTCTGCCAGTGTATCGGTCACCGCCGTTGGCACCACCGGCACCTCGATACGTTCGGGCTCAGGCGCGGGCGCATCCCGCAACTGCGCCAGTTCTGCCTCTTTTTCGGCCATCGCATCCTCGGCTTCACGCAGCTTGTCCTGCATGCCCGCCGTCTTGTCGGCCAGCATCAACCCCGCCATCAGCAGCATACGCGCCTCGGGTATGCGCCCAATCTGTGCCGCCAGAACCGCGGCCTCATCATCCAGCATCTTGGCTGCGGCTTGCAGGTAATGTTCCTCGCCCTGCTGACATGCGACCTGAAATGTCCGTCCGCCGATCTCGATATCAATCTCGGGCATCATTCATCCTCCTGATCAGCGGGCTGGGCTGTCGTGTCGTCGTCGGTCGCCGCAGCGGCCTCTTGCCCCGCCGCGCGCACGACCTTGTCCAGTTCGGCCAGAACCGCATCCACCTCGGTCCGGTCAGATGCGCGTACCGCACGCAACCCTTCCAATTCGGCCATCATCGCCTTGTTGATCAGGTGCGGCTCGACCACGCCGGTGGCATTGGCCTCGCGCAATGCCGCATTGTTGTCGCGTAGCTGCTGGTTGGCATGACGCAATGACTGTAAATCGGCGTCCAGCTTGCGCAGTGCCTCGGAATGCGCTTCTTCAGCACTGCTATCCGCAACCGCAGCCGCCTGCTCGGCGGCCTCTTCCGCCTCTTGCAGCCGCGCCTTCAGCGTCTTCACCCGCTCTTCGAGTTGCGCATTGGCCAGTTTCTCATCTTCCAGTTCCCGACGCAGTTTTTCAGTCTCTGCGCTGCCATCCGCGCCGCTATCGGCGCTCAACGTGTCCAACCCCTGACCGATACGGTCCAGCGCGGCCATGATACGGCCCTGCATGGCGTCTATGTCGCTCATCTCCTCAGATCCTCACTTCGTTTTTCGGCGTGCGGCAGAATCGCCCAAACACCTCATTGGCAGCAAGTCTACCCAAGGATTGAGAAAAATGCTCCCCCTTGCTGTCCTGCGCGCCATACGTCGCGTTCCGGGCGCTTGATCTTTGCCTCTTAGCTGGTATTCAGCCCATTGATGTTGCCATTCAAAGGAAGAGCCACCGTGGATATCGCCGCCCTGCGTACCGCCAACCCCGATCACTGGTCCAAGGCGACCGCCATTCGCGCGTTGACGCTCGATGCCGTGAACGCGGCCAACTCCGGTCACTCCGGCATGCCGATGGGCATGGCCGATGTGGCAACCGTGCTCTTTGAGAAGCACCTGAAATTCGACGCCTCTGCTCCCAACTGGCCCGACCGCGATCGGTTCATCCTCAGCGCGGGCCACGGCTCCATGTTGCTATATTCGCTGCTGCACCTCGTCGGCGATGAACAGTTCCCGCTGAGCGAGATCAAGAATTTCCGCCAATGGGGCGCCCGCACCGCAGGCCACCCAGAGAATTTTCTCGCCGACGCGATTGAAACCACCACCGGCCCGCTGGGTCAGGGCATTACCAACGCCGTCGGGTTCGCCATGGCCGAGGAAATCCTACGCGCCCGTTATGGCCGCAAGCTGATGGATCACCACACCTATGTGATCGCAGGCGACGGGTGCCTGATGGAAGGCATCAGCCAAGAGGCGATCACGCTCGCCGGGCGTCACAAACTGGGTAAGCTGATTGCCTTTTGGGACAACAACAACATCACCATCGACGGCACTGTGGAACTCAGCGACCGGACAGATCAGGTCAAACGCTTCCGCTCTGCCGGGTGGCAGGTGATCGAGATCGACGGCCACAACCCCGATGAAATCGACGCCGCCATCACCAAGGCAAAATCGTCGTCCAAGCCGTCAATGATCGCGTGCAAAACGCATATCGCCCTCGGTCACGCCGCACAGGACACGTCCAAAGGCCATGGCGCGCTGACCAATGACGAACAAAACGCCGCCGCCAAGGCCGCATATGGCTGGACCACCGGCCCGTTCGAAGTACCCGCCGATATCAAATCCGCGTGGGAGGCGATCGGCAGCCGCGGGGCGTCTGACCGCACCGCATGGGAGGCGCGTCTGGCCGAAGCATCAAGCCGCCGTCAGGCTGAATTCGCCCGTGTCTTTGCTCTGGAAGCGCCCAAAACGCTGTCAGCGCGCATCAAGGCGCTGAAAAAGCAGATCAGCGAAGAAGCCCCCAAGGTGGCGACCCGCAAATCCAGTGAACTGGTGCTGGAAGTCATCAATCCGATCATGCCCGAAACCATCGGCGGCTCCGCCGATCTGACAGGATCGAACAACACCAAGACCGGTGATCTGGGCGTGTTCGATACGGACAACCGCAAGGGTCGCTATATCTATTGGGGCATTCGCGAGCATGGCATGGCGTCCGCGATGAACGGTATGGCCTTGCATGGCGGCATCCGCCCCTATGGCGGCACGTTCATGTGCTTTACCGATTACGCGCGCCCGGCGATGCGTCTGGCCGCGCTGATGAAAGTGCCCACCGTGTTCGTGATGACCCATGACAGCATCGGTCTGGGCGAGGATGGCCCGACGCACCAACCAATCGAGCATCTGGCAATCAGCCGCGCCACCCCCAACACATGGGTGTTCCGTCCCTGCGACACGGTCGAGACTGCCGAAGCATGGGAGCTGGCTCTGACCAGCAAATCCACACCATCGGTTCTGTCTCTGACCCGTCAGGGACTGCCGACCCTGCGGACCGAGCACAAGACAAAGAACATGACCGCGCAAGGGGCCTATGTTCTGGCCGACGCCGACGGCAAGCGTCAGGCGATCCTGATGGCCACCGGCTCTGAGGTGGAAATCGCCATGAAGGCACGCGATCTGCTGCAAGCGGACGGTATCGGCACGCGTGTCGTTTCCATGCCCTGCTGGGAACTGTTCGAGGCACAAGACGAGGCCGTGCGCCGCCGGGTGCTGCCCGGTGGTCCCGTGCGCGTCGGCATTGAGGCCGCCGCGCGTCAGGGCTGGGACAAGTGGCTGTTTGGCGAGCGCGGTAAATCGAACAAGGCCGATTTTGTCGGCATGGACAGCTTCGGCGCATCTGCACCTGCCGAAACGTTGTTCGAGAAGTTCGGCATCACCGCCGAGGCCGTGGCCGCCAAGGTCAAGGCGCTGCTCTGATCACAGATTTTGGGGGATGCGCCACAGGGTGCATCCCCCGCCGCGACCTGTGCGACACAGACCGTCCGAAGATTTCGCACCGATACGATACCGACGTAATACCTACGTAATACCTACGTCCCGTTTTCGGCCTTTTCCGCCAGTTCCAGCCATTCCTCTTCCGCCGCACTCAGCGCCTCTTGCCGGGTGGTCAGAGCCTCTGTCGCTTTGCGAAATTTCACTGGCTCGCGGGTAAACAGCTCTGCATCGGCCAGCAGCCCTTCCAGCTTACCAATCTCCGCCTCCAGCCGCGTCATTTCACTTGGCAATGCCTCTAGGCGGTGCTTTTCGGTAAAGCTTAACTTCGGGGCATTGCGTGGCGCCTCAATCGCAGGCTTTGGCTTTGACTTCGCTGTATTTTTCGCGGATTCGGGTGCCTTGTCGGCGGACCGCTGCGCGCGGTAGTCGCTCCACCCGCCCGCATAGACAGTCGCCCGCCCGTCGTCGCCCTCCATAGCAATTGTCGTGGTCGCGACACGGTCCAGAAAATCGCGGTCGTGGCTCACCAGCAGCAACGTGCCGTCGTAGTCGTCCAGCAATTCCTGCAAAAGGTCGAGCGTTTCGATATCCAGATCGTTGGTCGGCTCGTCCAACACTAAAAGGTTGCTTTCCTTGGCCATCAGTTTGGCCAGCAGCAGCCGCGCCTTCTCGCCCCCCGACAGCGCCTTGACCTTGGCCCGCGCCTGCCGTTCGTCGAACAAAAATTCCTTAAGGTATCCAATCACATGACGCGGGCTACCGCGCACCAGAACCTGATCCGCCTTGCCTGATACGCGCATCTCGGGGTCACCTGTCAGGCTGTCCCACAGCGTCATCTCAGGATCGAGAGCCGCACGGCTTTGGTCAAACACGGCAGGCATCAGATTGGTGCCGCGTCGAACCTCACCAATGTCCGGCTGCTCGTCCCCGAGCAACATCTTTAGCAAGGTCGTCTTGCCCACGCCGTTCGGCCCGACAAAGGCCACCCGATCCCCGCGCTGCACGCGCAGGTCGAAATTTGTTAAGATTTGCGTGTCACCATAGGATTTCGCAATCCCGCGCGCCTCGAACACCAGCTTGCCGGATTTTGGACCGGCCTCCAGCGCCATCGCTGCCGCACCTTGACGTCGTATCTGCCCCGCGCGCTCTGCGCGCAATGCCTGTAGCGCCCGCACCCGCCCCTGATTGCGCTTTCGACGTGCGCTGATGCCTTCCACGGCCCAGCGACCTTCGGATTTGATCTTGCGATCCAGCTTGTGACGGCTCTGGTCTTCTTCTTCCCACAGCTTGTCGCGCCACGCCTCGAAATGGGTGAAGCCCTGCTCGTTACGCCGCACCATTCCCCTGTCAATCCATAGGGTTGCACGGGTAAGTTCACGCAAAAATGCGCGATCGTGACTGATCAGAACATACCCTGCGCGGGTTTCCTTCAACGTCGCTTCCAACCATGCAATCGCTTCGATATCCAGATGGTTCGTCGGTTCGTCCAGCAACATCAGGTCCGGTGCCTCGGCCATCAGCTTGGCCAGTGCCGCGCGCCGCCGTTCGCCGCCAGATGCGGTGCCAACCGCACGCGACGGATCGAACTTCAATCCCTCGCCCGCCATCTCGACGCGGTACATATCTTCTGGGGCCAGTGCGCTGGCAGCATAATCCCCCAGCGTGGCAAACCCCGTCATGTCGGGATCCTGCTCCATGTAGCCCACGCTGATTCCCGGCGGCACGACGAGCGTCCCGGTATCGGATTCCACCAATCCGGCCATAACCTTCATCAGCGTCGATTTGCCCGATCCGTTGCGCCCCACCAGTGCCACCCGGTCGCCCGGCTGAACCACCAGCGACAGATCAGCAAACAAAGGCTCGCCGCCGAATGTCAGCGAGATGTCACTCAATTGCAAAAGGGGTATCTTGGTTGCCATGAGCGCGGGCTATCCTGCGCCTGCCTGCCCGTCAAGGTGTCGCTTCGTCTACTGCGCGACCGCGCGGAGCAGACGCTTGCGCGTCGCCGGAATCGCGCGGATTTCGACGCCGGTAAAGACATGCAGCGTGCCCATCTCGGGGTCCACCACGGCATGGTCGCTGACCCAGCCGCCCATCATCAGATAGGTCCGTAACAGCGGCGGCATTCGCAGCATCGCCTGTTTTGCATCAGGTTTGCGAAACCGTAGCTTCTGGGCAAATCGAAACACCAGAGGTGCCTTGACCCTTGGCAGCCAGCGTCGCGGTGCGAGGTGCCGCTCCTTTAGCATCGCAAAGGCATCCAGATAGCTATCGGCGTCGGTGCCGTGAAAGGATGAGCAGCCGAACAGCATCTCGACCCCGTGATCATCCACATACCGCGTCATCGCCCCCCACGCCGCGCGCAGAATATCCGGATCACACCATTCTGGATGCACACAGAACCGTCCCATCTCGACCATCGGCCCATCGAATCGCTCCAGCGCCGACAGCTCGTAGAATTGTGCTGAGTAGCTGCGCCCGATCTCGGCCCCGCCACCAAGGGGCAGCATCCGAAAACAGCAGACCAGATCACCACTGCGGCTGTCCTCGATCAGGATGTGCGAGCAAATATCGTCAAACCTGTCCCGGTCCGAACCGTCCACGTCACCGGTGCCAAAGGTCAGCGCACGCAGCTTCTGCGCCGCCGTAATATCGGCGCGCGCCGTGCTGATGCGGGTGTGGTAGCGTCGTTTCGTCAATGTCGGCATGGGCATTCCCTATCCAAGCCTGAGTACAAGAATACCCAAGCCAGATAGTACGCACAATCTATGTCGATGCCACGACGCTATAGTGACGAACCCGTGACGCAGGGCCCGCGCTCTTAGAAGAACTGTGTGGGGTCGATATTGCCAAAGTTGTCAAGGATCTGCCGCAGAACACCTTTGCCAGTGACCGACGAATCGGTCACGCGCCGGGTCAGTGGCACGATGTTGCCGTCACGCAGGCTGAAGGTTTCGATATTGGCGATTGTGTCACTTTGGTCGAAACTGATCGCCAGTACCTGCCGCTCGATCACCTCCGGGCGCATCATGCCGAAATGTTTCATCCGGCTCCGCACATAATAGTAATCGCCTTCACCCAGGATACCGGCCGCCGAAGGGGCACCAATTACATCATCCACCGTGGCGCGCGAATCGACCCCGACCACCAACTGGTTCAAATCTTCTTCGGGAGGGACATAGCCATGGTTGCGGTAGATCGAAGTACAGGCCACAAGGGAGACAAGCCCCAGTACAACGACGATCGCGCGCAGCGTAAAATTGAGCCCAGTCATGTGTACCCTCTTGATTTCAGCCCGGTCAGGCTTTTATCCGGCTTACAACAAGGTGACCGAGAGGTTCAAGAAAGGATAAATGTCCATCCGATGACACGACAGTCCGAAAACCCCGAAATTTTGCGCATTGCGGATCTACCGCAACGTGGCGCGACGCCTTTTGAATTGTCTCCCGACGCGGGCGCGCGCGCCGCTTTGGCAGAGGCGCTCGGCGTCGAAGCGATCCGCAAGCTCAGCTTTCGAGGGCAGATTTCGCCTGACGGTCGGCGCGACTGGCTTCTTGACGCCAGTTTAGGCGCGACGGTCGTGCAATCGTGCGTTGTCACGCTTGCCCCCGTCACGACCCGTGTAGATCGCAAGGTGATACGGCGCTTTCTCGCCGAAATGCCCGACGACGCGGATGTTGAAGAGATCGAAATGCCAGAGGATGAAACGATCGAGCAGCTAACCGACGTGGTCGACCTTTCCCAAGTCATGCAAGAGGCGTTGGCGCTGGCGATACCGGATTACCCCCGCGCCGATGGCGCAGAATTGCAAGAAGCCGTCTTTGCGCCACCAGATGCGACACCCCTGCGGGATGAAGACCTGAAACCTTTCGCCGGTTTGGCTGACTTGAAATCAAAGTTGGAAAAAGACGACTAAACAACAGCGCACAAAGGTGCGAAAAACCGCTTGCTCCCGCGCGATTTCGTTGTATTTTCGCCGTTCCATCGGAATTTGGGGTTGAACCGCTGGCTCTGGACAGATTAAGAGCCGCGTGACCACGTGAAACCGGGCCGCTTGTGCCCACAGGATAGATAGTAGGATCGCACAATGGCTGTCCAGCAGAACAAAGTATCGAAATCGCGCCGCAACAATCGCCGCGCGCACGACTCGCTCAGCGCAGCGAACCCGAACGAATGCCCCAACTGCGGCGAACTGAAACGCCCGCACCACGTGTGTTCGGCCTGTGGCCACTATGCCGACCGCGAGATCGTGGCGATGGCAGACGAGGTCGATCTGGACGAAGACGCAGCCTAACCCCGCTGAGGGACCCGCATAGGACGGACCGCTTTGATGACCGCGCATCCCGATCATAACAAGGCGGGGGCCGGACGAACCGTCATTTCGGTCGATGCGATGGGGGGCGACATGGGCCCGGCCACTGTGGTGGCCGGCATTGCCAAATCCGCGCGCAAAAATCCTCGAATCGGTTTCATTCTGCACGGTCGCAAGGCCGAGCTTGAGCCGCTCGTTGCCAAGCGCAAATACCTGTCGGATTGCGTGGTAATACGCGATGCGCCCGATGTCGTATCGATGGAAGACAAGCCCAGCCATGTCATACGTCACGGCAAGGACACGTCGATGTGGTCCGCGCTCGAATCAGTTCGCAATGGTGAGGCGACCGTCTGTGTCTCTTGTGGCAATACCGGCGCGCTGATGATGATGAGCACGCTGCGCCTGCGCCGCCTGCCCGGCATTTACCGGCCGGCCATTGCCGTCATGTGGCCATCGCGCAATCCGCAGGGTTTTAACGTTCTGCTCGACGGTGGTGCCGATATTCGGGCCGATGCCAAGGATCTCATGCAATATGCCCTGATGGGCACGTCCTACGCGCGCAACGGCTTTGGCGTGGTGCGCCCCCGGATTGGTCTGCTGAACGTGGGCACCGAAGAACACAAAGGTCGGTCCGAGCTGAAAGAGGCATATGATCTCATTTCGGCCAATGCGCGCACCGCCGACTTTGACTTCGTCGGCTTTGTCGAGGGACGCGACCTGCCCGGCGACACTTGTGACGTGATCATCACCGACGGGTTTACCGGAAATGTGGCGCTGAAAACCGGCGAGGGTACTGCAACGCTGATCGCGGAACTGCTGCGTGAGGCGTTCAAATACTCGCCGCTGTCGCGACTCGCTTCGCTGTTGGCCTACACTTCACTCCAGCGCTTGAAAAAACGGATCGACCCGCGTCAGGTCAACGGCGGTGTTTTTCTCGGTCTCAACGGCACGGTGGTCAAATCCCACGGCGCAGCGGATGCCACTGGTGTCTCGGCTGCCGTCAGGTTGGCATTTCAACTGGCCGAAACAGGATTTTCCGAAAAACTCGCAGCGCGGGTTGCATCTGCCTCGCTGCCCACGCAGGATGCCGATACCGAAGAAGACGGTGGGAAAATATGACAAGACGCGCCGTCGCACGAGGCATCGGGCATTACCTGCCCGAACGAATAGTGCCGAACTCAGAATTCGAAGCCTCGCTCGACACATCAGATGAATGGATCAGGACCCGCTCTGGTATTGAGCGGCGTCATTTTGCGTCCGATGATCAAAGCACCTCTGACCTTGCCACTGAAGCCGCGCGTGCCGCTTTAGCCGATGCAGGGCTTGAACCCGACGACATCGACGGGATCATCGTCGCAACGTCGACACCGGACCTGACATTCCCATCTGTCGCCACAATGGTCCAAAGCAAACTGGGCATGACACGCGGCTTTGCGTTTGACGTGCAGGCCGTCTGCGCCGGGTTCATCTACGGGCTTTGCAATGCAAACGCCCTCATCGTTGCGGGCCAGGCCGACCGGTTGCTCGTGATCGGTGCCGAAACCTTTAGCCGCATCATGGATTGGACCGATCGCAGCACTTGCGTTCTCTTTGGCGACGGTGCCGGTGCGCTGATCCTTGAGGCGGCAGAGGGCGACGGCACAAACGCCGACCGTGGCATTCTGGCGACCGATTTGCATTCCGACGGACGGCATCGCGACATGCTGTACGTGGATGGCGGCGTCAGCACGACGGGCACCTCCGGCAAGCTACGTATGCAGGGAAATCCCCTGTTTCGACAGGCTGTTGAAAAACTGACGCAGACCGCCGATGCCGCACTGGATAAGATCGGCATGACAGGGGCGGACGTGGACTGGATCGTACCGCATCAGGCCAATATCCGGATCATCGCGGGCACGGCCAGGAAAATGAACGTACCGATGGATCAGGTCATTCTGACGGTTCAGGACCACGGCAATACGTCCGCGGCCTCGATCCCGCTGGCGCTGTCCGTGGGTGCCGGGGACGGTCGTATCAAACGTGGCGATCTGATCCTAAGTGAGGCCATCGGCGGCGGTCTGGCGTGGGGCGCAGTGGCCTTGCGCTGGTGATATGCGACGCGCTATCTGGTAAACATAAGCTGCCGCTCACAAGCTGTTATATTGACTTTCAAAATTCTTCGCCCCTATTGTGAAGAAAACAAAACGGGGGGACGGAATGAGTGACAAAACCTTGACGCGCATGGACCTGAGCGAAGCGATCTTTCGCGAAGTTGGCCTGTCGCGCAACGACTCTGCTCAGCTGGTTGAAAGTGTTCTGGATCATATGTCCGATGCGCTGGTTCGCGGCGAGCAAGTCAAGATATCGTCCTTCGGCACGTTCTCGGTCCGCGAGAAATCTGCACGCGTCGGGCGTAACCCCAAGACTGGCGAAGAGGTGCCTATCAACCCGCGCCGCGTTCTGACCTTCAGGCCATCACACCTGATGAAAGATCGCGTTGCCGCCGGGAACAAGGCCTAAGGCGGGATCATGGCGAAATCCGCCGATGCCTTTCGTACCATCAGCGAAGTGGCCGACTGGCTGGGTATTCCCGCGCATGTGCTGCGATTCTGGGAAAGCAAATTCACGCAAGTGAAACCGGTCAAGCGCGCCGGCGGGCGACGCTATTATCGACCTGCCGACATGCAGTTGCTGGGCGGTATCCGCAAACTTTTGCACGAAGATGGGATGACCATCAAAGGCGTGCAGAAAATCCTGCGCGAGCAAGGTGTTAAAGAAGTTTCCGCATTATCCCCGCTGCTCGATGCCAATGCCGACGATGGGCAGGAAATCAGCGGGATCGCGCTTGATGTGCCGGATAATGAGGCCGAGCCAAAGGGCAAAGTTCTGAACTTTGAGCGGGACAAACCGCAAGAAGAAACAGCGCCGACCACTTCGGATAGCGCGGGCGCAAACACAACCGAGCCTGACACGTCGACAGAACCTGCCGCCTCAGCCGATACTGACGTGCCCCCCCCGCCTGCCCCGGACACAGCCGAGCCGACTGTCGCAGCCGACAGCACCGAGCCGCAGGAGGAACACACTTCGTCCGGCATCAGCACGGATGCCGACACACCTGCCGCAACGGTGCCACCAGAGCAGACACCTGTCACGCCCTCAGGCGGCACGCATGGGATGCCCAGCTTTCTTAAGAAAAGCCTTGAGGAACGCGGTGCAGATGCCGACGACGTTCAGACAGAAGGCGGCGCAAAGCCAGAGAATGACAGCCCGGACGCACCGGAGGTCGTCGAAAATGCTGGGGCTCCACAGCACGACGATGATTCGGCCACCGCCGATACCAACGACGACGTCCCAGACGAACCAGACGCGACAGCAACAAAGGCAGAGACCAAGCCCGAGCCAGCGCCGACGCATGAACAATCGCAAGCGGAGCCCGAGCAAGCGACGACCGACGAAACAGCAATGTCAGAGCCCGCGCAAGACCCGGAACCCGAAGCCGTACCCGAGCCCGTGTCCAGCGATACACCTGAAGCACCGCGCGCCACGCCAATTTCCACTCCGTCAGATCCCGAGGATGATGAACTACAGCACACGCCCTCGGCTCTGAGCGCCCTTGCGGCGCTACCCCGTGCTACGCCCGCGCAGGCAGCCGCGCTGAGCGCGTTGGCCGACCGTCTGCGCGCCCTGCATACGTCGCCCCCCTCGGGCACGCAGTCCTAAGCATGGAAGTTGGGAATTACCTCTTGTCCCCGCGCTCAAAACAGGTATGTAACGCGCAAAGTCGGGCTATGGCGCAGCCTGGTAGCGCGTCCGTCTGGGGGACGGAAGGTCGCAGGTTCGAGTCCTGCTAGCCCGACCAAGATCGAAACGCCCGACAGGTCCAGCCTGCGGGCGTTTTGTCGTTTCAGGGGATACCTATGACAGACCTAGCCGATAATAACCTGCCGACAGGCGTACTCTGTGACAGCCAGATGCAGGTGCTCATTGATGCGGGTAACATCGCCGCTACGAACCCGATCCTTGATGGCCAAATCCAGCCAGCGTCACTTGATCTGCGGCTGGGAACGACCGCCTACCGCGTGCGTGCGTCATTTCTGACCGGAAAATCGGCAACCGTAACCGATCGACTGTCCGATTTCGGAATGCACGAAATGGACCTGACACGCGGTGCCGTGCTGGAAAAGGGCTGCGTTTACGTCGTCCCCCTGATGGAGACGCTGGCGCTGCCTGACGGTATCTCGGGCGCGGCCTCTGCCAAGTCTTCCATCGGGCGGCTCGATCTTCTGACACGTGTGATTACCGACAACGGCGTTGAATTCGATCGCGTTCCCGATGGCTATCATGGCCAGCTTTATGTCGAAATCTGCCCACGCTCCTTCTCTGTCGTTGCGCGCACGGGGCAAATGCTGAACCAGATCATCTTTCGCGTTGGCAAGACTGTCCTCTCGGACGAGGAACTGCACGAACTGCACCAGACCGTACCAATCGTGTCAGGCGAGCCGGTGATCTCCGACGGGCTGGGCTTCTCGGTCAATCTGAAACCCGCCAGCGGCGATCTGGTTGGCTATCGTGCCAAACCGCACACCGGCGTGGTCGACTTAGACAAGTTGGGCCACTACGATCCGGCAGAGTTCTGGGAAGAGATCCATACATCCGAAGGGCGCATCATCCTCGATCCGGGCGCGTTCTACATATTGGTGAGCCGCGAAGCGATCACCATCCCCCCTAATTGCGCCGCAGAGATGGCCCCATACTTGGCGATGGTTGGTGAATTTCGGGTGCATTACGCGGGCTTTTTTGATCCCGGCTTTGGCCATTCCAGCGACGGGATCGGCTCTCGAGGGGTGCTGGAGGTCCGCTGTCACGAGGCGCCTTTTGTGCTGGAGCATGGGCAAATCGTCGGTCGATTGGTTTATGAGCGAATGTCGCAGATGCCCGCGCGCCTTTACGGCGCCGCGTTGGCCTCGAACTACCAAGGTCAGGGGCTCAAGCTGTCAAAGCACTTCAGAAGTAGCTGAACGCCCGAGTTACATCCGGCCTATTTTACGCGTCATACGCATGGTTTGCTTCATACGCTTCTGGGTTTCTTTGCTCTCAGGGCTTGGTGCCTGCGCGCGCGGTTCTGTGCCGCCTTTGCTACGGTTCATCCGTTTGCCCACGGCGTCCATGCCCGCGTTCACACCACCGCGCATCAGGCGGCGCATGACCATGCGCATTACCATGCTGATTATCTGATTGGCGTTCATTGCGCCCTCCTCGGTTTTCCTCTGAGGATGGACATAGCACACAATCAAGGAATTTTCAGGGCAGCCGCCGCTATTCCTCAAACAGTTCGGTTTGGTCCTCGTCAGGCATCATCCCTTCGTCAGAGTCGTCGTCGCCCGCCTCGCTCCCCGGCATCGACAGGGGCGGCAATCTGCTGTCCAGCAGTCCGGCGGACCGCAACTCCTTCAATCCCGGCAAATCGCGTGCGCTTTCCAGACCAAAATGACTGAGGAAGGACTGCGTCACAACGAAAGTTACCGGACGGCCCGGCGTCATTTTGCGACGACCAAACCGGATCCACTCCATATCGAGCAACTGATCCACCGTGCCCCGGCTGACTGACACGCCGCGTATCTCCTCTATCTCGGCGCGGGTGACTGGCTGGTGATAGGCGATGATTGCCAGAGTTTCGATTGCGGCACGGCTCAGTTTGCGTGTTTCAACTGTCTCTCGTTGCATAAGATAGCCCAGATCCGGGGCCGTGCGCATCACCCAGGCGTCGCCCACGCGCATCAATGTCACCCCGCGCCCCTCATAGCGCTTGCGCAGATGCACGAGCGCCTCGGCGGCGTCACTGCCATGCGGCATACGTGCGTTCAACTCGCGGACCGTCACCGGATCAGCACTGGCAAAAAGGATTGCTTCGATCATGCGTTCCTGTTCCCCCATCGGGGGGGCTTCGAACAGGCTTTCCGGTGTGTTGTCAGCGTCTTCGCTCATAATTCTAATCCTTGCGACGCAACTGAATCGGCGCGAATACCTCTGACTGGCGCAGTTCGATCCGACCTTCTTTGGCCAGTTCAAGCGAGGCTGCAAAGGTCGAGGCCGTGGCCGATCGGCGACGGGCCTCGTCAGTGCTGAAACTCTCTGGCAGATACGTTGATATATCAGTCCATGTCCCGGCAAACCCGATCAGTCCGCGCATCCGTTCCAATGCCTGATCCAGTGAATAGATCGCATCGCGGTCCATGGCGTAGGGGCGAAATTCGTCGCGCGTCCGTATACGAGCATAGCCTTGCATCAGATCCAGAAGCGACGCGGTATAGGTGATGCGCCGGGTCTTCTCGATCTCTTCGGGGATGCCGCGGCCAAAGAAATCACGCCCCAGCCGATCCCGCGCCATCAATCGCGCGGCGGCGTCCCGCATCGCCTGTAAACGCTCTAGCTGAAACGCCAGATGCGCGGCCAGTTCCTCGCCCGAGGGTCCCTCTTCGGTGGGGTCGGGTGGCAGCAGCAGACGCGACTTGAGAAAGGCGAGCCACGCGGCCATCACCAGATAATCGGCGGCCAGCTCAATCCGTAGCTGTCGCGCCTTTTCGACAAAGGCCAGATACTGTCGTGCCAGATGCAGAATACTGATCTTGCGCAGATCCACCTTCTGCGTGCGGCTGAGCGTCAATAGCAGGTCAAGCGGCCCCTCGAACCCATCCACATCCACGATGAGTGCCTCGGCCGCCACACGGTCGGCGACACGCTGTGGTGTGTTTGGATCCTCGAAATCGTCCTCAGACATGCCCCTGCCCTGCAATCATGGCGGCGAGTGTTGCCTCCAGCGCAGGAATGTCAACCTCATCGGGGCTTTTGCGTGCCTTCAGGGCCGCTTCGGCACGGCGCTGGCCGCGTTGCGTCATATGGCCAGCAGCGTCTGCCACGGCCCGACGATCCTCCAGCGAGGCATTGCAGCACAGCACCACGTCACAGCCAGCAGCCAGAGAGGCGCGCGTGATCTCGGGCAATGTGCCAGTCAGGGCCTTCATCGTGATATCGTCGGTCATAATCAGTCCATCAAAGCCGATCTCGTCACGGATAAGCTGCATCATCACAGGTGATGTCGTCGCCGGACGCGGGTCGATGGCATCATAGACCAGATGCGCCGTCATCCCCATCGGCAGATCATTGAGCGCTTTGAACGGGGCAAAGTCGCAATCGATCAGTTCCGTCTGCGAGGCACTGACCACGGGCAGGTCCAAATGGCTGTCCGCCTGTGCGCGGCCATGTCCGGGGATATGCTTGAGAACCGGCAACACACCGCCGTCAAGCAGCCCATCAGCCACGGCGCGCCCGATCAGAGCGACAATGCCCGGCTCGGTCCCATAGCAGCGATCCCTCAGGAACGCATGGGTTGCAGGCACAGCGACGTCCACCAGAGGCGCACAATTGCTGTCGATCCCCAGCGCATATAGTTCTGACGCGATGATCCGGTATTGCAGGTATAGCGCCTCTGCCGCCTGCCCGCCTGCGCGCTCAATCAAGGTCTGAGGTGGTAACCACTCGCGCCATGTCGGTGATCGCAGGCGCTGCACTCGTCCGCCTTCCTGATCAATGGTAATCGGTACGTCCCGGGCAACGGCGCTGCGCATCTCGTCACATAGCGCGCGCACCTGATCCGGCGTATCAATATTGCGGGCAAAGAGGATAAACCCGAACGGATCGACCTGCGCGAAAAAGGATTTTTCCTCTGGACTCAACCGATATCCGGTCGCATCCAGAATTGTCGCACCCCATGCCCTCACCGGGTAACAACCGGGATGCATTCCGCTTTCTCTGCGACTAGCGCGGAACAGAACCGGCGCGCATCGCCCAGATCCTCGAACCCCATCGCGCGCAGGCGATAGAAGGTGCGCCCGCCGCTGGTGGCGCGCTGGATCACACGATCCTTGCCCGTCAGGTAATCCTCGAACTTGCCTGCCAGTCGTGTCCACTCTTCACGCGCGATTTCTTCGGTCTTGAACGCCCCCAACTGTGCCAGCCGCGTCCCCGGCGCGATTGTATCCGGGTCTATATCCCGCGGCCCTGCCAGATCGTCGATTGCCGCAACCGTTTCAACCCGCGACAGCGTAACGGGACGCGCCTTGGGCCTTAGCGAGGTGCCAATACCACCCTTGACGACCTTGATCTGCGTTTGGAGAGCTTCTTCTTCGTCCTCCGCTTCGCGCGGGGGGGCGACCTCGCCCAAAGGCTCGACACCGTCAGCCAGTGCGTCGGCCAGCGCCAGCATACCCGCGTCATCCATGGGTACTGCTGTCGGTTCTTTTTCGGGTGCTTGCGTTGCCGCCTGCTGAACCATTTGATCAGATTGCGTCGAAGCCCACGTGCTGGGCGCATCCTCGTCGCTCAGATCCAGCGGCGCCGGAGCCAGGATCAATTGATCAGGGGTCTGACCGGCGGCGCCAACCGCCGCGACATCATTCACAGACAGCCCTTGATTAAGCGCCTGTTCTCCGCCCGGATTCTCGGGTTGTACCCGAATCGGACCTTCGGCGGCGCGAATAACTGGCACACCACTGACGTCTCTCACCAGCAGCTTGTAACCCCATAATCCGAGGCCCACGATCAACCCGATCGAAACAAGCGAGCCGAGTACATAGGTGATCTTGGAAAATGAACCACTGGTTTCAGACGCACCCCAGTCCGGGTGACGGTCCGCATAAATCTCTGCCATGTCTCGCCTCTTTGCCACCAGCGATACATAGTCGCCGGGGTGTATGATTGCTGCCTCATATCCCCCGGCATTTGCGCGGTTTACCGCATCTCGTCAGCCGGAGTGACCCCAAGAATACCAAGACCTGCAGAAATAACAACATTCACAGACCGAGCGAGAGCAATTTTCGCCTGTGTTGTAACCGAATCACTCTCCTGCAAGAAGCGCAACTCGGGATGGTCATGTCCCCGGTTCCATAGGCTGTGCAGATCACTGGCCAGATCATAGAGGTAAAAAGCAACGCGGTGCGGCTCGTTCGTGCGCCCTGCGATTTCCACCAACCGCGGCCATTCCGCGATTTTGCGGGCCAAAGTCAGTTCGGCCTCGTGACTGACACGCTCCAGTTCCGCCTTGGCGAGAACATCATCATTGACGTCGATGCCAGCGGCCTCGGCTTTGCGCATCACACTGCACACCCTCGCATGGGCGTATTGCACGTAAAAGACCGGGTTATCCTTGGATTGCTCCAGCACCTTGTCAAAGTCGAAATCGAGCGGCGCATCGTTCTTGCGCGTCAGCATAACAAAGCGGGTCACATCCGCCCCAACAAGGTCAACCACGTCGCGCAGCGTCACGAAGGTACCCGCGCGCTTTGACATCTTGAACGGCTTGCCGTTCTTATAGAGCTTCACCAGTTGGGTCAGCTTCACATCCAGACTGACCTGCCCATCTGACAGCGCCGATACAGCCGCCTTCATCCGTTTAACATAGCCACCATGATCCGCGCCGAACACATCAATTAGCGCGTCGAAGCCTCTGGTAATCTTGTCATAATGGTAGGCGATGTCAGGCGCGAAATAGGTCCACCCGCCATCCGACTTCTTCACCGGACGATCTACATCATCGCCATGTTCGGTGCTTTTGAACAGCGTCTGTTCGCGTGGCTCCCAATCCTCTGGCAGCTTGCCCTTAGGCGGCTCCAGCACGCCTTCATAAATTAGCCCCTTGGCATCCAGCGCCTCCAGCGCCGCCTCGATCCGACCAGTGCCATAAAGCGACTTTTCGCTGTAGAACATGTCCATCTCGACGCCCAGCGCCTTCAGATCCGCGCGGATCAGATCCATCATCGCATCAGTGGCAAACTCACGCACAACAACCAGCCATTCGGACTCGGGGCGGTCGACATAGGCATCTCCGACCTTGGCCTTCAACGCCTCGCCCACGGCGATCAGGTAGTCGCCGGGATAGGTGCCATCCTCAAACGCGACCGCCTGCCCGTGCGCTTCCAGATAGCGCAAATAGACAGACCGCGCCAAAACATCGACCTGCGCACCACCGTCATTGATATAGTATTCACGGGTAACGTCATGGCCGGTAAAATCCAGCAGGCCCGCCAAAGCATCGCCAAAGACCGCGCCGCGGGTGTGCCCCACATGCAAGGGCCCGGTCGGGTTCGCGCTGACATATTCCACGTTGACGCGCCGCCCCTGCCCCATGTCGGAACGGCCAAAATCCGCTCCTGCCGCCAGTACGGCCCGCAGGACGCCATGCCACTGCTCATCCGCCAGTCGCAGGTTCAAGAACCCCGGCCCCGCCACTTCGGCAGAGGTGATGCGCGGATCGGCGGATAGCTGTGCAGCAAGTGCCTCGGCAATATCGCGCGGCTTCTTGCCCGCGGGTTTGGCCAGAACCATTGCAGCGTTGGTTGCCATATCGCCATGCGCAGGATCGCGAGGCGGCTCCACCGTCACGTTGGCATTGTCCAACCCGGAGGGCAGCACCCCGTCGGCCTCAAGCACATCAAGAGCGTCAATCACCGCGCTGCGGATCTCAGTAAACAGGTTCATCGGGTCATCCTTTGCGTCGCGAGGTGGTTTAACAGCCCCGCGCGCCGCGTCAATCCGCTGCCGCCTCTTCGGGCGCGCCATTATGATCCTTCTCGCGTGGAGGCGACAACGCCAGCAGGTGCATTCCGGCCTCTCCGCGCAGCTTCGCCTTGTGATCGAGCAGGCGCAGCTCCCGTCCGGCGACCAATTCCGCCAGCGGGATGGAATCCGGATTATCCGCCTGCCAATCGCTCAGACCGTACTCTTCTGACAGCTTGGTGGCGCGCACGGACCAACCGTTGGTCATGCGCTGCGCGATTTCCAGATACCGCAACCCGCCACAGACCACCCGCCCTCCCAGTGTCGCAGGCAAGGCATGACGCTGGCTGTCCTGCTTCGCGCGTTTCAGCTGAAAAACGTTCTCGCGCCCGAATTCCGGCGCAAGATCCGTGGCAACCAGCGTATTGTAGGCGTCATTGTCGGATGTCGTCACGATCCGGCCAAAGCTGATGAACTCCACCCCTTTTTCCGCCCCGTCGGATAGGATGTCACCGACATAGATCGGCAAACCTGCCTCGCGTGCGCTGCGTAGCCGGGCGCGGTTCGGATCGGCGACCAGCACCGGCACTTCGTACTCGCGCAGCGCCGTGGCGAACGACGTCGAAAACTGCGAACCGCCAGCGAATATCACGCCGGGGATATGTCCGCCCGCCAGCCCCACGAGCCGCGCCATGGGACGTAGAGAAAATCCATGCAACACTACGGTCGCTGCCACCAGAGCAAAGGCCAGCGGCGTCAACAGACCCGCATCCTCAAAGCCCGCAGCCACCAGTCGTTCGGAAAACAGCCCGGCCACAGCCACCAGCACCACGCCGCGTGGCCCGGTGAATGCCACCAACAGCCGCTCTTGCATAGGGACGTTGCTGAATGCCAGCGCACTCAGCACAGTTACGGGCCGCACGAGCACGATCACGACGACCAGAAACAACACGCTGCGCCAGCCCAGCAACGATAGTCGTTCCAGATCCATCGACGCCGCCAGCAGAATGAACACACCCGACACCAGCAGGATCGTCGCGTGTTCCTTGAACCGGCGCAATTCGGTATAGCTGGGCAGTCCTGCATTCGCGATGTAGAATCCCATGATCGTTACGGCCAACAGCCCGCTTTCGTGCAGCACGTAATCGGACAGCGCAAAGATCAGCAGCAACAACGCGAAGAGGACCGGCACCTTCATGTATTCCGGCACCCGACCGCGACGGAATGCCTCGGAAATCAGCCAACCAGCAGCCAAGCCCAACGCGCTGGCAATCCCGATCCCCTTTGCCATATCCCAGACCGCATCGCCGAACGTGTTTGCAGCCGCAGTGATCAACACCACCTCAAACGCCAGCACCGCAGCCAGCGCACCGATAGGATCGTTAACGATCGCCTCCCATTGCAACAGCTGCGCCGGACGTCGCTGCAAACGTGCCTGCCGCAAGAGCGGCGCGATCACCGTCGGGCCGGTCACGATCATGATCCCACCAAACACCGCCGAGCTGGCCCAACTCAGGCCCGCCACGAAATGCAGCGCCAATGCCGACAGCAGCCAACCCACCGGCGCGCCAATGATCACCAATCGCCGCACACCCACCGCAGCCTCGCGCAAGGTGTGCAGGTTCAGCGTCATACCGCCTTCGAACAGGATGATTGCCACGGCCACGCTGATCATCGGCCCCATCAACGGACCAATGTCACGCTCGGGGTTGAACAGGCCCAGACCCGGCCCGATCGCGAGGCCCGCAATCAGCATCAGCACGATGGCGGGCATCCGCATCTTCCACGCGACCCATTGCGCGCCGACCCCCAGAACGCCAACCAGTGCAAAGGCCATAACCGCCGGAATTGTTCCGTCTGCCACCGCTTCCGCTGCCATGTTATTTATCCCCCCAGGAACCGGCGCCGCCCGGCCCGCCCAAATGCCGAGCGTGCTGCGACAGCGCGAACCGGTCCGTCATCCCGGCAATATAATCACTAACGAGACGCGCCAGCGCCTGCGTTGTTCCGGCTGCCGCCACATCTGTCTGCCAGCGCTGCGGCAAATGGCTGGGACATTCCATGTAAAACGGGAACAGGTCGTTGACGACCTGCGTGACCTGCGCGCGTTTCAACATCACCGACGGCGCGCGGTACATGCGCGTAAAGAGGAAATCCCGTATCTGCTTCAGATCGCGCCACAATTCGTCGGAGAACTTGATTACAGGTCGCCCCAGATGCCGCACCGAAGCTGAGTCTGCCAGATCGGATTCCGCGATCACCGCACGCGAGGTTTCGATCACATCTGCCACCATCACGCCAAAAACGCGGCGTAGCGCCTCGTGTCGTCGTCGGTAGGCATCCAGCCGGGGATAGTTCTGGTCAACCTCGGCATAACAATCACCGATAATCGGCAATTCAGCGATTTCTTCTTCGGTGAACAGCCCCGCGCGCAGCCCATCATGCAGGTCGTGATTGTTGTAGGCGACATCGTCAGACAATGCCGCCACCTGCGCCTCGGCACTGGCGTGGGTATGCAGTTCCAAGTCATGTCGGGCGTTATACTCGGCCAGCGCATAGGGCAGATCGCTCCCCGTCGGAATTATCACCGGACCGTTGTGCTTGGCGATACCTTCCAGCGTGTCCCATGTCAGGTTCAAACCATCGAATTCAGCATAGTGTCGCTCCAGCATCGTCACGATACGGATCGCCTGCGCGTTGTGATCGAACCCGCCATAGGGCGCCATCAGCGCATGCAGCGCATCTTCGCCCGTGTGGCCGAACGGTGTGTGGCCCAGATCATGCGCCAGCGCCACTGCCTCGGTCAGCTCAGGGTTCAGTCCCAGCGCGCCGGTGATCGTTCGCGCAACCTGCGCCACCTCAATGGAATGTGTCAGTCGCGTGCGAAAATAATCGCCCTCATGTTCAACGAACACCTGTGTCTTGTGTTTGAGCCTTCGAAAGGCGCTGGAATGGATGATCCGGTCGCGATCACGCTGATAGCAGGACCGAAACAGGCTCTCTTCTTCTTTCACCAGCCGTCCGCGCGAACGTTCGGGGCTGGCCGCAATACACGCGGTCATCTTCGCTGGTCCTTGTCGCCTGTTCCCATCCCACATATATTGCAATCACAACGGCAGCGAAACCGCTGCTGTCATTTATCGCTGGCACATCAGGAGAGTGCGATGAACCTGCCCCCCAATGTCACCACCCGCGCATTCGAGCGGCTGAACGAGATCGGCGCAGGCGATCAGGGTCAAGCTCTGCGCGTCGCTGTCGAAGGTGGCGGCTGTTCCGGGTTCCAGTATGAGATCAAGCTTGATGCCCCTGCCGCGGATGATCTGATCCTCGAAGGGTTAGGGCAAAAGGTTGTTGTGGACAGCATTTCCCTGCCGTTCCTGACCGGTGCCACGATTGATTTCACAGAAGAACTGATCGGCGCGCGTTTCGTCATCGAGAACCCGAATGCCAGCAGTTCATGCGGATGTGGCACGTCGTTTTCGATGTGACACGAATGTTGGTATCCATCGCCCCCGGCGAATGATCCATCATTCTGCCGGGAACACGCGCGCCTTCTTGGGCAGCCATATCGGGCGAATTTCATTGCGGGCGGCGGCCTGATCATAGATCAACCAGATACCGGCCGTAATGACGATCCCCGCGCCCAGATAGACAAAGCTGCTAGGCGTTTCACCAAAAACCGCAGCCCCCAGCACGACCATCCATACGAATTGCAGGTTCATCAAAGGCGTGATCACATAGGCAGGCAATGCCTTGAACGCAGCGACCAGAACCCAGCGCGCAAAGAACAGGACGGTGGCATAGACCACTGCCCAGCCCAGATCTGCAAGCGCCATGGGCGTATAGACAAACGGTAACACTGCAAGGCTGACCACCATCAGGCCCAGATTGGGATAGAAAACCTGACTCAACAGGTTGTCGTCACGGACCCCGATATAGCGCGAGGCCATCATCGATGCGGTTCCCAACAACACGGCAGCCAACGCCACCAAATGCCCCATCTGTATCGTTTCGAATCCGCCCGGAAAGAGGCAAAGCAATCCGACGACACCCAGCATCAACGCCGCCCATGCCTGAGGGCGCACCGCCTCTCCCAACACAGGGCCGGACAGAAGCGCGGTAAATAGCGGGATCATCGCGATAAAGAGGAACACCTCGGCAAAAGGCAGCAGACGGAACGCGTAGAAAAACGCTACGGCGCCAAACACCGTCGCCGTCACACGGATACCCATCGCGCGCGGGCACTTGGTTCGCATGTCGCGTCGCGCCGGTCCGCGCCGGTTCACCATCATGGCCAGCCCCGCCACCACCGCGCCCGAGAGTGCAAAGAGCTGTGGTGCGGCGTAGGAGGCTGCAAACATCTTGGTGATCGCATCCGCACCCGAAATCAGGAACGTATAGATCGCCGTCAGCGCCACGCCCGTCAACACCACCCCACCGGCCCGCGCGGCGATCATGCCCGCACCTCGCGCAGATTGACCCGCGCGAACCCGGCGAAAAACTGGCCGAAACGGTCGCTTGCACCCTCTGCCGCCACCAGCGCGGCGTGTGCTTCGTGCGACAGGCGCGCAGATACGGTTTCGCGCATCGCCTCCCAGTCACCAGATCGGGTGCGGCCCATGGAGTAGATGCATTCTGACAACTCGCGCAGCGGTCCCGAACGCGGGCGTGTCCTGCGAAAGCTAACCCGTCCTTCGGGCACTTGGGCGGCAAACCCACCCTGCCCGGATTGGGCCATGAACCAGTTCAGCATCAGATATTCGTGGTAATCGTCGCCCAGCGGTGCAGCGGCATCCGCGGTAATGGAAAAACAGCGGGTTTGCTGCGTCAGCCAGATTTCCCACACTTCCGGCGGGGTCTGGCGGGCATGGCGCAATGCGATGCAGATCTCTGCCAGCAGATCGACGTTGAAATCCAAAAATGCCAGAGTGCCTGCAAAAATCAGGCTGTCAATCGCCGCATCGGGCAGGTCAGGATCGCGGCGACCATATTCCGAAAGGTAGAACACGATATGCGTCAACTCATACGCGGCTTTCTTGTTCGGCATCGCGAATGTATCAGAGCGGGATGCGAATTCGCGCAATCTGTCACCTAGGCCTGCGTCCTTGATCAGCGGGTCGATACCGCGCCGGGCGCACAGGCGGCGCGCCTCGCCACGTTGCAAGTCAGATAGTTCGGCTTGGGCCAGCCCCTCGCGGGCCACCCACTCTGCCAGACGCTGACCCTTATCGCCCGCACCTGCCAGATCTTCCAGATCGAGGCAAAGCGAGAGCAAAAAGCGGTAATACTGTGGGAAAAACTCCATCCGGCGTTCGATGTCTTCGTAGAACGCGGCATAAACTTCCAGATCACTCGGAGCGGGACGTGCACCAGTGCATTCCAGAATGTTCAGCGCCTCGGCGTTTTCCTTGAGCCAGAAAACATCATCGCCGCTGCGGCGATGACTGGCAAAGGATCGAAGCAAGGCCGCCTGGCGTGCGGCCTTGCTGCGTTGATGGAACGGGGTATTGAGCGGGACGACGTTTTCCATATCGGTCTTTCCTTCCAGCGTGCGGGCAACTGCCCCGTTCCGATCCACAATCACAGGCTCGAAGTGAACATCTCGACTGCGTCACCGTCTTCGGCATGTGCATCACTGCGCGGGCTCAGGGACGAGGTGAATGCGCCCACTGCTTCGCCGCTCGCTGTCGCCAGCGAAGATGTGAACAGGCTGACAGCATCGCCGGTAGCCGCATCGCCTTCGGCACGGGGTGCCAGCGATGAAGTGAACATTTCCACGGCGTCACCTGTTTGGCTTTCACTGCGGGCCGATGGGCTGAGCGATGAGGTGAACATTTCTGTCGCGTCGCCAGTCCGGGCGTCGCCGCGTGCGGTCGGTGCCAAGGATGAAGTGAACATCTCGGTTGCGTCACCAAGACCCGCATCAGCACCCATCACAGGACCGAGCGAAGAGGTGAACGCCTCGACAGCCGAACCATCATGCAGATTGGCGGTTTCGTCGTAGTTTGTCAGGTTGGCTTCGAATACTTCTTTAAGTTGTGCAGTCATTTTTCAATCTCCCCAGATTGTAGTTGCAGACACGAAAACGATTACACGTTTAAATTGTGTTGCCAAGAGAGTTATGAACAGGGACCGCCCTAAGCCACCGCTACATACCGGACAAATCTACGCTACATCATATTGATTATATTTATTTTTCATTCAAATCACCCAAGGAAAATTTTTTCAACACGACGCTGGAAACAGCAGCGGAGCGCCGCTGGTTTTCAAATAAAATTACTACTTAAACGTGTTTTTCTGTGGATAACTTTTAGCACTCACGTATCACGGCAGCACGAATCAGTGGCGCTCGGCACAATCAACTGAGTTGCGCTAATCCTGATTCGGTCACGCCGCCGCCTGAACGGCTTGCTCTTGTGCTTTCCGTGCGCGATAGAGAAACACGACAGAGAGGTGATCCCATGAAAATCGCGAGCTTTAACATCAATGGGATCAAGGCACGCATTAACGCCCTGCCCGACTGGCTGGATGAAGCCGACGCCGACGTGATTCTGCTGCAGGAAATCAAATCGGTCGACGAGGCATTCCCGCGCGAGATCTTTGAGGATCGCGGTTACATCGTCGAAACCCATGGGCAAAAAGGGTTCAACGGCGTCGCCATCCTGTCAAAGCTGCCGCTGGAAGACGTCACGCGCGGTCTGCCCGGCGATGACAGTGACGAACAGGCCCGCTGGATCGAAGCAACGGTGATAGGTGACCAGCGCCCGGTGCGGGTCTGCGGCCTTTACCTGCCCAACGGCAACCCGACGCCCGGACCGAAATACGATTACAAGCTGGCCTGGATGGAGCGATTGCAGGCCCGCGCACAGGCATTGCTGGCAATCGAAGAACCTTTCCTGATGGCAGGTGACTATAACATCATTCCGCAGGACGAAGATGCCAAGCGCCCCGAAGCGTGGGCAAAGGACGCGCTTGCCCTGCCCCAAAGCCGCGCCGCGTTCCGTCGTATCGTGAACCTTGGTTTCACCGAAGCGTTCCGCGCCCGTACTCAGGGACCGGGCCATTACACGTTCTGGGATTATCAGGCCGGCGCGTGGAATCGGGATGACGGCATCCGCATCGACCATTTCCTGCTTAGCCCGCAATGCGCGGACCTGTTGACCGACTGCCAGATCGACAAGGATATCCGCGCCCGCGACAAGCCGTCGGATCATGTGCCGATCTGGGTCACATTGGACGCATGAATTCAAATGGAATGGCGCGACAACCTGCACGGCGGCGTGCTTATGGTCTTTGCGATGGCGGGTTTCGCTGTCGAGGACTACTTTATCAAATTGCTGTCCGATGCCATGCCGGTAGGGCAATTATTGGCCATGCTGGGTACGGCCGGTGCCCTCATTTTCGGAATTAGCGCACAGGTGCAGGGGCAGTCTGCCTTCTCGCGCGTTGCGTTCTCTAAACCTGTCATGCTGCGCAACGTGGGCGAGCTGATCGCGGCAGTGGGTTATGTCACGGCAATCGCACTTACGTCGTTATCATCAGCGGCGGCGATCCTTCAGGCGACACCGCTCGCGGTCACGCTCGGTGCCGCCCTGTTTATGGGCGCAGCGGTTGGCTGGCGACGCTGGGCCGCGATTCTGATCGGATTCATGGGTGTGCTGATGATTATCCGGCCGGGGCTTGAGGGGTTTGAGCCAGCATCACTTTGGGCTGTCATGGGCGTGGTCGGCCTGGCCATTCGCGATCTGGCCACGCGCGCCGCGCCCGCAAACGTCAGTACGATGCAGATGTCATGTTATGCCTTCGCAATCATGCTGCCGACCGGCCTGTTGATGCTGACACTCAGCGGCGGGGCGGTCACACCGGAACCCCGCGATTGGGCAATCCTCGGCGGCGCGATGGTGTTCGGCGTGGTCGGCTATTACGCCATTGTCGGCGCAATGCGTATCGGCGACGTGGCTGTTGTCACTCCGTTTCGCTACTCAAGGCTGATTTTCGCGCTGCTGTTGGGGATGCTGCTGTTGGGTGAGCGCCCGGATGACTGGACGTTGATCGGTGCCGCGGTGATCATCGCATCCGGTCTATATACCTTCGTGCGCGAACGTCGTCTGGCCCGGCGCCAGAAAACAGGCTGAGACAATCGGGCCCTTTCCCTTTTGCCCGCAACTTTGCTAGGGGACATGCAAACCATTTCTGCCAAGAGGGGCACGCCCATGAGCACGATCATCGACATTCACGCACGCGAAATTCTGGACAGCCGTGGCAATCCGACAATTGAGGTCGATGTGATCCTCGAGGACGGCACCATTGGGCGAGCCGCCGTCCCCTCTGGCGCATCCACCGGCGCGCATGAGGCTGTCGAGCGCCGCGATGGTGACAAAGACCGCTATTTGGGCAAAGGCGTCCTCGAGGCCGTAGCCTCGGTCAACGGTGAGATCGCCGATGCGCTTGTCGGAATGGACGCGACAGAACAGGTCGCCATCGACATGAGCATGATCGAACTTGACGGCACTGCGAACAAAGCACGCCTCGGCGCCAATGCGATCCTTGGCGTCAGCCTCGCCGTGGCCAAGGCGGCAGCGGATTACACCGGTCAGCCGCTCTTTCGCTATATTGGGGGCACGTCAGCGCGGCTGTTACCCGTGCCGATGATGAACATTATCAATGGCGGCGAACACGCTGATAATCCTATTGATATTCAAGAATTTATGATCATGCCGGTGAGTGCGGACAACATCCGCGACGCCATCCGTATGGGCGCAGAGGTATTCCACACGCTGAAAAAAGAGCTGACCGCTGCGGGTCTCAGCACCGGGATCGGCGACGAAGGTGGCTTTGCGCCCAACATCGCATCCACCCGCGAAGCACTGGATTTCATCCTGCGCAGCATCGAAAAAGCCGGTTACAAACCCGGCGAGGACATCTATCTGGCGCTGGATTGTGCAGCGACGGAATACTTCAAAGAAGGCAAGTATGTTCTTGCAGGTGAGGGGGAATCCCTAACCTCCGAAGAAAACTCCAACTATCTGGCGTCCCTTGTTGCAGATTATCCGATCATCTCGATCGAGGATGGCATGGCCGAGGATGACTGGGACGGATGGATCGCGCTGACCAAGGCCATCGGAGACAAGGTGCAACTGGTCGGTGACGACCTATTTGTGACCAACCCTACCCGTCTGGCTGAAGGGATCGCCAATGGTGCCGCCAACTCTATGTTGGTCAAGGTCAACCAGATCGGCACCCTGACCGAAACGCTGAAAGCCGTTGATATGGCCCACCGTGCGCGCATGACCAACGTCATGTCACACCGGTCGGGTGAAACCGAGGATGCCACGATCGCCGATCTCGCTGTCGCGACCAATTGCGGACAGATCAAGACCGGAAGCCTCGCCCGGTCCGACCGGTTGGCCAAGTATAACCAACTGATTCGCATTGAGGAATTGCTGGGTGAAACGGCGGAATATGCCGGACGCAGTATCCTACGTAAGTGACATCAGGTGCTTCGAATGAATTAAGGCGCGGCAGTGATGCCGCGCCTTTTCTGTACGATGCTTAGAAAATCATCCTACGGGCAAGGTGCCTCGTAATAGGTGCCGTCGCCGCGCGCATAAGCACAGACCTTCGCCTGCTGGTTCTGCGCGACGACTGTACCGGCGGCTGCCCCCGCGAGCGCAGAGATCAGACGCCAGTCATCGTCCGCACCCAGTGCCTCGGCGGTGATCAACCCGGCGGCTGCACCGCCTGCCACACCGGCAACAGTGCGTTGTTCCGACGTCATCGTATCACAGGCCGAAAGGCCAAGAATGGCGGCAGCTGCTGCCGTATATGTCCAGTATCTCATTTGATGCTCCTCACTACATTGGGTGCGTTGCTGCGCGCACGGGGTCACCCCGGTCGCGTCGCGTGCTATATAAGAAGACGACGCCTCACCCCGAAGAATGGTTCCCAAAAAATGTGATGCCGCCCACTGCCTACGCGCTTTTCCGCGCAATTGTCCCGTTTCGGTCAGATTCATGCCCGTTGCCTTTGCAAAGCCAAAGCCGCAAGGTCGCAATGCACCATCATTCGACAGACAAATCACCATGACCCCTGATCAGATTATTGCGTATCTCGATCTCAGCCCGCACCCAGAGGGCGGGTATTTTCGTGAAACATGGCGCGCGGGCGGCTCGGGTCGCGCGACGGGCACTGCGATCTACTTTTTGCTGCGCGGCGGTGAAGACAATCATTGGCACAAGGTGGACGCGGTCGAGATATGGCATTTTTACGCGGGTGCACCGCTGGTTCTGACGCTTGCGGCAGACGCAGATGGCCCCGCAACAGAGCAAACTCTTGGTCCCAACCTGTCCGCTGGAGAGGTCCCACAGGTCATCGTGCCGACTGGGCACTGGCAAAAGGCCCGCTCGACCGGCGCGTTCACGCTTGTGGGCTGCACAGTCTCACCCGGTTTTGAATTCGATGGCTTTACGCTGGCCCCACCGGATTTCGACATTCCGCATTAAATAGCGGAAATATTTCCCGCCGTTGAAACTCTTGGAGCGCCATCCGCGTGTCTACCCCCATGAAGCCCGAAAAAAGGGCAAAACATGGAGGATAACCAAATGACACATAAACGTTTTATCGCGCTCACCTGCGCTGCTGCATTGACCGCCACGACCGCGCTGGCCGCTAACCCCGATGTCGGCGGCGCGCCGATGTTTGAAAACAAGACAATCGTGGAAAACGCCGTAAACTCGGCGGATCACACCACCCTTGTTGCCGCCGTCAAAGCCGCTGGCCTCGTGGACACGCTCAACTCCGACGGCCCGTTCACAGTCTTTGCACCCGTCAATTCAGCCTTTGCCGCCCTGCCAGAGGGCACGGTCGATACATTGCTGAAGCCTGAGAACAAGGAAATGCTGCAAAAGGTCCTGACCGCCCATGTGGTTGCCGGGGACTGGTCAGCAGAACAGATCGCCGCCGCGGCCCGCAAGAGCAGTGATGGTTTCTATCACTTCAACGCGGTTTCAGGCGATGCCCTGTCAGCACAAGTCAAAGGTGGCAATGTCTACATCTACGACGAATCCGGCAACGCCGCCCGCGTGACGATTTCTGATGTGGATCAGTCAAACGGCGTGATCCACGTCGTCAACAGCGTGCTCGTGCCCAAGTAACTCCGCAGACACCCGGGGCGCCCCCGAATGCTCCGGGCTCAGAGGGCGGATTGATCAGTATTGGATTGCACAAAGCTAAGAAGCTGCCTGGTTGATCCGTCCTTGCCTTTGGCCGACGCCTGCCCTTCCAGAACTGGCTGCAACGCCTTGGCCAGTTCTTTACCCAACTCGACCCCCCACTGATCGAATGAGTTGATCCCCAAAATAACACCCTCGACAAACACGCGATGCTCATAGAGCGCGATGATCTGGCCCAAACGCTTGGGCGTTAGCCGGTCGTAAACCAGTGTTGTCGATGGACGATTGCCAGCAAAGACCCGATGCCGTGCTTGTCGCTCCAGATCATCCCCCTCGAACCCTGCTGCCGCCATCAGTGCCCGCGCGTCCTTCAGGCTGCGCCCCCGCATCAACGCCTCTGATTGCGCCAGACAATTGGCCACCAATAACCTGTGGTGATGCGTCAGTTCTGGTTCGTGCCCTTCTGCCGCGACCATGAATTCACACGGAACAATCTGCGTTCCCTGATGGATAAGTTGATAAAACGCATGCTGCCCATTCGTCCCCGGCTCGCCCCAGACGACGGGACCACTGGGACCGGTCAGCGCGGCACCATCCATCGCCACGCTTTTGCCGTTCGATTCCATCTCCAATTGCTGCAAATAGGCTGGCAGGCGGCCTAAACGCTGATCATAGGGCAGTACCGCGCGTGTCGGATAGCCGCAGACCTGATGATGCCACAGCCCCACCAAAGCCAGCTGAACCGGCATATTGTCCGCGAGTGGGGCCGTTTTGAAATGGCGATCCATCATCTCGCCGCCGCTCAGGAAGTCCTCGAACCGCTCTGCCCCGATCGCCAGCATCAACGACAGCCCAATCGGCCCCCAGATCGAATACCGCCCACCGACCCAATCGCCAAAGCCGAACACACGTTCGGGCGGAATCCCGAACTCGGCAGTTCTGTCCAAAGCAGAAGAGAGCGCCACGAATTGATCGCCCGGCGTGTCGACGCCGCGTGCCATCCAGTCAAGTGCCGTGCGCGCGTTCGTCATCGTTTCGATGGTGGTAAACGTCTTGGATGCGATGATTACCAGTGTGCGCCCCGGATCAAGGTCCGTCAGCGCGCCAGATATATCTGCACCATCCACATTCGACACGAAATGACACCGTGGCCCATCATGGTACGGGCCCAGCGCGCGGGCGGTCATTTCCGGCCCCAGATGCGACCCGCCAATACCGATGTTGACCACATCCGTGATCGGCCCGCCCGCCCCGGCAAAGGCACCGCTCCGCACCTCTTCGGCAAAACACCGCATGCGCGCCAGTGTCTCGCGTATGCCCGGCATCACATCCACGCCGCGCACCTTAACTGCGCCGCCTGACTGATTGCGCAGCGCCGTGTGAAGCACCGCCCGCCCTTCGGTTTCATTGATCGCATCACCACAGAACATGGCATCGCGACGCGAAACGAGACCGCGAGCCTCTGCCAGATCAATCAGCGCGGCGTGACCATCCGCGTCAATCAGCGTCTTGGAGTAGTCAAAGAGCAACCCATCGCTGAGGACAGAATACTTCTCGGCGCGTGTCTGATCATCAAAGAGCGATAGAATATCTCTGTTTTGCTGCCCGTCATGTAGTGATTTCAGTCTATCCCACATATGCACCCCTATTCCGGCGCCCAATGTACCGTCAGGTCATCCATCACGGCCGCCACCGGGGCGACCTCAGGCGATTGCCCCCGCGCGCGTTCCAGTGCCGCCTTCTTGGCATCGCCGATTATGATCAGATGCTTGGACATGGCGTCATTCAGAACACGCGCCGACAGGCTGACCCGTGGCTCCGGCTCTCCTGCGACATTCAGCGGCACCAGAACCGGCGCGCCGGGTTCCAGCGCGAGTGCCAGATTGTCAGCGCGTGGAAACAGGGATGCGGTGTGCATATCTGCCCCCATACCCAGCAACAGGACCGATATCGGCAGGCTCGCGCCCATCGCCTCGGCCAGATCACCTACTGCATCCTCGGGGGTGCGGTCGCGGGCATACATCGGCAACAGGCGCGCCGACGCCGCCTCTTCTACCAACAGTCGCTCTCGGATCAGCCGCGCGTTGGAGCGGATATGCGCTTCGGGTCGCCAGCGTTCATCGCTGGGCAGAACATCCACCCGTTCCCATTCCAGACGCGCGCCGCACAGATCGTCAAATACCGGTCCCGGTGTCGTACCCCCCGGTACCACCAGCAGAACGCGGTCACGCTGTCGCAGCGCCGCGCGCAATTCGCTCGCCATCATATCGGCGAGGGCCATCGCCATCATTTCGCTGTCAGCATATTCGACAAGTTTCATGGCTTAATCTCCCGCCAGCGCCGTCCATCTTTGTGCATCAGTCGCAGCGCATCGTCTGGCCCCGAGCTGCCCGAAGCATACAGGATCGGATCGCTCTCGACCTCCTGCCATGCGTCGATAATCGGGTCGACCCATGCCCACGCCGCTTCCACCTCGTCGCCGCGCATGAACAATGTCTGATCACCGCGCACCACATCCATGATCAGCCGTTCATAAGCATCAGGAAAGTCAGCACTATCCGGTCCCAAGGCCTCGGCGAAACTCATATCCAGCGGCACATCCACCAAACGCATGCCGCCCGGCCCCGGTTCCTTGATCGTCACACCCAGCTCAATCCCTTCGTTCGGTTGCAACCGGATCGTCAGGATATTGCGGTGACGCCCTGCATCTGCGCCAAAAATGGAATGCGGCGCGTCCTTGAACACCACAGCAATTTCGCTGGCCCGCGCGCGTAGCCGTTTGCCCGTGCGGATGTAAAACGGCGTACCCGCCCAACGCCAGTTGCCAATACGCGCTTTGAGCGCCACAAAACTTTCCGTGCGCGTATCGCGGTTCTCGACCTGATTGCGATACCCCGGCAACTCGCCGGTTCCCTCGTACTGCCCGCGCACGACATCTTCGGCATCGACCGGCTCCAACGCGCGTATCACCTTCAGCTTTTCGTCGCGCACGGCCGCTGGGTCGAATTTGGCAGGTGGCTCCATCGCAATGAGACACAGCAGCTGCATAAGGTGGTTCTGCATCATGTCCCGCATCGCGCCGGACTTGTCGTAATATCCGCCGCGTGTGCCCACCCCGACCGACTCGGCCACCGTAATCTGGATGTGATCGACATATTGCGCATTCCACAACGGCTCGAACAAGGTGTTGCCAAACCGGATCGCCATCAGGTTCTGGACCGTCTCCTTGCCCAGATAATGATCAATCCGGTAAATCTGGCTTTCATCAAAATGCTTGGCCAACCCCTTGTTCAATGCTTGTGCCGAAGCGAGATCGCGGCCAAACGGCTTTTCCACAACGATCCGGCTGTCGGGGCCCGCGATTTCATAGGCATGCAAACGCTCGGCCAGATCACCAAAGAGTCCTGGCCCGACCGAGAAATAAAACGCCTGAATTGGCCCGTCGCGCATCGCGGCTTTCATTGCCTGCCAGCCAGTGTCACCGCGCGCATCCAAAGTGATGTAACTCAGTTGCTCCAGAAACCCGTCCAGACTCTCTGCCGCGCATTCCTCATTGTCATCGAACTCTGTAATCGCCTCGCGTGCGAACTCGCGGTAGGCGGCGCTGTCCATCTCGGTGCGCGCTGCGCCGACGACACGCGCGTCGGTGCCCATCTGCCCGGCACAGAACCGCCGAAAAAGCGCGGGCAGAATCTTGCGCCGGGCCAAATCGCCCGTTCCGCCGAAAATCACTAGGTCAAACGGATCCACCGGTATGACACGCGATACCATCGCAAAAACTCCCTTTGCATATCTGCAAGAGTAACAGCCCCGCCCCGGTTCACAACTGTGTCAGAACCCGGAGCGGTGGCTTTTCTTGCAACAAAGGACCGGGTAGTGGGGAAAGGCAATGAATAATCGGATGCTACTATGAAAGATGTCGCCGCAGGCCCGGTCAACGCGGGCAAGTTTCAGGATCCGAACCAGACCGCCCAAGGCACGGCGCGCGCGCATGTCGCGTTGACCCATCCAGAGACGCTGTGGTTCAACACTGGCACATTGTGCAACATCACCTGCGCCAACTGCTATATCGAAAGCTCTCCCAGTAACGACCGGCTGGTGTACATCACCGAAGCAGAAGTGTCCGATTATCTGGACCAGATCGAGGACCGCGACTGGCCCGTGAAGGAAATCGCCTTTACCGGCGGCGAGCCATTTATGAACCCCGAAATGATCGCCATGAGCCGCGCCGCTTTGGAACGCGGCTATAGCGTGCTGATCCTGACCAACGCCATGCGCCCGATGATGCGCAAGTCGGTGAAATCCGGCATCGCCGAACTGGTCCGCGACTACGGCGATAAACTGACGCTGCGCATTTCGGTTGATCACTGGTCGCAGGATCTGCACGACAAGGAACGCGGCAGCGGCGCATTTGCCCGCACGCTGGAGGGCATGAACTGGCTGAAACAGATCGGGGGTCGCATGGCCGTCGCCGGGCGCACTGTCTGGGGGGAAACCGAAACTGCATCTCGCGCGGGATATGCGGCATTATATGCTGAACATGGGTTTGAAATCGACGCCAACGATCCCGGAATGACTGTCCTGTTCCCTGAAATGGACGAAGCGGTTGAGGTTCCCGAAATCACCACGAAATGTTGGGACATTCTGGGTAAATCGCCCGACACCGTGATGTGTTCATCCTCACGTATGGTGGTGAAACGTCGCGGTGCGGATCGCCCTGCGGTGCTCGCCTGTACGCTTTTGCCGTATGAGCCCGAGTTTGAATTAGGTAACACCTTGGCCGAAGCGGAGCGTGACGTATCTCTCAACCATCCGCACTGCGCAAAATTCTGCGTGTTGGGCGGGGCCAGTTGTTCGACATAGCGCCACCCCGGCACCAACTGACCTACAGCGCGGCGGCGCCGTGCCGCTATAATGGCTCACAGCCTGAACCAAACACAGTCCGCAGGGCTGGATGAGGCGAACCCGCAGGCCTATATATTGCCTATGTTAAAGTTTACGCCCATCCTGCTCGCAGTGGCCTATGCGTTCGTTATGTACCGTTTCTCGGTCTGGCGTACGACGCAAGAGTTAAACCGCCTCTCATCCGAGTTAGCAGACCCGATCCTGAAACACATGACGGATCGGCTTGCCGCGGCGCTCGATCTGCCGCGCATCCGCGTGCATATCTACGAGATCGACCCGGTCAACGGCCTCGCCGCACCAGATGGGCGCATCTTCATCACTCGGGGGTTTTACCGAAAATTCCAGTCGGGCGAGGTCAACGCGGATGAGTTGGCATCGGTGATCGCCCATGAATTGGGCCATGTGGCGTTGGGGCATTCACGCCGCCGGATGATCGATTTCTCTGGCCAGAACGCCTTGCGCACCGCGCTGGCGATGGTGTTGGGCCGGTTCATTCCCTTCATCGGCCCGTGGATCGCCGGCGCGCTAACGTCTTTGTTGGCGGCCAGACTATCGCGCAGCGACGAATACGAGGCGGATGAATACGCCGCCGCCCTACTGACCAAGGCCGGGATTGGGACAGAGCCGCAGAAGTCACTCTTTCGCAAACTTGAAAAGCTGACACAGGCCCGTGCCGGGGCTGCGCCCGCATGGCTGATGAGCCACCCCAAGACCGAAGAACGCATCGGTGCCATCGAGAAACTGGAGGCGAAATGGGGATGAAGCCGCCACAGGTCAGCGCGCTCGACCATCTCGTGTTGACCGTTCGCGATATTCACGCAGCGGCAGCGTTTTACACCCAAATCCTCGGCATGCGACACGAGGCATTTACCGGGGCAGATGGTAGCACACGCACGGCGCTCTATTTTGGGGCGCAAAAGATCAATCTGCACAGTGCGGCGGCCCCTTTTTCCCCACATGCAGCAACACCCCTGCCCGGCAGCGCCGATCTGTGTTTTCTGACCGAAACACCACTGGACGCGTGGCAGGCCCACCTGTCGACACATGGTATTCAGATCGAAGCCGGGCCAGTGCCGCGTTCTGGTGCAACGGTGCCGATCATCTCGCTCTACATTCGCGACCCGGATGAAAACCTGATCGAAATTGCATTGCCCGCGTAGGCTGAGCTTCACCCCGGCACGCCGCCCACTGCCTTGGCCAACCGCGGCAATCGCGCCTTTTTCAACAGCGCGCGCATCTCCCAGGCCTTACCGCTCAGACGGTTCGCCTCTGCCAGAACTTCCTTCGCCACACCCGTGACCACCTCTGGCTGCGCTTGCCAGATACCATGCAGGAACGCGTCTGGATCGCTGCGCGTCAGACCCTCTTCGGCCAGTACATTGCGCGGAAAATCCTTGGCGTTCAGCGTTACGATCATGTCTGCCGACCCTGCGATTGCAGCGGCCAGAACGTGAATATCTGCCGGATCGGGCAGCCACAGCCGCCCCTCCAGAGATGGCGAAGCAATCACTTCGGCATCTGGCCACGCTACACGCAACAGCGCCGCCTCGGCCCCCGCCTGAGCGACACCCTCTGGTCCCAGCTTGACCGACGCACGCTGCCATTCTTCGATAATTCGGGCCGACCATAGCGGCGTGAACGCGCCCTGCCGGGCGACCCCTAGCAACATTTGTCGCATCACCGTTGGATAAATCACGCAAGTGTCCAGCAACACCTTCATAGACGAAAGAACAACGCCTTGAGATACCCGCTTTCGGCCAACATAGGGTGCATTGGATGATCCGGTCCCGCTTGGCCAGTGTGAATCAATTGCGCCTGTCCTCCTGCGCGTCCGATTCCGCGCAGACACGCGGCACGGAAAGCCGTCAAATCGACGGCATGACTGCATGAGCATAGCCCCAGATACCCACCCGGCGCGACCAATGGCACCGCCAGACGCGCCACACGCTCATAGGCGCGCAGCCCGGCCTCCAACGCCTTTTTTGACGGGGCAAAGGCTGGCGGGTCGCAGATTACCATGTCAAATGTCACCCCCTCGTCGGCCAAGGACGTCAGTACCGCAAACGCATCGCCTTTGCGCGTCTCGAAACGGGATTCGGCCCCCATCGACGCCGCCCCACCCTTGGCCAGCATGAGCGCGGGCTCTGACCCGTCGACAGCCAAAGCAGAAGCCGCGCCATGCGCCAACGCGGCCAGACCAAAACCACCAACATGCGAAAACACGTCCAGAACCCGCGCACCCTGTGCCAGCGACGCCGCAAAAGCGTGATTGGGCCGCTGATCATAAAACAGTCCGGTCTTCTGCCCGCCGGTCAAGTCGGCCATATATGTCGCGCCATTCATCGGCACTGGCACCGGTGCGTCAGGGGCGGCACCGATCAGAACAGCGCCAACGTCATCCAGCCCCTCTAACCCGCGTGCACGACCGCCTGCATTTTTCAGCACATGCGCGCAGCCGGTCACTTCGGACAGAACATCAGCCAGATCGGTCAATTGCGCCTCGGCCCATGCGGCATTGGGCTGGATCACGCAGGTGTCTCCAAAACGGTCGATGACGACACCCGGCATTCCATCCCCTTCGGCATGGATTAAACGGTAGTATGGCGCATCATAGAGCCGTGCACGCATTTCCAGCGCGCGGGTCAGCCGAACCCGCAGCCAATCGCGGTCGACGACTGCGGACGGGTCACGGTCCAATACCCGCGCCATGATGCGCGACGCAGGGTTAACCGCCACCACCGCCAGCGCCCGGCGGTTCGCATCCTCCAAAACGGCGATGCTGCCCGGAGCCAACGCCTTGGTGCGCCGGTCGGTGACCAGTTCGTTGTCATAAACCCAAGGAAAGCCGCGCAGGATGCCGCGCGGCGAGGTTTTGGGTTTCAGGCGGATCACAGGCAAAGGGGACGGCATCATGCCGTCCCCATACGCATTTTTCAGGTGGGCTGAAAGGCCAGAGTGATCAGCTGCCGGATTTGTTGAACAGACGCATCATCCCAAGGTCGGCGCTCTTGTAGCTGCCCGGCTGGGTGATCTCGGCCCGGATCACCTCTGCCAGATGGTTGGTGATACGCACTTTCTGCGTTTCACCGCGTCCCTCGGCCGCAATCGCCTGCTTGCCGCCATAGGCTTTGAGGTCAGCACGGATCAGTCGCGGTTCCGTCAATGGATTACCTGTGGCCGGGTCCCGCAGTGTCACTGTAAACTCCAGATCATGTACGCCACCGGTGGTATAGCGCGCCTTTTGGGTCAGCGCGTGAAAGCGTGTCACCTCTACATACAGTTCGACCGGTACACCGTTGTTGAGGCCGGTCACACCCTTGACCATGGCATCCTGCACAATTCTCTGCACCTGCACATGGCGATCCCCGCGCGGGTCCTCGCGCCAGACGATGTCACCGCCGGGATAGAACCGGTTGGCTTCCGAAACCTTTAGCGCCCGAGGCACGCTAACAGTGACCGTTTGTACACTGACTGCTACAGGCGCGATTTGCTCGGGTGTCTCCAGCGGTGCGTTCCGTGACGCAAATTCTGGTTCAGAAGAGGCGCAGGCGGAAACCGCGAGGCCCATCAGCATTGCTGCCACTATCTTGATCATTTTCATTTCCATCCTCCAAAGGCATTTTGCCTGAATTTCTGCCAAGGAGAATGCATGCGAATTGGGGCCTGTTTTGGGCATATCCAGCGCAATCTGGTGATGGTTGTAGGGCAGTTTCGGACGCTGAGCCGCACGCAGCCTAGCGGATCAGCCCGCCATAGCCTGCACAAAACAGTTTGAAATCGCCTATTTTTGAAACTTGCGGTATCAATTGCACAACACGAAATGTGGTCTAAATGTGATGGGAACCGCGCCGACTCTATGGATCTGCGCCGAGCACCCTATCAGGGCCGATAGCTGGCCGTGTGGTTGATGTTAATCTCTAGGTCGCGACTTCCATCCGCCTCGACGACGCGGTTGCGCCGCACTTTGCTGCCCGCCGCGTAACACTTCTGTCATCGGATGGTCCGGGTTATCCGCCCCGTACCGGTCCAACATCACCGCAATCGCGGCTTGTGTATCCTGCCCTTGTGGCAGCGACAGCGCCCAGTCGAGAAAGATCGATCTGCATTCTTCGGCCACGATGCCGTCGATCCGGTAGGATTCCCGGATCAGCCTTTTATGATCGAGCGGATCACGTTCCATCCTGCATTACTCCTTCGGTGCGGCCAACAACGCGCTTTCAATCACCCGTCCGGCCTGTTCTGTCACGTGTTCCAGCCCCGCCAGCAATGCAGCAGTGTCAGGCTGACCCGTTTCACGCAGCACGAACTGCCCGGCCCCCGCCCCCAGAGCATCCGGGTTCAGGGGTTTGTCACCCAGCAATCGTGCCGCCTGTAGCAGACTAGACCAAAGCGCATAAGCATCCGTCAGCGCCCTCTCGTCTGCGTCACTGAGCCAGTCGATTGCGACACCGGCGTTCAGCCCGGCCTGCGTCCCGCGATCCGGACTGCCCTCCATCAATGCTCCCGCCTGCGCGATCAGTTCGATCTCTTGTATCCGTCCCGGCCCGAACTTTGCATCTAATGGGCCTCCCGGTGCCTTGGCCGCGCGGATACGTGCGCGCATCTCGGACACTTCCTTCAACACCTTTCCACGGTCGCGTGGCCGCGCCAGCAGCTCACGACGGAACGTTTCCACATCATTCCCGAGCGCCTCGTCTCCAGTCACAACCCGTGCCCGCGTCAATGCCAGATGTTCCCACACCCACGCCTCGTCAGATTGGTAATCGCGGAAGGATTTCCACGCCGTTGCGACAGGTCCCTGATTGCCTGACGGGCGCAGGCGCATATCCACCTCATATAACCGCCCCTGCGCCATTGGTGCCGTAAGCGCAGTGATCATCGCTTGCGTCAGGCGCGCATAGTAGGGACGGGTCGCCAGTGGGCGCACACCGTCCGATCCCTCTGCCCCGTCAGCGTCATAGATCACGATCAGATCCAGATCCGACCCGGCGTTAAGCCATCCAGCACCCAGCGACCCCATTCCAAGGACAACCGCGCCGCGCCCCGGCGGATCACCGTGCTTGGCCGCGAATTGCCGGACGACCTCGGGCCACAATACTGTCAGGATTGCATCGGCCAGATCGGCGTATTGCGTGCCTGCCTCTGCACCGGAAATCAGCCCGCGCAAATGATGCACCCCAACGCGGAAATGCCATTCTCGTCGCCAGCGCCGGGCCGCATCCAGACGCGCCTCGTAGTCGCTCTCTGCCTCTAGGGTCGCCCTCAGCCCCTCCAGCAATACGTCGCGTCCCGGCCATGCCGCAAAGAAATCGCCGACAATCACCGCATCAAACACCGCCGCGTTGCGCGACAGATATGTGGCTAATGTCGGCGCTGTCCCGACGATATCGATCAACAGGTCAATCAGTTGAGGGTTGGCCTCGAACAGCGAAAACACCTGAACGCCGGCTGGCAACCCCGACAGAAACCCGTCAAACGCCAACAAGGCTTCGGACGGGTGTGACGTTTCAGCCAAGCGCGACAGGATATCCGGGCGCAGTCGGCGAAAAATCTCGCCCGCGCGGGCCGAACGCAGGGCCGGATAGCTGGGCCAGCGCGCAATGACTTCTTGCGACAACGCCGCCACCTCATCGGATACGGGTGTAGGGGGTGCCGCATCCGCACCGGGATCGAAGAAATGTTCGATCATCTCGTGCACAGCGGCCAGTCGCGTGTCCAGTTCGGCGCGTAACTCGTCCGCCTCGCGCCCCATGAAGGCAGCCAAACGATCCCACTCCTCGGGTGCCTTGGGCAGATCATGGGTTTGCGCATCGCGCAACATCTGAAGCCGGTGCTCGACTTCGCGGTGAAACCGATAGTGATCGGTCAGCGCCTCAGCCGCGTCTTGTGGCACCCAGCCCTTTGCTGCCAACCGTGCCAGTCCTTCGGCAGTACCGCGCACCCGCAGATCGGGATCGCGCCCCCCGGCGATGATCTGGCGGGTCTGGGTGAAAAACTCGATCTCGCGGATACCACCGCGCCCCAGCTTCATGTTGTGCCCATCCAGATCAATCGCACCGCCCAGACCCTTGTGGGCACGGATGCGAAGACGCATGTTATGCGCGTCCTCAATGGCGGCGAAATCCAGATGCCTGCGCCAGACGAACGGTGTTAGCGCCTCCAGAAACCGCTCGCCCGCGGCCAGATCGCCAGCCGAGGCACGCGCCTTGATATAGGCCGCGCGCTCCCATGTCCGTCCGAGGCTTTCGTAGTAGGATTCTGCCGTGGCCATGGCCATGCAGACCGGCGTGACAGAGGGATCGGGGCGCAGACGCAAATCGGTACGAAACACATAACCGTCGCCGGTCCGATCGCTCAGCAGTGCGGTCATGCGCCGCGTCGCCCTGACAAAGGATGCACGGGCCTCGTGATAGTCATCGCACGCGAACCGGGTTTCGTCGAACAGGCAGATCAGGTCGATGTCAGAACTGTAATTCAGTTCTCCCGCGCCCATTTTACCCATCGCCAGCGTGACCATGCCTCCAGCACTGGCGATATCGTCCTCGCACGCGCCGGGCAGCTTGCCACGTTTGATTTCCACCCCGACCGTTTCGCGCATCGCGGCATCGCAGGCCAGATCGGCCAAAGTGGTCAACGCGCCGGTCACCTCTTCCAGCGTCCAGACGCCCGCCAGATCGGCCAGTCCTGCAAGTAGTGCGATGCGGCGCTTGGCCTGCCGCAACAGCGCAGCCAGTGCGGCACCATTGGCACCGTCACGCAGGGCATCAAAGACAGCATCGCGCGCGCCCTCCGGATTGTCCAACGCGTCGGACAGCCAATACGCTTCCTGTTGCATGAGGCTCCGCAGATAGGGGCTGCATCCTGCGGCCCCCTCGACCAACGCAGCCAGATCACCACTTAACCGAGGCAACAGTGCGCGCGCCTCCGCGCCGTGCTCGGGCTCAAAGCAATGTGGCAATCGTGTAATGCGGCTGACAAAATCCATTTGTCCAGTGATACAACCCGCGCCGGTCTGGTCAATGCCGGGCACGACACATAAACCGGCAACATAGGAGACCCCCATATGAGCAAAAGCCTCAAACGTGTGACCCGTGCCCTGACCGAGGCCGGTCTTGATTGTCTCATTCAGGAGATCGGGCACGCCACCACTGCTCAGATGGCTGCTGATCTGGTTGGCTGCGAGATCGACCAGATCGCCAAATCCATCATCTTTGCCGGATCGGACACCGGTACGGCGATCTTGTTCATCACCGCAGGCGGCGCACAGGTCGACCCCGCCTGCGCCAGCGCGTTGGCAGGCGAGCCGCTGGGCAAGGCCGACGCTGCGCTGATCCGTACGCAAACCGGATTTGCCATTGGCGGTGTATCTCCGGTCGGGCACCTGAGCGCACCGCGCGCGTATTTTGACCGCCGCCTATTAGCGTTTGACCAGATCTGGGCCGCAGCCGGTACGCCACGCCACGTATTCGGCGCGCCCCCCGGTGAAGTGCTGCGCGTGTCAGGGGCGGAACTGGCGGACTTCACAGTTTAGTCGGCTCAAACCGGCGACCGCTGCCTCAAATGTAAAAAAGATTTACATCAACCCTTGAACAACCAAGATCAGTTGCCATCTTCATTTATGTTAACCACCTTCACATAGCCCTTCGAGAAAGGATACCCGAATGACCACACTCGCCCCATCCGCCATGGCACCTAGGCATAACCGTCTGGTGATGTGGCTCTCACGCGCCGAAGACTGGTTGGACGCGCGCGGGCGCGGCGCATGGATTGCGGCCATGGTACTGGCCTTTATCGTCGTCTGGCCTGTTGGCCTCGCCCTTCTCTTCTACATGATCTGGAGCAATAAAATGAATTGCAGTAAATCTGGCCATGCACGCCTCGGGCGCAGATCCGTGACCCACCGAAGCAGCGGCAACAGCGCATTTGATGCCTACCGCGACGAAACGCTGCGCCGCTTGCAGGACGAACAGGAAAATTTCGAAGCTTTCCTCGACCGTCTGCGTCAGGCCAAGGACAAGTCCGAGTTCGATCAGTTCATGGATGACCGCGCCCGCAAAGCCCGTGACGACATGGCACCCCAAGAAGCATAACCATTCCGTCAACGGTCTGGCCCGCCCCCGCGGCGGGCCTTGCTGGCGTACGCGCGATTGAAACGATCGCCGCGCGTATTATCTGATGCAGGCGCAACCCGACCGCATGCATCCACAAACCTTCTGAATTGACCGGACCAATCACGATATGACATGGCATCTTCCAGACCCTGACACGCAACCTGAGTTTTACGCCGATGTGCCGATGAAACGGCTGGCGGCATGGGGCGTGGACACAGTGATTATTCTCGTCTTCACTTTGCTTGCCACGCTGCTCACGGCGTTTGTCGGTCTGCTGTTCTTTCCGCTTCTGTTTCTGACGCTCGGTTTCGTCTACCGGACGGCGACGCTGGCCAGTGGATCGGCCACGTGGGGGATGCGTTTGATGGCGATCGAGTTTCGGACCTTCAACGGAGAGAAATTCGACCTGCCGGCGGCGGCGTTGCATACCCTTGGCTATACTGTCTCGTTCGGGATGATTTTCGTTCAGGCGATTTCCGTCGTCCTGATGATGGCATCACCCCGCGGACAAGGGCTGAGCGACCTGATGCTGGGCACGGTCGCGATCAACCGGCGCGCCACGCGTTAGGTCGTTCTGGGTGGTCTGATATGTCATAGGCAATAGGGTCTTGGCGGATGCACATGTGGTTGTTATCGTCAGGATCACACACACCAAAACCTCACTGCGAGCTTTCTGAATGCGTCACACCCTGCCACTTGCGCCCCAATTCTACGTGACCGCCCCGCAGCCCTGCCCCTATCTGGAAGGCAGGATGGAGCGCAAACTGTTCACGGCGCTACAAGGCGATGGCGCACAACGGCTGAATGACAAACTGTCCAAACAGGGCTTTCGCCGGTCGCAGAACGTGCTCTACCGCCCGTCTTGCTCGGATTGCGCCGCCTGTCTTTCGGCGCGCATCGACGTCTCGAAATTCGCCCCGACCAAGAGCCAGCGGCGCACCCTGCGTCGCAACGCCGGACTAGAACGCCGCGCGACATCGCCTTGGGCCACAGAAGAGCAATACGCGCTCTTTCGCACCTATCTGGAAAGCCGCCACGCCGCTGGCGGCATGGCCGACATGGATGCGTTCGAATTCGCCGCTATGGTCGAAGAGACACCGATCCGCACCCGCGTGGTCGAATATATCGATACCGCCACCGGTGATCTGGTCGCGGTCTGCCTGACTGATATGCTCGATGATGGCGCCAGCATGGTGTACTCGTTTTTTGATCCCGCCCGCGCCAGTGACAGTCTGGGCACTCATGTGATCTTGGATCACGTCGATATCGCCCGAGAAAGCGGCCTGCCGCATGTCTACCTCGGCTACTGGGTGCCGGGTAGTGACAAGATGGGGTACAAGGCTGGCTTCTCAGGTTTGGAAATCTACGTTGGTGGTGCATGGGAAGAAATGCGCGATCCAGATGATTACAGCGCACAGGCCCATCCACTCAGCAATGATCCAATCGCCGAACAGGTCGCGGATATCGCATTGCCCGACGGGATGCCGTTGCGACCCAGCCGGGGCTGATCCGACAGTTCGCCGGGGGGGTTTAAACGCTGTCTTTCAGCATCGCCACCAGATGTTTCAATTCTCTGGTCGCCCCAACTCTCGGCTGTTCCAGAACCAGCGCCTTGCCGGTCGACACGCGGTTCGGCAGCGGTGCCACCAGTTCGCCATGCTCCAACGCCCTAGAGACCAGCACCTCATGCCCCATCAGCACACCCGCTCCGCTCTGCGCCTCTGCCATCGCCAGCGCATATAGCGAAAACTGCGGGCCGTCCTCGCCATCGGGCAGTTCACAGCCCACCGCCTGCGTCCAATGCGCCCAGTCCCCCGCCCAAATCGCATCGTGTAACAGCGTATGACCCGTCAGATCGGATGGCTCGGCAATCCCCGCCGCCAATGTCGGACAGCAAACGGGCAAGATCCAGTCATCGGCCAAAATGTCCTCTTGCTGCGTGCCCGTTGGTTCCCGCAGAAACAGGCTGAGGTCAAACATCTCGCGATCCAGATTGGGCGGCATCTCGAGCGCCGATATCGAAATCCTTGCCCCCGGCAAGGCCGCCCGCAACGCAGGCAAACGTGGCGCCAGCCATAACTGCGCGACACTAGGCAGCACGGCGATATGCAAGGTGCGCATGTTCCCCAACGCGCGCAGGGCCCGCACTGCCTGCCCCATCTGATTGAACGCATCTGTAAATCCGGGCAATAGCGCAGCACCCGCCGCCGTCAGTCGCACGCCTTGCGAGCGCCGCTCAAACAGTAGTGCACCGGTCCAATCCTCAAGACTGCGGATATGTTGCGAAATAGCCCCCGGCGTCACGCTCAGTTCTTCGGCGGCGGCCGCAAATCCACCCAACCGTGCTGCGGCCTCGAACGCACGCAGGGCATTCAGCGGTGGGCCTTTGGGCCGTGGTGGTGAAACCGACATAATCTACCCTTAGTTTTTCTAACGACACTTTTACATATTCTGGTTTGCGCCGCCAGCCAGCCCGCGCTTTATGGTGTTATCACATCAGGAGCCATACCATGACACTCGCCATTCGCCCTTGGGTTCCCGCCGCTTGCGAAACCCGCGTTCAGACCATCGCCACGCGTACTGCGGGTGCAACCGCACCCGACATCGCCGCGCGACTGGAAACGCTCGCCGAGGATAATCGCCAGATCCACGAGCGCGATTGCTTCAACCTCAATCCGGCCACCAACGTGATGAACCCCCGCGCCGAGGCGCTGTTGGCCTCCGGGATCGGATCGCGCCCGTCGCTCGGGTATCCCGGCGACAAATACGAAATGGGGCTGGAAGCCATCGAAGAGATTGAGGTGATCGCCGCCGCGCTTTGTGCCGAGGTTTTCGGCGCGCGTCACGCTGAAATCCGCGTGCCCTCTGGTGCCATCGCCAACCTCTATGCCTTTATGGCGACGTGCAAACCCGGCGATGCGATCATCGCCCCCCCGGCCAGCATCGGGGGTCACGTCACCCATCATGGTGCAGGCTGTGCGGGCCTCTATGGCCTGCGTTCCCTGCCTGCCTCGGTCAGTGCCGATGGATATACCGTCGACGTCGACGCCCTGCGCACACTGGCGCACAAATCAAATTCGGCATTGATCACTATCGGAGGCAGCCTCAACCTGTTTGAGCATCCCGTAGCCCAAGTCCGCGAAATCGCGGATGAAGTGGGCGCCAAGCTGCTCTTTGACGCCGCGCACCAATGCGGCATCATTGCCGGGCGCGCATGGGCCAATCCGCTGGACAACGGCGCACATCTTATGACGATGAGCACCTACAAAAGCCTCGGTGGTCCTGCCGGTGGGTTGATCGTAACCAATGACGACGAGATGGCGGAACGGCTCGACGCCATTGCCTTTCCCGGCATGACCGCCAATTTCGATGCCGCTAAATCTGCCGCACTGGCCATGGGTATGCTGGATTGGCGAAACCACGGCGCGGCTTATGCGGCCGAGATGATCACGCTGGCCCAGGCACTGGCCGCAGCCCTCGCCGATGAGGGCGTGCCGATTTTCGCCGCGAAACGCGGATACACCAATTCGCACCAGTTCGCCATCGAGGCGGCCAATTGGGGCGGCGGGCAGGCCGCATCAAAAACACTGCGCAAGGCAGGATTTCTGGCCTGCGGCATCGGTCTGCCGATAGATGCGGTGCCCGGCGATATGAACGGCTTGCGCATCGGGACGCCCGAACTGGTTCGGTGGGGGGTGACGTCAGACCATGTGCCGCAACTGGCCGGATTGATTGCAAAAGCCTTGCGCGCCGATGAGCCGGCCACCCTCGCCCCCGAAGTGGCCGCCCTGCGCGCCGAGTTCGATACACTGCACCACATCAACTAAACAACTGACCTGCGCACGGCGCTAATCCGAGCGCAGGCAAAATTCCGTAACCGCCTGCATCATCTCTTCCCAACCGGGTTCTTGCGGCAGCATCACATGGTTTCGGCTGTCCAGCATCGTAAAGCGCGCACCGGGGATCGTGCCCGCGATATGCTGACTCTGTGTGATCGGCTGGATCGCATCACCGCCCGCATGGATCACCAATGTGGGCACGCGCACCCGTTCCAGATCGTCCGACGCATCGAACCGATCCACCGCCGCGCGCAAGATGGCGGCATTCTCGGACGTGATCGACAGATTTTGCACACGGGCAAAGCTGGCGATCTGTTCCGGCGTGCCATCTGGTATGAACAGGCTGATGAACGCCTTGAAAAACGCGCTATCCACCTGACCCCAACCCGCCCGGATCAGTCCCAGAACGGTATCCTCATCCATCTCGCCCGGGCGTGACGGGCGCAATGCCCGGCCTACCGCATATCCGCCATATAGCACCATGCGGCTGACGCGTTCAGGGTGAAGTGCCGCGAACCGGATCGCGACCGGCACGGCCTGCGAGGCTGCAAAGATCGGGAACGTCTCCAGCCCCGCCGCATCGGCCACCGCCAGCAGATCGCCGACAAAATCATCCAGATCAACGCGCGTCAGGTCGCGCTCCGACAGGCCTGTGCCGCGCTGATCATAGCGATGCAGCGTAAAATTTCGCCCCAGACGCGCTAGGAACGGCTGCCAGACCGGACAGCGCCAATCCAGTTCCAGATGGGACAGCCAATGTCCAACACGCATCAGCGGCGGTCCCGATCCGTTAACACTATGCGCAATTGCCGCACCGTCGCCAGACATCGCAAACCGAACGCTGGGTGCTGCCATTGCAACATCACCAACACCCTGAACATCTTGGCCGATCACCTCGGGTACAAGTTGAAAGCCGCGTTTGGGTACTGTGCGGATCATCCGCTGATCCCGGCCCGTATCACCCAGCGCCATACGCGCGGCATTGATCCGCGCGCTGATGGTCGCATCCGAGATGGCCAGCCCCTGCCAAACCGACTGTACCAGTTGGTCCTTACTGACCAGCGCACCATGCGCCCGCGCCAGTTCGGTCAAAAGGGCAAACACCTGCGGCTCCAGATGCACAGGTTCGCCATCGCAGGCAAAAACGTGGCGCGTCGTGTCGATGCTGAACCGGTCAAAGCGATAGATCATCTATCCAGCTAACCGCGTTTTTCCGCCTCATGCCAAGCGAAACCCGCGAGTCATTCGAAATGACCAGAAAAACACAAGACATTCTAAAGACCGTCTTCAAGCGGCGAATTCGCGTGCGTGCTTGGATGAACCTGTCACCGCACGAGGAGCACAGACCATGAAACTCTCAGAAACACCGCAGATCAAAACCCGCGCCGACGGTTCCATCGACACCGGATATTACATGGCCCGTGGCCGCCACATGCGCAGCGAGGCCGCGCACCGGATGATGGGTCGGGATATGGCCGAGAGCGCACCGAGCAAGCAGAATATGCGGCGCGGCTTCTTTAGCAGAATTCTCGCCTGAAACGGCAAGATCAGGTTGCCGCCCCCGCGCCGGACCCCACTTGGCCACGACGCGGAGCGCGCAAAGTCCGGGCACCGAAAAACCGATTGGTTTTTCCGGTGCCCGGAAACAGATCCTAGCTCAGCAATGCCGGGAAGATCGTCACGATCGCCGGGAAGAACCATAAAATCGCCAGTCCGATCACCTGGATCAGAACGAAAGGGAACACCCCGCGATAGATATGGCCTGTCGTGACTTCCTTGGGCGCGACGCCGCGCAGATAAAACAGCGCAAAGCCGAAGGGCGGCGTCAGGAAGGATGTTTGCAGGTTCACCGCGATCATAATCGTCACCCATTTGGGATCGAACGTACCGCCATAGATCACCGGGCCGACAATCGGGATCACGATATAGATGATTTCCAGAAAATCGAGGACAAAGCCCAGCACGAACAGCACCAGCATCACGATCAGAAACACCGTGAGTTCGTTATCGAACGACTTCAGGAATTGCTGGATATAATGCTCTCCACCGAACGAGATCACAACGAGGTTCAGCAATTGCGAGCCGATGAGAATCGTAAACACCATCGACGTCACCTTGGCCGTCTCGCGCACAATCGGCGTCAACACGCCATGGGTGAATAGCACCCAGCAGGCGAACAACAGACCAAACAGCGCATAGAGATAGGCCGCATAGGCAAAGACGAAGGCGATGACAGTCTCGGCGCCGACCCCGTCCTGATTGATCCGCAGATCAAAGTTGATGCCCGTCAGGATTGCCAGCCCGATCGCAAAGGTCGACCATAGGATGATTGCCCCAGACCGTTCCTGATCCTTCAGCTTGCGATAGGCCGCAAGCATAATCGCACCACCGGCCCCCAGCGCCGCAGCCGGCGTCGGGTTGGTAATCCCGCCCAGGATTGACCCCAGCACCGCAACAATCAGAACCAGCGGCGGAAAAACGACCCGAATGATATCGTTTTGCGCCAGCCGTCCGGCTGCTGCTGCGCATCCATAAAACGCCATCGCGATCGGGATGAGCAGCAAGATCACGGTCAGCCCCGAACTGGTCGAGGGCGAGATCAAGACAATGTCGATCAACAGTCCCAGCACGACACCCAATGCACCGATCAACAACGGTCGTGCCTCGGCATTAGGGGCAACCCCGCGTGCAACAGCCAGCACCAGTGCGAACAACAGGAAGATGATAGAAACTCCGGTGCCGATGGGCGCCGCATCCGCTTCCTTCTGGATTTTCAGTTCCGCGATCTGGTCCTCCGTCAGCTTGACACTCTCTTGTTGTCCCCCGGACGAGTCGATGGCGCTCTGCTCGGCCAGTGCAGCATCCCACGCGTCCTGGCCATGCAGCTCGATCATTGCTTGCTGACATTCCTCACCGACATTTGTCCGCAGCGATGCGCTTTCACCACGATCGGTAAAGCTGTCCACGATCAGGCTCTGCGAACCGATGACACCAACATTGGCCAGCAGTATAACACCGGCAATCAGACCCACCGGCACGCCGATGAACCATGTGAATGCCTCGGAGCGGGTGATCACATGATCATTCGAACGCCCCAATTCGACCGCAGGGGCCTTTGACGGGTTCAGCAGCGCATAGCCAAAGGCATAGAGCGCATAAAGCAGCGCCAGCAGTATCCCCGGCAACAGAGCGGCCTGAAAGAGCGTCCCGACGGACACGACCGCAGGCTCTCCCAGATAGGTCAGCGCGTCGGTACAACCTGCCTCGATGGCACGATTTTCCTGCGCGACCGAATAGAGATCCCCGGCCAATGTCCCCAACAGAACGATAACGATCGACGGCGGAATGATCTGCCCCAGCGTGCCCGACGCGGCGATTACGCCAGTTGCGATTTCAGGGCTGTAACCATTGCGTAGCATCGTCGGCAGGCTCAGCAGGCCCATCGTCACCACGGTCGCGCCAACAATCCCTGTCGAGGCCGCCAGAAACGCCCCCACGACGACCACGGACACAGCCAGACCGCCGGGCAAAGGCCCGAACACCTTTGCCATAGTGGTCAGCAGATCATTGGCGATCTTTGACCGTTCCAACGTGATCCCCATCAGCACGAACATCAGCACCGCCAGCAATGTCTCGATCGACTGGCCCGCCAGAACGCGCTCGTTGATGCGGTTCACGATGAACGACACGTTCCGGTCCAGCGCAGTCTCCCAGCCCTGCGGAAACACCGGCACGGCGGTTCGCACCAGATCAGGGTATCGGAAGATTGATATACTCTCGGCCTTTACGCCACTCGCGATCAACGCATTGTAGGCATCGCTGCCCGTATCGATCGCCTGATGGATCAACAGCCCCGCATCATTCAGCGCCGCAATAATCCCAAAGGAAATCACCCCGGCTCCGCCAATGGCAAACGCCACGGGAAAACCTGACAAAATGCCTCCAAAGAGGCAAAGGAAGACGATTATCAGGCCGACTTCGACCCCGTCCAATCCAAATAGCATAACGTCTGCGTCCCCTTAATGCGTGCCCTCAAAGGCTTCTTCGCCCTCGCCAAGACTGTCCTTGTCGAGATATTTGTTCTCTGATTCCGGGCCTTCCTTCCACTCCAGATAAGAGCGGAAGAAGAACGCAATCGCATGGAGGAAAACCATGCCAGCAAAGGCGATCAACAACAGCTTGAACAAGAAGTAGGCATTGAACCCGTTCGGGCTGAATCCGATGGTTTCGATGTTCCACCGCAATGCGCGCGCCTTCATCAACAACCGATCCAGCGTATCCGACGCGGATGGGTTCGGCACGATCATGTGCCGCCACATAAAGTACCAGCCATACATCCATGTCAGGACTGCGGTGGGCATCATGAATATGAGGCTGCCGACCATGTCGATGATCCGCTTGGTCCGAAAACTGACAGCGGAATAGATCAGATCAACGCGCACATGGCTGCCCTGCACAAATGTGTAGGTACAGCACAGGCACACGATCAGCGCATTATAGAGCTTTAGCTCTTCCGCCCACCAACTGATGTCCATCTGGATCGGGATACCAAAGCCGATGGCAATGTCGGGCCGGGCAAAGATGCGCTGAACAAAAACGATCACGATCTGCTGGAGCACCATCAAGAGCCCCGCCCATGCAAAGAGCCTGCCGACCGTATTTGCGAACCCTTCCAATACACGCACACAACCCCACATGAAGCCGTTGCGCCACAGCCCGACGGCCGTCAGCACCAGAAACGCCGTAAAAATCACAAAGAAGAACTCGACGGACCCGCCGTAGTAAACGACCCGCATGATGGCCTGTTTGTCCGACCAATCCAGCCACAGCGACGGATGTGTGATCGCATAGCCGAAATTGTAGAACGCGAGGCCGATATTCTGGAAAAACCAGACAATCGCTTCCAGCATTGTCCCCCCAAATCCCCGATTGCAGACCTTTGTTGGCCCGTCTTACCCGTGATGCCTCCCAGCATCACAAGTCGTATAGGCAGGCCCCGGTTTCCCAGAGCCTGCCAAAACGTTGAGAACGTTGTTTAGCCCAGAACGCGGTCACGCTGCGAGCGGTACGCGCTTTCCGATTTCTTGATCCAGCCCGAAGACGATTTGAGCGACGCTTGGTAGTCGTCAAAAATCTTCTTGTACAGATCGTCGCCCATGTTCTCTTCATGGACAGCCATCGAGGCTTCGCCGAACGCATCCCAGACGGCATCGGGGAATTCCAGCGTCTTCACGCCAGCCGACTGCAGACGCTGCAACGCTGCACCGTTGTTGTTCAGGAATTGCGCCAGGTTCCACTGGTGCGCTTCGGCCGAACCGATTTCGACGATTTTCTGATGTTCCGCCGACAGGCTGTCGAACACTTCGCGGTTGCACGCAACGCTCAGACCGGCACCCGGCTCGTGGAAACCAGCGGTGTAGTAGAACTTGGTGATCTCTTGGAAGCCAGCTTTTTCATCCGCCCAAGGGCCAATCCACTCGGTTCCGTCGATCGCACCCGAGGACAGTGCCTGATACACTTCGGAACCGGGAAGGTTCTGAACGCTCGCGCCCAGCTTGCCCAGCGCCTTGCCGCCCAGACCCGGCATCCGGAATTTCAGACCGTTAAAGTCTTCGGGACCGTTGATTTCCTTAGCGAACCAGCCGCCCGCCTGCGCGCCAGTGTTGCCACCGAGGAAGGATTTCAGGCCAAAGATTTCGCCCAGTTCATCATGCAGCGCCATACCGTTGCCATGATAGTACCAGTTGGCCAGTTCCTGCGCGGTCATGCCGAACGGCACCGACGTGAAGAACGCATACCCGGGATGCTGACCGACAAAATAGTAGTCCGCGCCGTGGTACATGTCCGCCTGACCCGAGGTCACAGCGTCAAACACTTCGAACGCGCCAACCAGCTCGCCTGCGGCTTTCACGTCCACAGTCAGGCTACCGCCCGACATTTGGGTGATGTTGTCGGCCGCGCGCTGCGCTGCGTCGAACACGCCTGCCAAACCACGACCCCAAGTGGTGACCATGGTCAGCGTGCGGTTGCCCTGCGCATAGGCCGGAGCAGCCAGCGATGTGGCGGCGGCAGCAGTGCCGCCAAGTGCGGAATTCTTCAGAAAAGAACGACGATCCATATGAGTATATCCTCCCAGATCAGTGATGCGCACTCGGTTCGTTGCCGGCGCGCGGATCGTTGCAAGTGGCGACACACTAACGCCACGTCGCTTGCAATGGAATACCGACTACTGCGTAGATAATCAGCATATTCGCAATCAACCCGAACAGACCTGCCCGCTTTGCAAGCGATCTGCACACCATCGGGCTGGGCAGCGCGCGCGATCCGCGTATAACGATTCGTCATGCGACGTTTCACAGACCGCCTCTGGCGGAACTACGGCCAAAAGCTGTTTTTGACAGCCACGCTCCCTCTGCTTTTGGCGGTGGTGGTCATCTCAGTGCTGGTCACGCTGCAATCGCGCCATCTGGCCGAGCGCGAGATCGCGACGTTGGAACGCCAGCTGATCGAAGCCAAGCGGGCAGAACTCAAAAATTACCTGTCGCTTGCCCGGACCGCGTTCGTCAACAATTACGGGCGCGCTGCCCCTGACGACGCCGAGGCGATGCTGGCCGTGACGCGCATTCTGTCCAGCATGATCTATGGCACCGACGGATATTTCTTTGTCTACGACTATGACGGCAACAATCTGGTCAGCCCCCGCTACACCAGTCAGATTGGCCGCAACTGGATGGGGCTAACCGACGCGAACGGCATCGACATCACCAACACGTTGATTGCGCAGGCGCGCTCGGGCAGCGGTTATCACACCTATGACTGGCCCCGCCCCAGCACCGGAGAGCCGGGTCGCATGGTCGCCTATGTGATCGGCCTACAGGATTGGCGCTGGGTCGTGGGAACGGGGGTGTTCATCGACGATGTCCTCGCCACGGTTGCCGCATCCCGCGCCGAGGTAGAGGCGCGCGTACAGCGCACATTCCTCTACATCGGCGGTCTTACCCTCATCGCGCTGCTGGTTGTCTTTACCTCCGGGCTGTTCATCACCATCCGAGAACGCCGCCTCGCCGATGCCAAGCTGAAGGCCCTGACCCAGCGCGTGTTCGACGCGCAGGAAGAAGAGCGTGGCCGGGTTGCGCGCGAACTGCATGACGGCATCAGCCAGATCCTTGTAGGTATCCGTTACGCGCTCGATATGGCGCGGCGGAGATTGGAAATTGGGGATGCGCGGGCGGCGGAAGACCTGAACAAGGGCATCACCCACCTTGCCGGTGCGATTCAGGAGGTCCGAAGGATCAGTCGCGATCTGCGCCCCGGCACACTGGACGATCTTGGCCTTGGTCCTGCCCTCAATGCTCTGATCGAGGAATTCGGCAGACGGACCGGCATCGCGACCGAATTCCAGACAGCAGTTTTTCGAAACCGTCTGGATGATGAGGCCAAGACTGCCCTCTACCGCGTCGCTCAGGAGGCGTTGACCAACGTCGAGCGCCACTCGGGCGCGCGCCGTGTCACCCTCGACGCGCGCGGCCATAATCGCGGCGCAACGCTGCGCATTACCGACGATGGCATCGGCATTGATCCTGCGCAAAGCGCGCCCACAGGTCTGGGTCTACGCAATATGCAGGAGCGGATCGAACAACTGGATGGCACGCTGCGCATTCTGTCGTCACGCAGTGGCACCGTGATCGAGGCAACCGTACCACTCAGCCACATGCTCGGTCCGCAAAACAAAGAAGAAACCACAAAGGCAAGCGCATGACCAAATCCACCTCTTCCGTCGCCCCCGCCCGCGTCGTGATCGTCGACGATCACCCGATGGTGGCCGAGGGTGTCGAGGCGATCCTGCAAACCTATGATGACATTGACGTTATTGCGACGCTGTCGGATGGCCGCCAGATCATCGAGCAGGTCGAGGCACTCGATCCAGATGTGATCTTGCTCGATCTGAACATGCCGGGTATCGGCGGGCTCAGTACCACCGAAATCATTCTGGAGCGCCGCCCCGAAACTCGCATCCTGATCCTCAGCATGCACGACAGCCCCGAATACATCTCCTCCGCACTCAGCCACGGCGCCGTCGGCTATGTGCTGAAAGATGTGCCCACGGACGAGATCAAACATGCCATCGACGTCGTCATGACCGGTCAGCGTTACTTGTGTACCGGTGCGCAAGGCTCGCTCACGCCCTCTGGCGACGGAGCGCGCGAACAACTGACAAACCGCGAACAGACCATCCTGCTACAATTGGCTCAGGGCAAGTCGAACAAGGCCGTGGCGAGCGCGCTTGATATTTCGGTACGCACCGTCGAAACCCATCGCGCGAACATCAAGCGCAAGCTCGGCATCAGCTCTACAGCCGGATTGACCCGATACGCTATGGAACACGGCGTTCTTCAAGGCACCGGAGTACAGCTCTAGCCAGTATGCCCGCCGTCCGCACACTGATCATGCGCGCCAGATGACAGCTCCGCCGACGACAGCGGCAGGACATGCCGTGGCAAAGGATGACTGGGGGCAGCCCCTACCCGACCAACCCGCCATCAGAGCGGGTCACTGCAATCACAGCCGAGCGCGGTAACTTGCCCTCGCCATCTGGGAACGGTGCAGCCGGGTGTTGAATGCCCACAAACATGGCGCGACGATCCGCCGACCACGTCAGCCCGGTCACCTCACAGCCCTTCGGCCCGGTCAGGAACCGCGCGATTTCACCGGTGACCGGATCGCCCGCCAGCATCTGATTGTTGCCCATGCCTGCAAACTCACCATCATTGCTGTCATCACCATCGGTCTGGATCCACAACAATCCGGCACTGTCGAACACCATCCCGTCGGGTGAGTTGAACATGTTGCCCGCCGTCACGTTGTCCGACCCGCCATAGGCATTGTCGTACACTTCCGGATTACCGGCCATCACGTATAGGTCCCACTCGAACCCATCAGCGCCGTGGTCTTCGTTCACAGGGCGCCAGCGCACGATTTGGCCGTATTTGTTGCTCTGACGCGGGTTGGGGCCATTGACCGACGTATCGTCGCCACCGGCGTTCGGTTTTACGCCCCGGTTCTTGTTGTTGGTCAGACAGCAATATGCCTCAATGGCGTGAGGGTTGACCGCGATCCATTCGGGACGGTCCATCGTCGTCGCCCCGACGGCAGAGGCCGCAATGCGGGCAAAGATCAGGATCTCGGCCGCGCTCGTCATACCAGTGGTTTCCGGCGTCAGCGCGCGCCATTCACCCGTGCCGTCCTCATTGAACTTGGCGACAGAAAGCGTGCCATTGTCCAGCAAACCTTCGGTGCTGCCGCCGGGCACGTAGGTCCCGCTTGAAACAAATCGATACAGGAACTCACCCCGCTCGTCGTCCCCCATGTAAATCACCACACGCCCATCCGAGGCCAGAACAACGGCGGCGTTCTCATGTTTGAAACGCCCCAGCCCCGTGCGCTTGACCGGATTTGCGTCAGGGTTTGCCGGGTCGATCTCGACCACCCAGCCCACGCGATGCGGCTCGTTCGGGGTTACGCTGGTATCGAACCGCTCGTCCCATTTGTGATAGTCGTACCCCCAGCCGTCTGTGCCGATCCCGTAGCGTTCATAACCGTCCTGCACCATGGCTGGATAGATCGCGTCGGTATCTGTTGCACCAAAGTAGCCGTTAAAGTTTTCCTCGCATGTCAGATAGGTGCCCCACGGCGTCTTGCCGGATCCACAGTTGTTCATCGTCCCCAGAGCCAGCACGCCCTCAGGATCGGCTTGGGTCTGCATCAGGGCATGTCCGGCGGCAGGTCCGGCGATCTCTATCGGCGTCAGATGGGTGATACGCCGGTTTAAGGAGCTATCCTGCACGATCTGCCAACCGCTCTCGCCGCGCGCAATCTCGATCACGGCGACGCCTTGCAGCTTTTGCAGCTTCTTCACGTCCTGCGCATCGCGAGGCGTTCCGCCTGTTGCCTGCGGCAGGTTCACTTTGCGGTTGGCGTATTCGTGATTGACGACCAAGACCTGCCTGTCGCCCACCACGAACATCTCCATCCCATCGGTGTTTTCGCCAAATACCCGATCGGTATAATCCGCCGCGCCGCCTGTGGCGTGATCGAATGCCGGAACGTCGGAATACAGCGGATCACCCCAGCGCGCCACGATCTGCCACTCGTATCCATCGGGCACATGCACCGTGGCATCAGTCTGTAATCCAATCGGCTCAAAGGCGAACCGCGAGGTTTCCATCGCCCGAGCTGCCCCCGGCATCATCCCCATCGCAGCCGCGCCAGACCCAAAAGCAACCAGCCCGCTGACGAACCCGCGGCGTGACAGCGCGGCGTCGACCACACGATCAAACTCGGTAACATCGGGTCGCGGATCGTTCAGTTCATCCCAATCATCGGCGGAAATCTGGTTCAGATCGATCGAACACATGGCTGGCTCCTTTGCGGGCATGGGGGAATCGTCGTTCGCCCGGAATATGCGCGAGTCCTGTAACAGCCCGACGTCACCCTGCCAGACACGGAGTTGCGCAACAAATGCAAAGTTTTTCGCCCCCGCGCGACATTTTATAGGCAATTGTCGCTTGACGGTTTCTGACCGCGCCAATAATGTCGCCGCCACGCAGCATGAGGAGCGCCCACCGTGGCCCAACTAGTCGTAGTCGTAGGCAAATGGCGCATGGGCCGGTAACGGACACCATAACGGTACCCCATGCGCCCCCGAATTTCGGGGGCTTTTTTATGCGCGAGACAAATAAGATGAATGTCATAAACGGAGCAAAACGATGACACGTCAGATGACCGGAGCGAAAATGGTGGTTCAGGCCCTTAAGGATCAGGGCGTGGACGTCGTATTCGGATACCCCGGAGGCGCGGTGCTACCGATTTATGACGAAGTTTTCCAACAAAACGACATCCGCCACATACTGGTGCGCCACGAACAAGGTGCCGTACACGCCGCCGAAGGCTACGCACGTTCCACGGGCAAGCCGGGCGTCGTGCTGGTGACTTCTGGCCCCGGTGCCACCAATGCCGTGACCGGATTGACCGATGCGCTCTTGGACAGCATTCCGATCGTCGTGCTGACGGGTCAGGTGCCGACATTCATGATCGGTTCGGACGCGTTTCAAGAGGCCGATACTGTTGGCATTACGCGTCCCTGCACGAAACATAACTGGCTGGTCAAGGACACCGAGAATCTGTCGGGCATCATTCACGAGGCATTCCACGTCGCCACCGCTGGCCGCCCCGGTCCGGTACTGGTGGACATCCCGAAGGACGTGCAGTTTGCCAGCGCCACCTACACCGCGCCGCAAAAGATACGCACCAGCCACTATCAGCCGCAGGTCAAGGGTGACATGGAGGCCATTACCGAACTGGTCGCAGCCCTGGAGACTGCCAAACGCCCGGTATTCTATACCGGCGGTGGCGTGATCAATTCCGGCCCCGCTGCCAGTCAGCTCCTGCGCGAGCTGGTCGAGGCGACAGGCGTACCAATCACCTCGACACTGATGGGCCTCGGTGCCTATCCCGCCAGTGGAAAACACTGGTTGGGGATGCTCGGCATGCATGGCCTCTACGAAGCGAACATGGCGATGCACGATTGCGATCTGATGATCAATGTCGGCGCGCGTTTTGACGACCGGATCACTGGACGCCTCGATGCATTCTCGCCCGGTTCGGTGAAGGCCCATATCGACATTGATCCATCTTCGATCAACAAGGTAATCAAAGCCGATATTCCGATCGTGGGTGACGTGGCCCATGTGCTTGAGGATTTGCTCAAAGTCTGGAAGGCGCGCGGCCGCAAGGTCAACCGCGAGGCGCTGAACAAGTGGACTGCCAAGATCGACGAATGGCGCAAGATCGATTGTCTGGCATTCAAGCAGACAGGCAAAGTCATCAAGCCACAGCATGCGCTCGCCCGGCTAGAAGCACTGACCAAGGACCACGACCGCTATATCTGTACCGAAGTTGGCCAACATCAGATGTGGGCGGCGCAGTATCTGGGTTTTGAGGATCCGAACCGCTGGATGACGTCGGGCGGTCTTGGGACGATGGGCTATGGTTTCCCGTCCTCTATCGGTGTGCAGATGGCCCACCCAGAGGCGCTGGTGGTCAACGTCGCTGGCGAGGCAAGCTGGCTGATGAACATGCAGGAAATGGGCACAGCCGTTCAGTTCCGCCTGCCGGTCAAGCAGTTCATCCTGAACAATGAACGTCTTGGCATGGTACGCCAGTGGCAGGAATTGCTGCATGGTGAGCGGTATTCGCACAGCTGGTCCGAGGCGCTGCCCGATTTCGTCAAGCTGGCCGAGGCGTTCGGTGCCAAGGGCATCAAATGCGACGACCCGGCCGATCTCGATGATGCGATCATGGAAATGATCAATCACGACGGCCCGGTGATTTTTGATTGTCTGGTGGAAAAGCACGAAAACTGCTTCCCGATGATCCCGTCAGGCGAGCCGCACAACAAAATGCTGCTGGGCGAAGCCTCCACCAAGGACGCCATCGGCTCCAAAGGTGCGGTGATGGTGTGATCCGTAGGGGGGTGTCATACCCGCCCTTCCAATTTTCGTAAGGTGGGCTTCAGCCCACCACCCCGACAAAGTATAAAGGACGCCGAAAATGTCCCCGCTAAAAATCAAAAAAGGCGCGACAAAACACTCCGCCTACAATCTACGCCCCACCTTCTCTGACGTTGAAGAAAGCCACACACTGGCGGTTATCGTCGACAACGAGGCCGGCGTGCTGGCACGGGTGATCGGCCTCTTCTCGGGTCGTGGCTATAACATCGACAGCCTGACCGTCGCCGAGATCGATCACGAGGGCCACACCAGCCGCATCACCATCGTCACCACCGGCACACCGCAGGTGATCGAACAGATCAAGGCACAGCTGGGTCGCATCGTGCCCGTCCACGAGGTCCATGATCTGACGGTCGAGGGGCGCTCGGTCGAACGGGAACTGGCGCTGCTCAAGGTCGAGGGCAAGGACGAGAAACGCGTCGAAGCCCTGCGTCTGGCGGATATCTTTCGCGCCAACGTGGTCGACAGCACGCTTGACAGCTTCGTGTTTGAAATCACCGGCACGCCGGCCAAGATCGACGCCTTTGCCGACCTCATGCGCCCTCTGGGCCTGTCGGACATCGCCCGCACCGGCGTCGCCGCCCTGCCCCGCGGCATCTGAGCCGCAAGAATGAGATACGCGGGGTAATCTCTACCCCGCGTATTCATCATACATCATTTATCTGTATCGGACGGCTGTGCGCCTCAGGCGATTTCAGCGCAGCGTTGCGTGCGGAAGGGCACCACGTTGCTCAGGCTCGCATCGCCCGTGGCCACCGACGTGGCCGACGGCAAATCCGTACTGGTGTCGGGCAGCGCACCAGCATTTATGCCCGCCTGCATCAGCGCGCGACTCAGGGTCGGGTGGCTTTCTTGTGCGACCAGACTGGGGGCTCTGGCCAAACGCATTTCACCGCCCTCACACAGATCAAACGCCACCATATCACCGGCCTTGATACGGCTCGCGGCGCCAGCATCGCTGCCTTGGCCCCGATAAAACGCCAGATCTCCATGGTCCTCGCACCAGATCACGGCCCGATCCTGAGCCTGATCACTCCAAAGAACGACACCGTGCATTTTTCCGCGCATGTTTCCCCCGATCTGTAACATGTCCATACAAACCAGCATGTCGTGCATCGCAGACAAGGAACATGATCAATTCCGCGTCCACCAAAGCCCATTTGTGTCAACATGGTAAAAAAATGACGCTAAATAGCGTCAGCACCCGTGACAGTTGCAAAGAAACGTGATGCAATGCTCCGAAAGGGGCATTTGGGGGCGCTCAGACATGTATACACCTGACCGGATTCGGTGTCACTGATGAACCAGTCGAAATCGGATAAGCAACCGCAGAGCGACCAGACCGACGCAGATCCGGCCGAACTGCGCGCGGTGTTTGGCAAGAATCTGCGCGCCCTCAGCGCCGACTACCCGTCGGTCGCCGGGCTTTGCCGTGACCTCGGGATCAACCGGACCCAATTCAACAGATACCTGAGCGGAGAGAGCTTTCCACGCCCCGACGTGCTTTATCGCATCTGTCGGTTTTTCGGAGTTGATGCCCGTATCCTGCTGGAATCAGCCGCCGACCTCAACACCGCCACCTTTGATTTGCTCGGCCATCCTCAGCTGAACGGATATTTCGGACGCGCCCCGATTGACGTTCCACCAGCCCTCTTTCCCGATGGTTTCTATCGTTTCGTGCGTCGCAGCTTCATCGAGGAGACCAAGTTTGTTCTCGGGCTGGTTTATGTCTATCGCGACGACGGCTACACGTTCCTGCGCGGGTTCGAGCCACGCGATGCCTTGCGCAGACAGGGTATTTCCACGGATTCGCGCGACCGTGAATATCGCGGCATCGTCATGCGACAGGAAGAAGGCATCATGATGATCGCCACCCATCAGAACGCGATGGCCTGCTCCTTCAACTTCCTCGCGCAAGAAACCTCTTTTCAACAAAATCTCTGGATCGGCTACGTCACCCGCACTGTGCGCGAAAAAGTGACCGGCATCCGCGCCACGCGCATGGTGTACGAGCATCTCGGTCGCAACACTGGCCCCGTTTTAGCCACGGCCCGTCAGGCCGGGCTGATCGATCGCGAGGCCGTCGCGCCGTTCCATGCCAACCTCTTGCAATTGGATCAGCCCTTTCGCTAGCCCACGTCGCGCGAGATCGTAAACTCCTGCCCTTCCCACATGTCGCCCTTGGAAAAGTCCCGTCGCGGAAAGGCGGTCACCAACCTGTAATTTTGGGCAAATTGGATAGCAGACCCGAGGGAGGCAATCCAATGAACAAACCCATCACAGACCTGTCGAACGTCCGCACTCCGGTCGAAATCGCCAACGGCCTGCCCAATGCGCATTACATCGACGCCGACGTATTTCAGGAGGAAAAACACGCGCTGCTCTTTTCCCAATGGGCCGGTCTTGCCGTGGCCGCAGACGTGCCGGAACCCGGCGACGCCGTCCCGATGGAGTTTCTCGGCATGCCGCTGCTGCTCATTCGTGACAAAGAGGGCGACGTGCGCGTCTTCCAGAACATCTGCCGCCACCGCGGCATGATTTTGGTAGAGGAACCACGCAAGATCGAAGGTGCCATTCGCTGCCCCTACCACTCGTGGTGCTATTCGACCAAGGGCAAGCTGGTCAGCACGCCGCATGTGGGTGGTCCCGGCCAAAACACCCATGCCGCGATCAAACGTGACGAGTTGGGCCTGAACGAGGTGCGCAGCCACGTCTGGCGCGACGTGGTGTGGATCAACATGTCCGGCGATGCACCCGCCTTCGAGGACGCGATGTCAGACATCATCACCCGCTGGTCGGAGTTCGAGCTGCCCCTCTATCACGGCGGACATGACAACAAATTCCAGCTGGAGGTTCAGACCAACTGGAAACTGGCGGTCGAAAACTACTGCGAAAGCTACCACCTGCCGTGGATTCACCCCGGTCTGAACAGCTATTCCCGGCTAGAGGATCACTATCACATCGAACAGCCAGAGGCATTTTCTGGCCAAGGCACCATGGTCTACCGCCAATTGCGCGATGAACATGGCGATACCTTCCCCGATTTCGAAGATGTGGGCACTAAGTGGAATGAGCAGGCTGAATATATCGCCGTCTACCCCAACGTGCTGCTCGGGGTGCACCGTGACCACGCATTCACCATTATCCTAGAGCCGAAGAGCCACGAGCGCACTGTCGAGCATGTGCATCTTTACTACGCTGTGCCCGGCACGGATGAGGGCATGCGCGCACGCAACACCCAGCTTTGGAAAACCGTGTTCGAAGAAGATATTTTTGTCGTCGAAGGCATGCAAAAGGGTCGCCATGTGACCCAGTTCGATGGCGGGCGGTTCTCGCCAGTCATGGACAGCCCCACCCACTGCTTCCATCACTGGGTCGCGGGCAAGGTCGAAACCCACCGCGCCAAGGACATCGCGGCAGAATGAGCGCCTTGGATGCAGCCATGATCGCGGCCCATGACCGACACGATCAGGCCGGGCTGATCCAGCTTTACACGCAGGCGGCGGACGAGGCCAACGACCTCGACGCTGCCTGCTTCTATCTCACCCACGCCTATGTGTTCGCGCTAGAGGCCGGAGCCCGCGAGGCGGCGCTACTGCGCGCGCGTTTGATGGAACACGGGCGCGAGGAATAGCCACAGTCGACTCTACAATCTACGGGCTGCCACAAAATGGTTCGCTGAGTTGGCAGGATAATCCCCTGCCTCCAATACTTCAAATCCTGCCTCGATGATCATGCGCTCCAGTTCCTGCCGCGTCATGAAACCCACATGCGGCGCCTTTCCGATCAACTGCATCCCGCCGATCATCCATCTCAAGAACGGCAACCCGCCCCCTAAACAGCCCGATTTCGATATGAACATGCCTCCGGGTTTGATCTGGGCATGTACTGTGCGCAGTGTTGCGGGCACATCTTCCAACAGATGCAGGAAATTGAACGCCAGAACCGCGTCGAACGGGGCTGCGGGCGGCCCTTGGTCAAACTCATGCGTGGTGTTGAAACTCAGATTGTTTGCGCCTGCCGTTTCCGCCCGACCTCTCGCAATCCGGATCATCTCTTGCGAAATATCCGTGCCGACGATCTGCGCCACCTGCGGGGCCAATCGCACGGCCGTTGACCCTGTGCCGCACCCCAGTTCCAGCACCCGATCAGTGGCACCTAGATACTGACTGGTGCGCGCCATCGTCGCCTCATAGGCGGTCACATCCGCAATCGGATTTTGCGCATATTTCGGGGCAATCCTGTCCCAGAACTGTGCTTGCGTGGGCATGGTTTCTCTCCTCATATCTTCATGCGTCTTAACCCTACTCATATGCAAATAAAATTGCATAAATCTGATACACGGTTATGCATATACGCATGAACTGGAAGGCGATCACATTTGACTGGAACCAAGTCCGCGCGTTTCTGGCGACGGTAGAACTCGGCTCGCTCTCGGCTGCCGCCCGTGCCCTTGGGTTGGCGCAACCGACACTTGGCCGGCAGGTCAGCGGGCTAGAGGACGCACTGGGCATCGTGTTGTTCGAACGTCGCGGGAAATCGCTGATGCTGACCGCGTCGGGTCTCGACCTGCTCGAACACGTGCGCGCAATGGGCGAGGCCGCCACCCGGATTTCCCTGACCGCGTCAGGTCACAGCCAGACCATCGAGGGTAAAGTGCGGATCAGCGCCAGCGACGTGGTTGCCGCACATATGCTTGCGCCCATTCTGGACACTCTGCGCATTGATGCACCGGGGATCGAGGTCGACATCGTGGCAACCAACGCCATCAGTGACCTGCGCCGCCGCGAGGCCGATATCGCGATCCGCCACGCCCGCCCCGATCAACCCGACCTGATCGCGCGGCTGCTGCGCGACAGCTGGGCCGGCCTCTATGCCTCCCGGCCTTATATTGAACGCTTCGGCATTCCCGCGCGGCTCGAAGATCTCAACGATGCCGCCTTCATCGGTTTCGATGCAGACCACACGCGGCTTCTCTCCGGGCTGAACGCGCTTGGCCTAAGCCTTACCGAAAACAATATTAAGCTGGCGTCGCAAAGCGGTGTCGTGGCGTGGGAAATGGTGCGTCAGGGCCTTGGCATTGGCGTGATGATGCACGACGTCGCAGACCGATGCCCGGAAATGATCCGCGTGCTGCCTGATTTACCGGTTATTCCCGTCCCGATCTGGCTAACCACGCACCGTGAATTGCACACCAGTCGCCGCATTCGGATGGTGTTTGATCATTTAGCGGCGGCGCTGGGGTAACACACGATAAACAACACATCCTATGTACGGATCGCTTAGCTCTCTACCGCCGCACAAGCCAACCTGTACAGGTGCCATGTCGCGTGTCCCAGCAATGGCAACACCAGAAACAGCCCCAGAAACCCCGGCAGCATCGCCAGAAACGTCGTGACCGCGATAAAGATGGCCCAAGCCAGCATCGGCCCCGGATTTGCTGTGACAACTCCGACGCTGGCAATCATCGCGCTCACGAAATCGACTTCTCGATCCAACAGCATCGGCAGCGCAATTACCGTGATTGCATAGATCAACAACGAAAAAATCCCCCCGACGACCGTTCCCACCACCAGCATGCTCAATCCGTTCATGGTCAGGAATACCGCATAGGATGACGATACGTTCGTCATCACCGACAGTCCCATGAACAGAGCGAAAATCATATGCGCCAGAAAGAACCAGAACAGAAACACCATGATGATAATCGCGCAAAGGGATGGCAGTTGGCGTTGGCTTTGCTGCGCAATCACACCAAAAATCCAGCGCGCGCTCAACGGTTTGCCCGCTTCCAATTGATGCGACACCTCATATAGCCCGACAGCGGCAAACGGTCCGAAAAGAGGAAAACCAACCGCCGCGAACACCAGCCAGTAACTGTGCCCTGTCACCAAGGTTATCCACGCCAGAAACCAGCCAAAGACGACGTAGATCCCTGCAAACAACAGCGCATAACCCGGCGCACGACGCATGTCTGCCCACCCGCGCCGCAGGGCTGCGCCGAGCATTGCAAAACTTACGGCACCCAGTTCAGGTACACCGCTGTCTGTCGCACGGTTCTCTGGCATGGCTCCCCTTCCCGCTTTCTCCGTCAGGTTAGCGGGCAGAACGCGCCGCACAAAGATCTATGTCAGGCTCAGCTTTGTGGTGGTCGTGCCTGTGGCCAACCAGTCGCACGGTGATAGGTTTCAGCCAGCGCCAACAGATCCCGATCCGCCCCCCGTCTGCCGATCAACTGCATCCCCATGGGCAGGCCATTTCCACCGAATCCCGCAGGCACAGCCACCACCGGCAATCCGATCAGGCTGGCAGGGACCACACACTCCATCCAGCGATGATAACTGTCCATTTCCACACCATTGATCGTCTTTGGCCATGCCTGGTCGTGACCAAATGGCCAGACCTGTGCCGTGGGCATGGCCAACACATCGTAGCGCTCAAACAGCGCATCGGCGGCCATGAACCATTCAGACCGCGTCACACTGGCACGATGCACCTGCATCGCACTCATCGCCGCTCCGCGCTCGGCTTCCCAAACGGCTTCAGGTTTGAGCCGCGCGCGCATGGTTTCATCCGCCATCATCGGGGCCAGTGACGCGCCCACGGCCCAGCTGCGCAAATCCGTCCAGCTCTGCCACAACGCGTCGCGGGCGAACGGCGCGGGCAGTGCATCCACCTCAGCGCCGTCGATCGCCTCCAGCGCCGCTTCACAGAGCGCCAGAATGCCCGGCTCAAACGACATCGCCCCGCCCCAGTCGCCCAGCCAGCCAATACGCCGCCCCGCTCCGTGCGCTGGCTCCAGTGCCCGACCATGCGGCTGACGCGGATCCGGCCCCGCCATCACCTCCAGCAACAATTTCAGATCGTCGGGGCTGCGCGCCATAGGACCATTCGTCGATATCTGGTGCAGGAATGTGTCGCCCCTGACCTCGCCCGGCACGACACCCCAACTGGGCCGCATCCCGTAGACATTGCACCACCCCGCCGGGTTGCGCAGACTGCCCATCATGTCCGACCCGTCCGCCAGCGACACCATCCCGTACGCCAGCGCCACCGCTGCTCCACCGGACGATCCGCCACAGGTACGGTCCGCGTCATAGGGGTTTGGTGTTACGCCAAAGACCTGATTGAATGTCTGACTGCCGAGGCCGAACTCGGGTGTATTGGTTTTGCCAATGATGATTGCGCCTGCCGCACGCATTCGCGCCACATGCAGATCATCCGCATCCGCCATCTGCCCGGCAAAGAGCGGCGACCCCTGCGACGTTGGCAACCCACGCGCATTGGCCAGATCCTTGATCGCCACGGGCAGCCCATGCAGGGGGCCGCGCGCCTCGGCTAGATCTGCACTGCGCGCTTCGGCCATTAGGTCATCCGCGCTGCGCATCGATACGATCGCATTCGCCGCGCCATTCGCGGACTCTATTCGCGTCAACGACGCCCGCATCAGGTCTTCCGCGCTCAGTCGTCCACTCACGATCGCAGTTACCTGCGCACGCGCGCCCATCGCCAGAACATCATCCATGACTGTCCCTCCCCGCACGCAAACAAATCGCAGCACACCCGCCTGCGCAAGACCCGCCCCGGAAAAAGCCGCCCTTTTTCAATGTTCCTCGAATACTCACCGTCGTCACCAGATCCAATCTGGCGACGACGCTCAATCGCCCTGCGCTTCGGCCCGGCTCTTGCCGCTCACGTTCAGCGCCAGCGTCGCGGCCATGAACGGGTCCAGATCGCCGTCCAGCACACCCTTGGTGTCCGATGTCTCGTGATTGGTGCGCAGGTCTTTGACCATCTGATAGGGCTGCAACACATAAGAACGGATCTGGTTGCCCCACCCGGCATCGCCCTTGCTCTCATGCGCCTCGTTGATCGCGGCATTCCGGCGGTCCAGTTCCATCTGGTAAAGCCGCGATTTCAGCGCCTTCATGGCGATGTCACGGTTCTGGTGCTGTGATTTCTCCGAACTGGTCACGACAATGCCTGTCGGATTGTGCGTGATCCGCACGGCAGAGTCGGTGGTGTTGACGTGCTGCCCACCCGCGCCGGAACTGCGATAGGTGTCGATGCGGATATCAGCCGGGTTCACTTCGATCTCGATGTCGTCATCCACCACCGGATAGACCCAGACCGAACAAAACGACGTGTGCCGCTTGGCCGCTGAATCGAACGGCGAGATACGCACCAACCGGTGCACGCCGCTCTCGGATTTCAACCAGCCATAGGCGTTGTTCCCGCTGATCTTGTAGGCCGCCGACTTGATCCCCGCCTCGTCACCCGATTGTTCCGATTGCAGCTCGACTGTATAACCGCGCTTTTCCGCCCAGCGCACATACATCCGCGCCAACATGCTGGCCCAGTCACAGCTCTCGGTGCCACCAGCGCCAGCATTGATCTCCAGAAACGTATCGTTGCTGTCCGCCTCGCCGTCCAGCAGTGCCTCCAGCTCCTTGGCGGCTGCGCGTTTTTGTAAGACACGGATGGCATTTTCGGCCTCGGCGACAACATCGCCGTCGTCCTCCATCTCACCCAGCTCGATCAGTTCGACATTATCCGACAGGTCTTGGGTGATGCCATCATGCGTCGCCATCGCATCCACCAGTCCCTGGCGGTCGCGCATCAGCTTTTGCGCCTTGGCAGGGTCGTCCCACAATGTGGGGTCCTCGACCCGCGCGTTGAATTCCTCCAGTCGGTGCTGGGCCGTCTCCCACCCCATACGTTGACGGAGCAACTCCAGAGAGTTCTCGATCTCAGCTACAAGAGATTGTATTTCCGCGCGCATTTTCAGGTCCCTGTCTGGTCAGATGCGGGTGTATCGCAGCACGCAGCGGCGGACAAGCGGCAGCATAGCTCCTAAGGGGTCGGAAGCAACGTCAGAGCAGCGCCACCTCGCACCATCCCGACCGTAGTGGGATCGACCCGGTCAGCGGGTCGCATTCGCTGGTATCCATCGCTGGATTGATATTGGCCGCCATCGCATCGGCTTCGCCATAGGGGGCATCTGCGCTGCCCGGAACCCACCAGCCATGCTGTGCGACGACCGTGCCTGGGATTTGTGCCGCGATTACCTTGGCCTGCGCCAGAAATCTGCCCTTGGGTGTTGTCACAGCCACCCATGCGCCGTCCGCAATCCCCCGCGGCTCGGCCACATCCGGGGCCATCTCTAGTGGCGGGTTCGGTTGCAACCGGCGCAATGATGCAATGTTGCGGTGCTGTGAATGGCAATAGGTGACCGATTTTGCACTGCTCAGGCGCACCGGATACCCTTCAGGCGCAACCATGGCATCCTGCTCTCGCCAGACCGGCAGCGGCGGCAGGCCCGTGCGCCGTATCTGTTCGGAATAAATTTCGATTACCCCGCTGGGCGTGGCAAACCCATCCGTCTCGTGGGCGCGTACCCGCACCTGCCCCGGCACCTCCACACCTTCGGGTTGTGCGCGCAACGCATCGATCGTCACCCCGGTATTGGCCAGCAAATGCGCGTGCCCCTTATCCACATCGCAGTCAAACATGATTTCCGACATGCCCAGCCGATCCGCCAATGCCATCACAATCGCCACGTCGCTGCGCGATTCCCCGATGGGGGCGACGACAGCGGGGCGCAACTGAACCCGGCGTTGCCCTTCCAAAGTGGCGTCAAAGCCGTGGCGCAGCCCTTCGCGCTCCCACGATGTCGCGGCGGGCAGCACGATATCAGCCCACTCTGCCGTCGCATTCAGGAAGAAATCCGCATGCACATGTAATTCCAGCGCCTTGAACGCCTCTGTTGCCAGATCCGCATCAGGCTGCGCCGCCAGCAGGTTCCCCCCGAACGAGATCAGCGCGCGCACAGGGTACCGCCCCTGCCCGAGCGCGGCGCGGTACACATCCCGCGCGGTGACCCAGCCCTGATTGCCCGGCCCGATAGGACGCGCCTCGCGCCCGACGCCCTTGGCCTTTTGCGCGTCACTCAGCAGGTCGAGGCCTGAGATATCGTTAAACGCCGCTGCCGCCCCCGGCACATTGCCCCCGGGCTGTCCGTAATGCCCCATGAGGGTGTAGAGGATCGCCATCGCCCTTTCGGTCTGGCTGGCCGTCCGGCTTTGCGCGACACCGTTCCACGCACAGTAACTCAGCGCCTCTGCCGCGCTCATCATCTGCGCCGCTTGTTCCAGCGCATCCTGATCAACCCCGGTTTCATCCGCGACACTGGTCGGATCATGCGGTGCCACAACCTCTTGCAGCAGGCTCAGCGCCGTACGACAGCGCACACCGTTCACCTCTGCCGCGCCGAACAACGCAACCGGTCCACGCCAGTCCCGCTTCTGTCCGTCATAACCGACCACCCCGCCATCGGCACCGAGCGCTTGCAATCCACCCGCAGCATCGCGCAACAGATCACCGGTGTCCTCGCGCACCAGCGCCGCCGCATTGGTCCAACGTGCAGTAAAGCCTGCGTCAAACGTCCCATCACGCAACAGGATATGGATCAGCCCCAGCCCCAGCACCTGATCTGTGCCCGGTCGCAACCGCAACCAGCAATCAGCACGCCGCGCAAACAATGTCGCGCGCGGGTCCACGACAATCAGCTTCGCACCGCGCTTCATCGCGGCCTGCATCTCGACCGAGCGGGCCAGCCATGTCGCCACCGGATTATGCCCCCACAGCAACATGCAGTCACTGCGCGCATAATCAGGCACCCCTGTATCAGAGCCATATGTCAGGCGACTGACATGATCTTTGTGCCAATTGCAAATCTCGGTGCTGTAAATGTTGTTGGGGCTGCCAAATCCGCGAATGAACCGCTCCACCCACGCGATACCGTCGGACATATGTGTGCCGCTGGGCGTCGTGACCGAAAACGCCACCTGCTCAGCGCCGTGCTCAGCGCGAATGGCCCCCATTTTGGCGGCGATCTCGTCCAGCGCGGTGCCCCAGCTGATCCGCTCCCAACGCGCGGGACGCTCGCCCTTAGGCGAGACGCGCCGCATGGGATGCGTCAGCCGGTCCGCGTGATAAATCAGTTCAGGTGCTGCGCGCCCCTTTGGGCACAGCTTCTTACCGCTGGGATGCCCCGGATCCGGGACGATTTCGGTCAGCCGACCGCCTTCGACATGTGCGATACAGCCACAACGAGAGCGGCACTGAGTGCAAAAGGCGGGGATATTTTCCATGCGGCTATGTTTGGCAACCAAACGTCAAAAGGCAAGCGAAACCCCGTAGGCCGGGCTTTAGCCCGGCACGTGGTCCGTCAGTACAGCCCACCCGAACTGATCGAGCCAAACGTCGCCTTCTCGCCCACCACGGCCGTATCTCCGGTCGAAGTCGTGACTTCCTTTACCGCCTCTTCGTCGGACTGGAACAACTCCAGATCGTTGCCCATGGCAAAGCCACCATCATAGGCCAGCCCAAAGATCGGCTCTTCTCCGTCACGGAAATACTCCGCCACCACATATTGCCCGCTGGCGTTGTCGGGCAGGCGCGCGCCGGTATAACGGTCGATCTTGATAAAGTGGCCACCCGGTGGCAGTTCAAACTCGCCACCACCGTATTTCGCGGTCGCCTTACGCATGAACTGGGTAAACACCGGCCCGCACATGCCCGCACCATAGGCCCCGCGACCCAACCCGCGCGGCTGATCAAAACCGATGTAGCAGCCTGCAACGATGTTGCTGGTAAAGCCCACGAACCACACGTCACGCGCGTCATTTGTGGTCCCTGTCTTGCCCGCCACAGGTACGTCCAGACGGACGTTGCCAGCCGCCGTGCCGCGCTGCACAACGCCGCGCATCATCGAGGTCAGCTGATAAGCCGTCACTGCATCTATCACCCGTTCGCGGTCCGATACGATCCGCGGGCCGCGTGTGGGCGGAATATTGGGATCAAAACAATCGACACAGCGACGCGGATCATGCCGATAGACGGTTTCGCCATAACGGTCCTGCACCCGGTCGACCAAGGTCGGCTCAACCCGCTCGCCGCCATTGGCAAACATCGCGTAGGCCGCAACCATGTTGAACAGCGTGGTCTCTTCCGATCCCAGCGAGTTGGCCAGATATGGCCCCATATCATCATAAACGCCGAACCGCTCGGCATAAGAGGCCACCGTTTCCATCCCAATCTCTTGCGCCAGACGAATGGTCATCAGGTTCCGTGACTGCTCGATTCCGGTGCGCAATGGTGTCGGGCCATAAAACTTGTTCGACGAATTGCGTGGGCGCCAGACCCCTTGCGGCGTGTTCACCTCGATCGGGGCATCGACGATGATCGTCGCCGGGCTGTAGCCACTGTCCAGCGCGGCGGCATAGACAAAGGGCTTAAAGCTCGATCCCGGCTGACGTTTGGCCTGTGTTGCCCGGTTGAACACCGAATACTGGTAGCTGAAACCACCCTGCATCGCGATCACCCGGCCTGTGTTCACGTCCATCGCCATGAACCCGCCCTGCACTTCGGGCACCTGCCGCAACGTCCAGCGAATGAAACTGCCATCATTGCCCGTCATACGGCGCACATGCACGACGTCGCCGACTTCGAAAGTCTTCTGAAAATTTCCGGGCAACCACGATATATCCTTGCGCGGCACCACTTGCGGCTCTGCATCGCTCGCAGGCACGCCCTCGATCCCGATGCTCAGGCTCTGATCCTCGATCTTCAGCACCACTGCCGGATACCATTGCCCATCCAGCTGAATGTCGCGCGCAACATCTGCCGCGCCTAGCGCCTCGCGCCATGCCTCTTCACTGGTCAGGCTTTCGGCGGGCAACGTGACGCCCGTGCCGCGCCACTTGCCACGCTGGCGGTCATATTCCTCCAGCTTGGATTGCAAGGCCAGCGCCGCCTCGACCTGCATTTCCGGGTCGATCGTAGCGCGCACCGACAGACCACCGGTAAAGAATTCACCCTCACCGAAATCACGGCTCAACTGGCGGCGGATTTCGTCGGTGAAATAGTCGCGCGGTGGCAAGGATTTCGAGAACGGCTCAAAATCACCATTTTGGACCGAACGCAGCGGCTGCGCTTTTTCCGACTCGTAAACGGCGCGAGTGATATAGCCATTTTCAGCCATTTCACGCAGCACGAAATCGCGCCGCTGTTTCAGGCGCTCTGCGGCGCGGACGGGATGAAAATCGCTCGGTGCTTTGGGCATGGACGCCAGAAACGCCGCCTCATGCGGGGCCAACTCGCCCAAGGATTTGTTGAAATAGGTCTGCGACGCCGCCGCAACACCATAGGAATTCTGCCCGAGGAAAATCTCGTTGAGGTACAGCTCAAGGATTCTTTCCTTGTCCAGCGTTTCTTCAATCCGGGTGGCAAGGATGATTTCCTTGATCTTGCGCTCGATCTTGCGATCGCCGGACAGCAAGAAGTTCTTCATCACCTGCTGCGTGATCGTCGATGCCCCGCGCACGGTGCCGCCACGAGTACGCGCCGCCTCGACCGCTGCCGCGACGATACCGCGCGCGTCATAGCCCGAATGCGTATAGAAATTCTTGTCCTCGGCGGAAATGAACGCCTCTTTGATCAGAACGGGTATCTCCTCGGCCGGGGTGAACAAGCGCCGCTCGCGGGAAAACTCGTCAATGATACGGCCCTCTCCCGAAAAAATCCGGCTGATCGTCGGCGGCGTGTAATTGGCAAGGCTCTGATGGCTGGGCAGGTCGCGACCGTAAATATAGAAGATCGCGCCAATGCTCAGCGCAACCATCAGAAGGCTGAGCGTCACCAGCGTGAAAATCGACCCAAAAAATGTCAGCACTGATCTGAGCATCCCGCCCCCAATTCACCTGTTTACGGGTTTCATATAGGCACCCGAACGCCTTGCGTCAAAAGGGAACGCGAACCCGGCTGCGCCGGTTTCCGCGCATCGCCCTGCTTTGTCTCACTGGCGTACCAGTTCTGCCGCTGCGGCATCCGCAATCAACCACGCCTTGATCCCGTCACTGATGGCAATAGCCATGCGGTTGCGCCATTCAGGATCGGCCAGATTATCCAGATCGCGCCCGTCAGAGATAAAGCCCAGTTCCAGCAGGATGGACGGAATATCGGGCGATTTCAGCACCGAAAAACTGGCGCTGCGCAGCGGGCGCTTGTTCAGCGGCAGATCCATTTCTCGTATCCCCAATACCAGTGCGCGAGCCAACAGGTCCGCACGCGGCTGGGTTTCCATCCGGGCCAGATCCATCAGGATGTCCGCAACAATGTCATCGGTACCCGTCAGGTCCAGCCCTGCCAGCAAATCGGCTCGGTTGTGGCGTTCGGCCAATGCCGCACTCGCCGCATCCGAGGCATCCGCCGATAAAACATAGACTGTCGCACCGCGCGCCGACCCCTCGCCCAGCGAATCCGTGTGCAACGACAAAAACACATCCGCCCCCGCTTGGTGCGCAATCGCCACCCTGCGCTCCAGCGAAACAAAGCTGTCATCGTCGCGGGTCAGCATCACCTCGACACCCCCGCCGCGCACAAGCACTTCTTTGAGCTGCCGCGCAAAGCTGAGCATCAGGTCCTTTTCCACCACAGCGCCTGATTCCGCGCCCGGATCAATGCCCCCATGTCCGGGGTCCAGAACGATCAGCAACGGCGCGTCAGGATCGCGTGCAGGTCGCGAAACCGTCCCGTCGCCCTCCGGGATCACGTCCCAGGATGGCGCGGCAGGCAGGCCCGAACGGGCAGAGAATTCTGCGTCACTGACCCGTTTCAGCACCACGCGCAATGCCGCTGCTCCGGTGGCCTCGTCGACCCGCATATCTGCGTTTTGCAGCGCGAAAGGTCCCGCCAGATCAACCACCATGCGCGACCAGCCGGGACGAAATCCGCCGACCCGCACATCGGTTACATTGTCGGTTTCATTCAGCGCATCGCCGATCACATCAGTCCAGTTCACTTCGCGAAAATCCAACACGACGCGCGCGGGATCCTCCAGCGTGAACACGCGGTACGGCACCCCTTGGCTGAGTGCCAGATTGATCCGCACGTTATTCCGTGTCCCGGTGATGCCGCTTTCGTCGGTATCCAGCCGCGCCAACCCGCCGAATCCCTGCCCGCCAGCACCTTGCGCTGCCGCGCCGGTCGCCAGCCAGACTGCCGCCAAAAAGGTCAGACATACCCTGATCATCTGCTCACTCACTCGCCATGTTTCAGGCCACGTCGCGGACCTGTTCGCGGTAAAGTATAGCATCTGGCGCATGCGCGCACTACCGCGCTTGCCGCGTCGCCATGTAAACGGCCAAGCGCCGCAGCCCTTCGGCAATATCCGCCGTCGCACGCGCATAGGAAAACCGCAATGTGCCCGCCCCGCGCGCCGGATCGAAATCCAGCCCCGGCGTGACTGCGACGCCCGCATGTTCCAGTATCTCGGCGGCAAAGGCGCGACTGTCATCGGTCAGATGACTCACATCCGCATAGACGTAGAACGCCCCGTCGGGGGGTGCGATGCGATCAAAACCGGCCTTTGGCAATCCCTCCAGCATCAGTGCGCGATTGGTACGATAAACGTCCATGTTGGCCTGCAATTCGGTCTCGCATTCCATTGCCGCCAGTGCCGCCACTTGGCTGACATGGGGCGGGCAGATAAACAGGTTCTGCGCCAGCCGCTCGATCACCCGCACATGATCCTCGGGCACCACCATCCAGCCGACCCGCCAGCCGGTCATCGAGAAATATTTGGAAAACGAATTGATCACATAGGCATCATCGCTGATTTCCAGCGCGCTCACCGCCTTGGCCTCGTATTCGATACCGTGATAAATCTCATCACTGACAAAGCTGGCACCCGCTTCGGCGCACGCCCCCATCAGTGCCGCCAGCGCAGGCCGATCCAGCATCGTGCCCGACGGATTCGCCGGACTGGCCACCAACAGACCATCCAGAGCCAGACCCGCCATATCGTCGGGCACCGGTTGCAGGCGATTTTCCGCTGCAGTCTCGATATCGACCGGCACCAGATCCAGCGCCCGCAGGATTTGCCGATAAGACGGATACCCCGGCGCGCCGATCCCTACCCGTGCGCCCGTGTCAAAGAGCGCGGTAAACGCCAGAATGAACGCCCCCGACGACCCCGGCGTGACAATCACCCGCCCCGGATCAAGATCGAGATCGTACCACGTGCCATAGAGCTGCGCGATCCGCGCGCGCAGTTCGGGCAGGCCCAATGCCACGGTATAGCCCATCGCATCCCGGTGCATCGCCTCGGCCAATGCGGCCCGTGCGCCTTCGGGCGCCGGTGTACCGGGTTGGCCCACTTCCATGTGGATGATATGCCGCCCCTCGGCCTCTGCCCGCCGCGCAGCCTCCATCACGTCCATCACGATAAAGGGATCGACCTGAGACCGGGTTGAGTTATCCATGTCATTGTTCCTAGAGTGCTTGCACCTATATCCTTAATCACTCCACCCGCGCAGGGGCGTCAATGCATCTCGTTCGTCTTCTTTCTGTTCTCTCGCTTCTGGCGCTCACGCTGGCCCAGCCCGCGCGCGCGCTGACACTGTTGCGCGACCCGGATATTGAATACGCGCTGAAACAGCTCGCTGCCCCGGTGCTCAAGGCCGCAGGACTTAGCCCCAGCCGGATGAGCATCCTTGTCATCGACGACCGCAATCTGAACGCGTTTGTGGTGGATCGCGACAATATCTTCATTCATTCCGGCCTGCTGCTAAAAATGCAAACCCCGCAGATGCTGCAATCCGTGATTGCCCATGAGGCGGCGCATATTGCCAACGGTCATCTGGTGCGCCGTCCGATCAACATCCGCAACGCGCGCACTGCCGCGGGGCTCGGCATGGCGCTGGCCGCCGCCGCCGGAGCCATCTCTGGCAATGCTCAGGCCGCCGCCGGGGCCGCTATCGGTATCAACAGCACTGCAACCCGGCTCTTTTTTGCGCATACCCGCGCCGAGGAAAGCAGCGCCGATAATGCCGCGGTGCGTTACATGGTGCGCGCCGGTCTCGATCCTTCTGGTGCAGCCGAAGTGATGGACATCTTTCGCGGCCAAGAGGCTCTGTCCGCTGCGCGCCAAGACCCCTATGCGCGCACGCACCCCCTGTCCGCCGACCGTTACCGCATGGTCAAACGCATGGCCGACGCCCACGGAAACAAGGTAAAGCCCAGCAACAACGACCTCTATTGGTTCGCCCGCGCCAAGGGCAAGCTGTCGGCCTTCAAGCGCAGCCCGAAATGGACCATCGCGCGCGCCGGTGAAAGCGGGTTCAAGGACGTGGGATACATGCGCGAGGCCGTGGCATGGCACCGTCGCTCGAATTTGAAAAAATCGCTCAAGGCGATGGACCGAGCGATCGCGATGCGTCCGAATGACGCCTATTATCACGAACTACGCGGCCAGATCCTGATGGAAAACCGTCAGTTCGCCGCCGCCACGGCCGCCTATGCCCGCGCCGTGAATGCCGCGCCCAACCACCCGCTTATCCTCGGCTCTTACGGGCGCGCACTGGTCGCGCAGGGCCAGATAAACAAGGCCTTGCAAGTGTTGGAAAAGGCACGCGCGCGTGATGGCCGTGACGGGCGCGTGATGCGCGATCTGGCAGTTGCCTATGCCAAATCCGGAAACAAGGGCATGGCTTCAATCGTTACCGCCGAGCGTTACGCGCTTCAGGGACGGATGCAGGATGCAGGCCTGCACGCAAAACGCGCCTCTGACCTGCTGCCACGCGGTTCTGCCGGTTGGCAACGGGCGCAGGATGTGCTCTCTGCGGCCAAAGCCGCCTCGAAAAGGAAATAGACCATGATCCGTACGCTACTGACCACCGCAGCACTTGGCGCGACCCTCGCCGCCCCCGCCAATGCCCTCGACCTCTCCGAGATGAGCGATGCAGATCGCACTGCCTTTCGCGCAGAAGTACGGGCCTATCTGATGGACAACCCCGAAGTGATCTACGAAGCGGTCGCGGTGTTGCAGGAACGTGAGGCCGCAATGCAGGCCGCCAATGACGGCGATCTGCTGGCCGACAATGCCGACGCGCTCTTTGCTGACGGCCACTCTTGGATCGGCGGCAACCCGGATGGCGACATCACCATCGTTGAATTCATGGATTATCGCTGCGGTTATTGCCGCAAGGCCTTTCCCGAGGTCGAAGAGCTGCTGGCAGCGGATGGCAACATCCGCCTGATCGTCAAGGAATTCCCGATTCTCGGCGAAGCGTCAGTCGTATCCTCGCGCTTTGCGATCGCCACTCTGCAGGTCGCTGGGGATGACGCCTACAAACAGGTGCATGAGGCATTGATCGACTTCAAAGGTGACGCCAGTGAAGTGGCGCTTGGCCGACTGGCCAGCTCACTGGGCCTCGATGCAGCCCCAATCCTTGCGCATATGGGCAGCGATGAAGTCACAGCCGTCATCGACGCCAACCGTGCCCTTGCGTCCAAACTGGACATATCCGGTACCCCCTCATTCGTCATGGGTAGCCAGATGATCCGGGGCTATGTTCCCCTCGAAGGCATGCTAGAGATCGTCGCCGAAGAGCGCAGCTAAATCATCTGAACACACGTATTGCGAGAGACTGTATTTCCAATCTATCGCAATACATTAACGCCGTCCCGGACCGTACGTCATAGTTGAGTTTTTAGACATTACTTGATAGACGTCTGAACACCGTTTTGTGTTCCGGGGACGTCTTGCTTCATGAAATCGTTTATGGTTGCGGCTCTACTCGCCACAGCGTCTGTCGTTGTAAATCCTGCGATGGGCGATTCACTGCCCGAACCTCTGGAAACCCAGCGACAGGCTGCCATTGAACTGGCGCTGCGCGCCTGTGATGGCGAACAAACCGCCTTCAACCAACTGACCGCCCTCGTGCTGGACGACAACCTGCCTGCAGCACAGAGCATCGCATGGCTGGTCGGAAACGAGGCTTGCCCCGACTTCGGCCTCGTCCCCGCCGGTCAGGACCGCCACCATGTCGCGGGACAAATGACCAAACGGCTCGCGCTCAAGGGCTATCCAATCGCGCAGTTCGGTTATGGGCGGAACCTGATGCGTGGCACCAATGGTATCGCTCTCGACCCCAAGGCAGGAATGGACATGCTGATGAACGCGGCCAAAGGTGGCTATGCCACTGCCGCCGTCGTCTTGGCCGAAGAAATCCCCAAGATTCGCGCCCTGCGTCCACAGGACATAGTTTACTTGCACGATTTGCTGGAATTCGCTGAACAAGAAGGCGTCGATCAGGCCCGTGTCACGCTTGGGCGGGCTCAGGTCTATGACGCGCTCTACAGCTATTCGGAAAACCCGCTTCAGGCGGCTCAGGCGATAGATTTCTACGATCAGATCGCACACACCTCCCCCGTTGCAGCGGCGCGGCGCGACGAATTGACCGGCATCCTGCAAAGCGTTCACGGCTTGTCATTGGATCAGGCACGCAAGC